>CAVSCB010000001.1:0-22783 GCA_963726305.1 uncultured Gammaproteobacteria bacterium
AGGCGTTCGGCGGTCTCGGCGAGAACCCGCTCAACCCGGCGATGGCCGGCTTACGCGGCGCTGTTGCTGTGCTTTCCCTCCGAACTTCGCTGCCTCGACCCTGGCCGATGGTCCCATGGAACCTCGGGCAGCCCTGGCTGGGTCGGCCGGGCTGTACGCGCTCGGCGGCCTGTTCCTGATCGGGAAGAAGATCATTCGCCTGGCAGACGCCGCTGGCCATGCTGGTCAGGCGCGAGCGCCTGGCGGCGCTCGCGCTCGCAGCTCGTCGGTGGCGACAGGCGGCCGCCCTCGACCTGGCATGGCGTGGACCGATCTCGCAGCGCTGGTGCTGGCGGCCTTCTTCGTCGTGACCGATCCGGTCACCGGCTGCCTGTCGCCGCGCGGACGCATTTTTTTCGGCGCAGGCGCGGGATTGCTGGCGGTGCTGCTCACGCACTTCGGCCCTGCGGCGGACGGCCTGCCGTTCGCCATCCTGTCGATGAACATCGCGGCGCCATGGATCGACCGGCGCACCCGGCCGATTCGCCGGCAGCAGGGGATGCAGCCATGAAGCCGACAGATCGCAAGGAGTTGTTCGCGCGCCTGGCCGAACTCAATCCAAACCCGACCACCGAGCTCGAGTACCGCACGCCCTATGAGCTGCTGGTCGCCGTGGTGCTTTCGGCCCAGGCGACCGACGTCGGCGTCAACAAGGCGACGCGGGGCCTGTTCGCGGGCCGACACGCGGCCAGGATGCTGGCGCTGGGCGAGGATTCGGGGAGGGGGTACGGTCAAGACGATCGGCCTGTTCCCGCCAAGGCGAAGAACATATCGCGCTGTCGCGCATCCTGGTCGAGGCGCACGGCGGCGAGGTGCCGCGCGACCGGGAGGCGCTGGAGCGCCTGCCCGGCGTCGGGCGCAAGACCGCCAACGTCGTGCTCAACACGGCCTTCGGCGAGCCCACCATCGCGGTCGACACCCACATCTTCCGGGTCGCCAACCGCACCGGCCTGGCGGCGGGCAAGACCCCGCTCGAGGTCGAGCTCAAGCTTCTGAAGAAGGTGCCCGCCGCTTCCGGCGCGACGCCCACCACTGGCTGATCCTGCACGGCCGCTACGTGTGCAAGGCGCGCAAGCCGGACTGCCAGCAGTGCGTCATCAGCGACTTGTGCCGCTATCGGCGACAAGACCAAGTCTTCCGGACCGTAACGATCCGACTTTCCGCGGTCATATGTCCGCACTGTCACAATAACGAAACCTTTACTGTCTAACCTGCGCAGGTCCCAACCACCTACCGCAGGGAACTGCCATGAAAGTTTTGCCCAATCTTCTCGCTGCCGCCGTGCTGGCCGGCTTGTCCGCGCCGGCCTTCGCCGACGTCGAATTCGACATGATCGGCGGTTCGGAAGTGTCCTTCGAAGGCTTGATCCAGGCGGATTCATACTGGTAAACAGCGATGACCGGATACATGACAGAGGCTCGGATCCGTCGACGGCGTGGACACCGATTTCGGCATGCGCCGCGCGGAAATCATCCTGAAAGGCAAAGGCCCCGGGCATGTGGAACTGGGTGGCTGGGCTACGACGCCCGCTCCGACAAATTCCTCGACGCCAACGTGCAGTACAAATTCAACGGCGAAACCTCCGTCACCGTCGGCCAGTACAAGCAGCCGAACAGCCTGGAAGAACTGTCCAGCACCAAGAACAACGATTTCATCTCGAAAGCGATGACCACCAACATGCAGGGCATGAGACCGCCGCATGGGAGGCGCCAAGATCGAAACCCAAAAAGCCAACTGGAGGGTGCACCGCCAGCTACTTCGGCAATGAAATAACCAATAATGAAAGCCCATCGTTGGGCAGCGGCGACGGCTACGGCCTGCGCGGCTATCTCCGCGCCGATGAACGCGCGAAGGCAGCATGCTGCACCTCGGCCTGTCTTACATCGACAGGGACATGGGAAGCTGCGCACCACACTTGAACCAGTCCTGGGGACTCCCCGCCTTTGCGCTGGTGCGTCCTGATGCCGACCAGTCCAGCATCACGCCTGATCGACACCGGCGACTTGGAAAGACGCCGACCGTCTGAAAACAACCGGGGACTGAGAAGGCAGGATTCGTCAGCGGTCCGATCAAACTGCAGGCCGAATACATGACCACCACCGTGACCCGCGCACCTGACCTCGAGACTTCGAACGGCGACAGCTGGTATGTCTATGGCGTCTGGAACATCACCGGTGAAACCTGGGGCTATAAAGGCGGCGTGTTCACCACCGGTCTGCGGGACAATGATCCGGCCAAAGGCATGTGGCAGCTGGTGTCCGTTACGACACCGCCGACCTGAACGACGGAAAAGTCAACTTCACCAACCCCTTGGCTCCGGTTGTGACCGGCGTGATGGTGGCGAGGAAAGCGACTGGACTGTGGGTGTAAACTGGTACTGGCGTTCGAACTTCAAGTTGTCCGCCAACTACGTGATGGCCGATCTCCAGCTAGAGGTACAACACCAGCCGCCAAGAACTTCCTTGACGACAACCCGGACATTTTCGAAATGCGCGCCCAGTTCTACTGGTAAGCACGGGTTAGACCAACGTCACTGTAATCCACTGTCATAATTCCGACATATCATATGCCAAGCTCAAGGCTTCCCGGGCTTGCTTTCAAGGAGTAAATTCACATGTTTATTGAAACAAGAGCCAAAACGTCCTTCGTCGCGATTGCGCTGGCTGTCAGCTTTTCATTCAGCGTCCAAGCCGCAGACGTAACCGGCGCCGGCGCTTCATTCGTGCTATCCCCGCCATGTCCAAGTGGTCGGCGGAATACGCAACAGCCACCAAAGACAAGGTGAACTACCAGTCGATCGGCTCGGGCGGCGGCATCGCCCAGATCAAGGCCGGTACCGTTGACTTCGGCGCGTCCGATGCGCCGCTGAAGCCGGCGGATCTCGACAAGCTTCGGCCTCGGCCAGTTTCCGTCGGTGATCGGCGGCATGGTGCCGGTCGTCAACGTCCCGGGCGTCAAGGCCGGGCAGATCCGACTTCACTGGCCCGATGCTTGCCGACATCTACCTGGGCAAGATCACGAGCTGGAACGATCCGGCCATCGCCGCGGTCAACCCGGGCATGACGCTGCCGGCAACCGAAGATGACCGTCGTGCATCGCTCGGACGGCTCGGGCACCACCTTCAACTTCGTCAACTACCTGTCGAAGGTCAGCCCGGAGTGGACGACCAGGTCGGCGAAGGCACCTCGGTCAAGTGGCCGACCGGCATCGGTGGCAAGGGCAACGAAGGCGTCGCCGCCTACACCAAGCAGATCACGGCGCGATCGGCTATGTCGAGCTCGCCTACGCGCAGCAGAACAAGATGAGCTACGCGCGCATGCAGAACGCCGCCGGCAAGTTCGTCGCTGCCGAGCGCGAGAGCTTCCAGGCCGCGGCGGCCAGCGCCGACTGGGCCAACGCCAAGGATTTCTACCTGGTGATCACCAACGCGCCGGGCGACGAGCCTAGCCGATCACCGCGACCAACTTCATCATCATGTACAAGAGCCCGAAGAACGCCGCGAACGCGCAAGGCGACCTTGGCGTTCTTCGACTGGGCTCTACACGAACGGCGACGCGCAGGCCGAGAAGCTGGACTACGTGCCGCTGCCGCCGGAGCTGGTCACCCAGATCGAGGCCTACTGGGCGCGAATTCAAGTACTGATCAAAACGATGTGCCCGGTACGCGCATCCGACCGGATGCGCGTTGTCGTGCATCGAAGCCGCTCGCCATGAACAACGTCCAGGCGAACGCATCGCAGATGAGCACTGAAGCCACCCTCGCCGCGCCGCGTGATCCGCAGCGACAAGCGCGACACGCTGATCGACCTGCTGTTCCGCAGCGTGGTTTCCGGCGCGGGCTTGTTGGTGCTGATCGCGCTGATCGGCGCCGCCATCTCGATGTTCTGGGGCGGCCGCGCTGGCCTTCGAGCACCTTCGGCTGGCAGTTCCTGACCACCGAGCGAACTGGGACGTCCGTCCAGCAAGTTCGGCGCGCTGGTGCCGATCTACGGCACCCTGGTCACCGCCGCGCATCGCGATGCTGATCGCGGTGCCGGTCAGCTTCGGCATCGCCGTCTTCCTGACCGAGATCGCGCCGCGCTGGCTGCGCGGGCCGGTCGGCACCGCCATCGAGCTGCTGGCCGGCATCCCGTCGCATCATCTACGGCATGTGGGGCCTGTTCGTGCTGGTGCCGTTCCTGGCCGAGCACGTCCATCCCTGGCTCGACGAGAACATGGGCGCGTGCCGATCATCGGCGCGCTGTTCAGGGCCCGCCGCTCGGCATCGGCATGCTCACCGCCGGCCTGGTGCTGGCGATCATGGTCATGCCGTTCATCACCTCGGTGATGCGCGAAGTGTTCCTGACCGTGCCCGCGCGGCTGAAGGAATCGGCCTATGCGCTGGGCTCGACCACCTGGGAGGTGGTCTGGGACATCGTGCTGCCGTACACGCGCTCGGCGGTGATCGGCGGCATCTTCCTCGGCCTGGGCCGCGCGCTGGGCGAAACCATGGCGGTGACCTTCGTGCATCGGCAATGCGCTACGACATCACCGCGTCGCTGCTCGATGCCCGGCACATCGATCGCCGCGACCATCGCCAACGAGTTCGCCGAAGCGGTCGATCCGCTGTACACGTCCTCGCTGATCGCGCTGGGCTTCCTGCTGTTCGTGGTCACCTTCGTCGTGCTGGCGATCGCCGCTCATGCTGATGCGGCTGCAGCGCAAGGAGGGCAACTGATGGCTACGCGTCCGAGCACCTGTACCTGCAGCCGCCGCGTCGATCAACGCGCTGGCCCTGGTGCTCGCCGGCGCGGCCACGCTGTTCGGCCTGTTCTGGCTCGTCTGGATCCTCTGGACCACGCTGTCAGCAAGGGCATGCCGCCTCAGCCTGCGTCTGTTCACCCAGATGACACCGCCGCCGGGCGAGCGACGGCGGCCTGCTCAACGCGATCGTCGGCAGCGTCGATGATGAGCCTGCTGGCGGTCGCTGATCGGCACGCCGATCGGCATCGCGGCCGGCACCTACCTGGCCGAGTACGCCAACCGCAGCCGAGCTCGGCGCAATCATCCGTTTCGTCAACGACATCCTGCTGTCGGCGCCGTCGATCGTGCTCGGCCTGTTCGTCTATACGCTGGTGGTGGTGCCGTTGGGCCACTTCTCGGCCTTGGCCGGCGCCATCGCGCTGGCCTTCATCGTGCTGCCGGTGATGGTGCGCACCACCGACGAGATGCTGCGCCTGGTGCCCAGCGCGATGCGCGAGGCGGCGCTGTCGCTGGGCGTGCCGCAGTGGAAGATCACCGTGCAGGTGCTGTACCGCGCCGCGCTGTCGGGCATCCTCACCGGCGTGCTGCTGGCGCTGGCGCGCATCAGCGGCGAGACCGCGCCGCTGCTGTTCACCGCGCTGAACAACCAGTTCTGGAGCACCGACCTGAACGCGCCGATGGCCAGCGTGCCGGTGGTGATCTTCCAGTACGCGATGAGCCCGTACGAGAACTGGCACCGCTCGCCTGGGCCGGCGCCCTCATGGTCACCCTGTTCGTCCTGCTGCTGAGCTTGCCGCCCGCGCCATCCTGCTGCGCAACAAGATCAGCCATGACTAACATGAATCATCTGCCACTCGCTGCCGACCGTCGCCGGCCGCATGCGTCGAACGATGCCGGCGACGCCAAGCTCGCCGCGCGCGACCTCGACTTCTACTACGGCAAGTAACCAGGCGCTGAAGGACATCGACCTGGACATCCCGGAGCAGCGGGTCACCGCGCTGATCGGCCCCTCCGGCTGCGGCAAGTCGACCCTGCTGCGCATCTTCAACCGCATCTACTCGCATCTATCCCGGGCAGCGCGCGACCGGCGAGGTGCTGCTGGACGGCGAGAACATCCTCGACCCGGGCTATTCGCTCAACCGCCTGCGCAGCAAGGTCGGCATGGTGTTCCAGAAGCCGGTGCCGTTCCCGATGTCGATCTACGACAACATCGCCTACGGCATCCGCCACTACGAGAAGCTGTCGCGGGCCGAGATGGACGAGCGCGTCGAGCAGGCGCTGCGCCAGGCCGCGCTGTGGGACGAAGTCAAGGACAAGCTCAAGCAGAGCGCGCTGGGCCTGTCCGGCGGCCAGCAGCAGCGCCTGTGCATCGCCCGCGCCATCGCCCTGAAGCCCGAGGTGCTGCTGTTCGACGAGCCGACCTCGGCGCTGGACCCGATCGCCACCGGCAAGATCGAGCAGCTGATCGCCGAACTCAAGCAGCAGTTCACCATCCTGATCGTCACCCACAACATGCAGCAGGCGGCGCGCGTGCTCCGACTTCACCGCCTTCATGTACCTGGGCGAGCTGATCGAGCACGGCGTCACCGAAACCGATCTTCACCAAGCCCGGCCAAGCAGCAGACCGAGGACTACATCACCGGCCGATTCGGCTGAGCGCCGGCCAAGGAAAGAACATGACTCCCCAGCACGAACACATCGTCAAGAGCTTCGACTCCGAACTCGAGCGCCTGTACGGCGAGATCGCCCGCATGGGCGACATCGCCATGGCCAGCTCAATGCCGCCATCGACGTGCTGCTCCGCCGCGACAGCAAGGCCGCCGAGCGGGTGGTCGCCAACGACGAGGCGATCGACGAACTCGAGCGCGAAGTCAGCCAGGACGTGCTGCGCCTGCTGGCCCTGCGCCAGCCGATGGCCCGCGACCTGCGCGAGGTCTACAGCGCGTTGCGCATCTCCGCCGACATCGAGCGCATCGGCGACTACGCCGCCAACATCGCCAAGCGCTCGATGGTGCTCAACCAGAGCGCGCCCGTCGCCGCCGTGCGCGGACTGCCGGCGCTGGCCAAGACTGGCCAACGCGCTGGTCGCCGACGCCGATCCAGGCCTTTCGCACCCGCGACGACGCGCTGGCCCTGGAGGTTCGCAATCGCGACGTCGAACTGGACCTGCAGTACACCGGCCTGTTCCGCGAACTGCTGACCTACATGATCGAGGACCCGCGCAGATCACCTCCTGCGCGCACCTGCTGTTCATGGCCAAGAACATCGAGCGCATCGGCGACCACGCCACCAACATCGCCGAGAACACCTGGTTCATCGTCCATGGCGACCAGCCGCCGGGCGGCCGCGAGAAGCGCGACACGACCAGCCGAGTAGTCCGCGCCAGGCCAGGCTTGGGGAAGTTCCCAGCTGCTATCCTGAGCGCATGGAAGAACAGAATCCCAAGCCGCGCATGGCCGATCGTTTTCGCGGCTTTCTCCCGGTCGTGGTCGACGTTGAAACCGGCGGCTTCGAATGCAACCGGCACGCGCTGCTGGAAATCGCCGCGGTGCCGATCAGCTCGATCCGAGGGCCGGTTCGTCCTGGGCCCGACCGTGAGCACGCACGTCGAGCCGTTTCCCGGCTCGGTGCTCGACCAAGTCCATGGAAGTCACCGGCATCGATGTCAGCCATCCGTTCCGCGACGCCAAGCCCGAGCGCGAGGCGCTGGACCTCATCTTCCACCACGTGCGCATGGCGGCGCGCAAGGCCGAGTGCCAGCGCGCGATCCTGGTCGGCCACAACGCGCCGTTCGACCTGGGCTTCATCAACGCCGCGGTCGGGCGGGTGGCGCACAAGCGCAATCCGTTCCATCCCTTCAGCACCTTCGACACCGTGACCCTGGCGGGCCTTGCCTTCGGGCAGACCGTGCTGAGCCGGGCGGCGCAGGCGGCCGGCATCGGCTGGGATGATGAACAGGCGCATTCGGCGGTGTACGATGCCGAGCGGACCGCCGAGCTGTTTTGCAAGGTGCTCAACCGCTGGCGGCTGTTTTCGGAAACGAACCCCGATTGAGGAATCAACGATGATCTACGACGACATCCTTGGCACCATCGGCCGCACGCCGGTCGTCCGCATCAACAAGCTGGCTCCCGCCGGCATGACCATGTACGTCAAGCTCGAGGCGTTCAATCCGATGTCCTCGGTGAAGGATCGCCTGGCGCTGGGCATCATCCTCGACGCCGAGGCGCGCGGCGAACTCAAGCCCGGGCAGATGGTGGTCGAAGCGACCTCCGGCAATACCGGCATGGCGCTGGCGATGGTCTGCGCTGTGCGCGGCTATCCGTTCGTCGCCTTCATGGCCGACTCCTTCTCGATCGAGCGGCGCAAGCTGATGCGCGCGCTCGGCGCCAAGGTCATCCTGACGCCGGCCGCGGAACGCGCCACCGGCATGGTCAAGCGCGCCGAGGAATTCGCGGAGAAGCACGGCGCGTTCCTGACCCGGCAGTTCGACAATCCGGCCAACCCCGCCTACCACCGCGCGACCACCGGTCCGGAGATCCTGCAGGATTTCGCCGGCAAGCGGCTCGACTGGTGGGTCACCGGCTATGGCACGGGCGGCACGCTGACAGGCGCCGGCGAAATGCTGCAAGCTGGCGCGTCCGGACCTGAAGATCGCGGTGACCGAGCCGACCGGCGCGGCAATGCTGTCCGGCGGCGAATGGAAGCCGCACAAGATCCAGGGCTGGACGCCCGACTTCGTCGCGCCGATCTCAATCGCGAGATCTACGATCGCATCGTGCTGGTCGACGACGTATACGCGCGCGACACGGCGCGGACCTGGCCACACAGCGAGGGCATCTTCTGCGGCGTCTCCGGCGGCGGCACCTTCGCCGCCGCGCTGGAAGTGGCCGAGACGCTGGAACCCGGCAGCGTGATGCTGGCGATGATGCCGGATACCGGCGAACGCTACCTGTAGACCTTCCTGTTCGAAGGCATCAACGAAGGTTCCGACGACGAGTGGCTGGCCGGATTCGAAGCCGGCGTGTAGCGTTCGGCGGCGGTACAGCCGAAACCGTCCGGGAGCGTCAGGGCTTTCGGCTTCATGGTCTTGCCCTTGAGCGAATGCCACATGCCGTAAGGCTGATGCGTATCCAGGCCGTCTCGATGAACAGCACCGAGTAGTTCAACTCGTCGGCGTACAGGACCGGGATAGGATCCCGGTGCCGCCGAGCGCGTTGAGCAGCGCGAACACACGCCATTGCCATCCGGCGTCGTCTGCAAGCGCCGTAGGCCGCGAGCACCAGCAATACGCCGGCGAAGCCGACGAAGTCGAACCACTGCAAATTCATCATTTCGCCGCTCCCAGCCGCTGCCGCACCACTTCGAACAGGGCCACGCCGGTGGCCACGGAAACATTCAGGCTTTCCATGTCGCCGGGCATCGGGATCTTCACCAGCCCATCGCAATGTTCGCGGGTGAGCCGGCGCATGCCCTCGCCTTCGCCGCCCAGCACCAGGGCGACGTTGCCGGGAAAGTCGATCGGCATAGATGCAACCCGGTCGCTTCGCCGTCCAGGCCGTAGACCCAAACGCCGGCATCCTTGATGGCGCGCAGGGTTCGCGCCAGATTGGTCACGCTGATGACCGGAATGCGGTCAGCCGCGCCGGCTGAGGTTTTGCGCACGGTAGCGTTGAACGGCGCCGCCTTGTCCTTGGGAATAATCACCGCAGTCACGCCTGCGGCTGCCGCGCTGCGCAGGCAGGCGCCAAGGTTGTGCGGGTCCTGCACGCCATCGAGAATCAACAGCAGCGCTTTGCCGTCCGCGGCCTCGATCAGGCCGGGCAACGTCGTTCTTCTTTGAGCTGCTTCGATGCCTCATAGCGCGCGATCACGCCCTGATGGCGTAAGCCGCCGGCGATGCCGTCCAGAGCCTGCATAGCGATCCGCCGCACAGAGATATCGTTTCGGCGGGCGTTTTCCTCGATCTCGGTAAGACGCGCGATTTTTGTTGCCGGCTTCGATCAGCACTTCGCGCACATGTTCCATGTCGTGTTCGAGCGCCGAGGCGACGGCATTGATGCCGGAAATCCATTGATTCGCTTTACTCATGCTTTGATCTCACTCATTGGCCCAGGCCTTTTTCTTTTTTTCTGCGCTTCGGCCGGCAGATACCGGTTTGAAGTCGATGCGCCTGTCTTCGACGCTGGCCTTCAGCACCAGGACCCGAATCGGATCGCCGAGCCGGAACGACATGCCCTTGCGTTCACCGGTGAGCGTCTTGCGTTGCGGATCGAAATGCCAGTAGTCGTGCGGCAGCTGGGTCACGTGCACCAGGCCATTGACTTTGGAATCGGTCAGCTCGACGAACAGGCCGAAGCTGGTGACGCCGCTGATGACGCCATCGAACTCGCTGCCGACATGCTGCTCCATCCAGGCGCTGCGGTAGCGTTCGTCGACTTCGCGCTCGGCCTCATCGGCGCGGCGCTCTAAATCCGAGCACTGCAGTGCACAGCGTGTCCATTTCCTGGGCGAATAGCTGAAACCGTCGTCGCTGCCGCGCAATAGGGCGTGTTTGAACGACGCGATGCAGCAGCAGATCGGGATAGCGGCGGATCGGTGAGGTGAAGTGGCCGTAGGCATCCAGCGCCAGGCCGAAGTGGCCTTTATTGTCGGTGCTATAGACCGCCAGACTCTGCGAACGCAACAACACGGTTTCCAACAATGCCGCATCCGGACGTTGGCGGATCTTATTCAACAAATTGGTGAAGTCCTTGGGCTGCACGTCTGGCATGGCGGCAGCTCAAGGCGAATTCCTTCAGATACTCCAGCAGATCGGCATACTTCGATTCCGGCGGCCGATCATGGACGCGGAACGGCGCCGGCACTTGCTTGTCAGATAACCGCGCCGGCCTCGACATTGGCCGCGATCATGCATTCCTCGATCAACTTATGCGCATCGTTGCGCTCCAACATGCCGCCCTGGATAACCTCGCCCTTGGCGTCGAGTTCAAAACGCACTTCGCTCGGATTCAAACTCGATCGCACCCCGCTTTGCACGCGCCTTGGACAGGATCTCGTAAAGCTGGTGCAGGCGATCGATCTGCGGCATCAGCGAGCCGATCGAAGGCGATCGCATTTCGGCATCGTTCTCGCCGACGGCTTTCCAAACCTGGGTATAGGTCAATCGGGCATGGGAATGCATGACCGCTTCATAGAACTTCGAGCCTTGCTGACAAGGCCATCAAAGTCGATGTGCATATCGCAGACGAAGCACAGGCGATCGACTTTGGGTTTTAACGAACAGATGCCGTTTGAAAGGGTTTCCGGCAGCATCGGCACCACGAAGCCGGGGAAGTAGACCGAGGTGCCACGAAGCGTGGCTTCATCATCCAACGCGGTGCCCGGACGGACATAATGCGAAACATCGGCAATGGCGACGATCAGGCGGAAGCCCTTGCGGTTCGATTCGCAATAGACCGCATCGTCGAAGTCCTTGGCGTCCTCGCCGTCGATGGTGACCAGCGGCAGCGCGCGCAGGTCCACGCGCTTGGCCGCCTCCTTCGCCTCCACGTCCAGCGGCACCGCCGCTGCCTCGGCCAGCGTCTCGCGCGGGAATTCGAACGGCAGGTTGTGGCCGTGGATGGCCATCTCGACCACGCGGGTCGGCGTGGTCGAGATGGCCATCGACGGCCACAACCTGCCGTATGAATTCCCGCCAGACGCTGGCCGAGGCGGCGCCGTGCCGTTCGAGCCGAGCCGAGGAGCGCGCGCAAGCGCGTCGACCTGCGCCAGCTGCCGCTGGTCACCATCGACGGCGAGGACGCCAAGGACTTCGACGACGCGGTCTCCTGCGAGTCGCAACCCAAGGGCTTCCGTCTGATCGTTGCCATTGCCGATGTTTCCCATTACGTCCGTCCGGGCACCGCGCTGGACGACGAAGCCACGCTTCGCGGCACCTCGGTCTATTTCCCCGGGTTCGTGGTGCCGATGCTGCCGGAAACCCTTCCAACGGCATCTGTTCGCTCAACCAAGGTCGACCGCCTGTGCTTCGTCTGCGACATGCAGGTCGGCTTTGATGGCCTGGTCAGTCGAGTCGAGGTTCTATGAGGCGGTCATGCACTCGCCATGCGCGCTTGACCTATACCGAGGTCTGGAAAGCCATCGGCGAGAACGATCCGAGATGATGGCGCGTCCATCGGCTGCGCTGATGCCGCGGATCGATCGCCTGCACCAGCTTTACGAGATCCTGTCCAAGGCGCGCGCAAAGCGCGGCGCGATCGAGTTCGAATCCAGCGAAGTGCGTTTCAGCTCGACGCCAGGGCGAGGTTATCCAGGGCGGCATGCTGGAGCGCAACGATGCGCACAAGCTGATCGAGGAATGCATGATCGCGGCCAATGTCGAGGCCGGCAGGGCTGTCATCCTGAGGCAAGCAGGTCCATGCGCCGTTCCGCGTGCATGACCGGCCGCCGGAGTCGAAGTACGCCGACCTGCTGGAGTACCTAAGCGAATTCGGCCTGAGCATGCCGCAGTAGCCAAGGTGCAGCCGAAGGATTTCACCAATCTGTTCAAAAAGATCCGCCAGCGTCCGGATGCGGCGTTGCTGGAAACGTGCTGTTGCGTCGTAGAGATGGCGGTCTACAGCCACCGAAAACAAGGGCCACTTCGGCCTGGCGCTGGAGGCCTACGGCCATTTCACCTCGCCGATCCGCCGCTATCCCGATCTGCTGCTGCATCGGGCATCAAGAAAGCCTGATTACACGGCAGCGACGGCGGCTTCCGCTATTCGGCCGCAGGAAATGGACAAGCTGTGCCTGCAGTGTTCGGCGAAGGAGCGCCGCGCCGATGAGGCCGAACGCGAAGTCGACGAGCGCTACCGCAGCGCCTGGATGGAACAGCACGTCGGCATCGCAGTTCGATGGCGTGATCAGCGGCGTCACCAGCTTCGGCCTGTTCGTCGAGCTGAGCATTCCAAGGTCAACGGCCTGGTGCATGTGACCCAGTTGCCGCACGACTACTGGCATTTCGACCCGGTGCGCAAGGCGCTGAAGCGGCGAGCGTAAGGGGCATGCGTTCCGGCTGGGCGATCCGATCCGGGTGCTGGTGCTGAAGGCCAGCGTCGAGGACAGGCGCATCGATTTCAAGCCGGTATTGCCGGCGGAAGCCGGGCAAGAAGATGAAAAAGGCCTGGGCCAATGGTGAGATCAACGCATGAGCAAGGGAACCATGGATGTCGGGCATCAATGCCGTGACCGCGGCGCTCGAACACGACCTGGAAATGTCCGGGAAGTACTGGTCGAAGCGGGCGGCAAGAATCCGCGCCTGACCGAGATCGAGGAAAATGCCCGCCGGAACGAGATCTCCGTGCGTCGCGTCGCGTGCAGGCGCTCGACGGCATCGCCGGCGGCTTGCGCCACCAGGGCGTGATCGCGCGCTACGAAGCGCCGAAGCAAGACGAGGAGAGCGCGCTGCCGGCCTGATCGAGGCCGCGGACGGCAAGGCGCTGATCCTGGTGCTGGACGGCGTGCAGGATCCGCACAACCTCGGCGCCTGCCTGCGTTCCGCGGCGGCCGCGGGCGTGACCGCGGTGATCATTCCCAAGGACAAGGCGGCGCCGATCAACGCGACCGTGCGCAAGACTTCCGCCGGCGCGGCCGACCGGATTCCGGTCATCAGGGTGACCAACCTGGCGCGCACGCTGCGCGCCATCAAGGAGGCGGGCGTCTGGGTATACGGCATGGACGGCGAAGCGACGGGCAGCATCCATGCCGTCGATTTCACCGGCAACGTCGCCTCGTGATGGGCGGCGAAGGCGAGGGCATGCGCCGGCTGACCCGCGAACACTGCGACGGGCTGGTGAAGATTCCGATGCCCGGCGACATGGAAAGCCTGAATGTTTCGGTGGCCACCGGCGTGGCATTGTTCGAAGTGGTGCGGCAGCGACTGGGAGCGGCGAAATGATGAACTTGCAGTGGTTTGATTTCGTCGGCTTCGCCGGTGTATTCCTGGTGCTCGCGGCCTACCTGGCATTGCAGACCGAACGCCTGGCTGGCAATGGCATGGCCTACGCGCTGCTCAACGCCCTCGGCGGTACCGGGATCCTCATCCCGGTGTTGTACGCCGACCAGATGAACTACTCGTGCTGTTCATCGAAACAGCGTGGATCGCCATCAGCCTCTACGGCATGTGGCATTCGCTCAAGCGCAAGATCATCAAGCCGAAGCCCTGAGGGTTGGCAGGAGCGGCCTGGGCCGCTCCCGCCGCTGCCGCGCTACTTGCCGGCTTCGAACTCCGGCCAGCCACTCGTCGTCGGAACCTTCGTTGATGCCTTCGAACAGGAAGGTGCTCAGGTAGCGTTCGCCGGTATCCGGGATCATCGCCAGCACCACGCTGCCGGGTTCCAGCGTCTTGGCCAGTTCCAGCGCCGCGGCGAAGGTGCCGCCGCCAGAGACGCCGCAGAAGATGCCCTCGCGGGTGGCCAACTCGCGCGCCGTGTCGCGCGCGTACACATCGTCCACCAGCACGATGCGATCGTAGATCTCGCGATTGACGATCGGCGCGACGAAGTCGGGGGTCCAGCCCTGGATCTTGTGCGGCTTCCATTCGCCGCCTGACAGCAATGCCGCGCCGGTCGGCTCGGTCACCGCGATCTTCAGGTCGGGACGCGCCAGCTTCAGCACTTCGCCCGCGCCTGTCATGGTGCCGCCCGTGCCATAACCGGTGACCCACCAGTCGAGCCGCTGGCCGGCGAAATCCTGCAGGATCTCCGGACCGGTGGTGGCGCGGTGGAAGGCCGGGTTGGCCGGATTGTCGAACTGCCGGGTCAGGAACGCGCCGTGCTTCTTCGCGAATTCTTCGGCGCGCTTGACCATGCCGGTGGCGCGTTCCGCGGCCGGCGTCAGGATGACCTTGGCGCCGAGCGCGCGCATGAGCTTGCGCCGCTCGATCGAGAAGGAGTCGGCCATGAAGGCGACGAACGGATAGCCGCGCACAGCGCAGACCATCGCCAGCGCCACGCCGGTATTGCCGGAGGTCGCTTCGACCACCATCTGTCCGGGCTTGAGTTCACCGCGCGCCTCGGCGTCGAGGATGATGCCCAGCGCCAGGCGGTCCTTCACCGAGGACATCGGATTGAACGCCTCGAGCTTGGCGTACATGGTGATGCCGGCAGGAGCCAGCTTGTTGATGCGCACGACCGGGCGTGCGGCCGATGGTGCCAAGGATGTCGTCGTAGATCATCGTTGATTCCTCACTCGGGGTTCGTTTCCGAAAACAGCCGCCAGCGGTTCAGCACCTTGCAGAACAGCTCGGCGGTCCGCTCGGCATCGTACACCGCCGAATGCGCCTGTTCATCATCCCAGGCAATGCCCGCCGCCTGCGCCGCCCGGCTCAGCACGGTCTGCCCGTAGGCAAGGCCCGCCAGGGTCACGGTGTCGAAGGTGCTGAAGGGATGGAACGGATTGCGCTTGTGCGCCACCCGCGCCGACCGCGGCGTTGATGAAGCCCAGGTCGAACGGCGCGTTGTGGCCGACCAGGATGGCGCGCTGGCACTCGGCCTTGCGCGCCGCCATGCGCACGTGGTGGAAGATGAGGTCCAGCGCCTCGCGCTCGGGCTTGGCGTCGCGGAACGGATGGGTGACATCGATGCCGGTGACTTCCATGGACCGGGGGTCCAGCACCGAGCCGGGAAAGGGCTCGACGTGCGTGCTCACGGTCGGGCCGAGGACGAACCGGCCCTCGGGATCGAGCTCGATCGGCACCGCGGCGATTTCCAGCAGCGCGTGCCGGTTGCATTCGAAGCCGCCGGTTTCAACGTCGACCACGACCGGGAGAAAGCCGCGAAAGCGATCGGCCATGCGCGGCTGGGGCGTCAGGTTTTCCATGGGCTCAGGATAACAGCTAAGCCCTTGAGCCGCCAAGCTGGCTACTGGCTGGTGGTGTCGCGCTTCTCGCGGCCGCCCGGCGGCTGGTCGCCGTGGACGATGAACCAGGTGTTCTCGGCGATATTGGTGGCGTGGTCGCCGATCCGCTCGATGTTCTTGGCCATGAACAGCAGGTGCGCGCAGGAGGTGATGTTGCGCGGGTCCTCCATCATGTAGGTCAGCAGTTCGCGGAACAGGCCGGTGTACTGCAGGTCGAGATCGGCATCGCGATTGCGAACCTCCAGGGCCAGCGCGTCGTCGCGGGTACGGAAGGCATGGATGGCGTCGTTGACCAGCGCGTTGGCGGTCTTCGCCAGCGCCTGGAGCCCGTGCGCGGCGGCGACCGGCGCGCTCTGGTTGAGCACCATCGAGCGCTTGGCGATATTGGCTGCGTAGTCGCCGATCCGCTCGATGTCCGAGGAAATGCGCAGGGCGCTGTAGACCTCGCGAAGGTCGCGGGCCATCGGCTGGCGAAGCGCCAACAGCCGCAGCACGTCCTGGCTGACCTCGTGCTCGAGCGTATCGATGGCGTCGTCGTTGGCGACCACGCGCTCGGCCGCCTTGCTGTCGCGGCGGATCATGACGTCGATGGCGGCGTTGAGTTGCGCCATGGCGATCTCGCCCATGCGGGTGATCTCGCCGTACAGGCGCTCCAGTTCGGAGTCGAAGCTCTTGACGATGTGTTCGTGCTGGGGAGGCATGCTGGTTCCTTGGCCGGCGCTTAGCCGAAACGGCCGGTGATGTAGTCTTCGGTCTGCTGCTTGGTGGGCTTGGTGAAAATGGTTTCGGTGACGCCGTGTTCGACCAGTTCGCCAAGATACATGAATGCGGTGTAAGTCGGAGACAGCGCGCCGCCTGCTGCATGTTGTGGGTCACGATCAGGATGGTGAACTGCTGCTTGAGTTCGGCGAACAATTGCTCGATCTTGCCGGTGGCGATCGGGTCCAGCGCCGAGGTCGGCTCGTCGAACAGCAGCACTTCGGGCTTGAGCGCGATGGCGCGCGCAATGCACAGCCGCTGCTGCTGGCCGCCGGACAGGCCCAGCGCGTTGTTCTTCAGCTTGTCCTTCGACTTCATCCCAGAGCGCGGCCTGGCGCAGGGCATGCTCCACGCGTTCGTCCATCACCGCGCGGGACAGTTTCTCGTGATGGCGGATGCCGTAGGCGACGTTGTCGTAGATCGACATCGGAAACGGCACCGGCTTCTGGAACACCATGCCGACCTTGCTGCGCAGGCGGTTGAGCGAATACTTCGGGTCGAGGATGTTCTCGCCATCAAGCATCACTTCGCCGCGCGCTTCCTGTCCCGGATACAGCGAATAGATGCGGTTGAATACACGCAGCAGCGTCGACTTTCCGCAGCCGGAGGGGCCGATCAGCGCGGTGACTTTCTTTTCCGGGACGTCCAGCTCGACGTTCTTGAGCGCCTGCTCGCCGTTGTAGAAGAAATTCACGCCGCGCGCGGTCAGCTTGGCGGCCGATCTGTTCGACGCATGCGATGGAGGCGGTTGAGCGAGGGAAATATTCATCTTAGTCATGACCGACCTTGTTGCGGAGCAGGATGGCGCGGGCGGCAATGCCCAGCAGCAGCACGAAGATTGTGACCACGAAGGCGCCGGCCCAGGCCAGCGAATTCCAGCTCTCGTAGGGGCTCATCGCGTACTGGAATATCACCATCGGCACATTGGCCATCGGCGCATTCAAGTCGGTGCTCCAGAACTGGTTGCTGGCCGCGGTGAACAGCAGCGGGGCGGTTTCGCCAGTGATGCGGGCCAGCGCGAGCAGCACGCCGGTGACGATGCCCGGCAGCGCCGAGCGATAGAGAACCTGCATGGTGACTTTCCACTGCGGCACGCCCAGCGACAGGGCCGCCTCGCGCATCGCGCTGGGCACCAGCCGCAGCATCTCGTCGGTGGTGCGCACGATCACGGGGAGGGCGATGAAGGCCAGCGCGATGGAGCCCGCCCAGGCGGAGAAGTGGCCGAATTGCACCACCACCAGCGCATACACGAACAGGCCGAGCACGATCGACGGCGCCGACAGCAGGATGTCGTTGACGAAGCGGATGAGCGTGCCGAGCCGGGTGTGGTTGGCGTATTCGGCCAGGAAGGTACCCGCCGCGATGCCGATCGGCGTGCCGATGACGATCGCCAGCAGGCTGATCACAGCGCTGCCGAAGAAGGCATTGAGCAGGCCGCCGCGCTCGCCCGGCGGCGGCGTCATCATGGTGAACAGGTCGAGGTTGAGGTTGGCCACGCCCTTGGTGGCGGTGGTCCACAGGATCCAGATCAACCAGAACATGCCGAAGATGGCGGCGGCGCCGGCAAGCACCATGGCCAGCTTGTTCTTGCATGCTGCGCTTCAGGTACAGATACTCGGAGGTGTTCATCAACGGCCCTCCTTGCGCTGCAAGCTGCATCAGCATCAGCTTGGCGATCGAAAGTACGATGAAGGTGAGCACGAACAGCAGGAAGCCGAGCGCCAGCAGCGTGGACTTGTGCAGCGGATCGACCGCCTCGCCGAATTCGTTGGCGATGGTCGATGCGATCGACGTGCCGGGGTCGAGCAGCGATGCGGAGATGTTGTAGGCATTGCCGATGACGAAGGTCACCGCCATGGTTTCGCCCAGCGCGCGACCGAGGCCGAGGAAGACGCCGCCGATGACCGCCGAGCGCGTGTAGGGAAGCACGATGTCCCAGACCACTTCCCAGGTGGTCGAGCCCAGCGCGTACGCCGATTCCTTCAGGCGATTGGGTACGGTGAGGAAGACTTCACGCATCACCGAGCTGATGAACGGGATCACCATGATCGCCAGCACCAGGCCGGCGGTCAGCATGCCGATGCCCAGTGGCGGGCCGGCGAACAGCGGGCCGACGAAGGGCAGCACGCCCATGTGTTCGTCGATCCAGGGATAGGCGTGCTCGCTCAGGTAGGGCGCCAGGACGAACAGGCCCCACATGCCGTAGATGATGGACGGGATGCCGGCCAGCAACTCGATCGCGGCCGATACCGGTCCGCGCATCCAGGACGGCGCGACTTCGGTCAGGAAGACGGCGATGCCGAAACTGACCGGCACCGCGATCAGCATCGCGATGCCGGCGGTGACCAGGGTGCCGTAGATGGGTACCAGCGCGCCGAACTTGCTGGCCGGGACGTCCCATTCCTGGGTGGTCAGGAACTGCCAGCCAAAGGTTTCGAAGGCCAGGCGCCCGCCCCAGAGCATCGACACGGCGGCGCCGATGAGCGCGAGCAGGACGAATATGCCCGCGCTGGAAACCACGCTGCGGAACAGCAGGTCGATCAGCGTGTCGCGCTTGTCGTTGCGCATCACGGGCGAGGGGAGGGTGGCTTCAGTGCTCATTTGCGATCGCGTTTGCCTGGGTGTTGTTCATGGCGAGCGGCTTTGACACACGACAACGCGCACCCGGTGGGGTGCGCGTGCCGGGCACATAGTTTTGATCAGAACTTGAATTCAGCAGCCCAGTACGCCTCGATCTGGGCAACCAGCGCGGCGGGCAGCGGCACGTAGTCCAGCTTCTTGGCTTGCGCGTCGCCATTCTTGTACGCCCAGCGGAAGAAGTCCTTGGCCGACTTGGCGGCGGCGGCATTCTTGGGCTGCTTGTACATGATGATGAAGTTGGTCGCGGTGATCGGCCAGGCGTCATCGCCCGGCGCATTGGTGATGACCAGGTAGAAGTCCTTGGACTTGGCCCAGTCGGCGCTGGCGGCGGCGGCGGCGAAGCTCTCGTCGCTCGGCAGGACCCACTTGCCGGCGGCGTTCTGCATGGCGGCATAGCTCATCTTATTCTGCAGCGCGTAGGACAGCTCGACATAGCCGAGGCCGCCCTTGATCTGCTTGACGTAGGCGGCAACGCCTTCGTTGCCCTTGCCGCCGATGCCGGTCGGCCATTTCACGGCGGTGCCTTCACCGACGCTGGACTTCCAAGCCGGGCTGACCTTGGACAGGTAGTTGACGAAGTTGAAGGTCGTGCCCGAACCATCCGAACGGTGCACGATGGTCATTTTGGTTGCCGGCAGGGTCACGCCCGGATTGACCGCGGCGATCGCCGGATCGTTCCAGTCTTGATCTTGCCCAGAAACAGGTCGGCCAGCAGCGGGCCGGTGAAGCGGATCTGTCCGGCCTTGAGGCCCGGCACGTTGACCACCGGCACCACGCCGCCGATCACCGACGGAAACTGGCCGAGGCCGAAGCTTGTCGAGTTCTTCCGGCTTCAGGGGCGCATCGGAGGAACCGAAATCAACGGTGGCCGCCTTGATCTGGGCGATGCCGCCGCCGGAGCCGATCGACTGGTAATTGACCTTGTACTTTGGTGGCGTTGCGGTAGTCGGCCGCCCACTTGGACATGCCGGGAAGACGAACGAGGCGCCGGCGCCGGTGACGTTCTCGGCGTGGGCGTTGAATGCCATGGCGGCGGCGAGGCCGACCACGGCGATGCGGCTTTTGATCGAACTAAGCACGGTCAAACTCCTTGAAAGATTGCCGGGCAAGGAAGCCTTGCCCGGCCTGGCATATGATTTGTCACCAAGATGACAGTGCGGTGACAGTGGCGCCGGGCGTATAGCCCAGGCTCACCAATAGACCTGGGCGCGGACTTCCAGGATGCCCGGATCGTCCTGCACATAGGCCTTGGCCGAACTGCTCCATTTCTCGCTCGAGACCCAGACGTAGTTCATCGAGAACTTGAAGTTCGAGCGCCAGTACCAGTTCACGCCGAGGGTCCAGTTCTCTTCCTTGCCGCCCAGGACGCCGTTGACCACCGGAGCGGACGGGGTGCCGCCGACGGAGCCGTCGTTCAGGTCGGCAGCGTCATAACGAAGGCCGATCTGCCACATGCCCAGGCCCGGGTTGTCCGGCAGGCCGGTGGAGACCACGGTGTCCTTGTAGGTCCAGGTTTCGCCGGTGATGTTCCAGACGCCGTAGACGTACCAGCTATCGAGGTTGTAGGTGTCGTGCGCGCTGCGGCTGGTCTGCGAACCCATGTACTCGCCTTGCAGCTTGAACGGGCCATGGACCCAGGCAGCCTCGGCGCCCCAGGTGCTGTTGCGGTCGGCATCGGTGAAGGTGCCCGAGTTGACCAGGCGGACGCTGGTCAGGTCGGCGTCGGGGCGAACCCGCCACTGCGCCTGGTTGTCGCCACTGACTACCGGCGTCGCGCCCGGTGCGCTGCCCGGCAATACGGCCGCGTAGTCGACCGAGGACAGGCCCAGGTGGAGGAAGTTGCCGGCCTCGTTGATCGGGGCGAAGGTGCCACGAGACGCCGTAGCCGCTGCCCTCGGTCTGGTTGCGGGTCAGCTGGTCGCCGAACAGGCTGCCGGTGATCGACCAGTTGCTGTCGCCGGTGACCGCGGCGATGCCGAGGCGGCGGGCGACGCCCTGCATGTTGGTGGTCATGGCCTTGGAGATGAAGTCATTGTTCTTGGTGCTGGACAACTCTTCCAGGCTGTTCGGCTGCTTGTACTGGCCGACCGTTACCGCGGTGAAGGCGGAAAACTTGTACGCGACATTCACGTCGAGGAACTTGGATCCGGTGAAGTCATAGCCAGCCACCCAGTTCCAATGGCCCGGGCCCTTGCCCTTGAACACCAGCTCGGAACGGCGCATGCCGAAGTCGGTGTCCGCGCCGTCGCCGATCGAGCCGCTGCCGAGAACCTGGACATCGTTGTCGTACCAGTAGCCGTCGGTCTGGACCAGGCCGGTGAAGGAGATTTCCGAGCCGCCGATGACGTCGAATTCAACGTCGGCGAAGGCCGGGGCGGACAAGCCGGCCAGCACGGCGGCAGCGAGAAGATTGGGCAAAACTTTCATGGCAGTTCCCTGCGGTAGGTGGTTGGGACCTGCGCAGGTTAGACAGTAAAGGTTTCGTTATTGTGACAGTGCGGACATATGACCGCGGAAAGTCCGGATCGTTACGGCCCGGAAGACTTGGTCTTGCGCCGATAGTCGCACAGGTCGCGGATCACACACTGCGGGCAATCGGGCTTGCGGGCCTTGCAGACATAGCGGCCGTGCAGGATCAGCCAGTGGTGGGCGTCCTGCGATAACTCGGCGGGCACGGCCTTCATGCAGCTTGTCTTCGACCGCGCGCACGTTCTTGCCCGGCGCGAGGCCGGTGCGGTTGGCGACGCGGAAGATGTGGGTGTCCACGGCGATGGTGGGTTCGCCGAATGCCGTATTGAGCACCACGTTGGCCGTCTTGCGGCCGACCCCGGGCAGCGCCTCCAGCGCCTCGCGCGTCGCGCGGGACCTCGCCGCCGTGGCGCTCGACCAGCAGCCGACAGGTCGCGATGATGTTCTTCGCCTTGGTGTTGAACAGGCCGATGTGCTGATGTATTTCTTCAGCCCGTCCTCGCCCAGCGCCAGAATCTGCCCGGCGTGTTGGCGACCTTGAAACAGCTTGCGCGTCGCCTTGTTGACGCCGACATCGGTGGCCTGCGCCGAGAGGATGACCGCGACCAGCAATTCGAACGGCGTGCGATAGACGAGTTCGGTCGTCGGGTTTGGATTGAGTTCGGCCAGGCGCGCGAACAACTCCTTGCGATCTGTCGGCTTCATGGCTGCATCCCCTGCTGCCGGCGAATCGGCCGTGTGCGCCGGTTGATCCATGGCGCCGCGAAGTTCATCGACAGGATGGCGAACGGCAGGCCGTCCGCCGCAGGGCCGAAGTGCGTGAGCAGCACCGCCAGCAATCCCGCGCCGGCGCCGAAAAAAATGCGTCCGCGCGGCGACAGGCAACCGGTGACCGGATCGGTAACGATGAAAAATGCCGCCAGCATCAGTGTTGCGATCGGCCAGCCATGCAGGTCGAAGGTGGTGGCGTTCCGCTCCGACAAGCTGCAAGCCAAGCGTCGCCAGGGTCGTGCCTGCAAGCATGGCCAGCGGCGTCTGCCAGGGAATGATCTTCTTGCCAATCAGGAACAGGCCGCCAAGGGCGTACAGCCCGGCGACCCAGGCAGGGCTTCCCGGGTTCCAGGGACCATCGGCCGTCGAAGCAACGAAGTTGGATGGAAAAGCAGAGCAAGAGCACGGCATAAGCGGCCATCGCCGGGTTGAGCGGGTTCTCGCCGAGACCGCCAAACGCC
>CAVSCB010000002.1:0-61988 GCA_963726305.1 uncultured Gammaproteobacteria bacterium
CGGGCTCCGACGATATTGATTCCGCGCTGAGCCATCAGGCGCACGACCTGGGTGGCGACGAAACTGCCCATGCCGTCGTTGATGCGGCGGCCGGCCAGGATGACTTCCGGGTGGTAGCCGACTTCCTGCGCCTTGTGGGTGAGGTAGTACGGGATCCACGCCGATGCAGTGGCCGCCGACCAGGCCGGGCGGAACGGCAGGAAGTTCCATTTGGTGCCGGCGGCCTCCAGCACCTCCAGCGTGTCGATACCCAGCCTGTCGAAGATCAGCGCCAGCTCGTTCATCAGGGCGATGTTGACGTCGCGCTGGGTGTTCTCGATCACCTTGGCGGCTTCGGCCACTTTGATGGGCTGGCCTTGTGGGTGCCGGCGGTGATGATGGTGCGGTAGAGCGCGTCCACGAAATCGGCGGCTTCCGGCGTGGAGCCGGAGGTGACCTTCAGGATGTTGGTGAGCGGTGTTCCTTGTCGCCGGGATTGATCCGCTCGGGGCTGTAGCCGCAGAAGAAATCGACGTTGAACGTGAGGCCCGAAGACCGCTCCAGGATCGGCACGCAGACTTCTTCGGTGCAGCCGGGGTAGACGGTGGATTCGTAGATCACGACGGCGCCGGGCTTGAGCACGCGGCCGATCGTCTCGCTGGCTTTGATCAGCGGGCGTCAGGTCGGGGCGTTGGCGTCGTCGATCGGCGTGGGCACGGTGACGATGAAGACATTGCATGCGCGCAGGTCTTCCGGGTCGGCTGCTGAACTGCAGACGGTGGCTGCTGGCCAGATCCTCGGCGGACACTTCCAGGTGCTGTCGTCGCCGGCGCGCAAGTTCATCGATCCGCGCGGCGTTGATGTCGAAGCCCAGGTGTCGGGAAATGTTTGCCGAATTCAACGGCCAGCGGCAGGCCGACGTAGCCGAGGCCGATGAGGGCGATCTTGCGGTCTTCGAGTTGTCGCATGGATGCCCAAGTGTTGGTTTGGTCGCCGCTTAGGGTTGAACTACGCCAACCAAACAAGCCTGATCGAGCAGCGACAGCTGCATAGTTTACTTGCTGCGGAGTGACCCGGGTAGCCGATCACTGAGCTACCGCGCACACCCCAAGGCATGACCGTACGGAGTCGAGTGATACGCAATCAATTCAAACCCGGATTGCTCGAGTTCGTCACGGATTTCCGACTCAGTAAAGTAGTGGTCAAATGTTCCGGCAAGGGCATCACCCCGCTCGACTGGCTCAGCGTTGAGGCGCAGCCGCCGAATGAATCGAGCCACCACATGGATCAAGCGGAATCGACGGCTGTCTGTTCCGCGTGAAGAACGAAACCAGGACCGGAGCGCCCACGCCGAGCTGCTGTCTGACTGCGCCAAGGAATGCGATGCGATTGGCTCTTCCAGGGATATGCATGTAGCCGCCCCAGCCGATGATGGCGGCGTCGTAGGTTCGCTCAAGGGGAGGCACAGTTCCAGGTGCTGCCTGAATACACACCGACGACCAGGCCCATTGCGCGGTAATTCGGCGACAGGTCGCGAGCAGTTCCGGGACGCAGTCGAATGCATCCACTCGGTAGCCGCTGCGCGCCAAGGCAATGGCCTCGCGTCCCCCGCCCACAGAGGCCACCAGGACGCTCGCCTGCTCGGGGAGCTGGGTCTCAACAAAATAGGCTTCCCAATCGTTGAGACCAGACAGGTTGTGATCGTCTGTCGTGTATTTTTGCCAACGGGGGTACTGCAGCAACGGAAGCCGATTGAGCTGCCCGGCATCCAGCACGCCTAACCAGAGACCTTGATGCAAAGCGTCAAGCCCGCTTAGCAGGCCACCTATTGCTGCGTGGCTTGCAAGGTAGGTCCGAGCTAACAAGGCGCGTTCGACGAATCCAGCAACTTATGGCTTCGATCTGCCGTTTCCGTTCGCACCATCCAGGTAGCCGCCCGTTTTTTGGGTCACGACCGCCATGTGCCCCAGAACCTCGAGGTGCGGCGCGACATAGCCTGCCTTCGGGATCAGAGACACCTGAGGATTTGGAACTCTGCTCTACTTCGAGGTTATTCATCACAGTCTCAATGTTGGAAGGACTGCCCAGCACGAATATACATAGCCTTCTCCAAATCCGCAATGTGACCGCAAGACATAGCTGACCAACCTATCGACTCACTGCTTTGCCCGGGATTGCTGGTTTTGGCCGTCTGTCGCGACCTTGGACTTCTGGGTCACGACCGCCATATGTCCCAGCGCCTCAAGATGCGGGGCGACATAGGCGCTCTTGCTGCTCACGACTTCGGTGGCTTCAGGACTTTCGCGGCTTGATTGGGTTCATGGTGCCCTCTGGGCAGGTGGGTGATTCTAGTGGCCACTGTACTTGCCGCCATCCGAGCCTGCAACCACGTTGCGGTCTGCAGCGGCAACCACGACTCAAAGAAACCGAGCCCCCGATCCCATTCTTGGTGCTCGTGTGCCAGAAGGTCGCCGAACCACTGCTCGTTCAGGTACTTCCAACAATCTGGATTTTGTGCGGTCTGCTCGAGCATCCAATCCGATACTCCGCTCTGCCGCATAAGCCCTCGACGATATACGTCGAAGACCACTTTGCCTCGCCGTTCCTGCAGCACCTTCGGAAACGACATCGCCCATGGCCGCAACCAGCAGGTTCTTGAATGGCCCGGGGATCGCCAATCGCGTTTGAAATGATGCCCCCATCACGAAATCAGCCAGATCCTGATCAAGAAATGGGCTGCGCATCTCCAGTCCCTGCCAAGCCAGCAGCCTCTCCTCTATTTCCATCGTGGCTAAAAACGTCGGATCAGTGAGCCAGCCAGCGACATGCAGACTGGCGTGGTTGCTTCAGTCCATGCAAGACTTGACCCTCGGCTCCTCACTCAAGGGGCGGCGGCGCGCGCTTGAGAGGAACGATTGGTTCACCCAGACCGCCTTGACGCGGCTTTCCACGCAAGAATTTCCTGCAGTTTCTGAGCGCCGTCGGCAAGGCCAGGAAACAGCGTCGAAATGAGGTACCAAAACGCCGACACTTGTGAGCCATCTCGCCGAACCCGTAAATCGAACAGGCAGTAGCCAAGGGCCCCGAGCTGCTGGCCCGTGCGCCACAGGTCAACACTATAGTTCGGGTCCCAGACCAGATCGTCGCCGCCTGCTCCGGTGAGGACCGCATGGCGTCCCCGTGATCTCAACTCCTCTCCATAGCGCTGGTAGCGCGGCCAGGCCACATCGGCCAATGGCGCGTCCATCTTGAGGGTCTCCGCCGCAGCCCGTGCAAAAACGGCACCATCGGCGCATCGATACGCAGGTGCTCGAAAGACAGCAACCCGGCCACGGCGTCGCTGTACTCCCGCTCATCGCAATCCAGGCCCGGGTACAGGATCGAAACTGAGATCGGAGCTGCCTGCGGCGAATCGCGGTACGCGCGAGAATTTCCTCCGCTGCCAGCGCCACCGACGATGAGTCGAATCCGCCGCTCAGATCGATCGCCACTCCTTCGAACCCCGTCCATACGGCGCTGGACAGATTGCAGGAACAGTTCCCGAAAGCGAGAGACGCATTGGTCAACGCTGCCGGAAAACGTGACGATGCTCTCCAGGATTCGGCCAGTACCGTTCCACCACAGTGGGTGGTATCGGCCCGCAGCCAGTGGCCTGCGCGCAATCGCTTGACCGCGACGTGGAAAGTGCCGGAAAGCGCCCCGTGCACCTCTTCTCCAGGTACTCCGCCAGCACGGCCTCGTCTATTTCATCGAGAACCCAAGGCAGGCAAAGCAACGCCTTTTCTTCGGATCCAAATGCAAACCAATCAGCTTCCTGGCTGTAGAACAACGGCTTGGCGCCAAATGGGTCGCGGGCGGCGAATACGCACTGCTTGCGTCCATCCCAGACCACGAACGCGAAATCTCCGCGCAACCGGGGCAGCATCAACTCGCCCCAACGCAGATAGGCGGCAAGCAGCAGGGCGGCGTCTGATGGAGCATCGCCAAGCCAATCAATCCGACCAAGTTCGTGACGAAGCGCCTCGCGATTGTACAAACGCGCATCGGCGACAAGCCCGCATGATCGGTCGGGTAGCCAGGCCGGCTGCTGCTGGCTGCGCTCCATCTCATTCAGGACCAGCTTGGCGTGCCCAAGCGCGGCGCTCCCCTCGGCGTCCGCGTCCAGGCCGTCGGGGCCGCGATGCTGGATTGTTTCAAGCATGCTTCGGACTTGTTCGATCGGTGCCGGCTGCCCTCGCCGACCAATGATGCCTGCCAATCCCGCCATTTGTTCTCAGCCCTTGGATCTGAACGGTGTCTGCGGCGCTGGATGACCGATCATCGCGCTGACTCGGCCCACGCTTTCATCCAGCCGCGACAAATCGTCGGGCAGGCACAGGTCGAACGCAGGAATGGAATTGGCGAGCTGGTCGTAGCAGCGGAACTGGGTTGCCCATATCGCCGGCAGGTTCATTTCTCCGAAGCCGTTTACCAGCAATCGCTGCATGGTTTCCACGCGGCTCAGCGGAATTCGGGTGACCTGCGCCTGCGCTTCGTGCCGGGAAAGAAAATTCAATGAACGCAGGGGAAGGCGGCACGGCAGCAGGTCATCCGAGATTTGCTCGAAGCCCGAGGCCGTCAATCGCGCGGCAAGCGTGGACTTGCCGGCGGTGCTGGCGCCAATGAAGGCGTGCACTCCGTCCCCGGCTGACACGGCGGAGGCATGCAGGATTACCGCACCTTGGAGCGCCGCCGCGAACGGAAGCACTCGCCGGACCCAGAGCAGTGGATCGTCGCGCATGCCTGGCTGTTCCAGGATGACAACTCGAGAGCCAGTACTGTCGACGAACCCCTCCACTTCAAGCACCGCAGGGAATGGGTGGGCCCCGGGCGATTCTGCGGCCGCTCCAGGGCTTGATCCGCCGGTAGAAAGTAAACGGCGACCGAGCAGTGAGCGTCGCCGAGCAGGCGAAAGGCCCGGAAGCGTCCAGTTGCTCGACACGCGCACACCAGCCAGGACGCCAGCAACCGTCAATCGCGGATCATCCGATGAAGCGGCCCGGAGGCCTGTCACCAATGCAGGGGCCGCGGTGACGTCTGCCGGCACCATCAGTCCGTCTTGCTCAAATCGGCGTAGCAGGTCTGCAATGTCCCGCTCAGCTGCGTGCAACGGGAATGTCGTACTCGCTGGAAATGACTGTTGCAAGCGACTCCGTGGCGATCTGCGCCGCCAGCAGCTCCCAGACTCGCTGCGCCACTGGATTCAGTTGAAAGTAACGGCCAGTATCTGCGTTCAAAAGAATGGATGCCTGGTCCAGGCGGGACTGCAATACAGCGGGATTGGGCTTCAACAAATTCATGGGGTGTCCGGGAACGCAACATGATCCAGTGTCGGCTGTGCCAGGGGCTGGCCCATCAGTTCCACCCACGAATGCGCATCGAATAGTTGGTCCTGCTTGCGTACGCCGATTTTCAACTCCGGCGCAAAGCCATCCCTACGTAGCCACCAATAGACCAGCAGAGATTGCCGCAGGCATGTCGCCGTCACGGCGCCATGGCGACCAATCAAGCCCGCCAGTTGCGCCACGCGTTGGGCCTGCTGCAGCTCGGCCTCGCTCGGGTCCCGTACGTTGTTGGTATTCGAAAATGTCTCCAGCCAACGGCGGCTGCGCACATAGCCGGCCACCCGTAGCATCCCGGCCACCAATGGCAGGGCCAGCGCCAGGCGCAGCACCAGCCAACGTTCACTCCAGGACAAGTCAAGCCAGGCGCGCAGACGCTTCAATCAGACCACCCGCACCAGCCCGGCGTCGGCGAGTTGCGCCACCAGACTCAGCAAGTCGTCTTGCAATCGCGCCGGCTCGATCTCCCATTCACCGCACAAGACATCGAAGGCAGCCTGGAGGGAGCTGTCCCGGCCGAGCAACTGCCAGATGCGGGTGCCGACCGGATTCAGGCCGAAATATTGCTCGGAGGCGAGGCTGAGCAGCACGGCTTCGCCACCGACTTCCTGGAAGAGGACATCGGCGCTGGGGGTGGCGTGGTTTTGCAGGGTTGGGGTCATGGTTGCTTGCGATTGCGGGCGCGCGACTGCAATCTTAGCCGATAGCTCGCGCAATCCAGCGGGTGACAAGCAGTTGGATCATGTTTCGCCTCCCCGAAGAATTTCATTTCCTGCTGAGACTGCTGCCGCCCTATCGCCGCGCCCTGCTGGCGGCGATCGCGTTGCTGCTGGCTGAAAGCGCGTTGGCCCTGGCCATGCCCTGGTTCGCGACCCGGGTGGCGCAGGCGATTCTCGGCGGCCAGGTGCCTGATCGGCTCTTGCTGGCGTGGCTGGCGGTATTGGCCGTGCAAGCACTTCTTGCGCTGAGCATTGCCCGGAGCCTGGGCCGCATCGGCGGCCTGATCCAGGCAGATCTGGGCAACCGCGTCTACGACCACCTGCAGGCCTTGCCCATGCGCTGGCACCAGGACCGCCGGCGCGGCGAGGTGCTCGCCCTGTTGCACAACGATGTCTGGCGGCTGGGTACGTTTCTGACTGGCACTCTGGTACCGCTGCTGCCCCTGCTGCTGACCTGCGCGGGCGCGCTTGCTGCTGTTGCTGCGGATAGAGCCGCGCATAGGATGGCGATAGCGGCCGGTGTGCCGCTGTTCGTATTGGGAATGAAATTGGTCACCCGGCAACTGCGGCCGTTGGCCGAGGCGGGGCTGCACGAGGAAGCGATCAAGTCGGCGATCGCCGAGCAGAACCTGGCAAGCTTGCCGATCATCAAGGCCTATGTCCGCGAAGACGAGGAATCCGCCCGCTATAGCGCCCAGTCGGGAACGTGCGCGACTTGAATTGCGGCAGTTGCGTATCAGGCCGCCTTGACGCCGGCCACGCGCTGGCTGACCGCGGCGGCGGTGCTGGGCCTGCTTTGGCTGGGCGGGAGCAGGGTCGCTTCCGGTACTATCGATCCGGCCGATCTGGTCAGCCTGTTGCTCTATGGCATGCTGCTGACCCAGCCGGTGAGCCAGTTGGCCAGCGTTTACGGCCAGATCCAGAGTGCCCGCGGCTCGGCCCGACGATTGCTTGAATTGGTACGGACGCGGAATCGGATCGGGCCGGCAACCTTGGGCGGTCCGCGGCGAAATCGCTTTTCAGTCATCGGTTTTCCTACCCGGGACGGCCGCCGTGTTCACGTCGCTGAATTTGCGTGTCCATGCCGGTGAGACCGTAGCGATCACCGGCGCGAATGGCGCCGGCAAGAGCACGCTAGCACAATTGACTGATGCGCTTCGTCGATCCCACTCCGGGCGGATCACGCTGGACGGATCGACCTGCGTGAATTGCCCTGGCCAACCTTCGCGCCAGATCGGACTGGTCAGCCAGAATGTCCTGCTCTTCAACGACAGCGATCGCCTACAACATCGGTTACGGTCGTTATCGGCGCAACCCAGGAGCAGATCGAGCAGGCGGCGCGCTCCGCCCATGCCCACGAGTTCATTCGCGCAACTGCCCAGGGTTACGAGACATCATTGGCGACGAAGGAATGCGTCTGTCCGGTGGCCAGAAGCAACGGGTCGCCCTGGCCCGCGCACTCTCAAGGACCCCGCCATCCTGATCCTGGACGAAGCAACGGCGATGTTCGACCCGGAAGGCGAACTCGGTTTCATCGCCGAGTGCCACGAGCTGCTGAAGCAGCGAACAGTCATCATCATCAGCCATCGCCCAGCGAGCCTGGCACTGGCCGATCGCGTACTGCGACTGGAAAACGGGAACTTGAGCGAACAACCGCTCGCCCTACTTACCGGTTCCTTGGCGCGCTGACCAGTTCGCACGACGCCGACCGGCGGCTGGGATCGCTGAAAGCGATCGCCGCCAGGATGGAAAATACGGCCATGCTCGCCGTGGTCCGGAGCGGGAAATCCAGCGCTGAATGCACGAGCGCAAGGCTGGCCGACAACCAGGCAACGCGGACTTAGCAAAAGGCCCGCGAATGATGTTCAAAGGACTCCGTAGCGGGCATCAGGAGCTGTCGCCCCCGCCAATGCCCAGGCGGCGCGCCAAGACCCATCAAGATCAGGCCGGCACCCCGCCCTCAAGCCATAACTCAAGGTAATCGTCATGGGCGTGGTTGATGATGATCGACCGGGATCGCGCTTGGCCTCGAACGGTTGAACGCATGCTCGAACGTGCCCAGCCCGGACCCGAGCGGGGCGTAGGCTGACGCGGCTTCCACGGTGATTTGGCGTATTCCCAGCGACCGTCATTGAGCGGATCGCTTCCAGACGCTGCAGGATTCCGAGCAGGGAAAATTGGATCGAAATCATCCCCGCAACGGCGAGCGTCAGGGCCAGGATTCGTTTGGTACCCCGTTGCCGACGCAGGCCCATGACGATCGGCAGCGACGCCAGCACTGCCAATCATGCCTAGCAACATGCCTGCCCGGGAGCGCGACAAGGCGATACCCAGAATGATCAGTATGACGAGAACGCAGCCGGCGACGGCCATGAGAGCCGACTGCCGGCGCCCGGCCAGCCTCTCGGTTACGACCCACGCGGTACCTGCGAGCGTCAGCGGCAGGGACATGGCCAGCATCCCGGCGAAGTGGTTGCGATTGGCGAAAAATCCAACGGCCTCGGTCGGTATTGGTCGGGGTGTAAAACCGCAACGGACTGTCTTGCCGCCGGCCAATTGCGCCATGCCCAGAACACGCTGAGGGCGGCCAGGGCGAGGATCACGAAAAGCAGTCCCACTGGCCTTTCGCGGCAGGATCAAGGGACAGAAACAGGGCGGTTGCGGGCAACAAGGACCAAAGGGCTTGTTCCGTGCCGGTCGGATTCAGGCTGATGACCTGGACGGCCGAACGCCGGCCTGCAGCAACTGGCCGGCAATTCGGCGCGGGCCGGGGCGCTCGCCCACTGAGCAGGCGGTATGGGCAAGAGTTGAATCAGGGGAAGGACCAGCGCCAGCGCCGGAAGCCACCGCACCCAGCCACCGGCTCTCCAGGACAGTTGGGATTGTGCGCCGCGCCAGCAAAGCGCTCCCAGCAAGGCGATCGCAGCCAACTGCGCTATCAGATCGCCTATCCCGCTGCCGCCACCACCCAGCACGGCTGTCACCAGTACCGAGATACTCAACCAGAATGTGACTGTCTCGGCAGCGGATTGGTTTCGGCTGGACGCGGGCATGTCAGCTCCAAAATAGAACGGGCCGCACAGGGCGGCCCGTCATCATGAACTATGTGGCGACAATCAGGGACTGGCGGTATCGTCGTCACCTTCGGAAATCAGCACTGCATCCCCGATCAGGACCACGCCGGCCACTATAGCCATGCCGGTATTGCTGACAGTGCCGCCAATGGCAGCCCCACCGACCGGATTCAGGCCCTGCTCCACCAGCACCGCACCGGCACAGACCGAAGTGTCCGGCACCGTGACCAATTTGTTGGCCTTGATGTCCAGGCGGCACTTGTCATCGAACACGATGGTGGCTGAACTGTCGGCCTCCACCATTACCCGATCACCCGGCTTCAAGCGCATTTCAAGCTTGGCGGGCGCGAATTCCTTGCCCTCGTTGACCGACACCTGACCATCGACTTTTTCAAGTGTCGAGTTCGGTTCGGGAGTCTTGCCGCGACTGCATTGAATGCAAAACCCAATCCAAGCAGCGCGGTTGCGAATGACTTTGACACAACGGACATACAGAATCCCTTCTTGGTTGACGCGATACGCTTTACTTTCTGGTGCAACTCTACTAGTAGGCAAGACCAAGGTCAAGCGAGGAATGGGTGAGCACCATCACATTCCAGGCGCGCAAGAATCAGCGACTGTTGCGCAGGGGAGTCGTCTCGATACTCAAATCGTCGAACCACGCCACTCCACCGATGCGCTGTTCAGCTGGGATACGCGCAGGCACTCTCAGCGTGAGCCACTGCCCGCCGCAGTCAATGACTGGAACTACCAGATCGAGCGTGAATTCGCGCCAGCCATTGCGGCCGGACATCGGATCGGTCTCGACGATTGCTCGACCATCCTCGGCGCAGGTCAGCGTCCACACCAATCCGCGCTCGCTGCGCAGTTCGTCCAGGCGAACGCGGCCCCGCAGGCGATAGTTACCCGGCGCCAAAGCCAGCAGCTGCCTGACGTGCTGGAACGGCACGCGCCGGTCCTCAAAGGCCACGCGCAACGCCAAACGACCATCGGCTCCGCTCACTTGGGTGCGCGAAAGTCGCGCACCGGGTACGCGGCCGAATCGCCAGTCGAATCCCAATTGCCTCGGCTCAAGTTCAAAACTGCCGTTGTAGATGTTGCCAATCTGCTGCCTTGTTTCTGGCGCCAGCGAACTGACCCAGATCAGGTAGGCAGTTCCCCACTGGCGCTCCTTGATCAGGCGATCGAGCCAGGCGGTCAATTCGGGTTCCGTCAAACCCTCCGGAGACTTGCGCAGCATTTCCATCAGGCCGAACACGCTGGCGCTGTCCGGGCTCTGCTGGATCAGTTGCGGCACGAAGTCGGCACGCCAGGGCGGATCCCGCACCAGCACCTTGGCCATGCTCTCCTGAGCGGAGGGTCGGACCGATAAGCTGAGGAGTGGCGGGTACAGCCGCTTGGACAATTCTGGTTGCACGCGCAACATCTGGTCCAGGTAGCCGATTGCCCGCGCATTGTCACCCTTGGCCAGCGCCTGGTTGGCCAGCCAACCCAAACTGGGAAGGTCGCGTGGACCACGCGCGGCAGCCAGAGTGTACAACTCCACGGCCCGATCCTGGTTGCCACCGGCCTCAGCCTGCTGCGCGAGCAATCGGTAACCCCGCCCGTCGAGCGGCGCTTCCCTTATTGCGGTGCGCGCAGCTTTAGCTTTGCTTGGCCGGCTTGGCCGCCGCCGGCGCCAGTCCCCCTGATCCGCGCTGCGCAACTCTGCTTCGGGATACCCCGGACGCCACGCGAGCGCGGCGTCTGCTTGAGTGCGGACAGGTGCTCGGCCATGCCCAGCGTGAAGACACGCCAAGCCACCCACGCGAGCAATAACCCGACCAGAATGGGCACGAATCGGGTTCGAAACCAGTGTTGTTCAGCCGCCGCGTTCATCATGCTGCAACCGGTAGATGCGCCATTGTTCGTCCACCAGGCGCAAGTCCATGCGCAGGTCGCCATGCGTACGCCGTGCCCGGCGATTACGGCCTGAGGCTATGCTCGCCTCGTAACTGGCGATGATGGTCAGCGTTCCGTCATTGGTAAACCAGCTCACATCCCGCACGCCCAGCGATCGTTGTTCACTGTTCTTGAACAGGCGACTATAGTCGGCAAGAATTGCGTTCGATCCGCCGCGCCGGGCCGCGAGCGTCAGCCGCGAACATGCCGCGCAGGCTGTCAACGTCGCCCTCGGAATAGGCTTGGCTGAAGCGTCCAAGCAATTGGTTGGCGACACGTGCGTCGATAGCACCGGGGGCCGCAATTTGTGGCGGAGCCAGCTCGGCTCGAGGCGTGGGGGTCTGGGAAGCAATCGGAACCGAAGGTTTCTGGTGCAGCAGGCAGCTTGGCGGGTGTCGGCGAAGCAACGGTTGCGCGCGAGACGGGCAGGAAGTCGGCGCTCGCCGGCGCCGGCCGCTCGTGCACGACTGGCGCCTGGGCCGCTTGGACGTTCATGTGCATCGTCGACAACCTCGACAGCGGCCGCCAACTCGGCGGCGGCCCGATCAGCAAGCGCAGTCTCCCCTTCCATGGCTCCGCCGGGTGATTCGACACGATCCAACACCGGCGCTTGTAGGGCAATGGCCACCAGCCGACCATCGTTCGATTCAGGGACTGCTGCTTGTTCGGATCGACGCCGTCTGCGGACGCTGGTCGATCCAGGCGCAGAGCGTAGAACAGCGAGATCGTCAGCAGTGCGCTGACTCCCAAGCCGGTAAAAATGGCTGCCGGCAACCAGCGCAAGCTCCTGCGCGGCGCAGGCGCCTCGGCAAATTTGGCGGTGGGAGCAATCGAAACTGCGGCGTGCAGCCTATTCGTCGATAATTTCGACCGTCTCGAGGGAGCCGGCGTCGTAGCGGACGCGACGATCGGGGCTTCGCGGACCTGCCGCCGTTCACCCGCTCCGAGTAAACCGCCTCCCAGTCATCGGAGTTGCGATCCGGGTGCAGCCAGCGTGCCAGCCAGCGGTATGTTCTCCCTCAGCCGCTCATCGCTCGCGTCGAGTCGACGCCCAGTACACGGTAGCTGCTACTACCGGGCGCAAACAGCACCTGCTGGATGTAGAAAGCGGCTGCCTCGCGGAGCACGCGGCCGGGCTCGCCTGTGCTTAGCTGCGCGAGCCCTAGAGCATGCTCGTCTCCGGCCACGATGCGGATCAGCAGCAGCATTCCATCCGGCAAGCGCGACCGGGGCCCGGACGGACTCCCCGCGGCGTGTGCATCAACGCCAGCGCATCGGTCAGCGCGGGGCCGCGGGTTCACTCATTTCCGGGTGAGTTGCTGCGTGCGGGCAGCACGATCGGAGCCTGGCCATAGCTGTAATAGCCGCTTCCGTCATAGCCGTAGCCGTGGCCAAGCATTCTGTGGCTGGAAGTGGGTCAGCAGGCAACCGACCACATGGGCGCGCGCGGCATGGAGACGTTTGAGAGCGCGTTCTTGACGACGGCGATCCGGGTCTTCCCGGCGTGCACCACCAACAGAGTTCCCTGCGCCATATTGGACAGGATCGGAGCATCGGCCAGGCCCATGACCGGCGGGCCGTCCATGATCAGCAGGTCGAATTTCTCAGCGGCGACAGTCAGCAGGGAAAGCATCTTCGGGCCCATCAGCAATTCCGCCGGATTCGGCGGCAGTGGGCCGGTGGGCATGTACATCAGGCCCGGAAATTCGGTCGGAGCGAATCAATTCCGCTGGCTTGCCGCGCCGGCACAGGTAATTGCTCAAGCCCTGGTCATTGTCCACATCAAATGCCGGTGCAGCGACGGATTGCGCAGATCGCAGTCGACGATCAGAACCCGCTTGCCCAATTGGGCATAGTACTGGCCGAGCACCAGTGCGGTCGTCGACTTCCTTCTGAAGGCGTCGCACTGGTGATCAACAGCGTTCGCGGCACACCGTGATCGGTAGAGAATTGCAGCGCGGTGCGCAGTGAACGATAGGCTTCCGAAAACGCCGAGCGGACATCCTCCAGCGCCTTTGCCGGCGTCATTGGCGCCTTCAGCAGCGGAATCGCGCCCAGCACGGCCAGGCCAAGCAGCTTTTCGATATCCTCCGGGCGTTTGATGTGTCGTCGAGATACTCGAAACCCAGCGCGAGCAACACGCCCAGCATCAGGCCGACAGCGCGGCCTGCGTCAGGTCGCGGCGCAGGTTGGCAGAATCTTGTCGCCGGGCTCGGCACGATCGACGATGGAGATATTGTTGGCGCTCACGCCACCGGCGATGCCGATTTCCTTGTAGCGCTGCAGCAAGCCGTCATAAAGCTGGCGGTTGGTGTCGACTTCGCGCTTGAAGATGTTGTACTGGATGCTGCGGTTCTGCAGGTCCAGCACGTCGCCTTTCATGCCGGACATTTGCTCGCCAAGCATCTGCTCCTGCTGCAAGGCAGCCTGGTAGTCGGCCTGGATGCCGGCGCGGATGTTGCCCTCCTCGACTGCGATCTGCTTGTCGATCTCGTCGATCTGACCCTTCAGCTGCAGCATGGCCGGATATCGGGCTTGTACAGCCGCAGCTTGTCCTGATAGTCGAGCATCAACTTCGGCCTGCGACTTTCCTGCAGGCCTTCGCATCGTGGCGTTCTTGCCAGCCGCTGTCTGACAGGCCGGTGCCGCGCAGGCCCTGCGCCTGCGCTCCAGCGGGCCTCGGCCCGGATGCGCTCTTCCTTTGCCTTGGCAATAGGCCGCGTTCAGACTGCCGAGATTCTGCTCGCTCAAGGTGCGCCGGATGCTCGCCGGAACTGACGATTTGCTCCTGCTGGGCGAACTCCACCAACTTGCGTTCGGAATCTTCCAGCTTGAGCTTGAGTTCCTGCAAGCGATCTTCCAGATAGGTCTTCGGCATAGGAAGCCGAGTCGAAGCGCCGCTCGAGGTTGCTCGCGATGAACGCCTCGGCGACAGCGTTGGCGGCGCGCTGCGAAAATCCGGCGCTGGGGCTGTCGTAGTTGACCCGGACCAGGCGTGAATCCCGCACCGGCTCGATGCCGATGCCGCCCTGGAAGCTACGCCAACGATGCGCAGCTCGGCGCTGGCTTCGTGCCTTGCCGGGTGCCGTTTCCTGCTCGTCGGCCTTGTCCGCGCTCTTCGAATCGTCGGCCGGTCCACGAACACCGATTCCAGCTTGTCCGCCAGGACGATCGCGGCCACAGTCGATCCATTTCTCCGCTCTCGGCCAGGCCCAACTGCGAAACGACCCGCTGCGCAAGCGCCGGCTCTTCAGCAACTCGATCTGGGTCTGGTAGAAATTGTCGTCGTAGTCGTAATCGCCATGGCCGCTGGCATTGGTAGCCGCCGACCTGACCACCTGCAGACTGTCGTGTTCGATTTGCAGCTACGCGTTTGCGCGATAGATCGGCGTGGTCAGCAGCGTGTTCGACCAGCGCGATGACCAGCACCATCGCCAAGCGTGGCCAGCACCGTCCAGCGGCGCTTGACCAGGATGCGCCAATAGTCGAGCAGATTGATCTTCCTCGTGTCTTCTGCGCTTCCGCGCCAGAACGCAGGTCCAGGCTCAGCGCTTGCGGCTGACTGCGCGTGCAAGCGCAGCGCGCGTCCTCGCGTGCGCTCATCGCCGGCATGGGCAGTTGTTCGGGGCCCTCGTCGGCGGCATCCAGGGGAGATTGTGTTGCATTCGTATGAACCTTTGACTGCGCAACTAGTAGATGCCGAAGACGTTGAAGAGGCGATGGCTGTCGGATGAAGTTGCTCAGGGCGGTCTTGGCGCCGGACTGGTCGACGACCACGATGTCGTCGCCATAGACCAGCGGATCCTCGGCATTACCTGCGCGAATGGCCTTGATGTCAAAGACCGCGCCCATCTTCTTGCCCCCGATCTGGCGGAATATCACCACGCCCTTGAGGTCGGCCAGCGGCGTCAGCCCGGCCATGGCGATGCACTGCAGCAGAGTGGTGCGGCCGGTCAGCGGATAGATGCCGGGCTTCATCACCGCGCCCTCCATCGTGATCCGCTGGCTGGCGTATTCCTTGACGAAAGCGGTGACCTGGGGATTCTGCAGGATACTTGGCCTCGAGCTTGCCAGCGATCGCGACTTCCAGTTCCTGCATGGTCAGGCCGCCGGCCTGCATCGTGCCGATCAGCGGCAAAGAAATCTGCCCATCGGAATTGACCCGGACGGTGCGATTGAGCTCCGGCACCTGGAACACGCTGATCTCGATCAGGTCCTGCGGGCCGACCCGGTATTCCGAAACGCCCGTGTATACGCCGCCGCGACGAGGTGGTGTCCGGCGGCGGCATGCGGTCCGGAAGTCGTGGTCACGGCCTTCGCGGTACCGGAGACGCACGGGCGAACTGGTGGTGCAGGCGGACAGCAGCGAAGCGACAGGCACAGCGCAAAGCAGGAACAGGGAGCCGAAATCTCATGAACAGGTCTTCCAGAGAACGGACATGCAGGGATTATGCGTTACGGAACAAGCGTTTCCAAAGCGAAGGTTGCGGATCTGCCGAAGCCCGTTCAGGTAAGGCCGGAAGCTGGTCGACCGGGCTGTTGTCGATAATGCCGCGCGGACGCGTGCGCACCAGATGCCAGGCCTCCGCCTCGCCCAGGCGGTGCAGCAGCCGCATCCCGCCCCTCCGCCAGCAACGGCGGCCTGCGGTCGATATGGTGCGAGTCCGTGGCCAGGATATGCACCAGACCCTCGTCGAGCATCCGCTCGCCCCAGTATTTCGGCCGACGGCCGAAGCGGCCGGTCAGGCTGCCCGCGGTGACCTGCATCCAGGCGCCGGCCTTCACCAAGCTGACGAAGGCTTCGTAGTTGCCCTCGATCCAGGACAATCGCTCCGGATGGGTGATGACCGGCACGATTCCGACCGTCATCAACTGGAACACGGACTCGGCAAAGCGCGGCGGCGCGCTGTGGTGCGGCGGCTCCAGCAGCAGGTAGCGACTACCGTTCAGCGTGGGCACGCGACCAGCGCGGATCGACCCAGCCAGATCCGGCGCAAGGTGGGTGTCGGCGCCGATCACCAGCTGCAGGGCGATGCCCTCCTCCACCAGCACCGCCTGCAACGCGGCGATGGCACCGGCGATGCCGTCCTTGTCGTTTTCGTAAAGCCCTGGATAGATGTGCGGCGTACACGCCGTCACAGTGATGCCGTCCGCCACCGCGCAGCGCGCCATCGCCAGCGCCACTGCCAGATCGGGGGCGCCATCATCGATGCCCGGCAGCATGTGGCAGTGCAGATCAATCATGGGTGCGCAGCCCCCGGATGAATGCCACCGCGCGATCGCGGTCGGCGGTGAAGCGGTAGTGCACGCCGATCAGCACGAAGAAGATCAGCACGAGCAACGGCCGGTAGATTCCCAGCTTGACTGCCATGGCCGCCGACAAGCCCAGCATTGCCGACATGACCATCGCGCCCACGGCGACCTGGGTCGCGGAGTAGCCGGCATCGAGGAATATGTGGTGCAGGTGGTCCCGGTCAGCGCGAACGGCGAACGGTCCTGCTTCCAGCGCCGCAGGATCAGGCTGCAGCAATCGATCAACGGCAAGGCGATGGTCCACGGCCCGAGCACTGGCGACACCGGATGCTCCGGGTTCTGGGTCAGGCGCACTGCGGTCCAGGCGATGACGAAGCCAAGCAGCATGCTGCCCGCATCGCCGAGGAACACCTTGGCGCGCGGCATCCCGGGGCGGCGAATATTCCAGATCAGGAAACCGAACACCGCGGCCGACATCGCCAGCAGCCTTTCGGCAGTCAGGGCATTGCCCGCATAGAGCGCGAAGCACAGGAACAACAGCAGGGATACCAGGGCCTGCCCGCCGGCGAGGCCATCGACGCCATCGGACATGTTGAGCGCGTTGATCATGCCGACCACGACGAAGATCGTCAGCGGGACGGCTATCCAGCCCAGGGTCAGGTCGTGCACTCCGACGACATCGGACAATTGCTGGACCGATACGCCGCCGAGATAAATCATGATCAGCGCGGCAACCACTTGCGCGGCGATCCGGTATTTCCAGTTCAGGTCCCACAGGTCGTCCGCCACGCCGACCAGCATCAGCAGGCCGCCTGCGAGGAAGAACGCGACCATTGCCGACGAGGCCAGGTCATGGAACAGGACCGCGCTGGCGATCATCACCAACAGGATCACCAGCCCGCCATGCATCGCGGTCGGCTCGGCATGGTCCTTGCGGCCGCCCGGCTTGTCGGTCAGGCCAACGCGAACCGCGACGGGCACCAGCATCGGAACCAGCGCCGCCACGAATACCAGCGCCATCAAGGCGCGAAGCCAGCCCTGCACGGAGATTTGCTGCCACAAGTCCAGATAACTCAAGACGCCATTCCGCCAATCATCAAATCCAATCCAGCCAATACTTTACGCGGGTATTATTAGAGCGTGCGTGAAGTGCGCAGTCCAGTCGACTCTGCGAACGACTAGCACGAAATCGCAGGTCTTCGAATTCCGGATGCTTCGAGCATGAAGGCCGCTTGCATACGAACAGGCCGGCACCACCTTCCAGTCCTGCGGCGCGGGCGGCGTCCAGCGCCGCTCTCATGAGCTGGGCGGCAATTCCGCGCCCCGCCAGTTGCTCAGGCACGCCGGTATGGGTGATCGTCATGACCGAGCCGGCCACGCGATAGTCGAGCTCGCACTGGAGCCCTTCCACCTCGACACTGAACCGGTGGGCCGTGCTGTCATGCACGATCTCAACCGTCACGGAGATTTCCCGCACCATTCGGGAGTCTGCTCATATCCCGGAAAATCCCGCCCCACGGCGCACACCGCGCAATCCGGATCCGGCCGCAGCCGCGTCTCGCGAAAACGCATCGCCAGCGCGTCGAAGTGGAGCAATCGCCCTGCCAGGGAGTCGCCGAGTCCGAGGATCAGCTTCAGCGCCTCGGTCGCCTGCAGCAGGCCGATGACCCCCGGCAGCACGCCGAGCACGCCGGCCTCGGCGCAATTGGGCGCCTCCTCCGCGCTCGGCGCCTCGGGAAACAGGCAGCGGTAGCACGGCGCTTCGCCCCGGTGACGGCCGGCATCGAACACGCTGACCTGCCCTTCGAAGCGGTGCACGGCGCCGTAGACCATCGGCTTGCCCAGTTTCACGCACGCGTCGGAGAGCAGGTACCGGGTCGGGAAATTGTCGGCGCCATCGACAACGACGTCGACATCGGCAAGCAGCGAATCGATGTTGTCAGCTCCCAAGCGCACAGCCATGGCCTCGATTCGCGTTCTTGGGTTCAGTGCATGCAAGCTCTGTGCCGCGGACTCTACCTTTGGCTGGCCTATCCGTGATTCCGTATGCAGGATCTGCCGCTGCAGGTTGCTGCGATCCACGACATCGTCATCGACCAGTCGCAGGAAGCCCACGCCTGCCGCGGCCAGATAGAAGGCCGCTGGCGATCCCAGGCCACCCGCGCCAACCATGAGCACCCTCGCCTGCTCGAGTTTCTTCTGGCCCGCGAGTCCAACCTGCGGCAGACGCAGGTGCCGTGAATAACGCTCCAGGAAATCGGCATCTTCACTGGCGCCTGCCACGGGCAGTCCGGCCGCCTTCCACGCCTCGAATCCGCCCGCCACCGAATGGATCGACGAGTATCCCTGCGCCGCCAGAGCCTGAGCGGCAAGCAGCGAGCGCTTGCCGCTGCCGCAGATGAGCAGCAGGGCTTGATTCCGTTCGGGATGGTGCGCGAGCGGCTCCGACTCCAGACGCACTCGCGGCACCGGCAAGGCGCCCTCGGGCATGCCCAAGCGCGTGCTCGTCCGGATCGCGCACATCAATCAGCCGGGCACCGGCCTGCAACAGTTCGAGTGCCTTGGCGGGCGAAATCTCGGAGATCGCGTTCTTCATCGCCACAGCTTACCGCGATCAAACTTCAGGCAGCAGCAACACTTCGAGCACGCTGCCGGCCGGCCATTCACCGGCGCCTTCCGGGACGACGATCAGCGCGTTCGATTCAGCCACCGCGCGCAACCGATGCGATCCGTCAGCCGGGTTCATGGCGACCAGCAACTGACCATTTGCGTCACATTCAAGCTTGCCCCGAAGAAATTCCAGCCGCTCGTGCGATTTCCTGATCGGCAGGACCAGGCGCGCGAATCGTCGCGGCCTCGGTTGCCTGCGCGCCTGCAGGCCGTCGAGGAAACGGCGCGCAAGGGTCAGGTAGGTCGCAAACACCGAGACCGGATTGCCCGGGAGGCAAAGCAGGTGCGCGCTTCCCAGCTTTCCGGCAAGCAGGGGCATTCCCGGGCGCATGCGAACCTTCCAGAAGTAGATCTCGCCGTGTTCGGCCAGCAGCGCCGGCAGGAAATCCTTCTCGCCAGCGGATACGCCACCGCAGGTGATCACGACGTCGAAGGAGAACGCGGCATCGTGCAGGGCCGCCTGGATGCGCACCGGATCGTCCGGAAGCACGGGCCAGGCCACCGGCTCGAATCCGTCAGCGATCAGCAGGGTCTGCAGCAATACGCGATTGCTGTCGTAGATTTCACCCGGCGCCAACGGCATTCCCGGTGGCTTGAGTTCATCGCCGGTGGTGAACACAGCGACGGTCGGGCGCCGATGCACGGGGAGGTCGTGCAGTCCAATTGCCGCGGCCAGGCTCAGCGCCGCAGGCGAAAGCACCTGCCCGGCGCTGAGCACCGTGTCGCCCACCCGGACATCCTCGCCCGCGCGCCGCACGTGCGCGCCGACCGACACCGGCTTGCGGACGGTCAGCCGGTCGCCAACAAGGTCCACGCTTTCCTTGATGACCACGGCGTCGGCGCCGGCTGGAATTGGCGCGCCGGTGGTTACCCGCACGCATTGACCGCGACTGATCGTCAGGTCCTGCGCCTGGCCGGCAAACTGCTCGCCGACCAGAGTCAGCACAGTTTCCCCATCGCTTCGCAAATCCCCCGTACGCAGGGCGAAGCCATCCATCGCCGAGTTGTCGAAACCAGGCAGCTCGAGGCCCGCTTCGATATCTTCCGCCAGCACGCGACCCAGCGCCCGCGAGAGCGCAACGCGCTCGACCGAAAGCTCGGACTCGGCGGCGACGCGGGCCAGGATCGCCTCGGCTTCCGGAAATGAAATGCGGGTGGGAAAGTCGTCGGTCAAGACAGTCACTCCAGATCGGAGGGGGAGTTCAGATTACCGAATCGCCAGGCCGGAAGTTCGCAGGACACCAAATCGCATCGACTGCTGCAATTGATTGACGGCGCGATGGTCGGCGTTCAATGCGGCGGACACGGCAGCGAGACCCTCGCGAACCGGCCAGAGTGCGACCAGGGGTTGCAGGCCATCGGCATCACGGACTGCCAGGCCACGGCCTTCTGTCTCGATCGAGCGAAGGAGGATTTCCGGCAGTCCCTCCGGAATCTCGCGAAGATCCACCGGGACGGTCAGCAACCACTCACGAGTGGCGGCATGCAGCAGCGCCTCAAGTCCAGCCAAGGGTCCTGGAAAACCGGCACGCAGGTCGGGCGCCACACGCAGCGCATACCCGGACATGCGTGGGTCGGATCCGTTGTAGCTGACCAGCACTTCCGCGAACCCCGCCCCGAGCGCAGCGAGCGTCCGCGACAGGAGCGGTTTGCCCTGGAACTCGACGAACGCCTTGTCAGCACCGCCCAGCCTGCGCCCCTGCCCACCCGCGAGAATGCCCAGGCTGACCTGGCCACGCGTGAGCACTTACCTGCCCTTGACGTGGCGCATCAGGCGGCGGCGCTTCTCGAGCTGCTTGTCGGTAAGCACGTTCTTCTTGCCCTCGTAAGGGTTCACGCCTTCCTTGAAGATGAACTTCACCGGCGTGCCGACCAGCTTGAAGCGCTTGCGGAAGAAGTTCTCGAGGTAGCGGCGATAGCTCTCGGTCAGGGTCTTCAGGCGCGTGCCGTGGACGATGAACATCGGCGGATTCTCGCCGCCAGGATGCGCAAACCGCAGCTTCGCCACGTGGCCGCGCACGACCGGCGGCGGGAAGGTTTCGTAGGCCACTTCGAGCGCCTTGGTGACTTCCGCCGTGGTGAATTTTCGTGTCGCCGAGGCGTGGGCGCGGTTGATCGCGCTGAACAACTCGCGCATGCCGGTGCCGTGCTTGGCGGAGATGGTGACCTGCTCGGCCCAGGTGCAGAACGAGAGCTTGCGATCGAGCAATGAGCGGGTCTGCTCGCGCTGGTAGTCGCTCTGGCCGTCCCACTTGTTGACCGCGATCACCAGCGCCCGGCCCGCCTCCAGCACATGGCCGAGGACGGTGGCGTCCTGCTCGGTCACGCCTTCGCCGGCATCGAGCATGACCACGGCGACCTGGCAGCTCTGGATCGCCTGAAGGGTCTTGAAGACGCTGAACTTCTCGACCGCTTCCTCGACCTTTGCCCGACGGCGCAAGCCGGCGGTATCGATCAGCCGGTATTGGCGCCCGTCGCGCTCCATGTCCACGGCGATCGAATCGCGGGTCGTGCCCGGCACATCCGACGCGATCATCCGCTCCTCGCCCAGCAGGCGATTGACCAGGGTGGACTTGCCCACATTCGGTCGTCCGATGAAGGCTACGCGGGTACGCCCGGAGTCATCGGAAAGTACATTCGCGTCTTCATCCAGCGGCAGTCGCGGCAGCACGGCCTGGATGATCTGCGGAATGCCGCGTTGATGGGCCGCTGCGATCGGAATGACCGTCTCGACGCCGAAGCGCGAAAACTCATTGACGCAGGCGCCCTCGTCGAGGCCGTCGGTCTTGTTTACGATCAGGAAGAACGGCTTTCCAGTCTTGCGCAACCAGGCGAGGATCACCTGGTCGAGCGCGGACGGGCCCTCGCGGCCATCGACCACGAACAGCACCAGATCGGCTTCCTCGGCGGCGGCGCGCGATTGTTTCGCGGTTGCGCCGGCCAGGCCCTCCTCTTCCTCGGTCAGGCCGCCGGTATCGCAAACGGCGAACGGATGGCCCTCACTGAGGCGGCAGATGCCGTAATTGCGATCGCGGGTGACGCCCGGTTCGTCATGAACCAGGGCGTCGCGCGTACGCGTCAAACCATTGAACAGCGTCGACTTGCCGACGTTGGGTCGTCCGACCAGGGCGACCAGCGGCAACATGGATCAGTTTCCCAAACGATAGGCAGCGAGCTTGCCTTCGTTGCTGATGGCGTACAGCACGCCCTCGGGCGAAACCCGCGGGGAACCCCGCAACGCTGCGCTCTCGACGTGCTCGCGGCCGACCACGTCGCCGGTATCGAGCTTCAACCAGTGCAGGTACCCTTCCAGGTCGCCGACCACGGCGTAGTCGCCCTGGATGACCGGCGTGGTCAGTTGGCGATACTCAAGCACGTTCTGTTTCCACATCGAGTTGCCGGTGGCGCGATCCAGCGACCACACATCCCCGCTCTTGTCCGAGATCAGCACGCGGTCGGCAGTCACGGCAACGCCCGTGTAGCTTCCCACGTCGTGGGTCCACAAGGGCTGCCCGGTTGCCGCAGCCAGCGCCATGACCTTGTCGTGATAGCTCACCACGAAAAGCTGGTCCCCATCGATCACGACTTCGCCGTCGATATCGGCCATGCGATCCAGTTCGGTGCGGCCATCGGGCTCGGCGATCATCTGCTCCCAGACGCGCAGGCCGTCTTCGTCGCGCAGCGCGACCAGCGTGCCGTCGTCGTATCCGATGTAGGTAAGGCCGTTGGCCCCGATCGGCGAGGAGTTCCCGCGCACGCTCAGGGTTGGCAGACCGCGATCGAACACCCACTTGCGGGTTCCATCCGCCGGGTCGAAGCCGAATACGCGACCGTCATTGCTGCGCACGATCACCCGATTGGCAAGCACCAGCGGCGCGCTCAGCACTTCGGAAGAAACCTTGGCCGACCAGCGCTTTGCGCCGGTGTCGGCTTCGAACGCAACGACTTCGCCGTTACGGCCGCCGACCACTACCAGTCCGTTGCCGACGCCGGGACTGCCGGTCAATCCAGTCTCGACCGTCTGCTGCCTCCAGAAGATCAGCTTGTTTCCGGTGGCTTCGACCGAGATCGCGCTGGCGCTCCAGATCTGCTTGCCGGTAGCGGCGTCGAGTGCCATCACGCTGCCCTCGTCGTCTGCCACGTACACGCGACCGCCGTCGAGCGCAGGGCGCTGCCGCAGCCACAGCCGACCTTCGCCATCGCCAAGGCCAACCGACCAGAGCTTCCGCACCTGGATCGGCGAGGCGACTTTGACCAGTTCGGTCGGCTGGTTCACCTTGCTCTTGGTGCTGCTGCCGAACCAGCCCTTGACGGTGCTGCAACCCGGGGCGATCGCCACGATCATTGCCAGTAAAAGAGTACGACGCAGCATGGATCAGGTCTCCGGCTTGGCTGGCGGTTGACCGCCGGCATCGATGAGTTTCAGCTCCAGCAGGTTGCGCGTCGGCGCCGCCTGATCGAGTGTGGTGAGTGCCATCTGATAGGCCTTGCGCGCTTCGTCGCGATTGCCCTGGGCCACGGCGATATCGCCGCGCAACTCAGCGGCGATTGCCGGAAATTGCGGCTTGGCGATGGAATTGAGCTGCTTGAGCGCATCGGCGGGCTTTCCTGCGATGAGCAGCACGCGCGCAAGACGCAGGCTGAACAACTCGGTCAACTCCGGATCCTTGACGTTGGCCCGGCCCGCCTGGAGCAGCTTCACTGCGTCATCGGTCTTTCCGCTGGCATCGAGGAACGCCGCATTGCGAAGCACCGCCAGGCTTGAGTACGGGGTATCCGCGTACTTGTCAGCCAGCAATGCGGCAAAAGCCTTGGCCTTGCCGGCATCCTTTGCGTCGATCGCGTCGACGAAGGCCTGGTACTGGGTCGCAGCCTCTTCCTTGTGGCGTACGCCCTTGCCCTGCCACCACTGCCACGCGAAGACGAGCGCCAGGCCCATCGCGATGCCCGTGATCAGCGAGCTGCCGTTCTGCCGGAGCCATTTCTGGACGATTTCGCCCTGTTCGTGTTCGTCTAGTTCCATCTTGTTTTCGTTTTCTCGGCCGACAGCGAATGTCGGCAGTGGGGAAAGTGGGAGCAGTCCGCGACTGTCAGTTGGCTGCCACGGGGAATATCTTGCCCTCAGAGGATACCGTAAAGCGCGCGACGTTCGCTTCGCTGTAGGGGACCAGATCAAGCGGGGCGCTGCCCAGATCGACGTCAACGGCCTTGGCATCGCCCAGTGTGACGTGCGCAACCTGGCCGGCGGCAAAGCGCCGCTCCGTTCCAGCCGGGACCAGGCCGCGCTCGATTTGCGTGCCAGCCTGATCGACGATTTCGACCCAACTGTCTCCGCGGAAACGCAGGACGATGTCGTTGCTGGGTTGAGCAGAGTCCGTCGAAGGCGGCGGGACCAGCGGCGCCAGGACCGTATCCTGGGCCATCGGCGCGGCCATCGCGCTGGCCGGCTCGCCCACCACGGCCGGGGTCGGCAGCGGTTCCGACCCCGCTTGCCCGGCGATGACCGAGGGCGGATCGAGCGGCACTGCCTCGGCGCTGCGCCTCGGAGATTGGAAATACATCGCCAACATGACCACCGAGCCGACGATCAGGATGGTCATGACCAGGTAGGCCAGGTTCATCACGCCCCGGTCGACGACCCGCCGCGCGGGCATGCTGTTGCCGATGGAAACCAGTTGCGGAGTGGGCTTGCCGCGAACGACGTCGTCCGCAAGCGTAGCCGGCAAACCGAGGATCCGCGCGTAACTGCCGACGTAGCTGCGGGCAAAGATCGGTGCTCCCAGCCGGGCCCAGTCCTCGCGCTCGATCGCCTCGAGCACGGCGACAGGCAGCTTGAGCTGCTGCGCGACCGACTCGAGGCTCCAGCGCGCTTTCTCGCGGGCATGGCGGAAGCGCAATCCAATCGGGTCTTCGAACAAGGTGTCCTGGAACGATTCGACGGTCATGGCTGTTTCGCCCCCTCCCCAGTGGGCACGTATTCTGGAAACTCGATCTGCAGGCGCTTGCGGTAGCGCGCGGCCGCGATGCCGTTGCCGGCAGCGTCTTCGATCCGGGCAGCCAGCGCCAGGGTCTGGGCATCGCTTTCCATGTCGTCGCGACGCTGGATGAAGGCCTGCGCCTCCATGATCTTGCCGAGCTTGAGTTCGGTATCGGCCATCAGGTAGAGCAAGGACCGGTCCTCCGGAGCCATCACCAGCGCTCGCCGGAAATAGCCCTCGGCCTTGATCAACTGCCCTGTGCCGAGCGCGCATTTGCCGGCATTGGACAAAGCCTGCACGGGGCGCGTGTAGGTCGGGTCCTGCAACGCCAGGGCGAACTCCCGATCTGCCTGCTCCGCCTGCCCTTGTTCACAGATCCAGGAGGCATGGGCATTCAGGATCGCGCCATTGTTGGGCGCCAGTTTCAGCGCCCGGTCGAATTCGGCGCCGGCCTTCTTGAGATCGCCTTTGCGCGCGGCGATCATCCCCGCCAGGGCGTGCACTTCGGCGGACTTTGGATCGCTGGCGAGCGCCTTGTTGACCCATTCGGAAGCCTTGTCCAGCTGATCGAGGCCCAGGTAGCCCTGGGCGAGATTCAGGTCGCGCTTCCCGGTTTCGCTCAGTCGATAGCCTGCCGCGGGCTGTGCGGGTTGCGCCGACTTCTGTTCTGCACCGCCGGTCGACGAGCAGCCGACAAGGATCAGCGCGCCAAGCACGATCTCAAGCCGCCGCATCGGAAATTCCCTGCGCCTGGAGCTTGCGATTGAATTCCGCCTGCCGGCGGGTGCGGTCCATGACCTGGCCCTTCAGCTGGCCGCAGGCGGCGTCGATGTCATCGCCGCGGGTGCGGCGAACCATGGTGAGCACCTGGCTGTCGAGCAGGATGGTCTGGAAGTTGCGGATATCGCTGTCTTCCGACCGCTCGTAGCGGGTGCCGGGAAACGGATTGAACGGAATCAGGTTGACCTTGGCCGCGTTGGCGCGCTGCACTTGCGCGTCCATCCGGCGCATCAGCTTGGCCAACCCTCGCGCGTGCTCGGGCTGGTCGTTGACGCCCTTCATCATCGTGTATTCGAAGGTGATCGATGTGCGCGGCTTGCGCAGCGCGTAGCGCACGCAGGCATCCATCAACTCGGCGATCGGGTACTTCTTGTTGAGCGGAACCAGTTGCGTGCGCAACTCGTCGAACGGCGCATGCAGCGAGACGGCCAGCGATACGTCGCTGACCTCGGAAAGCTTGTCGATCATCGGCACCAGGCCGGCGGTGGACAGGGTGACGCGCTTGTTGGCCAGGCCGAAGCCGTTGTCGTCGCGCATCAGGCTCATGGCCCGCACCACGTTGTCGAAATTCAGCAACGGCTCGCCCATGCCCATCATCACCACGTTGGTCAGCTTGCGCTGGTGGTGCGGGACGTTGCCCAGGTGCTTGGCCGCCACCCAGACCTGGCCGATGATCTCGGCGGTGCTCAGGTTGCGGTTGAAGCCCTGCGTGCCGGTGGAACAGAACGTGCAGTTGAGGCCGCAGCCCACCTGGCTGGAGACGCAGAGCGTGCCCCGCCCCTTGTCCGGGATGAAAACCGCCTCGATGGCGTTGCCGCCATCCATGCCAAGCAACCACTTGTGGGTTCCGTCGCTGGACGGCTTTTCGAACATGGTATTCGGCGGCAGCACCTGGGCATGCTCTTCGAGCTTGCCGCGCAGCACCTTGCCCAGGTCGGTCATCTCGTTGAAATCGGTGACGTGGCGGTGGTACATCCACTTCATCACCTGGTGGGCGCGGAAGCGCTTTTCGCCGAGGGTATCGGCGAAAAAGCTCTCCAGCCCCGGGCGATCGAGGTCGAGCAGATTGGTCCTGGCGGCAACCTCGGTCACTTTGGCTCCTGGCTCAGCGCGGGCAGAGTTCGGTGGCAGCGAAGAAATACGCGGTTTCGATCGCGGCGTTCTCCAGGCTGTCCGAGCCGTGCACGGCATTGGCGTCGATGCTCTGAGCGAAATCGGCGCGAATGGTTCCGGCCGCGGCGTCCTTCGGGTTGGTGGCGCCCATCAGGTCACGGTTGGCGGCGACGGCATTCTCGCCCTCGAGCACCTGGATCATCACCGGGCCGGAGCACATGAACTCGACCAGCGCGTTGAAGAACGGGCGCTCGCGGTGCACGGCGTAGAAGCCTTCGGCTTCCCGGCGCGAAAGATGCTTCATCTTGGCCGCGACGACCTTCAGGCCGGCGGACTCGAAACGGGTGTAGATCTGGCCGATGACGTTCTTGGCGACTGCGTCGGGCTTGATGATGGAAATGGTGCGCTCCAGCGCCATGGTGATGCTCCGGGTAAAGGTAGGGGAAAACCCTGCAAATCTACCACAAAACCCTTCTTGAAACACGGGTTTAGCTCCCATACCGCAGCCAAACCCTCGCAGGCGCCGCGCTCGGAACCGGTTGACCCAACGAGTGCTCCAATCGTAAGATTGAAACGTGCGTTTCAATCGAGCCGAGCCAGCATGACCACTACCCATTTCAACACCAAGGACCGGATCCTCGGGGCCGCCGAGGAGCTGTTCGCCCAGCATGGCTTCTCGGGCACGTCCCTGCGCCAGGTCACCAGCCGGGCGGACGTGAATATCGCCGCGGTGAATTATCACTTCGGGTCCAAGGAAAACCTGGTCAACGAGGTCTTCCGCCGCCGGATGGACGAGATGAGCGAGCGGCGCATCAGCGAGCTTCGCCAGGCGCAGGAGGAGCATCCGGGCGAACTCGGAGCCGATCCTGGCCGCCTTCATCCAGCCTGCCCTGGCCCTGACCCTCGACCGCCACGGCTCGGCCTTCGTTCGCGTCCTGGCCCGCGCCTATGCCGAGAAGAACGACCGCCTGCGAAAATTCCTGTCCGACAACTACGGCCAGGTGCTGCGTGAATTCGCCAAGGCGATCGCGCCCTGCCTGCCGAAGCTGGCCAAGGAAGAGCTCTACTGGCGGATGGACTTCGTCGCCGGCGCCCTCACCTATGCCATGGCGGACTTCGGACTGATCAAGCGGCCGGCAGGCGTTTCCGAGAAGACCCACTGCGACAAGGCCGCCGAACACCTGATCCGCTTCGCCGCGGCGGGCTTGCGCGCCGACTGAACCTGGCCAGGTTCAGTCACCGCTGTCCGCCACACCCCTGAATCCAACTCTCCCCTCGGAGCATCCCCATGTCACAACTTCGAATCCGCAAGGTGGCCGTGCTCGGCGCCGGCGTGATGGGCGCGCAGATCGCTGCCCATCTGGTCAATGCCAACGTCGATACCGTCCTGTTCGATCTCGCCGCCAAGGAGGGCGACAAGAACGGCATCGTCACCAAGGCGATCGCCAACCTCGGAAAACTTTCGCCCGCGCCACTGGCGGCCAAGGACAAGGCGGCCGCGATCACGCCGGCCAACTACGACGAGCACCTGGAACTGCTCCGGGGCTGCGACCTGATCATCGAGGCCATCGCCGAACGGCTCGACTGGAAGAAGGACCTGTACGCCAAGATCCTGCCGTTCGTCGCTCCGAACGCGGTGCTCGCCTCCAACACATCTGGCTTATCTATCAATGCTTTATCGGATGTTCTTGATGAATCACTTCATCATCGGTTCTGCGGAGTGCATTTCTTCAACCCGCCCCGCTACATGCATCTGGCCGAGTTGATCCCCTGCGCAGCGACCGATGCCGCCGTGCTCCAGGGACTGGAGTCGTTCCTGGTCACCACCCTGGGCAAGGGCGTGGTGTACGCCAAGGACACGCCCAACTTCATCGGCAACCGGATCGGCGTGTTCTCGATCCTCTCCACCCTGCACCATACCGCCGCATTCGGACTGGGCTTCGATGAGGTGGACGCCCTGACCGGCCCGCTGATTGGACGCCCCAAATCGGCGACCTACCGCACCTCGCGACGTGGTCGGCCTGGACACGATGGCGCATGTCATCAAGACCATGGCCGACACCCTGCCCGAGGATCCCTGGCACCAGTACTTCAAGGCGCCGGACTGGCTGCAGGCCCTGATCGCCAAGGGCGCGCTCGGCCAGAAGACCGGCGCCGGCATCTTCCAGAAGCGCGGCAAGGACATCGTGGTGCTCGACCTGAAGGCGCAGGACTACCGTCCGGCCACCGGCGAGGCGGCGGCCGAGGTCGTGGAGATCCTGAAGATCAGGAATCCGGCCGAGAAGTTCGCCGCGCTTGCGCGGCTCAGCTCATCCGCAGGCGCAGTTCCTCTGGTCCTGTTTCCGCGACCTGTTCCACTACAGCGCCTTCCACCTCGAATCGATCGCCGACACCGCGCGCGATGTCGACCTGGCGATCCGCTGGGGCTACGGCTGGAACCTCGGGCCGTTCGAGACCTGGCAAGCCGCGGGTTGGCAGCAGGTGGCGAACTGGATCAACGAGGACATCGCCGCCGGCAAGACCATGTCTATCGGCGCCGCTGCCGGCCTGGGCCGTCGACGGGCGCACCGGCGTGCACGAAGCCGCGGGCAGCTTCAGTCCGGCCCGGAAGGCGCTCGTGCCGCGTTCGAGCAATCCGGTTTACCAGCGCCAGCGCTTCCCCGATCCGGTACTGGGCGAAGTCTTCGCTCCCGGCCAGACCGTGTTCGAGACCGATTCCGTGCGCATGTGGCACGACGGCGACGGCATCGCGGTGCTGAGCTTCAAGTCGAAGATGAATACCGTCGGCGACGGCGTGCTGGCCGGGATCCAGCAGGCCATCGACGTTGCCGAGAAGGACTTCCAGGGCCTGGTGATCTGGCAGACGAAGGAGCCCTTCTCCGCCGGCGCCGACCTGTCGGGCGCGATGGCTTCGTTGGCGGCGGGCAAGATCGCCGAGTTCGAGAGCCATGGTCGCCACCTTCCAGGCCACCAGCCAGCGCATCAAGTACGCGCTGGTGCCGGTCGTGGCGGCGGTCCGCGGCCTTGCGCTGGGCGGCGGCTGCGAGTTCCAGATGCATTCCGCGCGCACCGTGTTTTCGCTCGAGAGCTACATCGGTCTGGTCGAAGCCGGCGTCGGCTTGCTGCCCGCCGGTGGCGGCCTCAAGGAGATCGCCACGCGCGTTGGCCTGGCCGCGGGTCCGGGACGGCGATGTCTTCGCCGGCCTGAAGCCCTATTTCGAAGCGGTCGCGATGGGCAAGGTCTCGGCCTCGGCGCTGGAGGCCAAGGAACTCAAACTGGCCCGCGACAACGACATCGTCGTGTTCAACCAGTACGAACTGCTGCACGTAGCCAGGCAACAGGCCCGCGCCATGGCCGAGTCGGGCTACCGCCCGATGCTGCCCGCCCAGGCAGATCCCGGTCGCCGGCGACGTCGGCATCGCCACGTTCAAGATGATGCTGGTGAACATGCTCGAGGGTCGCTTCATCTCCGAGCACGACATGGAAGTGTCCACGCGCATCGCCACCTGCCTGTGCGGCGGCAACATCGACCGCGGTTCGCTGGTGGACGAGGAGTGGCTGCTCAAGCTCGAGCGGGAAAACTTCGTCGCCCTGGCGCAGATGCCGAAAACCCAGGAACGCATCGCCTACATGCTCAAGAACGGCAAGCCGCTGCGCAACTAAGCGCCGACGACTCCAGGAGAACATAGAAATGTCCAAGCAAACCCAGGATGCCTACATCGTCGCCGCCACCCGGACCCCGGTTGGCAAGGCGCCCGCGCGGCGCGTTCCGCAACGCCCACCCCGCCGACCTTCTGGCGCATGTGCTGAAGTCCGTCGTCGCCCAGGCGCCGGGCATCGACACCAAGCGCATCGACGACGTCATCATCGGCTGCGCCATGCCCGAGGGCGAGCAAGGCATGAACGTGGCGCGCATCGGCGCGCTGCTGGCCGGCCTGCCCGACTCGATCGCGGCGCAGACGATCAACCGCTTCTGCTCCTCCGGCCTGCAAGCGGTGGCGCTGGCCGCCGATCGCATCCGCCTGGGCGAGTCCGACCTGATGCTGGCCGGCGGCGTCGAGTCGATGAGCATGGTGCCGATGATGGGCAACAAGGTCGCGATGACTCCAAGCGTGTTCGAGAACGAACATATCGCCATCGCCTACGGCATGGGCATCACGGCCGAGAAGGTGGCCGAGCAGTGGAAGGTTTCGCGCGAAGACCAGGACGCGTTCGCCCTGGCATCCCACCAGAAGGCGCTGGCAGCGATGGCGGCCGGCGAGTTCAATGCCGAGATTTCGCCCTACAACGTTGTCTCGCACCAGCCGGTGCTTGGCAGCAACGTCATCGCCCTTCGTGAAACCCTGGTTCGCGCCGACGAGGGCCCGAGGCCCGACACCAGCGCCGAAGGCCTGGCGAAGTTGCGCCCGGTATTCCGCAATGGCGGCAGCGTCACCGCCGGTAACAGTTCGCAGATGTCCGATGGCGCAGGCGCGGTGCTGCTGGCCTCGGCCCAGGCCATCAAGGATTACGGCCTGACCCCGATCGCCCGCTTCGTCGGCTTCTCGGTGGCCGGCGTGAAGCCCGAGGTCATGGGCATCGGACCGAAGGAAGCGATTCCGAAGGCGCTCAAGCAGGCCGGCCTGAGCCGCGACCAGATCGACTGGATCGAGCTCAACGAGGCTTTCGCCGCCCAGGCGCTGGCGGTTATCCGCGATCTCGGCCTCGACCCCGCCAAGGTAAACCCGCTGGGCGGCGCGATCGCCCTGGGCCATCCGCTGGGCGCGACCGGTGCGGTTCGCGTGGCCACGCTCACCCATGGCCTGCAACGGCGCAAGCTGAAGTACGGCATGGTCACCATGTGCATCGGCACGGGCATGGGCGCGGCGGGCATTTTCGAATCGCTCTGAGGCGTGGCGCTGCTCGACGCAGCCGATGTGCGGTAGCGCCGGGATACCCGATGGACATGGTTTTTTTCGGGTTAGGCGCTAGCATGGCGGCAGTCGCAGCCGAGGGAACGACATGAACCAGCAGCGCCAGAACGGCGAGTACCACCGCGCCGATCCAGTCTATCGACGGCAGATGCAGGTATTCCTGGCCCTGACCATCGTGGTCGGGATCGGCGCGCTGGTTGCCCTGCAGTTCTGGCTGAACAGGCTTGGCTCCGGCGCCGCCCATGGTGATCCGTTCGCCCTGGCGAGTTGGCTCAATCGGTTGCTCGGCGGGCTTTGCCTGGTGCTTGGCGTCACTGCCGCGGGCTTTGCCCAATGGATGTATCGGATTGCGATGGCCAGCAAGGCCGAGCGGCGCTGGCCGCCGAGTTCGATGCGCACCTCCGCGGACGTGCGTATCCGGTACCTGACTTCCGCCGATTCCCTGGTAGCTCAGTTGCGCGGCAGCGCATTCGCGGTTGGGCTACTGGCGCTGCTGCTGATTGCCTGGGCCGCCTGGCTCTTGTGGACCAGCTAGGAGCCGATCAAGCGCCGAGCGCGTCGCGCATGTAAGCCCGGGTGGCGTCGGCGAGATCTTCGTGTTCCAGCGCGTACTGGATGGTCGCTTCGACCAGTCCGATCCGGCTTCCGCAGTCGAATCTGCGGCCTTCGAACCGGTAGGCCAGCACGCGATCGAGCTTGAGCAAGGCCGCGATGCCATCGGTGAGCTGGATTTCACCGCCAGCGCCTGCCTTGGTCGCCTCGAGCGTGTCGAATATCCGCGGACTCAGGATGTAGCGTCCGACCACGGCCAGCGTGCTGGGTGCAACCTCCGGCTTGGGCTTCTCGACGATTTCCAAAATGTCACCGTGACGGTGGCTGAACTCCCTCGTAGCCACGATTCCGTAACTTGCCGTCTGGTCGCGCGGAACATCCTGGACGGCGATGACGCTGGCCGATTCACGCTCTGCCAGTTCCACCATCTGCGCCAGGGCGCCGGGCCCTCGGTTCCAGATCAGGTCGTCGGCCAGCAGTACGGCAAACGGCTCGTCACCTACCACGGGCCTGGCGCACAACACGGCATGGCCCAACCCCAGCGCCTCGGCCTGGGTCACGAATACGGCGCGGACGTGGGGCGGCAGGACATCGCGGATGAGCGACAGCAACTCGCTCTTCCCGGCCTTCTCCAGCTTCTGTTCCAGTTCGTACGCCTTGTCGAAATAATCGGCGACCGAATGCTTGTAGCGATTGGTGACGAACACCATGGTGTCGCAACCGGCTTCGACGGCCTCATCGACGGCATACTGGATCAGCGGCTTGTCGATGACCGGAAGCATTTCCTTCGGTACGGTCTTGGTGGCCGGAAGAAATCGGGTGCCGAGCCCAGCCACCGGGAAAACTGCCTTGCGAATGCGAAAACTCATTGACGGGTGATTGCCTTGCTGTGACTTGTGATTTGAATGACGTTTTCGCCTGCTGGCCGGTAATCATGGACCGTCTCGCGCAGGAAATCCCTGAACACCTGGTCATCAAGCGAGTTGGTGAGCAGTTGATGCAGCCGATCCAGGATCTTGTTCATTGCTGCGGCGTCCACCGCCCGAAGCTCGGAGCGAAGCACCCGCGGATTGGCCGTGTGCGCGTGGCGCTCCTCGGGATGGAATACCGTCTCATGCAGCTTCTCGCCAGGCCGCAGACCTGTGTACTCGATGGCGATATCGGTGCCAGGGCGCTTGCCGGCCAAGCGGATCATCTGCTCGGCCAACTCGCGGATCGCCACGGCCCGCCCCATGTCCAAGGTGAAGACCGATGCGGCGGACATCGACAAGTTGGTGGTCTGCAGGATCAGCTGGCAGGCTTCGGGGATGGTCATGAAATAGCGCGTGATCTCGGGATGGGTGACTGTGACCGGGCCGCCCCGGGCAATCTGCTCGCGGAACAGCGGCACCACGCTTCCCGCGGAATCGAGCACATTGCCGAAACGCACGATGGCAAGGCAGGTGGGGCTATCGGCCAGCAGCGCCTGGCATACGAGTTCGGCCAGGCGTTTGCTGGCGCCGAGCACGCTGACCGGCTCGATGGCCTTGTCGGTGGAAATCAGAACGAAATTGCGCACTTGGGCTTCCCGACAGGCGCGCGCCATGCTGCCGGTTACATGGACGTTGTTGCGGACGGCGGCACGCACCTGCGCTTCAAGCATCGGCACTTGCTTGCAGGCGGCGGCATGGAAAACGAAATCGACGCCCTTGAGCGCCGGCCGGTAGGCGTGCAGATCGCCGCAGTCGGCAAGAATCGGCTGCAACTGCTGGTCCGGAAAAGCGTTCTTGATCTTGCGGGTGATTTCCTCCAGCGCCTGTTCGTCGCGCTCGAGCAGTATCAGCCGGCCGACGCCCGCCTGCGCGCACTGATGGGACAGTTCGGAGCCAATCGAGCCACCGGCGCCGGTGATCATCACTGCGCGAGAACCAAAATGCTCGCGCGCGAGCCGCCAGTCGAACTGCACCGGTTCACGGCCAAGCAGGTCCTCGATGGCGACCTCCTTGAGCTCGAATCCGCCGGCGCGGTCTTCCAGTTGATCCACGAGGTGGGAAACCTTGCGGAACGGCAAGCCAGTCTGCTCGCAAAGATCAACCACTCGCCGCATCTGCACTGCAGTGGCCGAGGGCATGGTGATGACCAGCAGGTTGGCGGCGGTCTCGCGCGCGACCTGGACCAACTCGTCGAGCGTGCCCAGCACCTGGATTCCCTGGATCTTCGCGCCCCGCAAGACCGTCAGATCGTCCAGCAGGCCGACCGGATGGTAGCGATCCTGCGCTCGCAATTCGCGCAGCAGCATCTCACCGGCACGACCGGCGCCCAGGATCAGGACGCGAGTGGCATTGGCCTTGCGTGAAAAGGCTGGATTCAGGTCCTTCCACAGGCGATAGGTGAGCCTCGGCAGCCCAAGGCCCAGCATCAGGAACAGGGGATACGGGACCAACACCCGTCGCGGCACGTCCACCAGCATTCCGGTTGCCATCAGCACGACGACGATCAACAGCATGCCGATGAATGCGGCGCCGGCAAGGTTGATCAGGTCCGGCACGCTGGCGAACCGCCAGACACCGCGATACAGGCCGACGCGCCAGAACACCGCCGCCTGGATCACGACGACAATCGCCAGCTCCCGCAACAGGAAGTTGGCGGGTGGCGCGCCCGCGAGTCCGGCGAGCCAGCGCAGCAGGATCCAGGTCAGTACGACGATCAAGAGATCGTGCACGATCACCAGCATCCGGGGCACTTGGGCAAGCCATGGCCAGCGTCTAGTCATCTCTGCGTGCCCTTCCCGTCCCTGGCCGAAGCCAATTTCGCCTGAGCCCGAAGTAGGCAAACGCGCCAATCAGCCAGCTTATGATAACTAATCCCCACATCCCTGATTCTAAACGATATTTGCTTCCGGCAGCGGCCAACGCGATTGTCAGGCAAGTCGTTGCAGCATAGAAGAGGCAAACCTTCGCATGGGAGTGGCCTTGGCGGACAGCGTATTGGTAGAGATGCTCCCGATGCGCGCGCCAGACCGGACGCCCGGCAAGCGCCCGGCGCGCGAGAGTGTAGCCGCTGTCGAGCAGGAGCGCAGATCCCATGAGTAGCGATTGGGCCAGGCTGATCGTCCCCGCCTTCCAGGACAGCAGCAGAAGTCCGAAGACCGCCGCGCCCAAGGCATGGCTGCCAACGTCGCCGAGGAACACACGGGCGCTGGGCAGGTTGAACGGCAGGAATCCCGCGCAGGCGCCAGCGAGCACGAACGCGCAAAGGCGCAAGGCGGCGGGCTGGTCCGGCCAGGACCCGATCGCCAGGGCGATCAACAGGGCCTGGACGGAAATCATGCCGTTGCTGCCGTCCATGAAGTTCCAGATGTTCACGACGTAGCAGCAGGCGACGATCAGGCCTATCGCGGCGACCCACCCGAGGCCCCAGCCCTGGATCATTGCCACGATCATCACCGAGCCGCCGGCCAGTTGCAGCAGGAACTTGCCCAGTGCCGGCATCGGCAGCAGGTCGTCGATCAGTCCCAACGCGGCGAATGATGCGACCCCGACTGCGAGTCCGGCCAGTCCGCCGCTGTGCGGAACGGTTTCCGCTATCCATGCCAGGGCGGCCAGCAACACCAAGGTGATGGCCACACCGCCGCCGCGGGGCGTTGGATTGGCATGCAGTCGTCGCCTGCCCGGGTTGGTCTTCGATCTGTCGGGCACGCGCATAACGAATCCAGCCAACCGTGATCAGGCTGGATCCAGCGGCCGCCAGTAGGAACATGACGACCAGCCGGGTCATCTGCATTTCAGTCGCCCGCTGCGCTATGCAGCGGCTTGATGCTGCCCCAGTGCTTGCAGCTCGGGCACTGCCAGTGATGCGCGCGGGCGCCGAATCCGCAGCGCTGGCATCGATAGCTGTTGGTGCGAACCACCAACTGGTCGGTGATCTGCTTCAAGGTCCGCAGCGACTCGCCCGGGTCATCGCCCGGGTTCTCGATGCTCAGGTCGATCAGCGCCGCTTCACCTCGAACGGATGGGCGTTGTTGCACCTGGCGGGCAAGGAATGCCTGGGCCGAGGCTATACCCTCATCGCGCTGGATCAGCTGCGCCAGCGCCAGCACCGGGGAGACGCCCGGGTAGTGCTCGATCATTTCCTGCAGGAAGCCGCGCGCGCGGGCTGTTTCGCCACGGCTTTCGTAGCAGGCCAGCAGCGGCGTGAGGATTTCCGGCAGGAACTCGATGTCGTGGCGTGCCACCCGCTCGAACGCGCGAATCGCGGCGCCGTCATTGCCTTCGGCCAGCTCCAGGCGGCCTTCGAGCACGCCGGCGCGAACGCTGTGGCTGTCGGCTGCGTAGGCGTTGCTGATCTCCTCGCGGGCCAGGCCGGTCTTGTTTTCCAGACGGGCCTTTTCCGCCAGCTCGCAGTGGAAGTGGGCGATCACCTTGCCCATCGGCTCGCCGGAAGTCTTTTCGTACTGCAGCGCGTGCTCGATGGCCTTGTGCCAGTCGCGCTCGAACTGGTAGATGGCGATCAGCTGCCGCAAGGCCTGGGGTGCATGCACGCCCATCTGCACCAGGTCGGTGAACAGGGTCTCGGCGCGGTCGAGCAGACCGGCACGCATGTAGTCCTCGCCCAGGGCGAGCACGGCCCGGGTTTTCTGCTCTTCGCTCAGGGCGTTGCGGGCGACCAGGCTCTGGTGCAGCCGGATGGCGCGGTCGACTTCGCCGCGGCGACGGAACAGGTGGCCGAGCGCGAACTGGGTCTCGACCGTATCCTTGTCGACTTCGGCGATCTGCAGGAATATCTCGATGGCCTTGTCCTGCTGCTCGTTGAGCAGGTAGTTCAGGCCCCGGAAATAGGTGTTGGACAGACGCGATACCCGCGCACCGCCCTTGATCTCTCCACCGCGCCGGCCGGCCAGCCAGCCGGCAGCCGCAGCCGCGGGAATCAGGAGCAGCCAGGCCGCATGGGTCATCATGGCTTCGAGTCCCTCTCACTGGCCAACTCCTGGGTATCGGGCCCCGAATCGGCGCCACCCGAGTGATGGATCCGGCGACGCAATGGCCAGACCACGCCAGCGGTAACGACCAAGCCGCCGATGAAGGCTCCCAGCAGCAGAACCGACAGGAGTATCAGGCCGAGCCGGCCCTCGATGGCGTCGAACCACAGGTCCACGCGCACGGGCTGCCGGTTGAGCGCGCCGAACACGACTCCAAGGATGACGAAGCACAGGGCAATCAGGGATTTGATCAGGCGCATCGGCAGGGGATTTCTGTTTCGCCCGACGCGGGCGGATCGATCAGCTTTCGGCCGTTGCTTCGCCGTCGTTGACGCGGTCGCGAAGTTCTTTGCCGGGCTTGAAATGCGGGACGTACTTTCCGGGCAATGCCACGGACTCGCCGGTCTTCGGATTGCGCCCGAGGCGCGGCGGACGGAAATGCAGGGAGAAGCTGCCGAAGCCGCGAATCTCGATGCGTTCGCCCTCGGTAAGGGCGTTGCTCATCATTTCAAGAAGTGTCTTGACACCCATGTCCACGTCGTCGGCCTTCAGGTGGGCCTGGCGACGGGAGAGGATTTCGATGAGTTCGGATTTGGTCATTTCAGCTGCAAGCTCTCTACGGCCGGGGTGAGCTGGACAATCTGGTCATCGCTACCTGATGAACATGGCCCGGGCGAACCCGGGCCATGCCTTGTTGCTTACTCGCCTTTGTTCAGCTGCTCGCGCAGCAAGGCGCCGAGCTTGGTGGTTCCGCTGGAAGCGTCCGATGCCTTGTTGACCTCGGCCATCGACTCGGCCAGTCGGCCTCGTCCTTGGCGCGGATCGACAACTGCATGACGCGGCCCTTGCGGTCCATGCCCATGTACTTGGCTTCAACGGTGTCGCCGACCTTCAGGTGCTGCGACGCGTCCTCGACACGCTCCTTGGCGATGTCGTTGGCGCGGACATAGCCTTCGATGCCGTCCGCGCAGTGTCGATGGTGGCGCCCTTGGCGTCCACTTCCTTGACGATGCCGGTGACGATGGCGCCCTTCTGGGTGGTGGCCATGTAGGTGCCGATCGGATCCTGCTCCATCTGCTTGACGCCCAGCGAGATGCGCTCGCGCTCCGGGATCAACGGCAAGCACGACGGCTTCCAGCGTGTCGCCCTTCTTGAAGTTGCGCACGACGTCTTCGCCGGTGGTGTTCCAGCAGATGTCGGACAGGTGCACCAGGCCGTCGATACCGCCGTCCAGGCCGATGAAGATGCCGAAGTCGGTGATCGACTTGATCTGGCCGGAGACCTTGTCGCCCTTCTTGAAGATGGCGGCAAACGCTTCCCACGGGTTGGAGCGCGCACTGCTTGATGCCCAGCGAAATGCGGCGACGCTCTGCATCGACGTCCAGCACCATCACTTCGACATCGTCGCCGAGCTGCACGACCTTGCGACGGGTTGACGTTCTTGTTGGTCCAGTCCATCTCGGACACGTGGACCAGGCCTTCCACGCCCGGCTCGATCTCGACGAACGCGCCGTAATCGGTGACGTTGGAGACCTTTCCGATGAGGCGGGCGCCGGTCGGGTAACGACGGGCGATGTTGTCCCACGGATCCTCGCCCAGCTGCTTCAGGCCGAGCGAAACGCGGTTGCGCTCGCGGTCGTACTTGAGCACGCGGACCTGCAGTTCGTCGCCGACGTTGACGACTTCGGACGGATGGCGCACGCGCTTCCAGGCCATGTCGGTGATGTGCAGCAGGCCGTCGATGCCGCCGAGGTCCACGAACGCGCCGTAATCGGTCAGGTTCTTGACCACGCCGGTGACGATGGCGCCTTCCTGCAGGCGCTCGAGCATCTGCTCGCGCTCGACGCTGTTCTCGCTTTCGACCACGGCGCGGCGCGAAACCACGACGTTGTTGCGCTTGCGATCGAGCTTGATGATCTTGAACTCGAGTTCCTTGCCTTCCAGGTAACCCGGGTCGCGCACGGGGCGCACATCCACCAGGGAACCGGGCAGGAACGCGCGGACGTCGCGGATGTCGACGGTGAAACCGCCCTTGACCTTGCCGCTGATGCGGCCGGTGACGATCTCGCCAGCTTCCATCGAGGTTTCCAGTTCGTCCCAGACCATCGCGCGCTTGGCTTTCTCGCGGGACAGCACGGTTTCGCCGAAACCGTTTTCCAGGGATTCCAGCGCCACCTTGACGGTGTCGCCGACGGCGCACTTCGAGCTCGCCTTGTTCGTTACGGAACTGTTCGATCGGCACGATGCCTTCGGACTTCAGGCCGGCATTGATGACCACCACGTCGGAGCGGATTTCCACCACGATGCCGGTGACGATCGCGCCGGGCTTGAGCTTGACGAGGGCGATTTGGCTCTGTTCGAACAGTTCAGCAAATGATTCGGTCATTGTTGTTTCTCGGTTGAACATACGGGCTGGCGGCATTGGCCGGGCCCACCTGTTGTGCGCTGATGCGCGTGGATGATCCCGCGGCGGAGGCCACGGGGGTTTTCTGCCTGGGAAACCGCCCCGGGTTCGGAGCGGACGAAGGAAACGGAGACTAGCGAGGCCGCAGGGAATCCGGCAGCACCGCGAGCACACGTTCGATCACCTGGGTGATCGGCACACCGGTGGAGTCCAGGATCACCGCATCGGATGCGGGTCTCAGGGGCGCCACGGCGCGTCCGGCATCGCGCTCGTCACGAGCGGCGATTTCATGCAGCAGACTGTCAAGGTTAACGGAAACCCCTTTGTCTTTCAACTGCTTATAGCGTCTCTTGGCCCTTTCGGCGGCGCTCGCGGTCAGGAACACCTTGTACGGAGCATCCGGAAAGATGACGGTGCCCATGTCTCGACCGTCGGCGACCAGGCCGGGCGGCTGTCGAAAACGGAGTTGCAGCTCGACCAGGGCGGCGCGCACGGGCGGATAGGCGGCGATTGCCGAAGCCACCGCGCCGGCCGACTCGGTGTGCAGCAACCGCGTCGCATCCTTGCCGTTGACCAGCACGCGCGGCTCGCCCTCGCCATCGGTGAGGAAGCGAATCTCGGTCCTGGAGGCACAGGCAGCAACGTCCTCCGGGTCGCCCAGATCGACGCCTTCCCAGGCGGCGGCCTGGCCGACGGCGCGGTAGATGGCGCCCGAATCCAGGTAGTTCCAGCCCAGGCGCTGGGCCACGGCGCGGCTGATGGTCCCCTTGCCGGAGCCCGAGGGGCCGTCGATGGTGATTACTGGGATTGAAGTGGTCATCGGGACCGATTCTATCCGGACCGGGCCGTCAGTCTCGTTGATCAAGCCGTTTTCAGCCCAAAGCCGCAGCGTGTGGCCAACTCCACGAAGCCTGGGAAGGAGGTCGCCACGTTGGCGCAGTCGGCGATCCTGACCTCGCCGGCGGCGCATTGAGCGGCAACGGCCAGGCTCATGGCGATGCGATGGTCGCCATGGCTGTCGACAGCGCCGCCGTGCAGTTCGCCGCCCTCGATGATCGCGCCGTCGGGCGCTTCCACGATGTTTGCGCCCAGGCTCGACAGCGCGCTCGCCATGACCGCGATGCGATCGGATTCCTTGACCCGCAGTTCGGCCGCGCCGGTGATGCGGGTGGTGCCCGTGGCAAGCGCCGCGGCCACGAACAGCGCCGGGAACTCGTCGATCATGTCCGGCACGATTGCGGACGGCACGTCTATGCCGTGCAGCGGGGCATGCCGGACCCTCAGGTCGGCGACCGGCTTCGCCGCCCTGCTCGCCCGGGTTCTCTTCGCTGAATGTCGGCGCCCATCATCCGCAGCGCGGTCAGCAGGCCGGTCCGCCGCGCATTCATTCCGACCCGACGGATCAACAGATCCGAGCCGGGGATGACGCTCGCCGCGACGATGAAGAAAGCCGCCGAGGAAAAATCGGCCGGCACCTCCACGTCGGTCGCACGCAGCGCGATGCCCGCCCGGACAAGCCGCGCCAGGCCCGGCGAGAACTGGATCGGCCAGCCAAAGGCCGAGAGCATCCGTTCGGTGTAGTCACGGGTCGGATGCGGCTCCCTGACCGTGGTCTCCCCAGACGCGTACAGGCCGGCCAATAGCACGCGCGGATTTAACCTGGGCGCTGGCGACAGGTGTTTTATAATCAATGCCTTGCAAACCATTGCTCGCGTGAATTATCAACGGTGGAAGCCCGTTTTCCCGGGCCTCGATGCGTGCGCCCATCGCGGTCAGCGGCGCGATCACCCGCCCCATCGGGCGACCGGAAAGCGAGGCGTCGCCAATCAGGCGACTCTCGAAGCGCTGACCCGCCAGCAGTCCGGCGAGCAGGCGCATGCCGGTGCCGGCGTTGCCGCAATCAAGGCTCTCGCCGGTGCCGACCAGGCCATGCAAGCCGACGCCATGGACGATGCGTTCACTCGGGCCGGCAGTCTCGATCCGCACGCCCAACTGGCCGAGGATCCGCGCGGTGGCGCGGGTATCCTCACCTTCCAGGAAGCCACTGATCCGGCTGCGTCCCTCGGCGATGGCGGCGAGCATGACGGCGCGATGGGAAACCGATTTGTCGCCGGGAACGGTGAGTTCTGCGCGCAGTGGGCCAAGCTGCGAAGCGATCCAGTCGACGCTCATGCGAGCTCCTGGTCCAGTGCCTGCAGCAGGCGTTCGTTCTCCTTGCGCGTTCCGACCGTCACCCGCAGGCAGGTCGGAAGGCCGTAGCCGATCATCGGCCGCAGCACCACCCCGCGACCGACCAGCCTGGATTCGACCGGCGCGGCTTCGCGACCAAAATCAATGAGCAGGAAGTTGGTCTGCGATGGACCGACGGAAAGGCCCCGCTCGCGCAGGCGGGCGGCCAGCCATTCCCGCTCCTGCGCGTTGTCCCGGACAACCGATTGCAGATGTCCCTCGTCGGCGAGCGCCGCGACGCAGGCGGCCAGGCCCGGCGTGTTCACGTTGAACGACTCGCGCAACCTCTCGAGCACACGCAACAGGCCAGCGTTCGCGCAGGCGTAGCCAACCCGCAGCCCCGCCAGGCCGTAGGCCTTGGAGAATGTGCGGGTGACGATCAGGTTCGGGATACCTGGGCAACAGCGAGATCGCCGAGACCAGCGCCGGGTCAGTGACGTACTCCAGGTAGGCCTCGTCGATGACGACCAGGATGTCCTTGCTCAGCCGGCGAGAGAAACTCGTCCAGCGCGGCCGTGCTGAACCAGGTGCCGGTCGGATTGTTCGGGTTGGCCATGAAGACCATGCGGGTCGATTCATCGACGGTCGCGGCCAAGGCGGCCAGATCGTGACCGCGAGGCATCGCGCCGAGTGCCGGCAATGCCGCGGCTTTGGCGTAGCCGGCCCCGGCAGCCTGCGCGGCGATTCCATAGACGGCGAAGGCAAATTCCGAGGCGACGACCCCTGCCCCCGGGCCGGCGAACGCCTGGGCCAGCATCATCAGCAACTCATGCGAGCCATTGCCAAGGAACACCTGCGACTCGTCCAGCGAGTGCAGCCGGGCGAGCGCCTGCTTGAGGCCGGCGCCAAGCGGATCGGGATAGCGGTGCAACTCGCGCAGGCAGTCGAGCAACGCCTCGCCAGCGCGCGGGCTGGGGCCATAGGGGTTCTCGTTCGAGCCCAACTCGAGCAATGCCCCGCCGGAAAATTTCCGCCGCAGGGCAACGATGTCGTGGCCCGGGTCATAGGCGCGCAAGCCCTGGATGCCGGCGTTGGCCAAGGCGTCGAAATCCGGTACGCCCATCGTCAGAGCAACGCCACCGGGTAGGAGCCGAGGATCTTCACGTCCGCGGCGTACTCACCCAGCTCGGACAGGGCCTTCCTGACCGGCTCGTCGTCGACATGGCCGGCGACGTCGATGAAGAACGCGTACTGCCAGCGTCCGGAATGCGAGGGCCGCGATTCGATGCGGTTCATGCTGACGCCGTACTTCGCGAATGGGCTCAGCACGTTGTACAGCGCGCCCGGCTGGTCGCGGACGAACACCAGCAGCGAGGTCCGGTCGTGTCCCGAGGCGTTGAACAGCTCGCGGCCCAGCACCAGGAAGCGGGTGGTGTTGTCCTGGCGATCTTCGATCGGGCCGGCGACGACCTTCTTCAAGCCATAGACATGACCGGCGGACTCGCCGGCGATCGCCGCGGCATCATCGGCCATGCGCGCGCGGCGCGCGGCCTCGGCATTGCTCGCCACGGGGAGCTTCTCGGCGTTGGGCAGGTTCTGCGCGCAGCCAGGCCTTGCATTGCGCCAGCGACATGCGGATGCGAGTAGACCCGCTCGATGTCCTCGATGCGGCCGGTGCGCGAAAGCAGGTACTGGTGGACATGCAGTTCGACTTCGCCGCAGATCTTCAGGCTCGAGGTCAGGAACATGTCCAGGGTGGACTGGATGGTGCCCTGCCCCGAGTTCTCGACCGGCACCACGCCGAAGTCGGCATGGCCGCCTCCGACTTCCTGGAACACTTCCTCGATGCTCGACAGCGGCAAGCCACGCGCGGAATGGCCGAAGTGCTTGATCAGCGCCTGCTGGGAAAACGTGCCCTCGGGGCCGAGGAAACCGACCTTGAGCGGCTCCTGCTGGGCCAGGCAGGCCGACATGATTTCGCGGAACAGGCGCAACAGGACATCGTCAGCCAAGCGGGCCCTCGTTGCGATCGAGCACCTGGCGCAGCACCTGCGCCTCGCGTTCGGGCCGGTAATAGTCGATGGCCGCCTTCAGCGGCCCCTTGGCCTTGCCGACCTGCTGCGCCCAACCGGCACGCTCGGCGATCAGCGCCTGGATCTGCCGGTCGATGCCGTCGATGCGCTCGCGCACCTCGGCCAGCGCAGGCGCGGCCGGCGTCGTCAGGATCTTCTTCTTGCCCTTGGTTGCCATGCCTTAGCCGTGCTGCCTCTGGAAATCGGCCATGAAGTCGACCAGCGCCTGCACACCCGCCAGCGGCACGGCGTTGTAGATCGATGCGCGCATGCCGCCCAGCGCGCGATGGCCCTTGAGGCCAAGCAGGCCGGCGGCTTCCGCTCCCTTGAGGAAGGGCTTGTCCAACTCGGCGCTCGGCAGGACGAAGGGAACATTCATGCGCGAGCGGCAGGCAATATCGACTTGGTTGCGATAGAAACCACCGGAGCCGTCGATGCTCGAATACAGCAGTTCGGCCTTTGCCGGCATTCTGTCGTCCCATCGCCTCGGCGCCGCCGTTCTCCTTCATCCACTTCAGGACCAGGCCGACCACGTACCAGGAGAAGGTCGGCGGCGTGTTGAACATCGAATCGTTGCTGACCTGGTTGCCGAGCTCGAAGATCGGCGGCAGGTTGCGGCCATGCTTGCCGAGCAGGTCCTTGCGCACGATGACGATGGTGATCCCGGCCGGGCCGAGGTTCTTCTGCGCACCGCCGTAAATCACCCCAAAGCGCGAGACGTCGATCGGACGCGACAGCAGGCTCGAGGAAAAATCGGCGACCAGGGGGACATCGCCGACCTGCGGGATGTCATGGAACTCGACGCCGTGGATGGTCTCGTTGGGCGTGTAATGCACGAACGCGGCGTCGTCGGACAGCTGCCACTCGGCCCGGGCGGCGATGCCGCGATACCCGGAAGCCTTGCTGCTCGCGGCAACATGGGTGCGAATGGAAGGCTTGGCGTTCTCCAGCGCTTTCTCGCCCCAGTGCCCGGTGAGCACGTAATCGGCGACCGCATCGGGACCGGCCAGGTTGAGCGGCAGCAATGCGGACACCGTGGTGGCCCCGCCCTGCAGGAAGAGGACGGCGTAGTCGTCAGGGATGGCCATCAGCTCGCGCAGATCCCGCTTCAGCTTCCGCGGCGCAGTCGATGAAGGCCTGGCCCCGGTGGCTCACTTCCATCACCGAAGCGCGCTCGCCCTTCCACTCGAGCAATTCCGCCTGCACCTGGGCCAGGACGGAGACGGGCAGCGCGGCCGGACCGGCGCTGAAATTGAAAGCACGCGACATGGAAATCCTCGGGTTGTGTGTTGAGGCTAACACGCGCTTGAACCGCGCTGAAAGTCACTGGCAGTGTGCCGGATGCGTTCTAGAGCCTGCGCTCAAATTCGGCCGGGGAAAGGGCCTCCGCGAACAGATTTCCCTGGCCGAATTCGCAGCCGAGTTCCAGCAGCAACTGGCGCTGTTCGTCGGTTTCGATGCCCTCGGCGGTCAGCAACAGCCCCAGATCCTTGGCAAAGCCGATGATGGTCCGGACGATGGCTCGATGCCGGGGGTTGACGGTGAGGTCGCGGACGAAGCTCTGGTCGACCTTCAGCGCGTCGAACGAAGAGCTGGCGAACGCCTCGAGCGAGGAATAGCCGGTACCGAAATCGTCCACCGCCAGGCCCACGCCCAGTTCCTTGAGCGCAGCCAGTTGCTCGCTGGCGTGGGCACTGCCGGATCGGAACACGCCCTCGGTCACCTCCAGGCGCAGCCGCGAGGGGGGTAATTTGTAGTTCTGCAGCAGGTGGAGGACGTCCTCGGTGAGGTCCAGCGAACCCATCTGCCGCTCATCGACATTGATGTTCATCACCACCGCCCGCCAGTCAGGGCGCTGGCGCCGCCAGAGCGCCAGCTGCCGGCACGCCTCGCGCATGACCCAGCCATCCAGTTCGACGATCAGGCCGGTTTCTTCGGCCAGCGGAAGGAATTGCGACGGAGGCAGCAGGCCGCGGACCGGGTGCTGCCAGCGCACCAACGCCTCGATACCGACCAGCTTGCCCCCGTCCAGCGCGACGATCGGCTGGTAATGGAGCACGAACTCGAAGCGCTCCAGCGCCAGGCGGAAGTCGGTTTCCATCTGCAGGCGCATCCTGGCTTCGGCGTACATGCCCTCGTCGAAAACGACGAATCCCGACTTTCCCGCGGCCTTGGCCCGGTACATGGCGTTGTCCGCGTCGCGCAGAACCTGGTCTGGCGACTCGTAATCCGACCTGCCCAGGACGATTCCGATGCTTGCCGCCGAAAAAACCTGCTGGCCGCCGATGCTGAAAGGTTGCTCGAACAGCGCCAGGACCCGCTTGGCGATCGCCACCGCGCGCCCGAAATCACACGATCCCTCGGGAAGGATGGTGAACTCGTCGCCGCCATAGCGGGCGATCAACACTTCCTTGCCCAACTCGCCCTCGAGCCGCCGGGCGATCTCGAGCAGAAGGCGATCGCCGGCACCGTGGCCGAGGCTGTCGTTGACCCATTTGAAGCCGTCCAGGTCGAGGAACAGCACCGCGTACGAGCATTTCCCTTGGCGCTCGTCCGGTGACAGCCGCTCGCTGAGCATCCGGTTGAACAGTGCACGGTTCGGCAGGCCGGTAAGCGGGTCGTGGTTGGCATGGAAACGCAGCCGGGACTCGGCTTCGCGCTGCCGGGTGATGTCGATGATGGTCCCGGTCATCTGGCTCTGGCCCTCGACCTCCACCGGCCAAACGCTCACTCGCGTGTAGACGCGCTGTCCGTTGCGGTGCATCAGGCAGCTCTCGAAATCCTGCGGGGTCTCGCCCGTGTCGATCGTGAACCTTTCCAGATAGCCCACGTCGCCGACAACTTCCGGCGCCAGCAGGTCCATGTACGACGCGCCGATCAGGTCGGACTCATCTGCGCCCAGCATTTCAGCCAACGCCCGGTTGACGTAGACGAGCCGGGCCTGGTCCATGATGAACACGCCAACGTGGCTCTGTTCCACCAGCGTCCGGTACTTGTTCTCGGAGCCGATCAGCGCCCGCTCCATTTCGCGTCGATCCTGGATATCGACCGCCGAACCGGTGAAGTGAGCTGGCTGGTTGTTCTCGTCGCGGGTCAGGCGCACGCTGGTACTGACCCAGCGGACATTGCCATTGACATCGTTGACGCTGGTTTCGTGATGGCTGAAGGAACCCTCGGCAAGCGCGCGCCCAACCAGGACCTGGCGCTCCGCGGGATCGGAGTAGACGTCGAGCATGCTGCCGTACCGCTCCTTCAGCGCGTCCGGGCCTTCGAATCCGAGCATGCGTGGCCATGGCATCGTTCACCTCCATGATTTCGCCCCGCAGGCCGCTCCGGAACAGTCCAACCGGCGAGTCGTTGAACAGCTCGCGATATCGGCGCTCGGCCTGGGCCAGGGCGCGCTGCTGCCTGCGCTCGTCGGTCACGTCGCGGATCGTTCCGGTGGAAGCGATATCACCCTGGTACTCGACTACATCGGAGCGAACTTCGCACAGGATGCGGCTCCCGTCCCGGCGGACAAGTTGTATCTCGTATTGCTGCAGCTCGCGCGATCCGGCGACACGTTGCTGCCTGCGGGCTTCCTGCGCGGGGTAATCGCCCTCATCGACGAGGTCCATGTAGGCCATGCCGACCAGTTCGTCGGCCCGATGGCCGAGCATCCTGGCAAGGGCACGGTTTGCGAACAGCACACGATCATGCTGGATAAGGAACACACCGTCGCTGCTGTTGTCGAGCAGCACCTGGTAGAGGCTCTGCGATTGCCTGAGCGCCTGTTCCGCCTCCACCTGCGCGGTGATGTCCTCGAGCGATCCCTCGAAGAAGATCGGGGTGCCGGTCGGATCACATACGACCCGGGCGTTCTCGCTTACCCAGATCGCGCTGCCATCGCGCCGGTAAACCTGCACCCGTATCTGGTCGATCCGTCCCTCGACCAGGAGCCTGGCATTGGCCTGCCTGTCGTCTTCCTGGTCGACGTAGATATCCCTGGCGCGCGCCGCGCGGGCCAGCAGCAGTTCGGCCGGAGAATCGTAGCCAAGAATGCGCGCCATGGCGGGATTGACGTCGAGAAAGCCTCCGCCCGGCAGGCTGCGATAGATTCCTTCGGATGCGGAAAGAAAAAGCTCCCGATACAGGCTCTCGTGGCGACGACTGCTGATCACCGCGTGGTCGCCGGGGATGATCTGCACCAGGCAAAAAAGCGGTGATGCCGTCGGCCTCGCTCACGCGCTCCACGTGCAGGCGCCCGGCGAGCACGCTCCCATCCAGGCAGGAAAGCTGCAAAGGGGCATCCACGACCCTGCGCTCGAGTCGAAGGCTCTCCCAGACCTGTGCCCGGAATTCAAGGTCGGACCACAAGCCGATGTCGAGCGGCGTACGCCCGATCACCCGCTCGCGCGAGTAACCGGTCATCGCTTCGAAAGCGGGGTTGACGTCAATCAGGCATCCGTCGTCCGCGCTGAGCAGGGCAACGATGCTTTCAGACGACGCAAATGCCTCTAAAAGGCGCACGCATGCTTCCCGGACCAAGGTCGCTCAGGATAGCGCCAGCGCGGGAAAGCGCCTAGTCGCAAACATCATGCGGCGCCGATGTGCGGCGAGTACACCAGCAGGGCGGTCATTGCCGCCGCCAGGACGGCCGCGGCGGCGATCAGCCACCACAAGGCCCCCGGATCAACCGAGGGCGGCGCCTGGCCCGGATCGCCCTCGCCCTTCGTCGGTGAGGCGCTTACGGGCACCTTTACCGCCTTCAGGGTCTGCGTATGAGCCACTGCGCTGGCGCCGCGCACGATCTTCTGACCTCGAGCCGGCAGGCCGGGTGCTTCCAGGACAAACCGGTGCTGGTCGATCGCTATCTGGTCGCCGGGCGCCAACACTGCATCGCGCACCGCCACGCCGTTGACCGTGGTGAACTCACTGTCGCCCAGCGTGCGCAGGATGACGCGGTCGGCATGCAACTCGAATTGCGCCTGGCGATCGGCCAATGCCGGGTCGTCGATGCGGATGTCGCAGCCCATTGCGCGACCGACAACCTTGGGCTCGGTCAAGGTGAAGCTTCGTCCGTGCAGATTGCCCGAGACCGCCCGGATGACCACTCGGCTTGCGCTCACGCGCTGTGCCTCGCCAAGGGCCGGTGGCGGCGTCGAGGGTATGCGCCTGTCTATCGCGTCCGCATCGGCCTCGCCCAGGACGATCTGGACTTGCTCGAGGCACAACTGGTCGCCAATGCGCAGGAGCGCGATTCGGCGGACCGGACGGGCGTTCAGATGCACGCCGGGCGTACCCGGGGGCACGCGCAGCCAGAGGCCGCGCCGATCGGAGACCAGGCTTGCGTGGTGCGGCGCCAGCGAACTGTCGGGCAGGAGGATTCCCTGGCCAGCACGGCTGCCGATGCCTAATTCACCATGATCAAAGGCAACACTGGGGTGTTCGCCGTTGGGAAACGTCAGCTGCATCCTTACTCCTCCGAGTCGCGAATTTAGCACACGGTTCGCTCCCCGTTCTTGGTGCAGACGGCAAAACCCCGCAGAATAGGCCTCGCCTGGCTCCCAGGACCGTCACGGAAACACCCGCCATGCCAAGCATCGACATCACACGCGCGCATTCCAGGCCCCTGCCCGAGGCCAAAAAGTTGGTGCAACGGGTTGCCGACCACATCGCGGAAAGGTTCGACGTGAGCTGCGAATGGGACGGAAACACCCTGAATTTCCATCGCAGCGGTGTTGACGGTCACATCAAGGTGAGCGCGAAGCAAATCCACGTCACTGCTCACCTGGGCTTCCTGCTGATGGCGATACAGGGGCTCGGTGGAGCGCGAAATCAACCGCTACCTCGACGAGGAATTCGGTTGAACGAATGGCTGGGGATGACCGGCGAAAAGTCGCCTGGATACTTCCAACTCCCGGGCTGCGACCTGGTTCAGGAATGAATCGGCGCCGCCAAGGGCATCGAATGCGGTGAATCCGCGTTCCAGGAATTTCTGCAGCTCCGACAAGCCGGCCAGTTGCGCCGGCACCCTCGCCGCCTTCAGCAGCTTGTAGACGCCGTGCTTCTGGACTGCTGCATCGAGCGCATGCCCCACCCTCAGCACCAGTCCGATCTGGTGGCGGCGAAGCCTCGGGTAGTTGGCGCTCTGGTAAGCCCGGCTGTAGTCGGACGCTGAAATCGGCTTGAGCGGATCGGGCCGACGCGCAAGGAATTCGGCCAGGCGCAGATCAAAGGCGTGGCTCAGCACCGCCAACTCGATCGCATCGGTCGCCGCCCGCAGGAGCGAGTCAGGCAGGAAGCGCGACATCATCGGCAGGACCTTGGCGGCATCCCGGTCGCGAGCGGAAAAGTCACGGTCGGCGTACAGGTCGCTCAGGAAGAACTGTGCGGCCGGACGCATGGTCGGGTCCTGCAGGAAATCCCGGAAGCCGGCTTCGAGCCGTTTCGACTGCCATTGCCTCAGCGGCGACAGCGTCGGAAGCCTGTTGCGCGGCTCGCGCTTCGGGTCGTTGATTGCCTTCTGCCACTCCAGGCGCCGCGCAAGGCGTTGTCGGGTTTCCTGACTCATTGCCGCTCCGTGACCGGATTCAAGTTGCAACTCAAGCGACCCCGGCTACAATCGCCGCGCTCCCCCCGAGATTCCGAATAGCATGCTTCTTCTTCAACCCGCCGGGAAGACGGTTCGCAGTCAGGGACGTATCGGCCTGGCCATCGCCGGTGGCGGCCCGATCGGCGGGATGTACGAATTGGGCGCGCTGCGCGCGCTCGACGAGGCCATCGAGGGCTTCGACCCCACGCGGCTGGATGTTTATGTCGGAGTCAGTTCCGGCGCATTCCTCGCCGCCGGGCTGGCAAATCGGCTCAGCACGGCCGAGATGTACCGGATTTTCATCACCGGCGACAGCCATGAAGTGAAGTTCAGGCCTCGAATCTTCCTGCAGCCGGCCTTCCTGGAGTACATGCGCCGCGCGGCGAACTTCCCCGGACTGGCGATCGATTGGTGGCGCGCGCTGATTACCGACCCGACCGGCTCCCACCTGGGCAATCTGGTGAGTCGCCTGGGCGGGCTGGTCCCAACCGGAATCTTCAACAACGCCGAGATAGAGCGCTTCCTGCGCGGCGTGTTCACCAGCCACGGCCGCAGCAACGATTTCCGCGAGTTGGAGCGAAAGCTTTATGTCGTGGCGGTGGATCTGGACAACGGCGAGGCCGTGCGCTTCGGCAGCCATGGCTGGGACGACGTGCCGATTTCGCGGGCCATCCAGGCCAGCGCCGCGCTGCCGGGCCTGTATCCGCCGGTGGACATCCGGGGCCAGCATTTCGTCGATGGCGCCCTGCGCCGCACCATGCACGCCTCGGTCGTCCTCGACCACGGCATCGACCTGATGTTCGGCATCAATCCGCTGGTTCCGTTCAATTCCAGTCATGCACGAAGCCAGCCTGAAGGCATGGACAAGTTGTCCCAGGGCGGGCTTCCGGTCGTCCTGTCGCAGACTTTTCGCACGCTGCTGCAGTCGCGCATGCGGGTCGGTCTCGCGAAGTACGCCCAGGAATACCCGTCCACCGACCAGATGGTTTTCGAGCCGAACGAGGATGATGGCGAGATGTTCTTCACCAACATCTTCAGCTATTCGTCGCGCCAGCGCGTCTGCGAACATGCCTTCAGGAGCACGCTGGCCGACCTTCGCCGCCGGCGCGACGTCTTGGGCCCGTTGCTGCAAAAGCACGGCCTGCGCCTGCGCGACGAGGTCATCGATCATGTCGACCGTTCGATCGCATTCGGCATGGACAAGCCGCCGCCGGCGCAGCGATGTCACCGCGCAACTGCACCGTGCCCTGGAAGACATCAGCGAACTGGTGGCCTGACGCCGTTCGCCATCCGCCAATGAAGCGCCGCCATGCTGGCGTCTTCTGGTGTGAAAACTCTAGACAAGCCCGTCAAATTGGCGGCACATCGGGCGTTCGCCCACAAAAAATATCTGGAGGGCCTCGTGGCCAAGCTCAAGAAAACCGTTCGTGCGAAATCCGCAGCGGCGAAATCCAATTCCGGCGATTTGCAGGCGACGGCAGAACATCTGTCCCGCTCGCTGGTCGAATCCGCCCAGCAGATCTGGATGGCTGGCGTCGGCGCATTCACGCGCGCACAAGGCGAAGGCTCGAAGCTCTTCGAGGCACTGGTATCCGAGGGCATGAACATCGAAAAGTCCACGCGCAAGCTGGCCACGGGCAAGGTCGATGCCGTGCGCGATGCGATGGAAGACCGCGTTGGTGTCGTTCGCGGCCGCGCGTCGGACACCTGGGACCGTCTTGAGAAAGTGTTCGAGGACCGCGTACAGCGCGCCCTGAACCGTCTCGGCATCCCCGGCCGCGAAGAGCTGGCCGAGCTGATCGCGCGGGTCGATGAACTGACCAGGCAGCTCAAGAAATCCGGTGGTGCGGTGGCTGCCAAGTCGGCCAAGGCACGCAAGCCGGCGCCCGCGGCGAAGCCGAAGGCGCGAAGAAGGCTGCGAAGAAGGCTGTGAAGAAGGCGTCCAAGTCCCCCGCAAAGACCAGCCCGGCCGTTCGCAAGTCGTCCCGCAAGACCCTGCCCAAGGCGGCAAAGCCGGTCGCGCCGCAGGGCTGATCGGTTCCAGTTGTGCCCGCCAGCCAGTTCGGAGCTCGTCAGTCCCCTCCCCTTACGACTTCCGGCTGGCGGGCCCTTTAGAAGAAGAACGCCCGGCTTGCCGGGCGTTTTTCTGTGCGAGCGGCAATCGGAGTGCCGCCGGCGTCCTCAGCCGCGGCCTGAACACGTTATCCTCAAGTGGTTGACGGCGAACGGGTGGAGCAACTTGATGTCGGGATCGATTCTGGCCGTGACCATTGTCCTCATCGGACTGGTGGCTACTTTCCTCTGGTTCGGCGTGAGCCGCCGCCGCGAGGCGGAGACCGAGATCGGCATCCAGGCGCTGGCGGCCATGAAGTGGCGCGACAGCATCGACCTCGTGCTGGATGCGCTGCAACGCGAAGGCTATAGCCGGAAGCACGACCCGGCTGCCACCAGCGGTGGCACGGACCTGCTGCTCGATCGCGGCAACGAACTGGTACTGCTGACCTACAAGCACGGCACCGCCTACCGCCTGGGCGAAGCCAGCGTTCGCGAATTCGCCAACGCGATGCAGCAGCGTGGAGCGCATCGGGGCCTGCTGTTGACCTTGGGCACAGCCGAGCCAATTGCCGATTCAAGCGCGGCGTCGACCGGCATCCAGGTCTTCGATGGCCGGTCCCTGTGGCTGATGGTTCGCGAGTTCATGCCGCCCGCTGCGCTTGAACTGGTTCGGGTCCAAGCGGCGGCGCGGACCCGCAAAGGTCTCTGGAGCGGAGTCGCGGGCAGCCTGCTGGCCGGTGCGGCGGTCTATGCCCTTGGCAGCTTGCTTGCGGCGTCCTGGACCGGCACGCAGACCTCGACAGCGGCGCCAACCGCCAGGATCGCGCCGCGGCCGGCAACTGCGACGCAGTCCCCGCGCGCCGATGACGCCATGCTCAAGCAGCTTCACGCGACCGCGAAGGAGATGGCCGAAATCGCCAAGCTTCCCAGCGCCGAGCTGGCCAAGCGACGGGCCCGGGCGGCCAAGGAGATTGCTTCAATCCCGCAGGTCGACACCGCAGCCTGGTCCGCCCAGAGCAGGTTGCTGGTTACCCTCAACCGCAGCGACGGCAAGGACAAGGTCCTGATCGACGAAATGTGCCGGCTGATCACCCAATACGAAGAGCTGCGCTACACCCGCATCCAGATGGAGCCCCCGGCGGGCTCCAAGCTGCCGGTGCGGTGGCGCTTGTGCGACTGAAGCCCGTCCCTTTATTACCAGTGGACGCCGCGCATGACCGCGGCGAAGGCGATCTGCTCGTTGGTCGGCTTTTCGCTGCGTATCGCCTTGCGGTCGCCCTTGGCGGCGGCTGAATCCGGGAACATCTCGAACGCCGTGTTCATGATCACTTCGTAGGCCTTCGGCACCAGCGCATTGAGCGTTGCCGCGAAGATGCCCATGCGGGTCGCGACGCGGCTTGGCCGCTCGATGATCGCCTTGACCACCAGGTCCGCGGCCTCTTCGGGCGAGAGCGTGGGAATCGAGTCGTACATCTTGGTCGGCGCGATCATCGGCGTCCTCACCAGCGGCATGTTGACCGTGGTGAATGCGATGTTCTTGCCGCTGAACTCGGCTTGCGCGCAGCGGCTGAAGGCGTCCAGCGCCGCCTTCGACGCCACGTAGGCGGAAAAGCGCGGCGAACTGGCGAGCACGCCGATCGAGGAAATGTTGATGACGTGGCCCTTGTGCCGCGCGGTCATTCCCGGCAGGAAGCCCATGATCAGCCGCAGGCAGCCGAAATAGTTCAGCTGCATGGTGCGCTCGTAGTCGTGGAAGCGATCGTAGCTTGCGGCGACCGAACGACGGATCGAGCGTCCGGCGTTGTTGACCAGCACATCGACGTGCTTGTGGTCGTGCAGGACCTTCTTCACCAGCTCGTCGCAAGAGGCAAGCTCGGTCAGGTCGCAGGTGTAGGCCCAGCATTTTCCGCCGGCGGCAATGATCTCATCGCGGGTCTCGTGCAATTCCTTCTCGCCGCGGGCGACGATGAGCACCTTGGCGCCGGCCTCCGCGACCTTGATGGCGGACGCCTTGCCGATACCGGACGAACCACCGGTGATCAGCACGACCTTGTTCTCGACCTTGCCGCGCAAGGGTGCGGTCGACGAACAGGTCGGGATCGAGATGACGCTCCCAGAAGTCCCACAGGCGCCATGCGTAGCTCTCGAGGTCGGGGACCGCGATCTTCGTGCCCTTCAGCGCCCGCTCGGTTTCGCGGCAGTCGAACCGTGTCGGGTAGGTGATGCAGCTTGAGCGTCTGCGGCGGAATTCGCAGGTCCTTGAGCAGGATGCCGGTGAAGCGCTTGACCGGCGGCAGGTTGACCACCGCGCTGCGGATCGAGGCAGGCACCACGGCGAGCATCCGGGCATCGAGGCGCATGGTCATTTCCGGCGCATGGGCGGCGCGGCAGAAGACGTTCAGCATCTCGCCCACGCGCAGCGGATTGGGGTCGACCAGGTGGAAGCAATGGCCATCGAGCCCGCGCTTGTGGGCGATGTGGTCCATGGCGTCGACCACGAAATCCACCGGCACGACATTGATCCGGCCGCCTTCGACGCCCAGCGTCGGCATCCACTGCGGCAAGGTCTGGCGCATCTTCTTGATCAGGGTGAACAGGTAGTACGGGCCGTCGATCTTGTCGATCTCGCCGGTCTGCGAGTGGCCGACCACCGTCGCCCGGGCGATAGATGCGAAGGGGATCCTGCACTCGTTGCGCACCAGGCCTTCCGAATCGTGCTTGGTCCGGAAGTACGGATCGTCCAGGCCCTCGGCCTCGTCGAACATGTCCTCGCGGAACACGCCCGGGTACAGGCCGGCCGCGGCGATCGAGCTGGTGTGGTGGAAACAGCCGGCCTTGATCGCCGTGGCCAGTTCGATCGCGTGGCGGGTGCCTTCCACGTTGGCGACCTTCTGGGACTCGGCGTCGGCCGACAGGTCGTAGATGGCGGCCAGGTGGAAGAAGTGCTGTGACCTTGCCCGACAGCGCCTTGATCTGCGCCGCGGTCAAGCCGAGCTTCGGCTTGGCCAGGTCGCCGTGCACCGGCGATCACGCGCTTGCGGTCCCAGCCCATCTTCTCGCGATGGCGTCGAGCTTCTTTTCCGATCCCTTGCGCAACAGCACATGGATCGTTCCCTTGCGCTTGAGCAATTTGCTGACCAGGAAACGGCCAAGGAATCCGGTGGCGCCGGTAACGAAATAGCTCATGCTTCCCCACTCCGAAACGAAGGCCGGCAAGTCCGGCCCGAAGCGCCTAACTTGCCAGACCCGGACCGTCGCTTTCAAATCCCGTTTGCTTCGCGTTGACCACTACTGAGGGCCGTGCTATCAAAAGCCTTCCCAATCGCCCCGAGACGCCGCCATGGCCGACCTCAAGAAGCAGTTCGAAAAGGCCGCCACCGACGTCAAGAGCCTGACCGAGCGGCCCGACAACGACACCATGCTGCGTCTGTATGCGCTCTACAAGCAGGGCTCCGAAGGCGACGTGAAAGGGCCCGAAGCCCGGCTTTTTCGACTTCGTCGGGTCGCGCCAAGTACGAGGCCTGGGAAAAACTCCAGGGCACCAGCGCAGGAGCAGGCGATGAAGAAGTACGTGGACCTGGTCAAGAAGCTGGTCGGCTGAGGTCCGATGGCGAGGCAGACCCGGCAGCGCATCCTCGACGCGTCGCCTGGCCCTGTTCAACGAACAGGGCGAGCCGAACGTCACCACCAACCACATCGCCGACGAGCTGGAGATCAGCCCGGGCAACCTGTACTACCACTTCCGCAACAAGGACGACATCATCGAGCACCTGTTCCAGCGCTACGAAGAGCGCATGGATTCGGCCCTGGTCGCGCCCGAAGGCCGGCTGCCCAACCTCGAGGACATCTGGCTGCAGCTGCACCTGGTGTTCGAATGCATCTGGGAGTACCGCTTCCTGTATCGCGACCTGGTCGACATCCTGAGCCGCAACCGGCAGCTGCGGATGCGCTTCGCGCGGATCCTGAAGCGGGCGGCGGCGAATGCCACCTCGGTCATGCGCGGGCTGGTCCAGGCCGGGGTCATGCGCGCCTCGGCGGCGGAAATCGAGGGCACGGCCACCAACATCCTGGTGCTGGCGACCTTCTGGCTGAACTATTCCAGCGTCCGCGGCGACAAGGACGAGCAGGAAGCCATCCGCCTGGGCATCGTCCAGGTGATGATGCTGGTGTCGCCGTTCATGCGCGACGAGGAGCGGGTGCACCTGAACACCCTCAGCCAGGCCTACCTGCGCTAGACCAAGTGCTTGTATTGCAAAGGCTCTTGGCACCGATTATACTTCCGCTTCTTTGTTCGTCCGTTCCCAGGAATTCCCATGAAAGTCCTCAACTCCCTGAAGTCGGCCAAGACCCGTCACCGCGACTGCAAGGTCGTGCGCCGTCGTGGCAAGGTCTTCGTGATCTGCAAGTCCAACCCGCGTTTCAAGGCTCGCCAGCGCTAAGCGCAGCCACCTTGTCGGGATGAGGGAAAACGCCGGCTCATGCCGGCGTTTCCTTTTTCTGAACCCGACGCCAACCCCGACGGGCTTGCGTTGGTCAAGGCCGGACGGATTTGACAGAATCACGGTTTCGAACGGCCAACGGCCGTTTTGCCCCCCGCGGAGAAGCCCATGAAGCGCATTACCCTGTCCCTGCTCCTGATCCTGGGCGTATTGCATGGCCCTGCCCTGCCTTGCCGATACGCTGCTGATCCAGCGCGTCCAGGCCGAGGCAGGCGTCAACCTGCCCAAGCGCGGCAGCCTCGATGGCGCAGGTCGAAGCGCAGTTCGGCGCACCGCAGCAGAAATTCGCCGCCGTCGGCGGCGGGAGCAGCGACACGCCGCCCATCACCCGCTGGCAGTACGAGCAGTTCACCGTCTATTTCGAGAACACCCACGTCGTCAACGCGGTCCTGAACAAGGCCAGCGCGCTCGAAATCGGACCGGCGCCCGTCAAGAACTGATGAGCAAGCTCCTGCGTTTCCCCGCGGAGTGGGAACCCCAGTCCGCGATCCTGATCGCCTGGCCGCACGCCGGCACCGACTGGTCCGATCGACTCGAATCGGTCGAGGCCACCTACGTCGCCCTGGTCGCGGCGATCACCCGCTTCGAGCAGGCGGTCATCTGCGTCGCCGATGGCGACATGCGAGATCCAGGCGCGCGCGCCTTGCTGGCGGCTCGGCCGCCGATCCGGACAGGTTGCGCTTCGAATGCACTGCCCTACGACGATACCTGGCTGCGCGATTCCGGGCCGATCACCTTGCGCGACGGCGCGGCCTTCCGGCTGCTGGATTTCCGCTTCACCGCCTGGGGCGGAAAGTTCGACGCCGGGCTCGACGACCGGATCGTCGAGACCCTCGGCCGAGCGCGGCGCTGTTCCAGAATGCCGGCGCCGAACGCATCGATTTCGCGCTCGAAGGCGGCGGCGATCGAGACCGACGGCATGGGCACCCTGCTGTCGACCTGGCACTGCCTGCACGAGCGCCATCCCGGACTGATCGCGAGCGAGATCACCGCGCACCTGCAGGACCTGGCTGCATCAGCACCGGGTCCTGTGGCTCGATCACGGCTACCTGGAAGGCGACGATACCGACGCCCATATCGACACCCTCGCCCGCTTCGCGCGCCGCGACGCCATCGTCTACCAGGGCTGCCAGGATCCGGGCGATTCCCACTTCCTGAACTGCGGGCGATGGCCGCCGAACTTGCGGCATTCCGGCGCGTCGATGGCGGGCCCTACCGGCTGTTCGAACTGCCCTGGCCGCAGCCGATCCTCGATGACGGCCGCCGGCTGGCGGCGTCCTATGCAAATTTCCTGATCGTCAACGGCGCCGTGCTGATGCCGGCCTACGGTGATGTCGCCGATGCCGCGGCCGCCGGCCGTGCTGGCCGCGGCATTCCCGGGCCGGGCAATCGTGCCGGTACCCTGCCGCCCCCTGATCTGGCAGAACGGCAGCCTGCATTGCCTGACCATGCAGCTCCCCGAAGGAGTGCTCGCATGAACGCGAAGCTCTTGACCGTCGCGCTGGTGCAGGAACGAAACCACGGCAGCGTCGAGGCCAACCTCGCGGTGATCGAGCAGCGCGTCGCGCGAGGCCGCGTCGCGGGGCGCAAGGCTGGTGCTGCTGCAGGAACTGCACAACGGCCCCTACTTCTGCCAGCACGAGAGCGTCGACGAGTTCGATCACGCCGAAACCATTCCCGGCCCGAGCACCGAGCGGCTGGGCCGCGCTGGCGAAACTGCACGGCGTGGTGCATCGTCGGATCGCTGTTCGAGCGCCGCGCCGCCGGGCTGTACCACAACACCGCGGTGGTCTTCGACGCCGACGGCAGCCTGGTCGGCAAGTACCGCAAGATGCACATCCCCGACGATCCGGGCTTCCTCGAGAAGTTCTATTTCACGCCAGGCGACCTCGGATTCAATCCGATCGAGACCGCGTCGGCCGCCTCGGCGTGCTGGTGTGCTGGGACCAGTGGTATCCGGAAGCCGCGCGCCTGATGGCCCTGGCCGGCGCCGAGCTGCTGCTCTACCCCACCGCGATCGGCTGGGACCCGGATGACTCGCTGGACGAGAAAGCGCGCCAGCGCGACGCCTGGCTCTCGGTCCAGCGCGGTCACGCGGTCGCCAACGGCCTGCCGGTGCTGGCGCTGCAACCGGATCGGCTCACGAAGCCTCGCCCTGCGGCAGCGGCCGGGCATCCAGTTTCTGGGGCCAGTTCCATGTCGCTCGGCCCGCAGGGCGAGTTCCTCGCCGAGGCCGGCCAGGACGAGCCGCAATTGCTGCTGGCCGAGATCGACCTGGCGCGCAGCGAACAGGTGCGGCGCATCTGGCCATTCCTGCGCGACCGCCGCATCGACGCCTACGAGGACCTGCTCAAGCGCTACCGCGACTGAGCCATGCGCCGGCCGCAACCGCCTTGCGGATGCCCGATAGTCAATGACCGCAGCTGATGGCGCCATGATACGACCAACCCCATGCCGTCGATCGAACGAGATGGCGTGCGCTTCACGCTGCTCGGCACGGCGCACGTTTCCCAGGCCAGCGTCGACGCGGTGCAGGCAGGCGATCGCCAGCGGCCGCTACGAGCGGTCGCGGTCGAACTCGATGTCCAGCGGCACCGTGCGCTGACCGATCCGGGCGCGATGGCCAAGCTGGATCTGTTCCAGATCATTGCGCGAAGGAGAGATCGGCCTGGTGGCCGCCAACCTGGCGCTGGCCGCCTACCAGCGCCGGCTTGCCGAGCAACTCGGCGTCGAGCCCGGCGCCGAACTGAGGGCCGCCGCAGTCGAGCGGCCGCCGAGCGCGACCTGCCGCTGTACCTGATCGATCGCGACGTCGGCACCACCCTCAAGCGCGCCTGGTCCGGCCTGGGTTTCTGGGGTCGGAGCAAGCTGATGGCGCGGCTTGGCCGGCAGTCTTTTCATCGACGAGGAAGTCAATGAAGCGGACATCGAGAGGCTCAAGGAAGGCGACGTGCTCGGAGTCGACCTTCGGCGAATTCGCCGCCGAGACGCCACAACTGTTCGAGGCGGTGATCGCCGAGCGCGACCGCTACATGGCGGCCAGGCTGCGCGAGTGCACCAGGCCGGGAGTCCAGCGGGAAGTGCTCGCCGTGGTCGGCGCCGGCCACCTGAAGGGATTGGCGCGCGGCACTGGCCGAAGGCCAGCGGCGATCCGGCGCAAGTGACGGCCGCGCTGGACGTGGTGCCCGAGGGCAGCAAGATTCCCTGGTTCACGCTCGCCTTCGCTAGCCTGCTGCTGGCCGCTTCGGCTGGGGTTTCTACGCATGGCGGCTTCGACCTGGGCGCGAAGCTGGTGCTGACTGGTGCCTCATCACCGGCATCGGCGGCGCCATCGGCTGTGCCCTCGGCGGGCGGCGCATCCGCTGTCCATTCTCGCCGCCGCCGTGGCCTCGCCAGTCACGCCGCTGATCCCGGCGCTGAGCTCGGGAATGGTCAGCGCCTTCGTCGAAGCCTGGCTGCGCAAGCCGACCTACCAGGACATGCTCAACCTGCGCGTCGACACCAGCTCGATCGCGCGGCTGGTGGCGCAACCGGTTTGCCCGGGTCTTCGTCAATTTCTTGCTGGCCAATGCCGGCACGTCGATCGCGGTGTGGGTCGCAGGCGCCAACCTGATCCACAAGCTGGGTTGATCGCGGCGACCGGCGGCCTCCGGCGCGCCGCCGGATGCAGCCCTCGGACTCCGCCGGCTGCGCGCGGCCCTGCGGCACTTTCGCGCGCGCGCGCGAATGATCGCGGCTCGTATTGGCGCCAGGTCATCGAGCATCGCGTAGATGGTCGGCAGGAACAGCAGGCTGACCACGGTCGAGAACGCCAGGCCGCCGACGACCGCGCGCGCCATCGGGTAGTACGGCGGGCCATCGCCGCAACGGTGGTGGTGGCGATGCACAGGGGCAGCATGCCCAGGATCGCCGTGGCCATGGTCATCAGGATCGGTCGCAGGCGTTCGCGGCTGCCCGCGACCAGCGCCTCGGTACGGCCATGCCCTCGCGACGCGGTCGTTGATGTGCTCGACCATGACGATGCCGTTGTTCACCACCACGCCCATCAGCACCAGCATGCCGATCGAAGCCATGATCAGAAGGCGGTGCCGGTCAGCGCGAACAGCCAGAACACGCCGAGGAAGGAAAAAACGACGCTGGTCAGGATCGCCAGCGGGAACAGCAACGACTCGAACAGCGCCGCCATCACGACGAAGATCATGAAGAGCGCGACCATGCATGTTGAAAGCCATCTGCTTCCCCGCCTGCTCGTCCTGGTCGAAGTTCGGCCCAAGCTCCATGCCATAGCCGGTCGGCATCCGCTGCGCTGCGCGCATGACTTCCTCGACCGCCTTGCGCGCCTCGTCCTTGGTCTTGCCGGGAGCCAGGCCGGCGGCGATGGCCTAGGGCGGTGCTGCGGTTCTGGCGGGAAATCTGCGAAGCGCCGCGGCGCAGCTTGACGTCGACCATGTGACAGCAGCGGCACCGTGCTGCCATCGGCGCGCCGCAGGCTCAGGTCGGACATGTCCTCGACGCCGAAACTTCTCCGCCCCCGCGAACCGACCGACACCGGCACCTCGCCATCGTCGTGCGGAATTCCCGCAGCGGCGCCCCGCGCAGGGCGATGCCGATGTACTGGGCGACCTCCTGGGCGTTGAAGCCGTAGGCCGCCGCGCGATCGCGATTGACCGTCACCTGGACCTCGGTATTCTCGTCGCCCGAATCCACGCGCACGTCGCGCAACTCCGGCCGCTTCGAAAGCAGGGGCAGCATCGCCCTCGCCCAGCGTCACCAGCGCGTCGCTGGAATCGCCGTTGAGGTAGACCGTCAGTTCGTCGCCACCCCCGCCGTTGTTGCCGTCGTTCTGGAAACCGACCTCGGCTCGTGCCAGCTTTGGCATTTCCTTGCGCATCAGCTCGCGCAAT
>CAVSCB010000003.1:0-117781 GCA_963726305.1 uncultured Gammaproteobacteria bacterium
GCGGATGCGTATTTGTCGCCTCTCGCTGCCTCCCGATGCATAAGAACTCGATCGTGGCGGGAATGGCTCCCGTTAACCAGCGTCAATGCCATCACGTACCAATCTGGAGCGGCGTCGAGACGAAGCGCGTAGCCGCAGGCTTCGCGCAGCGCCGCTGTTTGAACAAGGCGTAGAAGCTGGAATTATCCGTTGGCCTCCGGAGATACTGGCGCAGTCGTTCGGTGACGGTGCCTTCTATTGACCTGTCGCCATGAGAGGCGTGGCTGAATACGCCGGAAGTGACGAAATCAACCATTGAGATCGACGCTACCGCCTTCGGCCCCTCGAGCAAGCACGCGATGTTCTCCTTCAGGAACTCCGGCTCCCAATAGTCGTCCGCAGCCAAATATACAAAATGCTCCGTTTCAGCCCGGTCAATCAAAAACATGAAATTAGCCATGGCGCCGATGTTTCGCTCCTGCCTGAGGTATTCAAAGCGAATGTCGCTTCTCGCCATCGCCTCGCAAATCCCTTGCGTGGCATCCTCCGAGGCATTGTCGGATATCAAAACCTTGAAATTCTCGTGCGTCTGCAAACGAATGGATTCCAGGGCCCGGCCAATAAACTCCCCACCATTGAAAACCGGAACTCCGATGGTGATAAGCTTCGACGATGCGAGGGAGGAATCAAGCATCAGGTAACCGTTGCTAGGCGCTGGCCGAGACGAACATCTCTGTCAGTAAACTTATGCCACCTGCTGGCGCTGCCCCAGCCACCATCGAATCCCTGATTCACCCCTCGCATCCGGACACCTTCCATGCAAGCCTTGGCCGCACGATGCCCGGCATCGGACCGGCATACCCGTACCGGTTCGATCCTTCATCCATCGAATTCACCAGGACGTTGAACGTAACGGCATTACGCTCGAAAAAATCAACCTCGAAAGCTCCCCAAGTCAGAGTGGGTGGTAACCGCCACCCCCACGAAGATCGGCGCCCTCATTCAGGAGCCCGCCGGGAATTCTGCATTCAGCCTGATAGACGCCGGGCTCCAATTTTGAGACGTGGTCAGGGCTCGAGACGAAAACATAACTGCCGTCAGGTGCGAAGAAATGGAAATTGGGGACGCAACGGGCGTCGACGCGCTTCTTGATTCTATATCTCATGCTCACCATGATTTCATCGTGGATCGTTGTTGTCATCTGGCCCAGGCCAGACAGCTCGACACCAATTAGGTCGACAACATCGCTGCCGATCTGGCGAGTGGCCAGCAGGCCATTCTTGCTCAAGTCTGATAATAGTGGTGGATCACCTTTGATACTTCGCCATGGACAGTCATTCTTCCGCCTTCGAGCAGGATGCCTTTCTGACAAAGGTTTGAGACCATTGCCATATTGTGACTGACAAACAATCCGGTCCTGCCTTCTTTGCCGACCTCTTCCATTTGCCAAGGGAGTTTCTCTGAAATGCAGCGTCGCCCACCGCCAGCACCTCGTCCACGATCAGGATCTCTGGCTCACGGATCGGGCCGCCACTGCGAAGGCCAGCCGGACGTGTAGTCCCGGACGAGTATCTTTCACCGGCGTGTCGAGCGTCTTCAACTCCGGCGAAGGCGACGATCTCATCGAACCTGCGTGGATCTCGGCCCGGCGCATGCCCAGGATGCGCGCCATTAAGGAAGACGTTCTCCCGGCCGGTAAGCTCGGGATGAAAGCCGGTGCCTACTTCCAGGAGGCTCGCCACCCGGCCCCTGATTGAGAGCTTGCCGGATGTAGGCTCGGTTACGCGACTCAGTATTTTCAAAAGGGTGGACTTTCCCGCGCCATTTCGACCGATTATTCCGACCCTGTCTCCTTGCTGGATATCGAAGCTGACGTCATTGAGCGCCCAGAATTCTTCGTTCCTCGACACACCTTCTTGCCGAGAGAAAGGGTGAACCACCCGATCAAATATTCGCCGACCGCCATTGGCGATAACATCCCGCAGCGCGGTATAACGCTCCTGCTTCTCGTGGCTGATGATGTATTTCTTCGAGAGTCTGTCGACGGATATGGCTGTTGACATCAGATGACGTCCGCAAATGTTTTTTCTGTTTACCAAAGTACACCACGCCCGTGACCAGCATCGAAAGTACAAGAAAGACCGAGAGCGAGAATCCCGGCCAATAGATCTGCGAATTTCCGCCAGGATAGCCCAGCGGAATCCGTCTATCACTCCAACAAGTGGGTTGACGGAATAAATCAATCGCCAGCTGCTCCGGGACGATGGCGCTACTGAGAAAGCCAACCGGCGAAATGTAGATGCCTATCTGCACCACGAAGGGAATCAGATAGCGAAAATCCCTGTACTTGACATTAAGTGCCGCGGCCCAGAGCCCTGCCCCCATCGCAGCTGAGAAGGCCAACAGGACAAAAAGCGGCAGCGTGAGGATCTTCCAGCTTGGCGCGGAACCCATACCAGAGCATGAGCCCCACCAGGATCAGGCCGGAAATCAGAAAATCGACGAAGCTGACGATCTACCGCGCTCGTCGGGACCACCAAGCGGGGGAAATAGACCTTGGAGATCATGTTGGCGTTGCTGACCAGGCTGTTGCCAGCCTCCGCGAGAGCGCATTGGGAGAAAAATTGCCACGGAAGCAACAGCTGAAAGCACGAGGATCGGATAAGGAGCATCGCCGCGATGGGAGTTTTGCCAACTTCCCAAATACGAACAACGAGCACAATCATCGTGAGCAATGGCCTGATCAATCGCCCACGCGAGCCCAATGACCGTCTGCTTGTAGCAGAGCAGGAGTGTCCCGCCGGCCAGGAAGTAGAACAACTCGCGATACCGCCAGACATCCCGCCAGTAGTGCCGCTCTGCGCGGCCGGCCTCGATAACCAGCACATCTTGATCGTTCATTCAGCTTCCAAATGGAATTTCCAGCATCGCCTCGATCCAGTTCTAGTCCGCAAGAACAAAAGCGAGTCTCTGCCCAAGTTCAGCTGTGGCGAGGGGGAGATGTTAGCAAATCTCGCTTGGCTACCGTGCCGGACTACCGGCTAAGGGAACCCGTCGGTTCCTGGAATACTGTGGCCAGCACCCCAGTTTGGCCTCATGTAATGCCGGTTTCCCCTGTCCAGACCGATCCAGGACTCCCATTTCGCGGGCAGGAGGGTCGCCAGGCAGCCGTCGCCGCGCCTGCGCCCGGCCCAGTTCATGCTTGCCAAGGCGACGGCCTTGTTTGAAAGTGACCGCATATCCGGGCAACTGGTCGGGCGGGCAGTACGTGCTTTGGCTGACCAACCAACATCCTGGCTCGAATTCCATCCAAACTCTGCTGGAGCGCTACGATTAGTCGACCACCCATCCTCCTTTTTGCCTTCAACCGCCCTGAGCACACCCGAGCTGCACTTGCCGCACTGGCTGAATGCACCGGGGCCTCGGAAAGCAGGCTCATGGTCTTCGTCGATGGTCCACGCTTCGAGGCCGAGGCGGAGCTGTGCGGCCAAGTCGAAGCCGTCGCCCGGAGCGCGATCGGATTCCAGTCGGTCACCGTTTCCTGCGCTCGAGCCAACAAGGGACTCTACCGCTCAATTACCGAGGGCGTTACGACGTCATTGGAAAAAGAGTACAGCGTCATTGTCGTCGAAGGTCGACCTCGTGGTTGCCAAGTCGTTTCTCGACTACATGGCATGGGCGCTCGAGGCTTATCGGAACGAATCGAGTGTGGGTTGCATACACGGCTACGCCCTACCTATTCCGAACCTCCCCGAATTGTACTTTCTTCGCGGCGGGGACTGCTGGGGATGGGCGACACGGCGTGAGAGCTGGAGGCTGTTTCGACACGATCCATGGGAGTTGCTTGCCGAGATGAGGGATAGGCAACTCTTCGGCTCTTTCATGCAAATCCATGGGGCGACGTCGCTCTCGATGCTATGCGAGAGGGCCGTGGGCAGAAACCAGTCATGGGCGATTCTCTGGCATGCGAGCCTGTTCCTTGCCGGGCGACTTACCTTGCACCCAGGCAAGTCGCTTGTGACCAACATCGGCAATGATGGCTCTGGAACCCACTCTCTTAGCTCGAGCCGCTTCACTGCTGGGCCCCACCTTCTGGGCCGAGTCCTCGGTTCGACCCAATCCCGCCCGTTCATTCTGACCACGCAGCGAGCCTGACTGCCCTTTTCATGGATGGCTTCGATAAGCGAACTCGCTTCGCTTCTCTGGTTGTTGGCATGAAGCGCTTCCGCTCCGCCTGCTTGCCCAGGAGATTGCTCCGAAATTCGGAACCGGGGCAATTGCGGCCGGGAGGCCTGAAAGAATGAGCATTCGTTCTTTGTGCCAGGGCAATCATGCGCTACTCCAGGCTGGTGGCTGGCAATGATGAAATCAATGGCACGTTTGATAATTCCAAAGCCAATTCGTCAGTCCCTCAGCCGGCTTCTCGGCTTTGGAATGCCGTACTTCCGGCCCCTATTCGTCATGGGCCGAGGCGCTGGAACGCACATCCGGCTACGACAGCGCGGAATCCTGGAGCGCGTCAGGGGGACAAGCCTCAAAGTAGTAAAGGGTGAATTCGCCTACGAGCAGGATTCGGTCAGATCAAGGAGGCCTCAGCTCAAGCAGCTGCTTCTTGCGCTTGCCGCCTCGGCCGCAGGGCGGGCCAACCGAGGCCTGAACATCGTCGACTTCGGTGGCTCGCTCGGCAGCCTGTTTTTCCGGGCGCGTCCATTTCTTGACTCCACTCCAATAGCACGCTGGATCGTCTGCGAGCAGGCTCATTTCGTTGCACTGGGAAATGCGGAATTTCACCGCCCCCCGCTTGAATTCGCTATCGATCCGATGGCGGCCGCAGGTGATGAGCCAGTCGACTTGCTAATACTCTCAGGCGTCCTCCCTTATCTACAGGATCCGCTTGGAACCCTTCAGAACCTGATGGCGCTCTCGCCCCGCTGGATTCTCATCGATAGGACACCGATGTCTCCAGATGACCGTACCTACCTGCTCATCCAACACACGCCACGCTCGATCTACAAAGCAACATATCCAATTTGGCTGCTGGCAGAGTCGGCAATCCATTCCCTGCTCGGACAGCGATACTCGATCCAGCAGGAATTTGAAGTGGCTGAGGGGCCCGTCGTTCTTGGTCCTTTGACTCGGCCTTACCGCGGGATTTTGCTTCGCCTAAAGTGCGATAATGCGCTTGGGCGCGATTCATCGGCAGTTCCAGCGACTTCCCCATTCTGAGAAACGGACCCGAGATTAATGGACACGAAGGCAAGCAATGGCTGGGCTGGGAAGAAAGCACTTATTACCGGTGCGCATGGGCTTCATAGGATCGAACCTTGCACGCCGCCTGTTGGCTCTTGGCGCGGATGTCACTCTCGTGGACAGCATGGTGCCGGAATACAGCAGAATTTGAACAACATTGCGGATATCCGCGACCGATTGCGCGTGAATATTTCGGACGTCCGCGACCGGCATGACTTCCGTCATCTGATTACCGGACAGGATTTCCTGTTCAACCTGGCCGGCCAGACCAGCCACCTCGACTCGATGAGGGACCCGTACACCGATCTCGACATCAACTGCCGCGCCCAGCTCTCCATCCTCGAGGCCTGCCGGCAGCACAACCCCGGCGATCAGGATCGTGTTCGCCAGCACCCGGCAGATCTACGGCAGGCCCGAGTACCTCCCGGTGGACGAGAAGCACCTGCTGCGCCCGGTGGACGTGAACGGCATCAACAAGATGGCCGGCGAGTGGTACCACATCCTCTACAACAACGTGTACGGCATCCGCGCCTGCGCGCTGCGCCTGACGAACACCTACGGCCCGCGCATGCGCGTCAAGGACGCCCGCCAGACCTTCCTCGGCATCTGGATCCGGCTGCTCCTCGAGGGGCAGCCCTTCGAGGTCTTCGGGACGGCGCAGCAGCTGCGCGACTTCACCTACGTGGACGACGCCGTGGAGGCGCTCCTGCTGGCCGCGCGCGACGCCGACGAGCCGACGGCCAGGTCTACAACCTCGGCGGTCGCGAGCGGTCGTCAGCCTCAAGGACCTGGCCGACGCTGCTGGTCGCGCATGCACGGGCGGCGGCGATTACGAGCTGGTCCCGTTCCCCGCCGACCGCAAGCGCATCGACATCGGCGACTACTACGGCGACGACCGCCTGCATCGAGGCCGAGCTGGGCTGGCAGCCGCGTGTCGGGCTGCGACGAGGGCCTGGCTCGGACGCTCGAGTACTACCGCGAGCACCTGCCAGCATATCTACTGAAGACCGCTGCCGGCTCGATCCCGCAGTGCAGACCCGGCAGCGAGTACCGCGCCCACCGGGCCGAGATCGATGATGCGGTCGCGCGGGTCCCTGCATAGCGGCTGCTACATCCTGGGCGCGAGGTGGAGGCCTTCGAGACCGAGTTCGCCGCATGTCATCGGCGTGCAGTCATGCGGTCGGCGTCGCGAACGGCACCGACGCGATCGACGCTGGCCCTGCGGCGCGTGCGGCGTGGGTCCGGGCGACGCCGGTGTTCACCGGTCTCGCACACCGCCGTCGCGACCGTTGCCGCGATCGAGCGCGCCGGGCGCGCACGCCTGTCCTCGTCGACATCGACCCGCGTCACCTACACGATGCGACCCCGAGATAGTCTCGAAGAGCCTGCCGCAGGACCGCGCGCGGTACCGGGCAGGTGCGTCATCCCGGTGCATCTCTACGGCCAGCCCGGCCGACATGCGCGATCCTGCTCCATTGCTGAAGCGGCACGGCCTGCGCGGTCGTCGAGGACTGCGCGCAGGCCCACGGCCGGCCGTCACTGCGGCGCAACGGGCTGGGACCGTTCGGTGACGCTGGCGGCATTCAGCTTCTACCCGACAAAGAACCTCGGCGCGCTCGGCGACGGCGGCGCGGTGGTCACATCGGATCCGCGGCTGGCCGGGCGGCTGCGGCGCATGCGGGAGTACGGATGGCGGGAGCGGTATGTAAGCGAATCGAGCCCGGCAGTAACTCGCCGCCTCGACGAGCTGCAGGCAGCTATCCTGCGTCGTCAAGCTGCCTGACTCGACGGCTGACAACGTCATCGCGTTGCGGGAAATGCCGGCCCTCTATCGCCGGCTGCCGGTCGGCAATGATGCCATCACGCTCCCACCGTTGAATGACTCGGCGCAACCACGTATTCCATCAGTACGTCGTCCGGTGCGAAACGGAAAACGTTCGGGAGAGTTCAGCGTTCGCAGAGGGGTCGGCATCAGCGCCAATCTCCAGATGCCGTCCACCTCCAGCCCGCTTACGCTAAACCTCCGGACTTCGCTGCCGCTGGGCTTCCGGTGACTGAGCGATGGTCGCGCGAGGTCATCAGTTTGCCAATGTTCCCTCAGCTTCCTGATGAGGCCGCGGTTCGGGTGGCAACAGCGCTAAACAATTGGCGGCCGGGCCTCGCATGAGCGGCCGGCAATTCTGTACATACTTCGATCACCGATACCTGGCTCGGGGCCTTGCGCTGCATGCCTCCTTGGTAAGCCACTCGCCTGGACACACCCTTTGGGTCTTGTGCCTCAGCAAGGAATGCGAGCACCTGCTTCGGCAAGCAGCGATCCCCGGCATTCGCGTCATTCCGCTTGCGGTGCTTAACGGCGTGGGACCCACAGCTGGCGGCCACACGGGCAACCAGATCTCTAGTGGGAATACTACTTCCACCTGCTCGCCATGCCTGCCAAGGTACATACTTGCAGAGCACGCGGAAGTCGATGAGATAACCTACCTGGATTCGGATCTGTACTTCTTCTCTAGTCCGGAGCCAGTCTTTGCCGAGACAGCAGCTTCCTCGATTGCGATTATTCCACATCGCTTCCCCGCCAATGCCGCAGTGAAGTTGGAACGTTACGGTCGCTACAATGTAGGCTGGCTGACGTTTCGAAGAAGCAAGCCGGCCCTTGACTGTCTCGATTGGTGGCGAGAGCGGTGTATTAAGTGGTGCTTCGATCGAGTGGAGGCTGACCGATTTGCCGACCAGAAGTATCTCGACCAGTTCGAGTCTCTATTTTCAGCGGTTCACTCGATCCGGCACGTGGGCGCAAACCTTGGGCCTTGGAATGTTGCAAACCATGTTCTGGCGGACGGAAAGGCTCTCACTGTCGATGGGGGGGCACTTATTTCTACCACTTTCAGGGGCTAAGGCAGATCCAGCGCCTGTTGTTCGATACTCATCTCGACGAATATGAAGTGCGCTTGTTTCCGGCCTTGGAGAACGGGTTGTACCGACCCTACATAGCAGCGCTGCCGAAGCCGAAGCATATGTCGCTGCATTGGGAGAGACCCTCGGACGTGCAGAGTATCTTCGGGGACCTACTGGACTGGTCGGAAAGATCAAGGCACCTTTCTCCCGCCTGCTGCTTGCGGCCAAGGCCGCCTTTCGCGGAAATCTTATTCGAGTGCAAAAATTGAGCTCTGGCCGGCTCGATCAGTACTACATGGAACGGAGTAGGACTCGCAGTGGCTTCTCCAGTAATCTCGGTGATCACGCGGCTTCATTCAACAGCTCCCGGCATATCGAGCAGACACTCGCGTCCGTCGCTTGCCAGCGTGGCGTCGATTGCGAGCACGTTGTCGTGGACGGGGGCTCCACTGACGGGACGCCCGACATTCTAGGGCGACTGCTTCCCCGCGATCGCTGGAGATCAGAGCCGGACTCCGGAATCGCCGACGCGATGAATAAGGGAGTTGCCATCTCAAGGGGTGAGTGGCTGCTCTTCCTTCAAAGTGACGACTACCTCCTGGATCCATCCGTCCTGGCCATTGCGGCCTGCCCAGATTCGATCCCGCTCTGGACATTTGCGGATTTCCGGTTCTGTTCGGCAACAGCGCCTCGATGGTCAAGATGAGGCCAAGGGGCGCCAACTATTGGCTGAACTTCAAAACAGGCCTGAATCATCAAGGAACTTTCATTCGAAGGTCTCTTTTTGAGCGAATCGGAGCCTATGACGACTCGTTCAAGATAGCGATGGACTATGAGTTCTTCCTGCGAGCCTATCGCTTGGGCGCCAATTTCAAGTGCCATTTGGATCCCGTAGTTGCGGTTATGCGGGATTCTGGGATTAGCAGCCAGCTCGACTGGACAAATCTAAAAGCTCGGCTCGCCGAAGAGGAGCGGGCTCACAGAAAATTGGAGACGCCGCAAGTCGAGCTGCTATATGACGCATGGTGGGCGGTGTACCCGTTATACCGTCAGCTGCGGGCGAAGATCACACGGAGAGGGTGACCGTCATCCACGGCCACACGATCAACGATCCATTTCTCGACGCGATATTTCGACGATTCTTGGCGCTGCCTTCCCATCACCGTAGGGCGAACTTCCAACAGCCATACTGCGATAGTGCTCAATATCCACCAGCAGTCGAGTCGTCTCCTCGTAGATTCGCCTGCTGTCTGTTCCAACAAGCCTGGCCACCCCAAAGGCCACCGCCTCGGGTCGTTCGGTCTGCTCCCGAAGCACGAGCACCGGTTTGCCCAGCGCTGGCGCCTCCTCCTGTATGCCACCGCTATCGGTCAGGATCAGATAGCTCCGCGCCATGGCCTGTACGAACTCCGGATAGTCCATCGGTTCGCACAGCTCGATCCGCGGATGGCTGCCGAGCATGTCCATCGCCATCGACTTGACGTTGGGATTGGGATGAACCGGATAAAGCACATCGACATCGGGATACCTGTCCGCCACGTGGCGAACGGCGGAGAAGATTTGCCATGGGCCTGCCAAAGCTCTCGCGCCGATGCGCCGTCAGCAGGATCAGCCGGCGTCCCTGCCCGTCACTCGCAATTGCCCGGCGCGCGGGTTCTGGCTGCGACCTCCATCAATGAATCGATGCCCGTATTTCCGGTCACATGGATGGCTGCCTCGGCGAACCCTTCGCGCCGAAGGTTTGCCGCCGCACTCTCGGTTGGCGCGAAGTGCCAACGGCTCACGCGCGCCACCATCTGCCTGAATCCTTCCTCGGGGAACGGCTGGGCGAGATCGTTGGTGCGCAGTCCGGCTTCGACGTGGCCGAATGGAAGCTTCGCGTAGAACGCGACCAAGGCAGCAGCGAAGACTGAAGCCGTATCGCCCTGCGCGAGCACGGCCCTTGCCCCCAATCGCTCGATCGCCGCCGCCAGGGTCGGCAGCAATCTGCTGGTCAGTTCCACCATGGACTGGCCTTCAGTCATCAGGTCGAGGTCGATATCGGGAACGATCTCGAATTGCGCCAGCGTCTGATCCAGCAAGCCGCGATGCTGTGCGGTGGCTACCACGGAACACTGCGCCCAGTCGGACTTGCGCAGCGCCTTGATCACTGGGGCCATCTTGATGGCTTCCGGCCGCGTTCCGATGACACACACGATATGGGCTCTATCCGACACGGGATTCATCCTTGGCATTTCGCGTTATGCCGGCGAGCGCCTGAATTGCGATTTCCGGCCAGGTGAACCCGGCCGGGCTTGACGCGACTACCCTGCGGCGGAGTTGGAAATCGATCGCCCTGGCCAGATCGCGCGGATCACTCGGCCTGCACAACGAGTCCCCCAACTCCGTCGCCTGGAGCGGGAAGTTTGCGGTCAGGTTGGGGGTGGTCGTGCTCACCAGCGGCTTCTGGCACATCAGGTATTCGGCGATCTTGCAGGACGCTCCCATATCCATGAACTCGGACAACCTGTAGGGCACCACCAGCAAGTCTGCCGCATTTATGTAAAGAGGCATCTCTTCATGCGCGACCATGCCGCGGTAGTCTATCCACTCGCGATCCAGCTTTGTAGCCGGATGCTCTCTGCCGCAGACGAGCAACGTGATCTCCTGGCCTTCGTTGCGAAGCAGTCCGATCGCCTCGACGAGATCCTGCACCCCGCGATCCGATTCCATCCCGCAAAGTATCCAACGACCTGGTTGGCGGCCAGACCTAGCGCCTCTCGGCAACTGGCAGTGCCCATGGGATGGAACATTTCTCCATCCACCCCGTTTGGCACCACTTCGATGGCGCCCCCACCACGGAACCGCGACAAGCGGCCGGCCAGCGCACGCGACGCATACAGGCACAGGTCGGCCCTCCTGAGCAGGAATCCGAACAGGTCCAGCCCCAAGGGCTTTCGATAGCCTTCGAACTCGTCATATTTGTCGTACACATCGAACACGAATCTCGCGCCTAGCAGGCGCGCAAGCGCCCGCCGAGCAAGCCGATGTAGCAATCACCGCTCGCCACCACCACCTTGGGGCGGACGCGCATGACCACGCCCAGGGCGGACTTCAGCATTGCCGCGCTCAGGAACGGAGTCGAGGCGATCTCCATGCCATCGAGCAGGCGGCGTTCCGGCTTGCGCGAGTGATAGTCGATCAGCCAGAGAAAGACGCTATGCCCCGCCTTGGCCCATTCGCGCGGAAGATGGAAGATTCTTCCGAACCGCTCCTCCAATGCGTCCTTGTTGGTATAGAAGCGCTTGCCCAGGAAAAGGATCGTCCCCAGTGTGCTCCCCCGGATTTCATGGCTAGCCATCGGCGGTACTGCGTAATGGACGTCTCTCCCTCGGGCAGCCAAATCCTGTAGATCAAGGTCGGAATCAGGCCCGACATTGGCTGCAGCAAGCGCGTCCGGTATTGGCGAGCATCGCCGCGGATTTCGTACCGCTCCTCTCTATCTCGAAGGTCGCGCGCAAGGCATCGACGCAAAGATTCCTGAACCTGAAATTGCTGTGTCGTCAGCATTCGCTCCGAGTTGCCCCGGCTGCAACGGCCGGCAATCGTATTCGCCGCCCTTGCCCGAGGCCCGAGATAGGGCGAGCGCCATGCGGCGGCAACCAGCTGAGGAAGATAGCTGATAGTGCGGCTCGACCAGCATCCAGCGATTGGGCACCGCCAGATAGCCGACGCCGTCCGGCCTGCAGTACCCGGCGAATTCGGCCAGGTGCGCTGCTGCGCCGATTCGTCGCCGACATGCTCGATGACATGGTTGGTCAGCACGACATCGAAGCTGCGGTCCGCGAAACGGCAGGCGGGTATCCGAAACCTGCGTGTAGTGTAGCCCTCGGTCACCAGGCGATTGTCGACCACGTCCACCGCATCGACCGTGAAGCGGCCCGAAGGATGGGTGCCGAAATAGTTCGCGATGCCGCCCGAGCCCGTGCCGATTTCCAGGAGACTGACCGGGCTGGCTGCCCGGTCGAGATCCAGCAGACGCTCGATCTTCAGGGCCTTCCAGCGCCTGGAGCCAGATCGAGCACGGCGTGCGGCTGGCGCGCAGGCATCGGTCGGCCATGGTCGCATGCCGGGCTCCGCACCGCCGATCGCAGCCGCTCGCCGAAGGCGGCCCAGTCCTTTCCGGCGCGCGAACTCGCGGGCCTCGACCGTTCCGGCATCGGTCTGCGCGGACTCGAGCAATTCGCCAACGCGCTGCGGCAAAACGCGCGTAGTCGCCGGCGTGCACCAGCAAGCCGGATTGCGGACTCGCTGACCGCGTCCGGCACCCCGCCAACCGCGAAGGCCACGGTCCGCAGGCCATGCGCGGCCGATTCCAGGGCGACCATCCCGAATCCTTCGACATCGCCGACTTATCGAGGACGGGAAAACATGCACCTGGGCGGCCTGATAGGCCGCGCTCAGGCTTGTCCTGGTCGCAGCGCCCGACGAACCGGATGTTCGATTCGACCTCGGCGGTCCCTGCCGGCGCGAGAATGCGCTCCCGCTCGGACCCGGACTGCGTATGCAGCGCGTCAGTCGCCTCCTCGCCGATCACGACGAGAATTGCGGTCGGCCAGGCCGAGACGATCGACGGCAGGGCCTGGGTCACGAATTCCGCCAAGCCCTTGCGCCGGGTCAGTCGGCCGACGGAGAGAAGGATCGGTCGCTCGCCCAGTTGGAACCGGGCCCGGAAGCCGCGCCGCGCTCCGGGATCGAGCTCCGGCACGTCGGTGCCCGGATGCAGCACGCTCATCCGCTCGGCTCGCACACCTCGTCCGCATGGCCAGCTTCGCCGTATTGTCGCTGTTGACGAACACCACATCGCAGGCGCGGATAAACGGCAGCCAGAACCACTGGTAGATGCGGCTCGGCGCGATGATATCCAGGCCGTGCAGGTAGACCACCAACCTCGCGCCGCTCAGTCGCGCGGCGAGCCAGGCCATCGGCGCGGCCAGGCCGCTGCCGGCGATGACGAGCCGGGCTTGTAGCCGGAACGCCATCCAGGCAGCGCGCAGCGCAGTGCCGACCAGGAACAGCGGAAGCGGCTTCACCGGCGATCTCGCCTGACGAGATCGCCTTCGGGCGCGTGGGCGGCGCAACCAGCGGGGCCGCACAACGCCACCCGCCATTCCTGCGAAAGCTCGCGCAGCAGATGCTGGTTCACCTTCTCCATGCCTCCGACCAGCGGCGGGAAATTCCTCGTCACCAGCAAGGCCACGGGACGCGCGTCGCGATCGCTCACGCATCCTTGCGATACATCAGTGCGGTGATCTGCTCGGAAATCAGCCCGATCAGGAAGACGATGACCGCGGCGCTGAGCAGCAGGGCGCTCATGTTGGTGAAGCGGCCTTCGGTGATGAAGGTATAGGCGTAGTTGCCGAGCCCGAGCAGGAAGAACAGCACGGCCGATGGGCGCAAACAGCTTCAGCGGCGAGTACAGGGTCGCGATCTTGAAGATGATCAGCAGGAAGCGCAGGCCGTCGCGCAAGGGGCCGGATGTGGCTCTTGCCGATCCGCTGCGCGACCGGAATCGGCTCATAGGCAACCGCGTAGCCGCTGCGGAAGAACGCCATGGTGATGGTGGTCGGATAGGAAAACCCGTTCGGCAGCAGGTGCAGGAACTCCTTGAACTTGTCGGCGCGCACGGCCCGGAAGCCGGAAGTCAGGTCCGCGACGCATGAGCCGGTCATCCAGCTGGCCACCCGGTTGTACAGGCCGTTGGCCAAGCCCCGGCCGACGCTGGCCTGGCCGTCCCAGCCGCGGGCGCCGACCACCATGTCGTAGCCCTCGTCGAGCCGGGCCAGCAGCCGCGGGATCAGGTTGGCGTTGTGCTGCCCGTCGGCATCCATGAACACCAGGATCTCGCCCTGCGGCGCGGGCGCCCCGCTTGATGGCGGCGCCGTTGCCCATGGAGTAGGGGGAACTCAGGACGGTCGCCCCGAACTGGCGGGCGACCGTCGGCGGTTTCGTCGGTGGAGCCGTCGTCCACGACGATGATTTCCGCGTCCGGCAGCAGCTCGCGGCATGCCCGGCAGGGTCTGGCGAAGGCCATCGGCCTCGTTTTTTGCGGGGAGGATCAAGGAAATGCGCATGAATAGGCCTCTGGAGTGGCCCAGATTAACCCGATGGGGGCCTGCAGGCTACGCCGGGGCAGCCCGGCCGGCGCTACTGCTTCCAAATCGAGAAAATTGCGGTAAAGTCCTATTGTTACTGGGGAAAGTACTGAATGAATGCAGCTACAGCCAACCTGGCCGGAATCACTGGCATCACCCGCCGGCTGGTTCTCGACGGGGCATTGAACGAGGCGGACGCACGCCGCGCCCTGGACGAGGCCACCAAGGCCAAGAAGCATGCGCACGTCTATCTGCTCGAGCAGCGGATGGTCACCGTGGCGCAGGTCGCCGCGGCCAACTCCACCGAGTTCGGCATGCCGCTGTTCGATGCCAGCGCGCTGGACCTGCGCTACTCGGCCGTCAAGATCGTCAGCGAAGAGCTGATCCAGAAGCATCTGGCGCTGCCGCTTGTACCGGCGCGGCAACAAGCTGTACGTCGCCATCTCCGACCCGACCAATACGCGCGCGCTGGACGACATCAAGTTCGCCACCAACCTGACGGTCGAGCCGATCCTGGTCGACGAGGACCGCCTGCGCAAGACGATCGACCAGGCGCTGCTTGCCAGCGACAATCTGGGCCAGGCTGAAGAAGGGGACGAGGGACTCGAGAACCTCGAGGCCACCGGCGGGGACGACGACAACCCCAACGAAGCCGGCGTCGACAGCAAGGGCGACGACACCCCGGTCGTGAAGTTCATCAACAAGGTGCTGCTGGATGCCATCAAGCGTGGCGCCTCCGACATCCACTTCGAGCCCTACGAGAACGAATTCCGCGTGCGCATGCGCATGGACGGCATGCTGCGGGCGATGGCCAAGGCGCCCGGTCAAGCTGCACCCGCGCATCTCCGCCCGCCTGAAGGTCATGGCGCAGTTGGACATCGCCGAACGCCGGGTGCCGCAGGACGGCCGCATCAAGCTGAACGTGTCCAAGACCCGGCAGATGGACTTCCGCGTCAGCTCCTGCCCGACCCTGTTCGGCGAGAAGATCGTGCTGCGCCTGCTCGACGGCTCGGCCGCCAAGGCTGGGCATCGACAAGCTGGGCTACGAGGACGACCAGAAGAAGCTGTACCTGGACGCGCTGCAGAAGCCCTACGGCATGATCCTGGTGACCGGGCCCGACCGGCTCCGGCAAGACCGTGTCGCTCTATACCGGCCTGAACATCCTCAACACCGACGAGCGCAACATCTCCACCTGCGAAGACCCGGTGGAAATCCGCGTGCCCGGCATCAACCAGGTGCAGGTCAACCTGAAGAAGGGCATGACCTTCCCGGTCGCCCTGCGCGCCTTCCTGCGCCAGGACCCGGACGTGATCATGGTCGGCGAGATCCGCGACCTGGAAACCGCCGAGATCGCCATCAAGGCCGCGCAAACCGGCCACATGGTGCTGTCCACGCTGCACACCAACGACGCCCCGCAGACCATGGCGCGCCTGATGAACATGGGCATCGCGCCCTACAACATCACCAGTTCGGTGACGCTGGTGATCGCCCAGCGCCTGGCCCGCCGCCTGCACGACTGCAAGCGCGAGCTGAAGCTGCCGGAGTCGGCGCTTGCTCGCCGAAGGCTTCACCGCAAGAGGAAATCAAGGCGGGCATCACGCTTTACGAAGCCGTCGGTTGCCCGGATTGCAACGATGGTTATAAGGGACGCCTGGGTATCTATCAGGTGATGCCGATGACCGAAGAGATCCAGCGGATCGTGCTTGCCGGCGGCAATGCAATGATGATCGCCGAAGCCGCCCAGCGCTCGGGCGTCAGGGATCTTCGCCAATCCGCCCTGCTGAAGGCCAGGAATGGCGTCACCAGCCTGGCCGAAATCAACCGCGTGACCAAGGACTAACCCATGGCAACCACGAAAGCCACCGCCGCCTCGCGCGCCCGCGCCAACCCGTTCGAGCTGTTCGTCTGGGAGGGCACCGACAAGCGCGGCGTCAAGATGAAGGGCGAGATCGCAGTCCAAGAGCGCCAACCTGGTGCGGGCGGAGCTGCGCAAGCAGGGCATCAATCCCACGGTCGTCAAGCCCAAGCCGAAGCCGCTGTTTGGCTCGGCCGGGAACGAAGATCTCGCGCGCTCGAAATCGCCGTGTTCAGCCGCCAGATCGCCACGATGCTGCAATCGGGCGTGCCGATGGTGCAGGCCTTCGAGATCCTGTCCGGCGGGCAGAAGAACGAGCGCATGCGCCTGATGCTCGAGGACATCCGGAACTCGATTTCCGGCGGTTCCACGCTGTATGAATCCCTGGGCCGGCACCCGCTCCAGTTCGACGACCTGTACCGCAACCTGGTCAAGGCCGGCGAAGGCGCCGGTGTCCTCGATACCGTGCTCGACACCCTGGCCACTTACAAGGAACGCATCGAGGCCCTGAAAGGCAAGATCCGCAAGGCCATGTTCTATCCGGCCGGCATTTTCGCCGTGGCGATCCTGGTCTCCTCCATCCTGCTGATCTGGGTGATTCCGCAGTTCGAGGAAGTGTTCAGCAGCTTCGGCGCCGAGTTGCCGGCCTTCACCATGATGTACGTCCATGCCTCGCGGTTCATGGTGGCGTGGTGGTGGGCGGTGTTCGGCACGATTGCCGGCAATCATCTTCGCCTACCTGGCCGTGCTCAAGCGCTCGGCAAGAATGCGCGAACTGGTCGACCGCTTCATGCTGAAGATTCCGGTCGTCGGCCAGATCCTGCACCAGTCGGCGATCGCCCGCTTCGCGCGCACCCTCGCCCTGACCTTCAAGGCCGGCGTGCCGCTGGTCGATGCGCTGGAGATCTGCGCCGGCGCCACCGGCAGCATCGTCTACAACAACGCGGTCATGAAGATCCGCGACGACGTGGCGGTCGGCTACCAGCTCAACATGGCCATGAACCAGGTCGGCATCTTCCCGCACATGGTCACCCAGATGACGGCCATCGGCGAAGAGGCCGGCGCGCTGGACACGATGCTGTTCAAGGTGGCGGAATTCTACGAGCAGGAAGTCAACAACGCGGTGGATGCGCTGGCCAGCTTGCTCGAGCCCTTCATCATGGTGATCATCGGCGTGATGGTCGGCGGCATGGTGATCGCCATGTACCTGCCGATCTTCAAGCTCGCCGCGACCATCTGAGTCCGGATGATCGAAGTACTGATGGGGAATCCAACGGCGGCCACTTCGGCCGCCTTGGTTTTTGGGCTGCTGGTCGGCAGCTTCCTGAACGTGGTGATCCTGCGCCTGCCCAAGCGCCTGGAATGGCAGTGGAAGCAGGACAGCCGCGAGTTGCTGGAAATCAGCGAGCCCTATGAACCGGCGCCGCCCGGTATCGTGGTGGAGTCTTCGCATTGCCCGCACTGCGGGCACCAGCTGGCCGTCTGGGAGAACATTCCGCTGCTGAGCTTTGTCGCGCTGCGCGGCAAGTGCCGTAGCTGCTCGGCCCCGATCAGTTGGCAATATCCGCTGGTCGAGTTGGTCACGGGACTGCTGTTCGCGGCTTGCGTGTGGCGCTTTGGCGTGGGCTGGGAAAGCGGACTGGGCATGCTGTTCAGCGCCTTCCTGGTGGCGATGTCCGGCATCGACCTGCGCACCACCTATCTGCCCGACCAGCTGACCTATCCGCTGCTCTGGATTGGCCTGCTGATCAGCGTGGTTACCGTCTACGTGGATCCGGTGTCGGCCATTCTGGGCGCCGCAGCCGGCTACCTGAGCCTGTGGAGCGTGTACTGGCTGTTCAAGCTGGTCACCGGCAAGGAGGGCATGGGCTACGGGGACTTCAAGCTGCTGGCGGCGCTCGGCGCCTGGTGCGGCCTGGGCGCCGTGATCCCGATCCTGCTGATCTCTTCCCTGGTCGGCGCGGTGATCGGCTCTGCCTGGCTGCTGATCAAGGGCAAGGACCGGGCGACGCAGATTCCGTTCGGCCCCTACCTGGCCATCGCCGGCTGGATCCAGTTCATCACCGGCGCCGATCTGTTCGGCATGTACCTGCGCTGGGCATCGCACGGCTGACATGGCCGGGTTCGTCGTCGCGATCACGGGTGGGATCGCTTCCGGCAAGAGCGCCGTGTGTTCGCCTGATTCGAGTCGCTTGGCATCGTGGTTGCCGATGCCGATGTGGCGGCGCGCGTGATCGTCGCGCCGGGGCAGCCGGCTTTGGCGGAGATCGCGGCCCGGTTCGGCTCGTCCGTATTGCTTGCCGACGGCTCGCTGGATCGGGCGCAATTGCGCGAGCCATATTCTCCGACGCCAGACGCCAGGCGGGAGCTCGAGGCGATTACCCATCCGCGAATCCGCTGATGCTCCAGGCGCAATGCAAGGCAGCAGCGGGCCCCTATGTGATTGCCGCGATTCCGCTGCTGGCGGAAGGCGGAGCCGCCGCCTCCTATCCTTGGCTGCACCGAATCCTGGTGGTGGATGCACCGCTGGCGCTGCAACGCGCGCGGCTGCTGGCCCGTGATGGCATCGACGCGACACTGGCCAACCGCATGATCGCCGCGCAAGCCAGCCGCGAACAGCGCCTGGCGCTGGCCACCGATGTGATCGTCAACGACGGGGCCGTGGGAGAGTTGGAATCGCCAGTGCGGCGGCTGGATGGGCTGTATCGCCGCCTGGCCTTGGGGTCCGCGTAGCTATCCGCTCTTCGCTTTCACTCGTAATGCGACCACATGCGCAATACCTTCACGACATGCATTTCCTGATCGACTGCATAGACCAGGCGGTGCTGCACGTTGATCCGGCGTGAGTAGGCACCGGCCAAGTCTCCCTGCAGCTTTTCATAGGGTGGCGGGATCTGAAATGGATTTACCTGGAGAACGTCCAGGAGGATCTGGGCCTTGTCCTTCAATCCGGCGGCTGATAGCTTCCTGGCATCTTTCTGAGCGGCTTTGGCGAATACCAAACGCCAGGTCACCAGCCCGGCTCCGGGGAGCACTCATCTACAGGGGTGCTCATCCCCTCTCGAATCGACTCGCGCATGCCGGGTACGGAGAGCAGGTAGATCGTCTCCTGGATGGCGGACCAGTCCTCGGCCGAAATGAGGACAGCGTTATAACGCTTGCCCGTAATCATCACCGGCTCATGGCTGGCGGCCGCTTCATCGATGAGGCGGTAGAGGTTGGAGCGGGCTTCGCTGGCGGTAATGGTGGCCATCTGTCAATTTCCTCTGGAGTTGGCAGCGTACGTAAAAGCGTACGTCTTGTCAAGTTATCCCGGCCAAAGCCCCCGGATAGCCGCAATCCCCTGCCCGCCATGCCGCCGCGCGGCCTCCTGGTCCCCGGCATTCAACCCGCCCAGCGCATAAATCGGCAGGCTCACGTGCTCGCGCAACTGCGCAAACTGAGCCCACCCCATCGGCGCTTGGCCCGGATGCGTCTCTGTCTTCGCCACCGGGCCGAGCACGACGAAGTCCACGCCCATCGCTTCCGCCTGCCGCAGCTCGCCTTCGTTATGGCAGGAAGCCGCAACCGCGGCGTTCACGGGAAGTGGCCGATGCTTCAGCGCCATCAACTGCGCCGCGCGCAAATGCACGCCGCAGCGCAGCCGCGCCGCCAACTCGATGTCGCGCATTGACCAGCAACTGGGCAGAAACCCGGTCGCAGAGCCGCTTCGCCCGCGCCGCCAGCTCCGGCAGGTCGACGTCCCCGCCCTGCGCCACCCGCAGCTGGATGCGGCGTATGCCGCCCGCCAGCGCGCGTTCGATGCCGGTGAGCAACTCCGACTGGCTGCCGACTGATTCCGGCGTGATCAGGTACTGCGCCGGCTGGGTCAGCGCCGCCACCACGGGACGATCCGCCGGCGGCATCGGATAGGTGGAAAGTTTTTCGGGAGGCGACCAGGCCAGCGCCTGCTTCTCCAGGCCGCGCGGCGTGCCGCTGAAGCGGGTGACGCGATAGACGTCCAGGACGATGCGCTTGTCCCGGTAGGCCTGGGCGACCGCGATCAGCGGCTCGGCGGATTGGATGCGGATGCCGAGCTCTTCGTGCAATTCGCGATCGAGCGCCTGGAACGGCGTCTCGCCGGTCTCGAGCTTGCCGCCGGGAAATTCCCAGGCGCCGGCCAGGTCGCGGCCGGCGGTCCGGCGTGCCAGCAGGATTCGGCCACGGGCGTCGGTCAGCACGCCGGCGACGACGTGCACGGCGGGGGCCTGCTGCTTCCGTGTCTAGCCTGCGCTTGGCTTCAGGCGAGTTGCCCGTGGCACTGCTTGTACTTCTTCCCCGAGCCGCAGGGGCACGGCTCGTTGCGGCCGATCTTCTGGCCGGCGCGAGCCGGGGCGAAGCCGCCGGCCTGGGCGGCGATCGCCTCGACCTCGGCCGCCTCTTCGTCGGCGCCGAAACCACCGGTCTCCGGGTGCTGGAACTGCATGCGGTCGGCCTGGGCCTCCATGCGCAGGCGGTCGGCGTTTTCCATCTGCGACGATCTCGTCCTCGCTGCGGATGCGCACGCGGGCGAGCATGATGGTGACCTCGCGCTTGACCTTCTCCAGCAGCTCGGTGAACAGCTCGAAGGACTCGCGCTTGTATTCCTGCTTGGGCTGCTTCTGCGCATAGCCGCGCAGGTGGATGCCCTGGCGCAGGTAATCCATGCGCGCCAGGTGCTCCTTCCAGCTCTGGTCGAGCACGTTGAGCATCAGGTGCTTTTCGAGCTGGCGCATGACATCGCCGCCGACCTGGGCTTCCTTGTCCGGCGAAGTGCTTGGCGGCCACGTCTCAGCACGTGCTGGGTCAGCTCGGCGTCGTCGATCTCGTGGTCTTTCTCGGCCAGCAGCTTGCGTGACGCCGGCTTCGATGCCGAAGTCGTCCATCAGCGAACTGCTCGAGGCCTGGCGATGTCCCATTGCTCGTCGATGGAATTTTCCGGCACGAAGCGCCGGGCGTGCTCGGTGAACACATCCTCGCGGATGGCCTCGATGGCCTCGTGCACCGACTCGGATTCCAGCAGCTCGTTGCGCTGCTGGTAGATCACCTTGCGCTGGTCGTTGGCGACGTCGTCGAAATCGAGCAGGTTCTTGCGGATGTCGAAGTTGTGCGCCTCGACCTTGCGCTGGGCGTTCTGGATCTGCTTGGAGACCAGCGACGACTCAATGACTTCGTCTTCCTTCATGCCCATGCTTGCGCATCGCGTTCTTGCACCCAGTCGGCGGCGAAGATGCGCATCAGGTTGTCTTCGAGCGACAGGTAGAAGCGCGAGGAGCCGGCGTCGCCCTGGCGACCGGAACGGCCGCGCAACTGGTTGTCGATGCGTCGCGACTCATGCCGCTCGGTGCCGATGATGTGCAGGCCGCCCAGGGCCAGCACTTCCTCGTGGCGCTTCTGCCATTCGGACTTGACGCGCGCCTTGTCCAGCTTCAGTCGGCTTCTTCGCCCAGCGCCTGCAATTCGGCCTCCAGCGATGCCGCCAAGCACGATGTCGGTGCCGCGGCCGGCCATGTTGGTGGCGATGGTGATCGCCTTCGGGCGACCGGCCTGGGCCACGATCTGCGCTTCGCGCTCGTGCTGCTTGGCGTTGAGCACTTCGTGCGGGATGCCGGCCGTCGGTCAGCTCGTCGGCAAGCAGTTCGGAGGTCTCGATCGAGGTGGTGCCGACCAGGGCCGGCTGGCCGCGCTCGTAGCAGTCCTTGATGTCTTCGATGACCGCGTTGAACTTGGCTTCGCTTGGTCAGGTAGACCAGGTCGGCATGGTCCTTGCGAACCATCGGCCGGTGGGTCGGGATCACCACCACTTCCAGGCCGTAGATGTTCTGGAATTCGTAGGCTTCGGTGTCGGCGGTGCCGGTCATGCCGGCCAGTTTGGCGTACATGCGGAAGTAGTTCTGGAAGGTGATCGAGGCCAGCGTCTGGTTTTCGCGCTGGATCGGCACGCCTTCCTTGGCCTCGACCGCCTGGTGCAGGCCGTCCGACCAGCGCCGGCCCGGCAGGGTGCGGCCGGTGAATTCGTCGACGATGATGACTTCGCCGTCGCGCACGATGTAGTCCACGTCGCGCTGATACAGCGCATGCGCGCGCAGGGCGGCGTTGAGGTGGTGCACGACTGCCAGGTTGTTGGCCGGAGTACAGGCTGTCGTCTTCGGCGATGATGCCGGCTTCGCGCAGCAGCTGCTCGGCATGTTCCATGCCGGCTTCGGTCAGATGCACCTGCTTGCTGTTTCTCGTCGACCCAGTAGTCGCCTTCGCTGTCTTCCTTTTCCTGCTTGACGCAGCAGCGGGATGATCTTGTTGACCTTCGGGTACAGCTCCGGCGATTCGTCGGCCGGGCCGGAGATGATCAGCGGGCGTGCGCGCTTCGTCGATCAGGATGGAGTCGACTTCGTCGACGATGGCGAAATTCAGGCCGCGCTGGAAGCGGTCGTCCTTCGACAGCGCCATGTTGTCGCGCAGGTAGTCAAAGCCGTATTCGTTGTTGGTGCCGTAGGTGATGTCGGCGCCATAGGCGCCCTTCTTCTCGATGTGCGGCATGCCCGGATAGACCACGCCGACGCTCATGCCCAGGAAGTTGTACAGCTTGCCCATCCAGGCGGCGTCGCGGCGGGCCAGGTAGTCGTTGACGGTGACCACATGCACGCCCTTGCCGGACAGCGCATTCAGATAGACCGGCAGGGTGGCGACCAGGGTTTTGCCTTCGCCGGTGCGCATCTCGGCGATTCGGCCCGGAGTGCAGCACCATGCCGCCGATCATCTGCACGTCGTAATGGCGCATGCCGAGCGCGCGGCGCGAGGCTTCGCGGCAGACGGCAAAGGCTTCCGGGCAGCAGTTCGTCGAGGGTCGCGCCCTTGGCCAGGCGCTGCTTGAATTCCTCGGTCTTGGCCTGCAGGGCCCGCGTCGTTGAGCCGCTCCATGCTCCGGTTCCAGCGCATTGATGCGGGCGACGTTCTTCTGGAACTGGCGCAGCAGGCGCTCATTGCGGCTGCCAAAGATTCGGGTGAGGAGACTGTTGAGCATGGTTTGGCCGATAGGAGGAAAGAAAACGCGCCCACAAAGGGCGGCGCGTAGCTGTAACGGGGAGCGGTCAGCATATCAAGGGAGGCCGGCATAGTTTAACGTGTGGGAGCGGTGCCGGCGAATCAACCGACGGGCAGACTCGGCAGGCGGTTCAGCCGTTCACTTTGTCCAGGAACTTGCGCGGGTTGACCGGGCGGCCGTTGACATGCACCTCGAAGTGCACGTGCGGCCCGGTGGAGCGGCCCGTGGAACCGGCGCGGGCCAGCTGCTGGCCGGCGCGCACGATGTCGCCGACCCGCACGACCAGCCGGGAATTGTGGCCGTACAGGGTGCTGTAGCCGTTGCCGTGGTCCACTTCGACCACGTTGCCGTAACCGCTCTTGATGCCGGCGTAGATCACCACGCCGCCTGCCGCGGACAGCACCGGGTCACCGGTGTTGGCGTTGAAATCGATGCCCAGGTGGTGGGCGCGGCCGCCGGTGAAGGGGTCGGCGCGGGTGCCGAAGCCGGAGGTGATGTAGCCCGGGGAGGGCCGACCGGTGGGCAGCGCGGCCAGCTGCAGCTGCTGGTTGTACATCATCGCCTCGAGCACGGACAGCTGCTCGCCCGAATCGTTGAACTTGGCCTGCAGCTCGTCGAGGCTCTTGAGCAGGTCGCCGGCCGGCATGTCCTCGGCCGTCTCCGCGCCGCCGACGCCGGGCACGCGGTCGAAATTGAACTCGCCGTCGCTCAGCTTGCCGTCGTGGGTCAGGCGCTGGCCCAGGGCGTTCAGGCGGTTGGCCTGGGCCTGCAGCTCGCCGACGCGGGCGGCCACGGCGTTGATGTCGCGCTGCGCGTCTTCGCGGGCAACGGTCAACTCGGCTTGTTGCTTGTTCAGGTCCTGCTTGAGCTGGGCAATCTCGGCCTTGGCCGCGCCATTGGCGCCGCGGACTGCGAATCCGGTTCCGAAGGCAATTGCCAGCACGGCGATCACGATACCGGCGGCGCTGGCCGCCACCTTCGGGTCACCGAACGAAAACTTCTTCGGTGTCCGGAAATTTCTGGATACGATGATAACGTTCATCATGTTGAAACGTACTCACTCTATTAATCGCGGCACGGCCGAACCAGGTTCACCTGTCCAGGCCTTGCAAGCGGCCTCGGCGGCGGGACTTGGTCCGCTGATCCAGCGCGCCCAATTCCTGGGTCGCCTGGATCAACTGCTGCGCCAGAATCTGCCCCCCGCGCTGGCCGGACAATGCCGACTGGCCAACCTGGATCAGGACCGACTCGTGTTTTTGGTCAACGCCCCGGTCTGGAAGAACAAGCTGCGGCTCATGGCAGACGTCCTGTTGGACGCAGCCGCCGCTGCTGGCTATCCAGCTCGCGCGTTGGTCGTCAAAGTGGTACCGGTCCTTCCAGACTCCCCTGAGCCCGTGGCCGGCAAACCCCTTTCTGAAGCCGTCCGCGAATCACTGCGGACAACCGCCCAGTCTGTAAACGATCCAGACCTCCGGGCTCAATTACTGAAGCTGGCATCCTTGCCTTGAATTCTCTTCGTGGGCGGCATTCTGCCCCATGCCACCGGCCGAGCCGTTAAGTCCCGGTTAATTGCGGGAAGAGATTCGCCGCCCGGGGAACCATTCGGGACAGGGTTCACGAAAACCGGACCGCGTTTTTACAGGGCCTGGGCCGGGTTTGCGTAGGAAATCGGCGCGCTCGCGGCCGCTTCCTCATCGTCGAAGGTCACGTATTCCCAGGCCGATTGTTCGGCCAGCAGGGCGCGCAGCAGCTTGTTGTTGAGCGCATGGCCGGACTTGTAGCCATAGAACGCGCCAATCAGGCTGTGCCCGAGCAGGTACAGGTCGCCGATCGCGTCGAGGATCTTGTGTTTGACGAATTCGTCTTCGTAGCGCAGGCCGTCTTCGTTCAGCACCCGGTACTCGTCCAGCACGATCGCGTTGTCCATGCTGCCGCCGAGGGCCAGGTTGCGCTCGCGCAGGTATTCGATGTCCTTCATGAAGCCGAAGGTGCGGGCGCGGCTGACTTCCTTGACGAAGGAAGTGCTGGAGAAATCGATCTCCGCGCTGGACACCGACTTCTGGAACATCGGGTGGTTGAAGTCGATGGTGAAGCCGACCTTGAAGCCGTCAAACGGCTCGAAACGGGCCCATTTGTCGCCGTCTTCGACCTGGATGGTGTGCTTGATGCGGATGAAGCGCTTGGCCTTGTTCTGCTCTTCGATGCCAGCCGACTGCAGCAGGAACACGAACGGGCCCGCGGAGCCGTCCATGATCGGCACTTCGGCCGTGGACAGGTCCACATAGGCGTTGTCTATACCCAGGCCGGCCATCGCCGAGAGCAGATGCTCGATCGTCTTGACCTGCACATCGCCCTGGACGAGCGCGGTGCACAAACTGGTGTCGCCCACGAGTTCGGCTTGCGCCTTGATCTCGACCGGACGCGCGAAATCGGTGCGACGGAACACGATGCCCGTATCCGGGGCCGCCGGACGCAGGGTCATGTAAACCTTCTCGCCGCTATGCAGCCCGACGCCGGTGGCGCGGATGACATTCTTGAGGGTGCGTTGCTTGACCATTTCCAGCGTTCTCCGTACGGGAGACACAAAAATTTAACGGAGGATACCACAGGGTTTCCTGAACAGACCCTGCCGAAAGCCCTCGTCCCCTGCTCCCCAGCCGACAATTGCTGGAACTGTGAACCAGACCGGCGGTGAACGTCAAAGTTCCCGAAAAAGGTCCCCGCCGGAAACCCGGCGGGGTAAGAACAGCGAGGGTCGCACTAGGGGTCAATCGGCCTGGCGGCGCAGGAACGCCGGGATATCCAGGTAGTTGTGGTCGGCCGGCAGGTCGGCCAGGGCGGTCGCGGAGGCCGGCTCGGAGCCGCGGCTGCTGGCGCGCAGGCCCAGGTTGTTGCCAGCCGAAGGCAGCCCGAGGGGCGGCAGGGAGGTGTTGGAGGGCGGCATGGCGTCGAAATCGGCCAGGCCGGTGCTGCCGTTGCGGACCAGCTTGACCGGGGCGCGCATCGGCTCGCGGAAGCCCTCGTTGCGCTCGCCCGGCGGACGGACGGTCCGGGTGACGCTGCGGCCAAGGCCGGTGGCGACCACGGTGACCCGCACTTCGTCGGCCATGTCCGGATCGAGCACGGTGCCGATGACCACGGTGGCGTCCTCGGAGGCGAACTCCTCGATGATGCGGCCGACTTCGTCGAACTCGCGCATGGTGAAGTCCGGACCGGCGGTGATGTTGACCAGCACGCCGTTGGCGCCGGACAGGTTGACCTCGTCCAGCAGCGGGTTGCTGATGGCGCCTTCGGCCGCGGCCTGGGCGCGGTCGTCGCCGCGGGCGGTGCCGGAGCCCATCATCGCCAGGCCCATCTCGGACATGACGGTGCGCACGTCGGCGAAGTCGACGTTGATCAGGCCCGGGCGGACGATCAGGTCGGCGATGCCCTGCACGGCGCCGAGCAGCACGTCGTTGGCGGCGCGGAAGGCCTGCATCATGGTCGCGTCGCGGCCGAGCACGGTGATCAGCTTTTCATTGGGGATGGTGATCAGGGAGTCGCAGTGGTTGGCGAGTTCCTCGATGCCCTTCAGCGCGACCTGCATGCGCCGGCGGCCTTCGAACGGGAAGGGCTTGGTGACCACGGCGACGGTCAGGATGCCGCGCTCCTTGGCCAGCTGCGCCACGACCGGGGCCGCGCCCGTGCCGGTGCCGCCGCCCATGCCGGCGGTGATGAACACCATGTCGGCGCCGTCGAGCGCTTCCAGGATGCGCTCGCGGTCTTCCAGCGCGGCCTGGCGGCCGACTTCCGGATTGGCGCCTGCGCCCAGGCCCTTGGTGACATTGCTGCCCAGCTGCAGCTGCTGCTTGGCGCCGGACTGCTTGATCGCCTGCGAGTCGGTGTTGGCGGTGATGAATTCCACGCCATCGACGCCGGCGTTGACCATGTGCGCGACTGCGTTGCCGCCGCCGCCGCCCACGCCGATGACCTTGATGACGGCATTGGGTGCCAGTCGTTCTACCAGTTCAAAATGTGCCATGTGCGTGTCCTCGTTGTTTTTGATGGGGGTTTTTCTTATTGACCACGTGTTGCTGTTACTCAAAACTCGCCGCGGTACCAATTCCGCAGCTTGCTGAAAAAGGTTCCTGCCTTGCCGGTGTTGATGCGCGGGCGCTGCGGGTGCTCCAACTGGCTGCCCCAGAGCAGCAGGCCGACGCCGGTGGCATGCACCGGGTTGCCGACCACTTCGCCAAGGCCCGAGACGTGTTGCGGAATGCCGACGCGCACCGGCATGTGCAGCATTTCCTCGGCCAGCTCCACCACGCCTTCCATGCGCGAGGAACCGCCGGTGAGCACCATGCCGGCGCGCACCAGGTCCTCGAAGCCGGAACGACGCAGCTCGGCCTGCACCATTTCGAAAATTTCCTCGTAGCGGTTCTGCACGGCTTCGGCCAGGGCCTGGCGTGCGAGCCTGCGCGGCGGACGGTCGCCGACGCTCGGCACCTGGATGCTTTCCTCGGCCGTGGCCAGTTGCGCCAGGGCGCAGGCGTAGCGGACCTTGATCTGCTCGGCTTCCGGCGTCGGCGTGCGCAACAGGTGGGCGATGTCGTTGGTGACCTGGTCGCCGGCGATCGGCAACGAAGCCGTATGGCGAATGGCGCCTTGCACGAACACCGCGATGTCGGTGGTGCCGGCGCCGATGTCCACCAGCACGACGCCGAGCTCGCGCTCGTCGGCGGTGAGCACGGCGGTGCTGGAAGCGACCGAACTGAGGATGAGGTCATCGACCTGCAGGCCGCAGCGGTTGACGCACTTGGTGATGTTGGCGGCGGCGCTGACGGCGCAGGTCACCAGGTGCGCGCGCACCTCCAGCCGCACGCCGGACATGCCGACCGGGTTGCGGATGCCTTCCTGCGAGTTGTCGACGATGTATTCCTGGGCGATCGCATGCAGGATGCGTTGGTCGGCGGGCACGGCGACGGCCTTGGCCGCTTCGAGCACGCGATCCAGGTCGGCGTAGGTCACTTCGCCACCGGTGACCGGGACGATGCCCGGTGAGTTGCGGCACAGCGTGTGGCTGCCGGAGATGGAGGCGTACACCGAGCGGATCTCGCAGCCGGCCATCAGCTCGGCTTCCTCGATCGCGCGCTGGATGGATTGCACGGTGGATTCGATATCGACCACCACGCCGCGCTTCATTCCGCGCGACTCGTGCGAGCCGATGCCGATCACCTCGATCTCGAAGCCCGGCGAATACTCGCCGACCAGCGCGGTGATCTTCGAGGTGCCGATGTCGAGTCCGACGATCAGCGCTTTGTCGCCCTTGCGATTCATGATTTGGCCTGTGTTGCGGGTGCGGGGGGACTGACGATTACAGGAGCGCGCCAGGTCAGTGCGAAGCCATTGGTGTAGCGAAGGTCGGCGCGTTGCAGCTGGCGCGGGTCGGCGCCGTCGATGCGCGGCATCAGGCGCGCGAAGCGGGCAAGCCGCAGCTGCGGGTCGCCGCGGCCGACTTCGACTTCGCAGCCATCCGACAGGGTCAGGTTCCAGCTGCCGCGCGCGGACAGGCGAACGATCGCCACCCGCAGCCCGCTGCCCATGAACAGGGGTTTGGCCAGGCTGTGGAAGGCCATCAGTTCGGAGGCGCGCGAGTCCGGTCCCTCGAACAGCGGCAGGTTCTTGCCCAGCCCTTTCGGCGCCGGGAACAATTCGCCATTCTCCGAAAGCATGCGGTTGCTGCCCCAGCGCGCCAGCGGCCGGTACTCGACCAGCGACACTTCGAGGCGGTCGGGCCAGCGCTTGCGGACTTCGACCCGATGCACCCACGGCAATTTCGCCAGCGTCGAACGCACCTCGGCCAGGTCCACGGCGAAGAAGCCGTTCTGCACCAACGGCAGCACCGCGCTGCGAACGCGCGTGTCGCTGACCTGGCGGAATTCGCCGGTCACCACCAGGTGCCGCATCGGCCAGCGCGAGCCGGCGATCCAGCCGTTGAGCACGGCGTAGATCGGCAATCCGACCAGCGTGACGGCCAGCAGCCAGGCAGCGATGCGCAGGAGCGCGTTCATGCCGCGGACGCCTCCTTGAAGCTGGTCTCGAGAATGCGCCAGCACAGGGTTTCGAAATCGATGCCCACTTGCGCGGCGGCCTTGGGCACCAGCGAGTGACTGGTCATGCCGGGCGCGGTGTTGACCTCGAGCAGGTAGAACTTGCCGGCCTTGTCGCGCATCACGTCGACGCGGCTCCAGCCGCTGCAGCCGATGGCGTGGAACGCGGCCAGCGCCAGGCGACGGATTTCCTGTTCGGGCTCGCCATCGAGGCCGGGGCACAGGTACTGCGTGTCCTCGGCGACATATTTCGCGTGATAGTCGTAGTACTCGCCGGCCGGGACGATCCGGATCGAGGGCAGCGCCTGTTCGCCGAGAATGCCGACGGTCAGCTCCTGGCCTTCGACCAGCTGCTCCATCAGCATTTCGCCTGGATAACGCGCGGCCAGCTCAACAGCCGCTTCGAGGTCGGCATCGTTGAATACGCGGCTGACGCCGACGCTGGAGCCTTCGCAGGACGGCTTCACGATCACCGGCAGGCCCAGGGAGTGCGCGGCCGCATGCGACATCGGCGCCCTTCTCGATGCGGATATAGCGCGGCGTGGGCAGGCCGAGCGCGAGCCAGACCTGCTTGCTGCGGATCTTGTCCATGGCCAATGCCGTGCCGAGCACGCCGGAGCCGGTGCAGGGAACGCCGAGCGCTTCGAGCAGGCCTTGCAGCACGCCGTCTTCGCCGCCGCCCTTGTTGCCGTGCAGGATGTTGAAGACGCGATCGAATTTCCTTGCGGCCAGGGCCTCGACCAGGGCCGGGATGCCATCGACGGCCTGGGCATCGACGCCCTTCGCGCGCAGCGCCTCGAGCACGTTGGCGCCGGAGTTCAGCGACACTTCGCGCTCGGAGCTGGTGCCGCCCATCAGGACTGCGACGCGGCCGAACTGGCGCGGGTCGGTGACGGTGCTCATTGTTTTCCGGCTCCTGTGAATCCGTGGGTGGCGATGTGGCTGGCGATGTGGCCGATGTCGCCCGCGCCCATCACCAGCAGCAGGTCGCCATCGCGCAGGACGTCGCAGAGCAAGGCCGGCAAATCGCCGGCGCTGTTGACCACGACCGGATCGATGCGGCCGCGGGCGCGGATCGCGCGAGCCAGGGACTTGGAGTCGGCGCCGACGATCGGCGCCTCGCCCGCCGCATAGACCTCGGTCAGCACCACGGCATCGGCGCTGGACAGCACGGCGGCGAACTCGTCGAACAGATCGCGGGTACGGCTGTAGCGATGCGGCTGGAAGGCCACCACCAGGCGGCGCTGCGGCCAGCCGCCACGCGCGGCGGCGAACACGGCCTCGAGCTCGCGCGGGTGATGTCCGTAATCGTCCACCAGCAAGGCCTTGCCGCGACCGAACTCGAGCTCGCCCTTGATGTTGAAGCGGCGACCGATGCCCTGGAATTTCTCCAGCGCCCGCGCGATCGATTGCGGATCGACGCCGAGCTGCCAGCCAATGGCCGCGGCGGCCAGGGCATTGAGCACGTTGTGCCTGCCCGGCAGGTTCAGCCTGACCGGCACCGGTTGGCTGTCGGGCATGTGCAGCGTGAAGCACATGCTGCCGCCTTCCTGGCGCACGTCGGAGGCGCGGACATCGGCGTCCTCGGCCATGCCGTAGCTCATCACGTGGCGCGGCATCTGTGCGGCAAGCGCGGCGACTTCGGCATCGTCCGTGCACAACACGGCCAGCCCGTAGAACGGCAGCCGGTGGAGGAACTCGGAGAATGCCGCCTTGACCCGGTTGAAATCGCCGCCGTAGTTTTCGAGATGGTCGGCGTCGATGTTGGTGACCACCGCGATCAGCGGATTCAGGCGCAGGAAGCTGCCGTCGCTCTCGTCGGCTTCCGCCACCAGCCACTGGCCCGTGCCGAGCTTGGCGTTGGCGCCGGCGGACAGCAGCTGGCCGCCGATCACGAAGGTCGGATCCAGCCCGCCTTCGGAGAGCACGCTCGCGGCGAGCGAGGTGGTGGTGGTCTTGCCGTGCGTGCCGGCGATGGCGATGCCGCGCTTGAAGCGCATCAACTCGTTGAGCATTTCCGCGCGTGGCACCACCGGGATGCGCTCGGCATGCGCGGCCATGAGCTCCGGGTTCTGCGCCTTGATCGCGCTGGAGATCACCACGACATCGGCGCCGCTGATGTTGGCCGCCGCGTGGCCGCGGAACACGGTCGCGCCCATGTCCACGAGGCGGCGGGTGACCGGCGACTCGTTCTGGTCGGAGCCCGACACCTGGTAGCCAAGGGTCACCAGCACTTCGGCGATGCCGCTCATGCCGGCGCCGCCGATACCGATGAAGTGCACGCGCGGGAAGGCGCGGGCCAGGTCACCACTGTCCATCAGGCGACGACGCATCATGCGCTGGCCTCCTCTAGTGCGATTTCGGCGACGCGGTGCGCGGCCCGGGGATAGGACGCGGCGCGTGCGGAGATGGCCATCTCGACCAGGCGCCCGCGATCGGCGAGAAGCGACTGCAGGTGCTGGCGCAGGCCGGCTTCCAGATTCGCGTCCTGGCGCAGCCAGTCGCCGCCGCCCCGCTCTTTCAGGTAGTCGGCGTTGGCCGCCTGGTGGTCGTCCACGGCGCCCGGGAACGGCACCAGCACGCTGCCCACGCCAGCGGCGCACAGCTCGGCGATGGTCAGCGCGCCGGCGCGACCAATCACCAGGTCGGCCCAGCCATAGGCGGCGGCCATGTCGGTGATGAAGGGCTCGACGCTGGCGTCGACGCCGGCCTCGGCGTAGGCGGCGCGCGCTTCGTCCAGCATCTTCTCTCCGCACTGGTGGCGGATGTCGAATGCATGGCTGGCCTGGAGCGACGCAACCACCTTGGGCACGACGCCGTTGATCGCGCGTGCGCCCTGGCTGCCGCCCAGCACCAGCAGGCGGAGCGGGCCACCATGGTCTGCGAAGCGCAGCGATGGCGGCGGCAGTGCGGCGATTTCGCTGCGCACCGGATTGCCCACGGTTTCATTGGCGATGCTGACGAAGCTTTCCGGGAAACCGCACAGCACGCGATTGGCCAGGCGCGCCAGGATCCGGTTGGTCATGCCCGGCGCGCGGTTCTGCTCATGCACGATCAGGGGGCGTCGAAGCAGCCACGCGGCCAGCCCGCCCGGGCCCGCGGCGAAGCCGCCGAAGCTGATGACCGCGCGCGGCTTGGTCCGGCGCAGCACCGAGAGCGCCTGCATCAGCGATTGCAGCAGCACGAACGGCGCCTTCAGCGTGCTGGCGATGCCCTTGCCGCGCAGGCCGCGCACGGCGATCGTTTCTATCGGGAAATCGTTGGCGGGCACCAGGCGCGTCTCCATGCCGCCGTCGGCGCCCAGCCAGAGCACGGGCACGCTGCGTTCGCGCAAGGCGCGCGCCACCGCCAGGCCCGGAAAGATGTGTCCACCGGTGCCGCCGGCCATGATCATCACTGGCGAGGCCGGGACGACGGAGTTCATCGCTGCGCTCCGAATTTTGGTTCGATGCGGACGCGGCCGCCGCGGGCTGCCGGCAGCACTGGTGCAAGGGCCGCCGCCGGTCGCGGCGTTGCCACCGGCGTGCGCAGCGGCTGCGCAGGAAAGTCGGAATCGATCTCTGCGTCCACGCGCGAGCCGTCGCCGCGCACGCGCGCCGCGTGACGCCGCTCGGCGCGGTCGAGTTCGTAGCTGATGCGCAACAGCACGCCCATTGCGGCGCAAGTCATCAGCACGCTGGAGCCGCCTGAGGAGATCAGCGGCAGCGTGAGGCCCTTGGTCGGCAGGATGCCCATGTTCACGCCCATCGATACGAACGCCTGCAAGCTGATCCACAGGCCGATGCCGAACGCGCAGTAGCCGCCGAACGGCTGGCGCATCGCCACGCAGCGCATTCCAAGCCGGAGCGCGCGCCAGGTGAACAGGGCGAACAGGCCGATGATCACGCACACGCCAACGAAGCCGAGTTCTTCGGCAGTGACCGCGAAGATGAAGTCGGTGTGCGCCTCGGGCAGGTAGTCGAGCTTCAGGATGCTGCCACCGAGGCCGACGCCGGTCAGGTCGCCGCGGCCGATCGCGATCAGCGCCTGCACCAGCTGGTAGCCGCTGTCGAGCGCATCGGCCCAGGGATTGCTGAAGGAGGTCAGCCGGCGAACGCGATACGGCTCGAGCATCACGATGAAGGACATCAGCGCCAGGCCGGCGAGCGCCGGCAAGGCCAGGTTGCGAAGGCGCGCCCCGCCCAGCCAGACCATGCCTCCGGTGATGGCCAGGATCAGCATCGCGGAACCGAAGTCGGGCTGGAGGAGCAGGAAGCCGACCAGTCCACCCGCCACCAGCAGCGGCTTGAGCAGGGCCTTCCAGCTGTCGCCGATCGCATCGCGATGGCGGACCAGGTAGCTGGCCAGCCAGACGATCATCATCAGCTTCACTGCTTCGACCACCTGGAAGTTGGACAGGCCCAGGTTCAGCCAGCGACGTGCGCCGTTGACGGTCTTGCCGATGCCCGGCACGAACACGGCCACCAGCAGGACGAAACACATGATCAGCAGGAACTGGCCATGCTGTTCGACCTTCCGCATCTCGATGCGCATCAGCACGAGTGCCATGCCGATGCCCAGGCCGAGGAAGATCAGGTGCCGGATCAGGAAATAGAACGGGCCGGAGCCATTGCTCATCGCATACGGCATCGAACTGGAGGCGACCATCACCACGCCCAGGCCGCCGAGCGCCAGCGCGATGCACAGCAGCCACGGGTCGAAGCGTCCTTCGAGTTCATCGAAGCGCAGGGCCTGGCTGGCGCGGTCGCTGATGTATCCCATGTCAGCGCACCTTCAAGGTGGCGAGGCCGACCAGTACGAGCACGACGGAGATGATCCAGAAGCGCACGATCACGCGCGGCTCCGGCCAGCCCTTGAGCTCGAAATGGTGGTGGATCGGCGCCATCCGGAACACGCGTCGCCCGGTCAGCTTGAACGAGGCCACCTGGATCATCACCGACAGCGTCTCGATCACGAAGATGCCGCCCATCACCAGCAGGATCGCTTCCTGGCGCACGATCACCGCGATCGTGCCGAGCGCGGCGCCGAGCGCCAGCGCGCCGATGTCGCCCATGAAGACCATGGCCGGATACGTGTTGAACCAGAGGAAGCCCAACCCCGCGCCGGCGATCGCCGCGCAGAAGATGCTCAACTCGCCGGCCCCGGGAATGCTTGGAATCTGCAGGTATTGCGAGAACACCGAGTTGCCTGAGGCGTAGGCGAACACGCCGAGCGCCGCGGCGACCAGCACCGTCGGCATGATCGCCAGGCCGTCGAGGCCGTCGGTGAGGTTGACCGCATTGGAGAAGCCGACGATCCAGAAGTAGGCGAGCACGATGAAGCCGCCGCCCAGCGGCACCGCGACATTCTTGAGCAGCGGCAGGTAGAGGGTGGTCGCCGCCGGAACGTCAGCGGTATAGAAAAGGAACAAAGCCGCCGCCAGCCCACACAGGGACTGCAGCGCGTACTTGTGCCGCGACTTCAGCCCGTTCGGATCGCGCTTGACGATCTTGATCCAGTCGTCGTACCAGCCGATCGCGCCGAAGCTGATCAGTACCGCCAGCAGCACCCAGACGTAGCGGTTGCGCAGATCGCCCCAGAGCAAGGTGGCCAGGGTGATGGTCAGCAGGATCAGCGCGCCGCCCATGGTCGGCGTGCCGGCCTTGACGAAGTGCGTGGCCGGACCGTCGCTGCGGATCGGCTGGCCGCCGCCCTTGAGCCGCGCCAGGCGCTCGATCACCATCGGCCCGAGCCAGAGCGTCAGCGCGAGTGCGGTCAGCGCGCTGAGGATCGCGCGCATGGTGATGTAGTTGAAGAGCGCGAAGAAGCGCGCGAATTCCTGCATCCAGCGGGCCAGTTCAAGCAGCATGCCCGGTGTCCTCCTTGTCGACTGCCAGCAATGCGCTGACGACCTTTTCCATCGCGCTGGAACGGGAACCTTTCACCAGGATCGTCAGGCCGGCGCCGCTCTTGCGACGCTGCAGGGCGATGCACAATTCAGCGATGAGCGCGGGTTGGCTTTCGTGATGGCTGCCGCCATCGCCGAACGCGGCGCTTGCCGCGCGGCTCAGGCGCCCGACGGTCCACAGTCGGCTGAGCCCTGCCCGCTTGGCTTGCCCGCCGATGTCGGCATGCAGCATCGCGGCGCCCTCGCCCAGTTCGGCCATGTCCCCGAGCACCAGCCAGGTTTCGCCGCCGTTCTGCGCCAGCGCGGCAATGGCCGCCGCCACCGAACCCGGGTTGGCGTTGTAGCTGTCGTCGATCAGCACCGCGCCGTTGCCCAGGCGTTGCGCGATCTGCCGGCCCTTGACCGGCACGGCGTTCTGCAGGCCGTCCACCACCGACTTGAAGTCGGCGCCGGCGGCGAGCGCAAGCGAGGCTGCCGCCAGCGCATTCATCACGTTGTGCCGCCCGGGCAACGGCAGGGGGATCTCGGCGGAGCCGGCCGGGGTGTGCAGTTGGAAGCGCGAGGCGCCGGCCTCATGCCGGATGCGGCTGGCCCGGACATCGGCGTCGTTCTCGATTCCGAAGCGGAAGCAGCGCCGGTTGCCGACGATCTGGCCGAACATCGGCGCAAACGCGTCATCGGCGTTGATCACGGCCACGCCGTCGTCGGGCAGCGCCTCGTAGATCGCGCCCTTGGTCTCGGCGATGCCGAGCAGGCTGCCCATGCGCTCCATGTGCGCGGGCGCGATGTTGTTCACCAGCGCGACCTGCGGCGGCGCGATGCTGGCCAGGTAGGCGATGTCGCCGGGCTTGCCCGCGCCCATTTCGTAGATCGCGAATTCGGCGTCTTCGGGCGCGTCGAGCACAGCCAGCGGCAGGCCGATCTCGTTGTTGCGGTTGCCCGGGTTGATGTAGGTGCGTCCAACCCGGGACAGGATGCCGTTGGTGAGCATCTTCACCGAGGTCTTGCCGTTGCTGCCGGTCAGCGCCACGACGACGGCGGAGCGATCCTTCTGCATTCCCGCGGCGAACTCGCCAAGCGCCTCCTGGGTATCGGCGCACAGGATGCGCGGCAGGTCGGTCGCCACGTCGCGATGCAGCAGCAGCGCCGCGGCGCCGCGCGCCTCGGCCTCGGCCACCATGTCGTGCGCGTCGAAGTTCTCGCCGCGCAGGGCCACGAACAAAGCGCCCGGCGCGATCGTCGCGGGAGTCGGTGCTGACCGTGTCGATCAGCACGTCGGCGCCGAGGTGGCGGCCTTCGCACCACTGGGCAATGCGGGAGAGCAGGACCGGCCTCACGGTCGCGCCTCCAGCGCGGCGCGCGCAATGGCGAGGTCGTCGAAGGGATATTTCTCGCCGGCGACTTCCTGATAGGTCTCGTGGCCCTTGCCGGCGATCAGCAGGATGTCGCTGCCGCCCGCGCCATCGAGCGCCTTGGCGATGGCGGCGGCGCGGTCGCGCTGCACTTCGATCCGCGCGCGGTCGCCGAATCCGGCCAGGATGTCGGCGACGATGGCGTCGCCGTCCTCGCTGCGCGGATTGTCATCGGTGACGATGATCCGGTCGGCGCCGCGTTCGGCGATCGCGGCCATCTGCGGCCGCTTGCCGCGATCGCGGTCGCCGCCGCAGCCGAATACGCAGGTCAGCCGGCCGGGCGTATGTTCGCGAAGACTCGAGAGCGCCTGTTCCAGCGCATCCGGCGTATGCGCATAGTCCACCACGACCAGCGGCTGGCCGTGCTCGCCACCGACGCGACTCATGCGGCCATTGACCGGCGCAAGTCGCGGCAGCATCTCAGCGGTCTGCCGCAGGTTCCAGCCGAGCGCGCGCAAGGTGCCGGCGACGGCCAGCAGGTTGTCGATGTTGAATCGGCCGAGCAACGGCGAGGCGACTTCGAATGACGAACTCGCCCTCGCTCAACGTGAACTGCAAGTCCCTGGGGCGACAGCCGCGGCAGTTCGGCGCGCAAGGCCGCGCCAGATGCGCCGCGCGAGCTGACGCCGATCCGCTGTACGCCGGCAGCGACGCCGTCCAGCAGGCGCCGTCCGAATTCGTCATCGAGGTTGATCACCACCGCCTGCAAGGTCGGCCAGCCGAGCAGCCGCGCCTTGGCGGCGCCATAGGCTTCCATGGTGCCGTGGTAGTCGAGGTGGTCGCGGGTGAGGTTGGTGAACACGGCGACCCGAAACGCCACGTTGTCCACCCGCCCCTGCTCCAGCGCATGCGAGGAAACTTCCATGGCGACGTGGCTGGCGCCCTGGTCGCGCATCTGCGCCAACAGGCGGTGCACCGCGATCACGTCCGGCGTGGTGCGCTCGCCGGCGACGTGCTCGCCATAGAGGCCAGCGCCAAGCGTGCCGATGGTGCCGACGGTGTTGCCACCCAGGCTGAGCGCCTGCGCGATCAACTGCACGGTGGAGGTCTTGCCGTTGGTGCCGGTCACGCCGGTCATCGACAGGGCCCGCGATGGCGCGTCGTAGAAACGGTCGGCCAGCAAGCCAAGCTTTCCGCGCAATCCATCGACGGCAACCGCTTCGGCCGGGATTGGCGTGCTCGCCGGCGCCGGTGCCTCGAACAGGATCGCGGCTACTTTCGCCGCCCTCGCCTGCTCGACGAAGCGCAGGCCATGCGTGCTGCCGCCGCCCAGCGCGATGAAGGCATCGCCTTCGTGCAGGTCGCGACTGTCGGCGGACAAACCGCGAATGGCGGGGTTGAAGCCGGCCGGCAGTGTCGCCTGCCCGGCCAGCAACTGGTCCAGCGGCATCGAGCGGGCGGCGCTCAAAGCCCGGCCTCCGCTTGGGCCGATGCATCCGCGGCGGTGGCGAGCGGCTGGGTGTCGTCGATGGCGGAATCCACCTCGGTCGCGGCTGCGACCGCTGCGGCGGTCGCGCCAGTGGCGGCAGCGCCGGCCGCAGCGATGCCTGCCGCGGGCTTGGCTGCATACCACTGCTCGACGAAGTCCGGCGGCACGTCCATCAAGCGGAGCGCGCCGTCCATGACGTTGTGGAATACCGGCGCGGAGACCAGGCCGCCGTAATAGTCGCGACCGCGCGGGTTGTTGATGATCACCACCGTCGCGAATTTCGGATGGTCGAGCGGCACCACGCCGGCGAACACCGACACGTAACGCTTGGCATAGCCACCGCCGCTGGCCAGGCGCGCGGTGCCGGTCTTGCCGGCCACGCGATAGCCTTCGATCGCCGCGCGCTGCGCGGTGCCGCCGACTTCGGTCACGCTCTGCAGCATCATCAGGACGTTGCGCGCGATGGTCGGATCCATGACCTGCTGGCCCTTGCCTTGCGCCGCCCTTGATGAAGGTCGGCGGCATGATGTGGCCGTGGTTGGCGAGCGCCGCATAGGCCTGGGCCAGTTGCACCGGCGTCACCGACAAGCCCATGCCATACGAAATCGAGCCGCGCTTGACCATGCCCCAGGTCTGCGGCGGCGCCATCACGCCGGACGATTCGCCCGGGAAGCCCGAGTGCGTGCTCTCGCCATAGCCGAAGCGATGCAGCACGTCGTACAGGTGTTCGCTGGTCATGCCCAGGCCGAGCTTGGCCGCGCCGATGTTGGAGGACGTGCTGAGCAGGTGGGTCAGATCGACCGCGCCATGGTCATGCACGTCGCTGATCCGGTACTTGCCGAGCATCATCCAGCCGGGACTGGTCTGGACGATGGTCTTGGGATCGAGTCCCGCTTCGAGAGCGGCCACGACCGTGAACGGCTTGATCACCGAACCCGGCTCGACCACATCGGTCACGGCGCGATTGCGATGCGTGCCCGGCTCGGCTGCTTCACGCGCGTTCGGGTTGTAGGCCGGCTGGTTGACCATCGCCAGGATTTCGCCGGTCGGTATGTCGATCACCACCACCGAGCCGCTGGCCGCGCCGTTGGCGATCAACGCGGCTTTCAATTCACGGTACGCCAGGTACTGGATGCGGCGATCGATCGACAGCGTGATGTCCTTGCCCGGCTCGGCGGCGCGGATCAGGTCCACGTTCTCGACGACGTGCCCGCGGCGGTCGCGGATCACGCGCTGCTCGCCCGGCTTGCCGGTCAACCAGTTGTCGAAGGCCAGCTCGATACCTTCCTGGCCGTGATCGTCGATGTTGGTGAAGCCGAGCACGTGCGCCATCACCTCGCCATGCGGGTAGAAGCGACGGAACTCGCGCTGCTTGTAGACGCCGGGAATGCCGTGCTTGACCACCGCTTCGGCATCATCGGGATTGATGCGCCGGCGCAGGAACATGAACTCCTTGTCGGCGCGCTGGGCCACGCTCTGGGTCAGCACGTCCTGCGGGATGCCCAGCGCCTCGGCCAGTTCCGGCAGGCGATCGGCATGCTGCAGCAGTTCCTTCGGATTGGCCCAGACCGATTCGACCGGCGTGGACACCGCCAACGGCTCGCCGTTGCGGTCCATGATCATGCCGCGCGAGGTGGCGATCGGCACGTCGCGCAGGAAGCGCTGGTCGCCCTGGTGCTGGTAGAAATCCTTGTTCAGCAGCTGCATCTGCGCCGCGCGACCGACCAGCACCACGCCGCACGCGCCGAGCACGCCCGCCAGCACCATCAGGCGCACTTTCAGGTTGTAGGGGCGGGCCCGGACTTTCATGGCTTGATCACCACCAGTTCGGCGGCCTGCGGAAAGGTCATGCCGATCCGCTCGGTGGCGACTTGCTCGATGCGATTGGTCTCCGCCCAGGTCGCCTGCTCCAGTTGCAGGCGGCTGAATTCGATGTTGATCTCGTCGCGCTCGCGCTGCAGGCGATTGAGCTGCACATAGGCCTGGCGATGTTCCTGGCGCGCGTACACCACGGCGACGCCACTGCCGAGCACGGCGAATATGAGCAGACTGAGGATGAAGTTGCGCAGGCTCACAGGACTGCCCCGCCGATCTTTTCGGCGACCCGCAGCACGGCGCTGCGCGAGCGCGGATTGATCGCGATCTCGGCGTCGTCGGCGCGCTGCGCGCCGCCGATGTCGCGCAGGGTCGGGCTGAAGTCTTCCGGCGCCGGCATGCGGCGATTGCCCGCCGGCGCCTTGGCGCGCGCGGCGATGAAGCGCTTGACGATGCGATCTTCGAGCGAGTGGAAGCTGATCACCACCAGACGGCCGCCGGGCTTGAGCCGCTCGCAAGCGGCTTCGAGACCGCGCTCGAGATCCTCGAGCTCGCGATTGATGAAGATGCGGATGGCCTGGAAGCTGCGCGTGGCCGGATGGATCTTGCTGTCGCCACGGCCGACGATGCGGGCGATCAGCTCGGCCAGCTGGGCAGTGCGGGTGAACGGCGTTGTTTCCCGATCCATGACGATCGCCGCGGCGATCTTGCGGCTGAGCTTCTCCTCGCCGTACAGCCACAGCACGTCGGCGATTTCCGCATCGGACGCGCGCGCCAGCCAGTGCGCCGCGCTCTCGCCGCTGTCCGGATCCATGCGCATGTCGAGCGGGCCGTCGTTGCGGAAGCTGAAGCCGCGCTCGGCGACATCCAGTTGCGGCGACGACACGCCGAGGTCGAACAACACGCCATCGAGGCCGCTCGCGGTCTCGTTCCAGTCGGCCAGCGTGGCGAAAGAACCCCGCCGGACGGCGACGCGAGGATCGCTGCCGAAAAGCTCGGCCGCGCTCGCGATCGCCTCGGGGTCTTTGTCCATCAGCAACAACCTTCCTGCCGGACCCAATTGTTCGAGCACGCCGCGCGCGTGACCGCCACGCCCGAACGTGCCATCGAGATACTTGCCATCCTTGAGCACGCGCAGGCCATCCAGTACCTGCGTCCACATCACCGGAAGATGGCTGGGGGTCTGCGATTCCGCAGTCGTCCCGGCCATCGCCCTTACAGCCTCAGGTCGAGCATGTCGTCGCTGACCTCGTCTTCGCCGATCAAGGACTGGATCTGCGCGAGGTGCGCCTGCTCGCTCCACAATTCGAATTTGTTGCCCATGCCGAGCAACACGGCTTTCTTCTCGATGCCCGCTGCGTTGCGATGGCTAGGCGGCACGACGATGCGGCCATTGGCGTCGGGCTCGACGACCGTGGCCGCGCCGACCAACTTCAACTGCAGATTGCGATGCACGCGCTTGGCGTTCGGAAGGGCGTTGACCTGGTCGCGGACTTTTTCCCACGCGGCTTCGGGATACAGCCACAGGCAACCGGCTTCGTAGGGGTTATAAGTGACGACCAAGCGGTTTCCGCCGCGCGCGACCTGCTCCCGGGAGGCGGTCGGAATCGCCAGCCTGCCCTTGTCGTCCACGGTAATCGCGGTCTCGCCCTGAAACATCCCCACTATTCCCCACTTAAAACCAGAAAATCCCTTGGAAGCCCACGTTAGACCTGAGAATCGGGACTGTCAAGGACAAATGAAGAGGAATTTCGTTAAGGGAATCAAAGCGTTGCGCCATACTTGAGACTCTGGTTTAACAACCGTTCGGGAAGTGTTGTTTCAGCTCGGAATTGCCCTGGATTGTGAACTGGTACTCGTCCAGCCCCGCTCGCTAGGCGTTGGCGAGCCCGGCGGCGCCGCTCTGGTCAGGCCGCCCGGACGCGCGCATCCTCGGCGGCACGACCTCAACGGAGGGATGCGTGATGACCAGGATCACGGTGGATTCGGCCCCGGAGCCAGCCTCCAACTTCTATATCTGGATGGCCGCGGTTTGCGTCCTGGTGGCCTTTGGCGGGTTCGCGCCGACTTATTGGCTGCAGCTGCCCAGGGGCACGTTCGTGGGTCCGCCGCTGCTGCACATCCACGGCTTCCTGTTCTCGGCCTGGCCCATTTTCCTGCTGTGGCAGGCGACACTGGCGTCCAGGGGCCAACTGCGCAGGCATCGCGCCTGGGGCTTGTTCGGCATCTCGCTGGCGACGGCGATGGTGGTGGTCGGGCTGGCGGCGGCCATCGAAACCCTGCAACACGGGCTGGCGGCCGGCTATGGCGACCGCTCGCGCGCTTTCGTCATCCTGCCGGTGAGCTCGATCAGCCTGTTCGCCGTTTTCGTCATCGCGGCAATAGCCAATACCCGACGACCTGAAGCACACAAGCGACTGATGCTGCTGGCAACCATCTCATTGCTGCAGGCGGCGATGGCCCGCGTGTTCTTCGTGCTGATAACCGGCGGCGGTCCGGGCATGAGGCCGGGCCTGGGCCCACCTCCGCCGATGTTCGTCTCGCTGGTTCCGAGCCTGTTGCTCGAGTTGCTCATCGTCGCCGGCATGGTCTACGACTGGCGCACGCGAGGCCGGCCGCACCCGGCGTGGCTGGCGGGTTTCGCGTTGATGACGGCGGTGGTCGTATTTCGCTTGCCCTTCAGCAGTACGCCAGCGTGGCTGGGCTTCGCGGACTTTCTGGCGCATCTGGCGGGCTAGCGGGAAAACCGCTCGGAACAGTAGTGGCTGAGTCGGCCGTTCTCCGCCTCGGGCTCGTGTTACCAAAAAGAGAGGAAGACGACTTTTGCTCACGCAGCTTTCACCTATCCTGAATTAATTCTCGATTTACGAATTTGAGAGTCATGGCCATGACCGGATTTCTAAAGCATTTCATTTTTTCATCCGCGATGATTGCAGGCCTATCAGCCTGCAACAAAGCGCCGGTCGAAGCCACGGCCAAACCAGATACCTCCAGCACGGCCGATGCAATCTATGTCGGCGGCCCCATCGTCACGATCAATGACGCGCAGCCCATGGCCGAAGCTCTAGCGATCAAGGACGGCAAGATTCTGGCGGTCGGCACGCAAAACCGAGATTGAGAAGGTCCACAAGGGAACAGCAACGACCGTGGTCGATCTTGCCGGCAAGACTCTGATGCCCGGCTTCATCGACGGCCACGCCCATGCGCAGCAGTTCGGCGGCCAGGCCGTTGGCGCCAATCTGCTGGCCCCGCCGGATGGCGACGTCAACACCATCGACGATGTCGTTTCAAAGCTGAAGACGTTCTCCGAAGGCCCCGACGTCAGCAAGACCGGCTGGATTTTCGGCGTCGGCTACGATGACGCCCTGCTCGGCCGCCACCCCACACGCGAAGACCTGGACAAAGTGTCGACAACCGTGCCGGTCATGGCAACCCACATCTCGGGCCATTTCGCGGCGGTCAACACGCTCGGATTGAAGATGATTGGCTACGATGCCAGCACGCCGAATCCCGAAGGCGGCGTCATCCGTCGCGAAGCCGACGGCAAGACCCCGAACGGCGTTCTCGAAGAATTGGCCGCCATTCCGCACATGCTGACTGCGCTCGCGCCCACCAGCGCAGGAGGGCAAGGACTAATTCCTGAAGCGCGGCCTCGAGATGGCCAAGAGCTACGGCTACACCACCGCCAACGAGGGCCGCATGTTCAGCGCTGGCCATGCAGCGGTCATGGTCGACGCGGCCCAGCGCGGCCTGCGTCGACATCGATGTCATCGGCTGGATGGACTACATCGGCCGAACCGCACTCGATAAGGGTTTCAGCAGGAGCTACTCCAATCATTACCGCCTCGGCGGCCTCAAGGTCACCCTCGACGGCTCACCCCAGGGCCGCACGGCATGGCGCACCGCGCCGTATCTGATTCCGCCGGATGGCCAGCAGCCCGGCTACAAGGGCTACCCCGCGATACCCGATACAAAACAGGTCGAGGCCTATCTCGATGAGGCCTACAGCAAGGGCTGGCCGGTCAAGGTCCACGCCAACGGCGATGCCGCCATCGATCAGCTGTTCGAGGCGCTGGGCCGGTGGTCGCGAAACATGGCGTAAAACCAGGGCAGACGATCCTCATCCACGGCCAGTTCATCCGCCCGGACCAGGTGCAGCAACTCAAATCCTCGGCATCTTCCCGTCGATGTTCCCGATGCACACCTTCTATTGGGGCGACTGGTACAAGCAGATTGTCGGTCCGGAACAGGCCGCGCAGGATCTCTCCGATGCGCTCGATTCTCAACACCGGCCTGCATGCCACCAGCCACACCGATGCGCCGGTCGCGCTGCCCAACCTGATGCAGGTGGCGTGGGCAACCGTGAACCGCACCTCGCGCTCCGGCGCGGTCATCGGCCCCGATGAACGTGTCACCCCTCTGGAAGCGATGAAGATGATCACTCTCTGGGGCGCCGAGCAGTTCGGCGAACAGGCCAGCAAGGGCTCGCTCGAAACCGGCAAGCTGGCCGACATGGTGATTCTATCCGACAACCCGCTCACGATCGATCCGATGAAGATCAACAAGATCGTCGTGCTGGAGACCATCAAGGACGGGGAGACCGTTTACAAGCGCCAGCCTTGAGCGGTGCGAGGGAAAGTCCTGCCTGCGCGCCCGAAGGCGGGAGTGCTGAGGCCTACGCCTTGTCAGCCGGGACAGAAGTGGCGGAGCTGGTCGTTAAGCCGGGTTCTGTCGTGGACAACCATTCCTCTAGGCCTTGCGTCACCGCAAGGCTCAAGCAGCACACCCGGGTACGAATCGAGCCAATCCATAGTCCCCCTATTTGGCCTTGCTCCGAGTGGGGTTTACCATGCCGTGCGGCGTTGTCCCCGCAGGCGGTGGGCTCTTACCCCACCATTTCAACCTTACCACGCACCTTGCGGCCGTTCGGCGGTATGTTTTCTGTTGCACTGGCCGTCGGCTTGCGCCGCCCAGGCGTTACCTGGCACTCTGCTCTATGGAGCCCGGACTTTCCTCGGCGCGGTTACCCGCGACGCGGTTGTCTTGACCGACTCCGCCGAGGCTATTGTCGCACGATGGGCCGCAGCCCACCCGGTGCACTGGCGGGTACTCGCCGCGCTACCCGGTCAGCGTTCAGCCGTCGCGGGTGGTTCGGGCAATCCCAGCTTTCGCTTGAGCAGGGCGAAGCCCGGTTCGCCGTGCAGGGATCGCAGCACGGGATCGTAGGTAAATGTCTTGATCCCGTAGTTTCTGCCAACCAATGAGCGATCGAGCCATTCAATGGCCTTGGACTTTTCCCCCACCCATGCAAAGGCACGGGCCATGGCATACGGATTGGCCTTGCCCTGGCGCGCCGCCATTTCGTCGATCGACTTTAGGGCTTGCTCCGTTTCTCCGAGGTCGTAGTCGGCCATCAAGACGCCCACTTCGACCCCGCGCTCGAGGAATAGCTTGCGGGCCGTGGCCGGGTTGCCCTCCAGCAAGGACAGAACCGCCAGGTCGGCATTCTCGTTCATGAACTTGGGATCGATTTCCAGCACACGCGCCTGCGCCCTGCGCGCGCCCGCGAAATCGGCCCTGCGCCATCTCGACCCGGGCGAGCCAGAACCATACCGGCGTGAGCAGTGGGTCGGCCTCGGCGCCGCGCTCGAGCGCGGCGCGCGCCTCCGGCAACCGGTTCAGGGTGGCTAACAGCACACCCAGGCGCAGATGGTTGCGGCCCTCGCCAGGCTCCAGCAGGACGGACTTCTCCGCGTCGGCCAATGCGCCGTCCCACTCCCACTTCAGGGAGCGCAGGTAGCCGCGCGCCCCGTAGGCATCGCCGAGCGCGGGATCGAGGGCCACCGCTCGTTCCGCGGCAGCAGTGGCGCGGGCCTCACCTTCCAGGGCGAGTTGCGTATCGTCGAGATGGTCAGCCACGAAGCTTTCGGCCATTGCCAGTACTGAGAACACCTGGGCATAGCCGGGATCGAGGGCTGCGGCCTTGCGGAGGGCATCCTGCGCGGCCTGGTACTGATTGCGTATCAGCGCCTGCTTGCCGCGAAGGTAGAGATCGTAGACTTCGAAGCTCGGCGTATGAAGGCGTCTATTGGCGCCAGCGAGCAGCTTCAGCTTCAGCGAATCCACCACGGCGCCGGCGATCTCCTCCTGCACGGCAAAGATGTCCGTCAACTTGCGGTCGTAAGTCTGCGACCAGATCTGGAAGCCATCGGCCACGTTGCTCAATTGCATCGTGACCCGAGCCGGTCGCCATCCTTGCGCACGCTGCCCTCGAGCACGCTGGTGACGTTGAATGCCTTGCCGATCTGCGCGATGGTCGCGCCCTTGCCCTGGAAGGATTGCGCCGAAGCTCGGCCGGCAACCCGCATGCCGGGAACCTGCGCCAGGCGATTCGACAGCTCTTCCGCGATTCCATCCGAGAAATAGCTTTGGTCCTGGGCCTCGCTCAGGTCCTCGAGTGGAAGGACGGCAATGGATGGCGCCGCCTGGCTGGGCTGCGCCGCGGCAACCGGATTCGGCGGAGGAACACCGGGCGATGAGACATTCGGCGGTGAATCAGACCCGAATGCCACGCCAGCCAAACCATCCCAGCACCAGCAGCAAGGCCGCGACTGTCACGGCCAGGCCAATTCGCCATTGCGACGGCGCCGCGCGTTGCGAACTCTCCTGCGTGGGCGGCTGCGACGACAGGCTCGGCACGGTGGCCGGTGTGATCGCGGTTGAGAGCAGTCCGTCGATCCATCGGATGACGTCGGCGCCGGTGGACGGCCGCGCGTCGGCTCGCTTCGCAAGCAGTGAATCAAGCAGGCCCTGGATGTGCGCCAGCGCCGGCGGCAGCCGCGGAATGTCGGCGGCAAGGTGCTGGGTGCCGATCGCCCAGCTGTCCTTGCCGACGTACGGCAGCTCCCCGGTGAGCAGCTGCCAAAGCACCACGCCCAGGCTGTAGAGATCGCTGCGGCCATCCACTCTCTCGCCGCGCAGTTGCTCCGGGCTCATGTAGTGCGGCGTGCCGACGCTGGTGCCTTCGGTGGTCAGCATCGACTCCCCATGGACCAGGCGTGCGATGCCGAAGTCCGAGAGCACGCCGGCGCCGTCGGCGCGGCGCAGGATGTTGTCCGGCTTGATATCGCGATGCACGACGCCGCGCGAGTGCGCATAGTCGAGGGCGCTGGCGATATCGCGGACCAGCCGAAGTGCGGCGCCCGGCTCCAGGCGCTCACCGCCATCGGCGAAATCGTGCCGCTGGGCTCGTACGCCATCGCGATGTAGGCGACGCCTTCGTGCACGCCGAAGTCGTGGATCGGGACGATGTTGGGGTGATGAAGGTTGGCCGCGATGCGCGCTTCACGCAGGAATCGCTCGCCGGCCGTGTCGTCCTGCGACGGCGACAGGATCTTGAGCGCGACTTCGCGGCCCAGCGATTCCTGCACCGCCAGATAAACCATGGCCATGCCGCCCCGTCCGAGCGGGCGCACGATCGTGTAGCCGGGGATGGCATCCATGGCGCATCATGCGCCCCTTCAATCGCCCTTGCGAAAAGCGAGCAGGTTTTTCCGCCCGGCCACCATCGTATCGCGCAGCATCGGATAGTCCCGCGCGGCAAGCCAAGCCGGATTCGTGCCCACTTCCTCGGGACGTCGCGCGCCCCCGGGCCCTAACAGCAACATGCTTTTGAGTTCGGCTGACAGGCTCATGTCTTGGGAATGCCAATGGCCCGGATGACGGCAGCATAGCGCGGGTCGCCATGCAGGAAATCGAATTCCGCGAAGGTGGTCAGAAGGGGCAGGTCCCCTTCGCGGGCCTCGACTGCATTCTCGAGATAGCCCAGGGTCTTCTCGCGGTCGCCAAGTCCGGCCGTGATTCGCGCCAGCTCCAGCGATGACACAAAGCGCGACTCGCGCTGTCCGTCGAGCCGGGCCAGCAGGGCGCGCGCTTCCTCGGCGTGCCCCGTCCTGCCCAGGCAAAGGCCCAAGGCGGCGAGGCCCGGCACATAGTCCGGGTTCTTCGCGACCAGTTGCCGGCCCTGCTGCAGGGCCTCGTCATTGCGACCGGCATATAGCAGCAGCCGCAAAAGAGCGAGGCGAGTGCGAAGAAAATCCGGATCGAGGGCGACGGCCTCGCGCAACCCGGAGATTGCCTCTTCGCGACGGCCTGCGACGGCAAGCGTGTGACCGAGTTGCGCGCGGATGATCATGGACAGCGGGTCGAGCTCCTGGGCGCGCCGCAGCTGGGCAATCGCTGCATCGGCATCGCCAGTGAGCAGCGTCGGCTCCGCGCTCCATTGATAAGCGGTGGCGGAGGCAGGCGCCAGTTCCAGCGCCTTCGCGAGCTCGCGCTCGGAAGCCTCCCAGTCCCAGTCGTAGTGGTAATGGATATCGCCCAGCGAAGCATGCGGCTCGCCCGCCCCTGGATCGAGCTCGATCGCGTGCTTCGCCGCGGCAATGGCTTCCGGCATCACCTTGCGCGGCGGCTCGAAGCCGTGCACGCCGAGGATGATGTAGCTGTCGGCCACGCCGACGAATCCGAGCGCGAAGTCGGGAGCGATCCGCGTCGCATTCTGGAAATGGGTCAGCGCCTCGCGCACCGATGCCTCGGTGCGCTGGTTCCACAGCGCGCGGCCGCGCAGGTATTCGTCGAATGCCTTGGGATCCACGGTCTTGGTATTCGCCAGGCGCGCCGACTCGCCCGGACTCAGGCGCGCAGACACGGCAGCGGCGATGGCGCGCGCAACATCCGCCTGCAGCGCGAAAATATCGCTCTCTTCGCGCTCGTAGCTTTCCGACCAGAGCGTGGCTTCGGTGCCGGCGGCGACCAGTTCCGCCGTGTAACGAATCTTCCCGCTTGCCCGCAATACCGAACCGGTGACCAGCGCGGCGACGCCCAGCTCGCGACCGATCTGCGCGGCGACTCTTGTCGGGTCCCTTGTATCGCGCCGCCGAGGTGCGCGCGATCACCTTGAGCGAGGAGATTCGTGACAGCGTGGTCGTCAGCTCATCAGTCAGGCCGTCGGAAAAATATTCCTGGTCGGACTTGCCGGAACGATTGTCGAACGGCAGCACAGCAATGGATTGGTAGACCTCCGCCTTCCTGGCCTGGGCCTTGCCTGCTCGGCGCCCGGCCCGGGTGGCTTCGGTCAGCATGCGCCGCCTGGCGCTGCGGCAGCAGCACGAAACGATCGAAGCCGAAGTAGGCCAGCGCTAGCGGCCAGCACAACCATGATGATTCGATCCATGCGCCGCGCCGTCTGCAGCGCAATCGATTGATCGGGCGGAACTTCCGCATCGCGCTTGAGCCCGTCGGGCGTCAGCTCGAACACCCAGGCGAACACCAGCGCCGGAATAAAACCGATCACCAGCGCGGTCACGATGCTGCGCGCCAGCCAGGATGGCGCTTCGTAAATCGGCAGCACCGTGCTCGCGACTTGCACCAGCAGCCATGCGCCGACCAGATAGAGCCCGGCGACCCGGATAACATTGCGCCGCTTGAGCTCGGCGATCAGGCTCATGGGGCCTGGCTTCCGGACTTCCGTTCGTTCGGCAGGCTGACATTGAAGCGAATCGCTGCGAGCTGCGCGGGTGACGTGCCCAGCTTCTCCATGAAGGGCTGCCAGCGCGGATCCTTGTGCAAGCCCTTGAACAAGGGTTGCTGGAAGGCATCGGGCAAGCCGGTGTCCTGATACTCAACCGCCTTGTCCAGCCAGGCAAACGCGAGGTCGGGCTCGCCGCGAAACGCGTGCACGTAGGCGATGTTGTAGGACGCGTCCCGCTCGTACTTCCTGACCAGTTCCGCGAGGGCGGCGTCCGATTCCGATGCCCGATCCAGGATGTGATAGGCCATGGCAAGCCCGATCAGACGATAGTGTTCTGCGTTCTCGGCCTGCATGGCCTCCAGTACCGCCTCGGCCTGGGTCCGGTCCACGCCTTTGAGCAGCATGGAAAGACCCAGGAAGTGGTGCACCCCCGCAATCTTCGGACTGAGATGGATCGCTTCGCGGTAGTTCGCAATGGATTCTTCCGGCCTGCCGGCGAATCGGTAAATCTTGCCCAGGCCAACGAATCCGCTGGGGTTGGTCGGGTCGCGCTCAACGATGTACTCCCCGATCGCTGCCGCCTCGTCCAGGCGTCCCAGGCCCATCGCCATGGTGCTTGCGCCAGCCGCGATATCCACGTTGCCTGGCTCCAACTCCATCGCCCGTTCGATGTGTCGCGCCGCCTCGGCAAGGTCGCGGTCAACGAACGCAGCAAGTCCGAGGTCGACGTACGCCGGGGCGAAGTCCGGGTCGATCGACAGCGCCTTGTTGGCCGCGTCGCGCGCCAGGCGATAGCCCTCCTTCACCGGGCGCATTCCCCAACCCGCCTGGTTGGAGTAGGTCGCCGCCAACCCCTCCCAGGCCGCCGCGTAGTCCGGAGCAATGGACAGCGCCTTCTGATAGTGCTCGATCGCCTGCTGGTACGACTCGACAGAGCCCATCCGATCCAGTTCGCGCGCCTGCAGGAACTGCGCATAGGCAGCCGGGTCCGTCACCTTGGTCGTGGGCACGGCGCCCAACAATTTCAGCTTCAATTGCGCGACGACCGCTGCAGCGATTTCATCCTGGATGGCGAATATATTGTCGAGCGGACGATCGTAGGTTTCCGACCACAGGTGGGTGTCGGTGCTCGCTTCGATCAATTGCACGGTGATGCGCACTTGGTTGCCGGACTTGCGCACCGAACCTTCCAATACATTGGCTACATTCAGCTGTCTGGCGATGGTTGGGATATCTATCTCCTTGCCCTTGAAGGAGAACGCCGACGACCGCGAGATGACGCGAAGCTCCGGAATCTTGGCAAGCAGGTTGAGCAGTTCTTCGGCAATTCCGTCGGAAAAATATTCCTGGTCCTTCGCCTGGCTCATGTCCAGGAACGGCAGCACGACGATGGACTTGTCTCTCAGTTGCGAAGATGGCGCGACCTCGACGCTGGCCGCGACCCTCTGCGTTGCCGCAGCGATGTCGGCCGCCTCGCGCCGGGGCGCCAGCACGAACTTGTCCACCCCGAAATAGACCAGTGCAAGCATCAGCGCCACAATGATCATCCGGTCCATGCGGCGCGCGGTATGCGCGGCGATCGACTGCTCCGGGGTAACCTCGGCGTCGCGCTTGAGTCCGTCGGGCGTCAGCTCGAACACCCAGGCGAATACCAGCGCCGGCAGGAAGCCCAGTGCGGCCAAGATCATCAGCCCGCGCAGGGCCCAACCCGGCAATCCGAAGGCAGGGAAAACGGTGCTGGCCACTTGCACCAGCAGCCACGCGCCGACTAGATAGAGTCCTGCCATGCGCACGACATTTCGGCGCTTGAGCTCGGCGAACAGACTCATCGGCCGGACTCACTTGCAGACATAGTCGCCCTTGGCGTTCTTCTGGCAAAGATCGGGCGGGCCGACTTCGTCCCACAGTCTGGCCAGGCCGATGCGGTTTGCGAACACACTGAACTCGGGCATCGCGCGCAGCTGCGCGTGGCTGTTGTCCCAGATTGGATTGAGCAGGATGGCTTCGTTGCTGGTCGGCCCTTCCTCGGCTGCGGCCAGCCCGAGTTGCGGCTCTCCGACTCGCAGCAACACGTAGATCGCGATCGCCGAGATGGGCTTCGGTTTGCCGGCGAGGTAGCGATTGATGGCTTCCACCGCCGTGGCGCGCGCTTTGGCGTCGCCGAACACGCCATGCACCATCGACTGCAGGCTTCCGGCCGGAAATTCATTCGTGAAGGGTGCGTAGCCCTGCATCAGGTCGGCCTCCGCCGCCGGCAGGTTTCCGCGAGCCTCGTCCAGTACCGACTGGCTGATGCCGATATGAACCAGGCCAGCCTCTTTCGCGCGCTTGAGCACGCCCGCCGCCTTGTCCAGCTCGCCGGTCCGGACGTATGAGACGCCGCGCCAGGCCAGGGCATTCGGCATCAATGGATCCAGTGCCAGCACGTGATCGAGCACCTCGTCGCAGCGCTTCAGGTAGCCGGTGGTGCACTGGGCCGTGGCCAGCCAGAAATTGGCGGTCACGTCGTTCGGGTCGATCGCCACGGCCTTTTCGAGGACGGCGAAGGTCTCGATGTAGCGCCGTTGCCGCGTGTACAAGGCGCCAAGCGCCGCATAGGGCTCGGCGAGAGTGGCATCCAGCGCGATGGCCTTGCGTGCGTGCTCCTCGGTCGCCGCGGCGGACGAGGCGATGACGCGCCGGTCGTAGTTTGGCGCGAGCGACTGCATCGCCGCGAGGCGCGAATGGGCGCGGGCGAACTTTGGATCCAGCCGCAACGCTTGCTCCAGTTGCGCGATCGCCTCGGGGAAGCGCGCGCCCTCGCGACGATTGAAGACCTGGCTGGCCTGCAGGTACAGCGAGTAGGCCTCGGTGTTCTGCGTCGGCGCCGAGACCAGCCGCTGGGTCTGGTCGCCCTGCAGGATCACCTGCAACTTGTCGGTGATCGAACGGGCGATGTTTTCCTGCAACTGGAAGACATCCTTCAGATCGCCGTCGTAACTCTCCGACCACAGGTGGAAACCATCGGCGGTCTGGATCAGCTGCGCGGTGATGCGCACCTTGTCGCCCTGCTTGCGCACCGAGCCTTCCAGGATGTGCGCCACGCCCAGCGTCTGCCCGATCTCGCGCAGGTCGTCGTTCTTGCCCTTGAAATGGAACGACGAGGTGCGGCCGGCGACCTTGAGGTCCTTGACCTGCGCCAGCGCGTTGAGGATCTCCTCGGCGATGCCGTCGGAAAAATATTCCTGGTCGTGGTTCGGGCTCAGGTCGGTGAATGGCAGCACGGCGATGGATTTCTTGCTGATCGCCGCCGCGGGCGCCTCGGCCTTCGCGGCGCCAGTCGGCGCGCCAGCGGCGGCAGCGGGTGTCTCCGTGGCGCTCTCGAGGTATGCCGGCTGGCCCTTGAAATACCAGGTGAAGGCCAAGCGCCGCCAGCGCCACCGCCGAAATCAGGATCACCTTGCTCAGCCGCGAGCTCTGGCCGGCCTTGACGCCCTCGGGCGTCACATCGAATGCCCAGGCGAACACCAGGGAAATCGGGAAGCCCAGGAAAACCACCAGGATGAAGATGCGCAGCGCCCACGGCGGCGCGTCGAAGGCCGGGAAGCCGATGCTGGCCGCCTGCACCGCGAGCCAGGCGACTACCAGATAGGCGGCGCCGACCTTGAATACCTTGCGGCGCTTGAGTTCTTCGAACAGGGTCATGTCTGGGCGTCTGGACGGGAGGTGGGACAGGTCATCAGCGCAATTCTCGCCTGAGAACCTTGCCTACGGCGGATTTTGGCAGGCTGTCGCGGAATTCGATGACGCTTGGCTGCTTGTAGCCGGTCAGCAGCTTGCGGCAGTGCGCGCGCAGGTCGTCGGCGGTGAGCGCCGGATCCTTGCGCACGACCACCAGCTTGACCGCCTCGCCGCATTTTTCGTCGGGTATGCCGACTGCCGCCGCCTCCAGCACGCCCGCATGCATGGCGACCACGTCCTCGATCTCGTTCGGAAAAACGTTGAAGCCCGAGACCAGGATCATGTCCTTGCGCCGGTCGAGCAGGAACAGGTAGCCCTGCTCGTCGCTGCGTGCGATATCGCCGGTCCGGAACCAGCCGCCGGGGAAAAACGCCTCCCTGGTTTCATCGTCGCGCTGCCAATAGCCGCTGGTGACCTGCGCTCCGCGCACGCACAATTCGCCGGGCTCGCCGGCCGCGACTTCATCGCCCTGCTCGTTGCGCAGCGAGATCTCCACGCCCGGCCACGGCATTCCGATCGAACCGACCGGATTGGGCGCGTCCCAGCGGTTGACGGTGATGCCGGCGCTGGTTTCCGACAGGCCATACATCTCGACGACCTCGTGCCCGGTGGCGGCCTTCCAACGCTCGGCGGTGGCACGGCGCAAGGCGGTGCCGCCCTGCACGCAAAGTTTCAGGTGGGTAAAATCGCGCTGAGAGAAATCGGGCGAATTCAGCAACGCGTCGTACAGCGTGTTGACGCCGGAGAAGACCGCCGGGCGATACTTCTCCATCGTCGCGACCAGCCCGGGGATATCGCGCGGGTTGGTCACCAGCACGCCATGGATTCCCTGCGCCCAGGTGTACAGCATGTTGGTGTAGGCGGCGATGTGATACAGCGGCAGGCTTATCAGCGAGATGTCGCGCTCCGTATCCAGCGCGCGGCCCAGCCACTGCTCGCCGGCGCTGACGTTCGCCATCAGGGCCGTGTGCGACAGGACGGCGCCCTTCGATACGCCGGTCGTGCCGCCGGTGTACTGCAACTGCGCGACATCACTGGCCTTGGCCTGCGCCTGGACGCGCGGCAGGCGCGCACCGATCGCCAGCGCCTTCGGCCAGCGCACTGCGCCGGCTATCGAGAATGGCTTGATCAGCTTCTTGACGTACTTCAGCGTCGCATCGACCACCATCGACTTCGGCCACGGCAACATGTCGCCGACCCGCGTGGTGATCACCTGCTTGACCTCCGTGCCTTCCAGCGCCTCGGCGGCGACGTGGCCGAAGTTGTCGATCACGATCAGCACCTTCGAGCCGGAATCGGCCAGTTGGTGACGCAACTCGCGCGGCGTGTACATGGGATTGACCAGCACCGCGATCAGGTCGGCGCGCAGCACGCCCGAGCAGCGCGACCGGGAATTGCAGCAGGTTCGGCAGCATGATCGCCACGCGATCGCCGGCCGCCAGGCCAAGAGAGCCGCGCAGGTACGCCGCCAGGTCGGCGCTCAGCAGGTCGACTTCGCGCGAAGCTCAGCGAACGATCGAGATTGGTGAATGCAGGTCGGTGCTGGTAGCGCTCGCCGGCCTCGATCAGCATCCGCGGCAGGGTCAGGCCGTCGTCGATCGCCTGGGTGGCGACGTTGTTGAAGTCCGGTTGGGCTAGCGGAGATCTGTCCATGGCTCAATCACAAGTGAAGTCGCTGCCGCCGACAGGACGGCACTGCGGTGGAAAGCCTTTCGCGCGCCAGTAGGCCACGACACCCATCTTCTCGAGCTTCATCTTCATGCCGGGCGAGTTGCGCGAGCGTGGGCGGATAGCGATCCCAGGCTACGATGGTGGTGGTACCCGGTCGTCGGAGCGGCCCGACGGCGTCGTAGTCGCCCAGCCACAGGTACAGATGCGTCACGGTCAGCGTGCCCTGGGACTGGTCCACTTCCGGGTCCGGGGCATGGCGCTGACCAACGCGTCGACATCGGCCAAGGGCGCTTGTGGATGGTCCAGCTTGCAACACCAGCGCATCACGCAATTCCGGCGCCATCGTACCCACGCCCATCAGCAGCAGCGCCTCGCTGCGATGGCCGCGTGCAACCAACGGCGCGACGAAGTTCTCGGTGCGGCTGCTGACGAATCCCTTGGCGATGCCACTTTCGAAGAGACGCGAATGCCTCGTCTTCCCGGCCCGCCAGCAGCAAGTGCCAGGGCCTTGTGCCGGGTGGCGTTGAGGTAGTCCGGCTCCAGCGCGATAGATTGGTTCAGATCGGCCAGGGCACGGTCGAAGAAGCCCAGCTTGGTCCAGGCGATGCCGCGCCACAGAAAGGCAGTCGAGTTGCGCGGGTCGGCAGCGACGGCCTTGTCCAGGTCGGCGAGCGCAGCGCTGAAGTCGATGGGCCACGTGTCCCCAACGATCTGCGACTTGACCGCCCAGGGCATCGACAATTTCGGGTCCAGCTCCAGAGCGCGCTCTGCGGCCTGCTTGGACAGCGCCTGATAGTCGCGGTCCGTGTAGCCCCAGCTTGGCGCCACCGAACTCACAGCGGCCAGCCCTTCCCAGCCACGGGCGAATTTCGGGTCGAGTTGCACGACCCGCTCGAACATGCCTGCGGTTTCCGACAATTCGCGGCGGGCGATGAAGTTCTCGCGCGCCTTCAGGTACAGCTCGTAGGCCTGCATGTTTTCGGTGTCGGCGCGCACCTTGACGACCGTTGCGGGCTTGGCGGCGCTCAGCGAACCGCGCAAGGCGGCGACGATGGCATTGGCGATCTCGTCCTGGATGGCGAAGATATCGGTCAGCTGGCGGTCGTAGGTTTCCGACCAGATGTGACGGTCCTGCGCGGCGTCGATCAGCTGCGCGGTGATGCGGACCTTGTCGCCGGCCTTGCGTACGCTGCCTTCGAGGATGTAGCTGACCTTGAGCTCGCGGGCGATTTCGGCCGCGCCCAGTTCCTTGCCCTTGTAGGCGAAGGACGAAGTGCGCGAAGCCACGCCGAGCTCCGGCACTTTCACCAGCACGTTGAGCAACTCCTCGCTGATGCCGTCGGCGAAGAACTGGTTGCCTGCGTCGTCGCTCATGTTGACGAAGGGCAGCACGGCGATGGATTTCGGCAGCTCCGCCGCGGGCCCCGCGGGCGTCTTGACCGCGCCCACTTCGCCGGCGGGAATGGCGCTGTCGCGCACGGTGGGTTGGCCGCGGAAGTACCAGGCGAAGGCCAGCACGATGAGCACGGTGGCGGTGGCAACGATGCGCTTGGTGCCGGTCGCGGCCTCGTCACGCTTCAGGCCTTCGGGCGTGACCTCGAACATCCAGGCCATCATCACCGCGATAGGAAAGCCCAGCAGCAACACCAGGATGAACACGCGGAGCGCCCACGGCGGCGCATCGAAGGCCGGGAAGCCGATGCTCGCCGCCTGCACCACCAGCCAGGCGACCAGCAGGTAGGCGGCGCCGACCTTGACGACATTTCGGCGCTTGAGTTCTTCGAGCAGGCTCATCGGATCCTGCCTTCGTCGTCGAAGCCGGCCTTGTTCAGCAGACGCAGGTAACGGGGATCCTTGCGGTAGGCGTCGAACTTCGACAGGCGCAGCTGTATGACGGGATCTGCGCCATTCAAGTGCTTGTCAAACGCAACTGCAAGCCCCTCGAGGTCCGTATCGATGTTGTCGGCCATTGCGAGCTGCAGGTTCTTGAAATCCTTGTCGCCCAGTTCCTTGTGGATCGTCTCGGCAAGACCCGGGTCCCGCTTCAGGCGAATCCAGGCGCGAGGCACCCGCTGCGGATCGCCTTTGACCCCATCGCGCGCGGCGCGAGCCAAGGCGCTGGCTCGGTCCTGATCCAGCATCTTTTCAGCGTCCTCCAGGCGGCCCGCTCGCAGGTAGGAACCCCACAAATTTCTGCGGAGCAGCGCTACATCGGGGGCCAAGGCGTAGGCCGCCTGGCGTTGCGCGAGCGACTCGTCCCGGCGGCCCAGCCAGGCAAGGTTGTTGGCCAGTCCGTTCATGAAGATCGGCACCAGCGGATCCAGGGCGATGGTGCGCTGTGATGCCTGCAGTGCTTCTTCGAAGCGGCCTTGCGCCCCCAGCCAATCGGCGTAGTTGTAGTGGACTTCGGGGTCGTCAGGCGCCAGCGCCAGGGCACGCTGGAAATGCTGCTCGGCCTCGGCCCACTTCCACTCGAAGGTATAAAGCGTGGCCAGTGCGGTGTGCGCCTCGGGCAGGTCCGGCGCCAGGGCCAGGGCCTGTCTGCCAGCTTGCCCTGCTTCGCGCATGAACTCCGGCGTATTGGCTCTTTCCGCTTCGGAAACGTACCAGGGCAGCACCACCAGGCTGCTGCACAATCCTGCCCAGGCCCTGGCGAACTTCGGGTCGCGCTTCACTGCCGCCCGATAGAGCTCGATCGACTGCTTCACGCCATCGCCGCGGGCCCGGTAGGCCGAACGCGCTCGCAGGTACAGCGAATAGGCTTCCGGATCGGCAGTGCGCTCGGTGACCAGGCCGTCGCTGCCGCCCATCCCGAGCGGCAGCTGCAAGGCCTGGGCAATCGCGCCGGCCAGTTCGGCCTGCAATGCAAAAACATTCTCGAGCTTGCGGTCGTAAGTCTGCGACCACAGGTGGAAACCGTTGTCGGTGCGGATCAACTGCGCGGTGATGCGTACCTCGTCGCCGGCCTTGCGCACGGAACCTTCGAGCAAGTAGGCCACGCCGAGCAACTTGCCGAGTTCACGCACGTCGTGGCGCTGGCCCTTGAGCGAGAACACCGAGGTGCGCGCGGTCACCTGCAGCTTCGGCACCTTGGCCAGGGCGTTCAGGATTTCCTCGGTCATGCCGTCGGAGAAGTACTCCTGCTCCGGATCGGCCGACATGTTGAGGAAGGGCATCACGGCGATGGAGTTGCTGCTGACCGCGGCAGCTGCGGGCTTCGCACCAGTCGCCGCATCGCCCTGCCCGCCCGAAGCGGATTGCTGCCCCGCATCGGCACGGACGGAAGGCTGTCCCTTGAAATACCAGGCGAAGGCCAGCGCCACGAATCCCACGGCGATCAGCAGGATCACCCGGCTGCTCGGCGAATGGGTATCGGCCTTGACGCCCTCGGGCGTCACATCAAATGCCCAGGCGAAGATCAGCGAGATCGGAAACCCGAGCAAGGTCACCAGGATGAAGATGCGCAGGGCCCAGGCCGGCGCATCGAAGGCAGGGAAAGGCGATAGACGCGGCCTGAACCGCCAGCCAGCCCACCACCAGATAGGCGGCGCCGATCTTCCAAACTTTGCGACGGCTCAACTCGGTCAGGAAGCTCATGGTTGGATCTCGTCGCAGATGAAGTCGGTGCTGCCCTGCGCCCGGCATTGGGGAGGGTAGCCGTGTTTGCGCCAGTATGCCGGCACGCCAAGCTTGTTCAAGACGGCCTTGATGACGTTGCGGCGGCGAAGTTCGGTCAGGAAGCTCATGTCTTGGGGGCGCTCGCGCTGGCGGGCTTGCACTCGAAGTCGGTGTCGCCGATCGGCCGGCACAGTGCCGGCCAGCCCTTGGCGCGCCAGTAGGCCTCGAATCCGCCGTCGCGCAGGAGCTTCTTGGCGCGCGGATCAACCAGGTACCGGGCCGCAATGGGAAGTTCCAGATACGTGTAATTGTAGAAGCGCCGGTCGCGATTGCGCGGAACGTTCAGGACGGCAAAGTACAGGTCGGCATCACCCCGCGCGGCGGCGAACAACGCGTAGTCACCGTAGGCGCCAAGCAACACCTGCCTTGCGGAGAGGTCGTCGATGCCTGGCTCACCCTGCGACCAGCGAAACAGGATGAGTGCCGTCGCGGACGGATCCGGAGCCACCGTGTAGGCACGCTCGATTTCCCGGCGAGCGCTATCGATGCGCCCGTAGGCAAGATCACGCCTGAACCGCGCCCTCAATGCACCGCTTTCCGGATTCAGCTCCAATGCTCGCGCGACCGCCTCGTCGAGAAGATCATTGCGGTCCTGGGCAATGCCGAGCACGGTCAGGGTGTTCCAGAACAAGACGTTGAAGGGCTCCAGCTTCACCAGCTCGCGACTCGCTGCCAGCGCCGCATCGTTCTTCCCCATGGAGTAGAGGAATTCGCAATAGTCCTCGCGCACATCCGGGTAGGTCGGGTCGCTGGCGATGGATTGCAGATAGAGTCGTTCGGCGTCCAGGAAGCGGCCTTCAGCGCGAGCCACGTTGCCGGCCGCATGCAGTGTCATCGCCGCGTCCGGTGCAAGTGCGGTGGCGCGTTCAGCGGCAGTGCGCATCCCCGCCAGCCGATCACCGGCCGCGAGTTGCTGGATGAAGGTAGTGGTGTATGGGACAACATCGTAGGCCAGGGACAGGTTGGCCCAGCCTTCGGCGAATTTCGGCGCGCGCGCCACGGCGGACTTGAAGTAAGCGATGGCCCGCAGCACGTTGCGACGTTCGCGATACAGCGCGCGACCCTTGAGGAAGTCGTCATAGGCCTGCGGATCGACCTGCTCGCGGCTGGCGATCGGCGCTACTCCGCCCAGCGAAGTGGTCAACTGGCCGGCAACGCGACGGGCGATCTCGTCCTGCACCGCGAACAGGCTGTCGGGCTTGCGATCGAAGGTCTCGGACCAGACGTGGAAGCCGTCGGAGACACGGATCAGCTGCACCGTAATCCGCACCTGCTGGCCGTCGCGGCGCACGCTGCCCTCGACGATGTGACTGACACCGAGCTTGCGGCCGATCGCGCGCACGTCGCCGCCCTTGCCCTTGAACTCGAACACCGAGGTGCGCGCCACCACCTTCAGCTGCGGCTGCCTGGCCAGCACGTTGAGCAGTTCCTCGGTCATGCCGTCGGAAAAATAGTCCTCTTCGGGCTTGCCGCTCATGTTGGCGAAGGGCAGCACCGCGACCGAATTGTTGCTGGCAGCCACTGGCGTTGCGACATCGCCCTTGCGGAAGCTCGGCTGGCCGTAGAAATACCAGCCAAGAGCCAACACGATCAGCAGCGCCGCTATCGCGAATATCCGCTTGCCACCCGACGCATCGGCATCGAGCTTCACGCCTTCCGGCGTCAGGTCGATCATCCAGGTCAGCACCACCACGACGGGAAAGCCAAGCAGCGCGATCAGGATGAAGATGCGCAGGGCCCAGGCCGGCGCGTCGAACGCGGGAAAGCCGATCGATGCCGCCTGCACTGCCAGCCAGGCCAACACCAGATAGGCGCCGGCGACCTTGATGACTTTGCGGCGATTGAGTTCGGCGAGCAGCGACATTTCAGGGTTTTCCCGCGCAGACTTTCGCAGCATGTGGGTCAGTGGCTTTGAGCTGCTTGACCAATGCTTGGAAACGCGGCCCACAGCGAATCGGATCCATCGGTGGCAGGATGACCGCCCAATCCACGTCCGTACCCGGGTCAGTCACAATCCGCTCCATGTAATCGAGCGCCAGGTCGCCTTCGCCGAGCAGCATCAGGATCGATGGAATGGCGTAGGCGCTGAATGCGTTTCCGCTGGATGGATCGGTCTTGCTGTAGTGGTGCAAATCCGCATACCACAGGGCCAAGGCATGGCGGTCCGCGCGACCGGTGAGCGCATCGATCAATGCCTTCGGCTGCCCGCTTGCAGCAGGATTCGCCGAAGCGGCCAGGCGTTCGAGTAGCGGCCGCGCGGCCTCGAAGTTGCCTGAAAACAGTTCGGCCAGGCTGGCATCCTCCAGACAGCCCGAATATTTTGGTGCGAACTCCAGTGTGCGCAGGCAGCGCGCCTTCGCCTCCGCGTAGCGGCCGAGGGAAAGCAACGCGTAGGCGTGGTTTTCACCAATCACCCGCGAGCGTGGATCAAGCGCGCTGGCGCGCTCGATCGTGGCCAGGCCCAGTTCCAGATTGCCACTGCCCAGTTGCGTGGAACCCCGCCACTGGTACGCCGTTGCGAATGAGGGGCGGATTTCGATCGCCCGTAGCAGTAGTGCGTCTGCCGTCCTGCGTCGCCTTGCGTTGCTGGCATTGCTGCCCATGGCGGCATAGGGCTCCGGGAGCGTCGGGTCAAGCGCCAACGCGAGTTCGGCAAAGTCCGCCGAACGGACCTGGGTTTCCGCATAGCTGACCCGCATGCTGTAGTCACCAAGAACGGAGTAGGACAGGGCCAACCCCGCGTAGGCCTGGGCGTAGTCCGGATCCAGGGCGACCGCTTTCTCGAACAGCGACACGGATTCCCAAAGGTCGTTTTCATTGCGCGCGTGCCAGAGCGACATGCCTTGCAGATAGAGCTCGTAGGCCTTGAGGTCTTTGGTCCCCCCACCGTCATGGCCTGGCTTGTCGGCGCCTCCGATCTTGACTTTCAGCTCGTCGCCGATCGCCTTTGCGATCTCATCCTGGATGGCGAAGATATCTTCCAGCTTGCGGTCGTAGGTCTGCGACCAGACATGGAAGCCGGTCTTGGCGTCGATCAGCTGCGCGGTGATGCGCACCTTGTCGCCCTGCTTGCGTACACTGCCTTCGAGCACCATGCGCACCTGGAGCTCGCGGGCGATCTCCGGCACTTCCATCGTTTTGCCCTTGAAGGCGAACGATGACGTGCGAGCGGCAACCTGCAGCTCCGGCGCGCCGGCGAGCACGTTCAGGATTTCCTCGCTGATGCCATCCGAGAAATACTCGTTGGCGGCCTCGCCGGACATGTTGACGAAGGGCAGCACGGCGATCGAATTGCGACTGACGTCGGGCGTGGACTGCGCGGTCGCCTTGGCCTGCACGGTCTGCGTGGTCGTCGCCACCAATGCGGCGTCGCGCCTGGGCGCGAGGACGAAACGGTCGAAACCGAAGAACACGAGCGCAAGCAACAGCACCGCGATGATCATCCGGTCCATGCGGCGCGCGGTCTGCGGGGCGATGGATTGATCCGGCGCGACCTCCGCGTCGCGCTTGATCCCATCCGGGGTCAGTTCGAACACCCAGGCGAATACCAGCACTGGAATGAAGCCCAGCGCCAGCACGATCACGATGGTGCGCGGAACCCAGTCGGGTGCGCCGAACATGGGCAGGACCGTGCCGCCGACCTGGGTTATCAGCCACGCGCCGACCAGGTACAGCCCGGCCATGCGGATGACATTGCGGCGCTTGAGTTCGGCCAGGAAGCCCATCTCAGCCGCCCTTCCTGAAGGTCTCGATGTTCTTGCGGTATTCAGTCATCAGCTCGCGCAATTTGGGATCGGCCCAGACCGCCAACCACTCCGGGTCCTGGCTGATTTCCTCGGGCAACAGCGCTCCCCGGTTCGACTGCAGCAACGGAATCATCGTGCCGTTGCTTGCCTCCCTGAGCGACAAGCGCACCGACCTGGTCGCTTCGGCGACGTCACCGAGATAATTGGCGTAGGTCGCCGCGTAAACGGCGTGGTCCCGGCTGGTTACCGGCGGAAACTTGGCAACCAGATTCGCCATGGCCGCGCGGGCCTCTTCGATGCGCCCCGTGCTCCCGAGAAGATTCACTTCGCTCTTCAGGCACAGCCTGCTCTGTGCGTCCTGGCCCCGGCAGACCCGCTCCAGCGTGCGCTTCGCCTCTTCGAACTGCTTGAACGACAATTGGTCTCGCACGAGTTGATTCAGCGAACCCTGGTAACCCGTCGCCGCGCCGAGCTTGTCCATGGCCACCGCCTCGGCGTAGCGCTTTTGCGCCGACAGCACTATGCCAAGATCCTTGGGATGCACCCAAGCCAGCGGATCGAGCAATATGGCCTTTCGCTTCATGCGCTCGGCTCCGCGCAAGTCGCCGGTCGAGAGCATGAAATCCCCGTTGAAATTCAGGACATCGACGGCGTCCGGCGCCAAGGCATAGGCACGTTCCAGATCTGCATGCGCACCGGCGATGTCCAGGCGGAAGAGGGCCATCACGCCACGCGCAGTCAGGGCCTCGACGTTATCCGGATCCAGCGCCAGCGCCCGATCGGCCGACGCGCGGCTCTGCACGCGGGTCTCCTCTGTCGGCAACCAGGGTGTCCAAATCTCGCTGATGGCCAGGGCGAAAGCGCGCCCGGCATGGGCCGCGGCGTAGGACGGATCGCGCGCAATCGCGCGATCGAACGCGGCAACGGCCAATTTCAGATTGTCGCCGTCCCGAAGCGCGAAGTACGAGCGTCCCCGCAAGTAGTCGTCATAGGCCTGGGGATCCACCGCAACGGTCGGCTTCAGCGGCCCAGAGCGGCCAGCCAGCTTGGCCTGCAACGCCTGCGTAATCGCCGTCGCAATATCGTCCTGCACCTTGAACACATCGCCCGCATCGCCCTCGAAGGTCTGTGACCACAGGTGGAAACCGCTGGCGCTGTTGATCAGCTGCGCGGTGATGCGCAGGCGGTTGCCGCTCTTGCGTACGCTGCCCTCCAGCACGTGGGCGACATTCAGCTTGCGACCGATGTCGGCGATGTCGAGGTTCTGCCCCTTGAACTGGAATGCCGAGGTACGCGCGGCGACCCGCAGCTCGGGAATCTGCGCGAGGCGATTCAGCAATTCCTCGGCGATGCCATCGGAGAAGTATTCCTGGTCGTGCTCCTGGCTCATGTCCACGAACGGCAGCACCGCGATCGACTTCTCGCTGGTCGCCGACTGCGCCTCGGCGCGACCCTTGGTTTCTGCCGCGGTGATTTGCGTCGCCTCCCGCGTCGGCGCCAGCACGAATTTCTCAAGGCCGAAGTAACACAGCGCCGCCAGCAGCACGGCGATGATCATCCGGTCCATGCGTCGCGCCGTGTGCGGTGCGATCGAACGCTCGGGCGGCACTTCATCGTCGCGCTTGATGCCCTCGGGCGTCATCTCGAACACCCAGGCGAAGGCCACGGCCGGCACGAAGCCGAGCGCCAGGAAGATGATCAGTCCACGCAGCGCCCAATCCGGTATGTGGAACGCCGGCAAGACCGTGCTCGCGACCTGGATCAGCAACCAGGCGGCAACCAGATACAGACCCGCCATACGGATTACGTTGCGGCGCTTGAGCTCAGCTATCAATCCCACCTCAGCCGCCCTTTCGGAATGCGATGAGGTTGGCGCGGTAGGCGGTCATCAGATCGTGCAGTTTCGGGTCGGCCCATACCGCCAGCCACTCCGGGTCCTGGCTCATTTCCTCGGGCAACAGCGCGCCTCGGGCGCCCCACCTCAATGGGTTCAGGATATTCCAGCTGTTGCCCTGGAGCGCCATCCGCAGGTCGCTGGTCGCCTTGGGAAAATTCTCGACCTCGTTGGCGTAGGCCGCCGCCCGGGTGGAATAGAACTCGACGTTCGGAACTGTTTTGGTCGCCGCCTCAAGTTCTGCGAGGATCGCTTTTGCTTCGGCCAGATGCCCGGACGCGGCAAGCAGGGACATCCGCTCGTATTTGCATCCTGGAAGCTTCGCATCCTTCGCCGGGCAAAGTTTCGCGAGCGCACGCTCGGCCTCGTCGAACTGCTTGAGTTCCTTGTGCGCCTCGAGGATCTGCCAGGGGGCGTTCGGACTGCCGAGGCTTTCGGCGCGCTGGGCCATCACCAACGCGTCGCGAGGTCTTCCCTGGTCGAAGAGGACCTGGACAAGATCATGAGGATGCACGAAGGAGAGCGGGTCGAGCGCCATCGCCTTGCGCTTCATCCGCTCGGCAGCGCGCAGGTTGCCGACCAGTTTCTGGTAGTCGCCGTAGAAGTTCAGGACATCGACATTTTCCGGCGCAAGGGCGTAAGCGTGTTCGAAATCTTCGCGCGCGCCAGCGATGTCCCAATGCTTCATCGCCAGGTAGCCGCGCGCAATCATGGCTTCGACGTTTTCCGGGTCGAGCTTGAGCGCCCGGGCGGCCGAGGCACGGCCTTGCGCAACGAGTTCCGGAGTCGGCAGCCACGGGTCCCATATTTCGCTGAGCGCCAGGGCGAAGGCGCGACCGGCGTGGGCCGCGCTGTAGGAGGGGTCGCGCGCGATGGCGCGATCGAAGGCAGCGACCGCCAGCTTCAGGTTGCCATCCACCCGCCGGGCGGTGAAAGCGCGCCCCTGCAGGAAGTCGTCATAGGCCTGGGGGTCCACCGCAACGGCCGGTTTGTCCGCCGCCGGGCGGCCGGACAACTTGGTCTCAAGTACGTCGGCGATCGCCGTGGAGATGTCGTCCTGCACCTTGAAGACGTCGCTGGCGTCGCCCTCGAAAGTCTGCGACCACAGGTGGTAGCCACTGGCGCTGTTGATCAGCTGCGCAGTGATGCGCAGGCGCGTGCCGCTCTTGCGCACGCTGCCCTCCAGGACATGCGCGACCTTGAGCTGGCGGCCGATGTCGGCGATGTCGAGGTTCTTGCCCTTGAACTGGAATGCCGAGGTGCGCGCCGCGACGCGCAGGTCCGGGATCTGCGCCAGGCGATTCAACAATTCCTCGGCGATGCCGTCGGAGAAGTATTCCTGGTCATGCTCGGGACTCATGTCCACGAACGGCAGCACGGCAATGGATTTCTCGCTGGACGCCGACTGCGCCTCGGCACGACCCTTGGTTTCCGCCGCGTTGATTTCCGTCGCCTGCCGCCTCGGCGCGAGCACGAACTTGTCGAAGCCGAAATAGCCAAGCGCCAGCAAGAGCACCGCAAAGATCATGCGGTCCATCCGTCGCGCCGTCTGCGGCGCGATGGATCGCTCAGGCTCGATGTCCCCATCGCGCTTGAGCCCTTCGGGCGTCATCTCGAACACCCAGGCGAACACCAGCGCCGGAATGAAACCCAACGCAAGCACAACCACGATGCTGCGCGGCAACCAGCCCGGCGCGCCGAACATCGGCAGCACGGTGCCCGCCACCTGGACAAGCAGCCACGCACCGACCAGGTACAAGCCGGCCATGCGGATGACGTTGCGGCGCTTCAGCTCGGCGATCAGGCCCATGCGCGATCTTCCGGGCACTCAGAGAACTTGGTCACGCGCGTCCTACCCCTTGAAGATCGGCGGCACAGGCCGGCTGGGCACCCCCCCAGCCTACGGATACGCCTTTCGGAGTGTAGGTTCGCAGGCCGCCGCCATGCAATCTACTTCTTGGCGGGGCTCTTGGCGGGCTTGGCCTGGGCGGCCGCTTCACGTTCCCTGGCAATCAGGAAATCGACAGTCTTGAAGATGCCGCCGAGCCCGCCCGGATTGTTTCCGTCCACCCGGTACTTGCCGTTGATGACGATGGTGGGCGTGCCCGTGATGCCGGTGCGCAGGGAAAAGTCCTTGGCATAGGCGAACTTGGCGGTGACATCGGCGCCCTGGAACGTGTTCAGGAACTTCGCCCGGTTGACGCCGAGCTTGGCGTACATGTCGGCGAGTTCCTCCGGCGAGCCGGAGGAGACCATGTGCTCGACGAATACCGCATTGAATACGGCGTCATGGGTCTTCGGCCTGCACGCCCATGATCTGGGCGGCGAGGAAGGCCCGCGCGAAGTTGTCGAAAGGCCCGCCGAACGCGGCCGGCACGTACTCCCAGCGAACATCGGCCGGCATGGTCTTCTTCCAGGTGTTCACCAGCGGCTGGAAGTGGAAGCAGTGGATGCAGCCGTAGCTGAACACCTCGGCGACTTCGATCTTGCCCTTGCCATAGGTGGCCTGGGCCACCGGCAGCACCTCGTAGTCGGTACCCGCCTGCGGCGTGCCGGGCAGGAACGGCTGGGCCAGGCCGGCGAGCGGCAGCAGCAGGCAAAACGCGAAGGTCAGCGCACGAATCATGGAGGGACTCCGGTTGGTTTTACGGTTCATTCGATGCCATACAGGGCCTTGCGGGGCGCCCCGCTCAGCTCGGCCGCCAGCTTGGCCGCCTGCGAGGGCGACAGATGTTCCTTCAGTTTCGCATATAGCCGCTGCCCTTCGATCAATGCCGCCGCGGAATCGTCCTCGCAGCCGCGCACTACCAGGACGAATTCGCCCTTGCGCTGGTTCTCGTCGGCGCGGACGCGTTCGAGGATCGCCGCCAGGGTGTCGCCCAGGACGGTTTCGAACAGCTTGGTCAGTTCACGGGCCAGGACCGCCTCGCGCGCGCCGCCAAAGCAGGCGACGAAATCGACCAGGGACTCCTCGATGCGATGCGACGACTCATAGAAGACCAGCGTGCGCGTTTCCCGTGCCAGCGCCTGCAGGCGGTCGCGGCGACCCGAGCCCTTGGCTGGCAGGAAGCCTTCGAAACAGAAGCGGTCGCTTGGAATGCCGGCGACCGACAGGGCCGCGATCGCGGCGCAGGCGCCCGGGACCGGGCTCACCTTCAACCCGGCTGACCGGACCTCCCGGACCAGTCTGTAGCCCGGATCGGAGACCAGCGGCGTACCGGCGTCCGAGACCAGGGCCAGCGACTCCCCGCCGCGAAGGCGCTCCACCAGGCGCCAGGCGATCTCCGCCTCGTTGTGTTCATGCAGGGCGACCAGCGGTTTTTCCAGTCCATAGGCGGACAACATCTGCCGGGTGTGGCGGGTGTCCTCGGCGCAGATGGCATCGACCGCCGCGAGCACCTCCCTGCCCCGGGCGCTGATGTCGCCCAGGTTGCCGATCGGCGTCGCCACCACGTAAAGCGTTCCTGCAGTCACAGTGGCCATGGGCCGCTATCTCATTGGTCTTGCGGGTTATCATCTTAGCGGTATTGCCACGGAATCCATTTATGCGCTCACGCCTGTCACTCCTGTGCCTGTTGCCCCTGCTGGTGATCGGTTGCTCGACGGTGAAAGTTGCTCCCGCGCCAAAGCCGGCCCCGGCCGGTGCCCCGGTCCGCGTGGACAAGGCCAATGCGCAGGACTTCCCGGCAGGTGAGAGCGATGGCTATCGCCCGCCCGCCAGGCTGGCCGTGCTGCTGCCGATGACCGGCACGCTGGCGCCGGCTGCGGCTGGCGTGCGCGACGGCTTCCTGGCGTCGTACTACGCCGAGACCCGGCGCCGCCCGGTGGTCAAGTTCTACAACACCCTGGGCACCGGCAGCGGTGCGCAGGCCGCGCTGGCCAAGGCGGTCAAGGAGGGCGCGCAGATGATCGTCGGCCCGCTGACGCGGGACGAAGTGAACGCCATTTACGAGCAGGCCGAAGCCGGAATGCCGCTGATCACGCTCAACCGAGGTAGCAAGTTGCCACCGCCGCGCACCAGCAGCTTCGCCCTGCTGCCCGATGACGAAGGCACGGCCGTGGCCAATCGCCTGGCCAATCGCGGATTGAAAACAGTGCTGGTGTTCAGCAATCGCTCCGACAACGCGCAACGGGCCGTGGCTGCATTCGGCGAAGCCCTGCGTAAGCGCGGCGGCGCCGTGGTCGCGGAAATCGAGGTCGCCGGTTCCATGTCCGACCTGGCCCCGCAACTGGCCGCGCTTTCCAAGGGCGCGACCCCGCCCAATGCCGTCTTCATCGCACTCGAGGCCGGTCCGGCCCGGACCATCGCCGCACAGCTGAAGGCCTCCGCCCTCGCCGGCCTGCCCAGGATCGCGACATCGTTGATCCTCAGCGGCGCCAACTGCCAAGGCGGATGTGGAACTGACGGGCATCGAATATCCCGAGATGCCCTGGCTGCTGAACCTGGCCGGAGACCTGCCGGATGCGGATGCGTTGGCCAAAACGCTTCCGAGCGCGCGCGGACCGTCGCAGCGCCTGTTCGCCTTCGGCGCCGATGCCTGGAAGCTGACCGCCTATTTCCAACGGCTGTACGACGATCCTTCCTTCTCGATCCGCGGCAACACCGGCACCCTGAGCATCGAAATCGCCGGTCCGGTGCTGCGCACGCCTTCCTGGGCGGTATTCAGCGGCGGTCGCGGGCGGCCAGTCCGCGACGGCGCGCCGGGGACGGATGGCAACAAGCCCGCCAATTGATCGTGCCCAGGCAGGCGCCGCCGCGGAAGACGCGGCCAACGCCTTCCTGATCGCCGAAGGCCTGGGATTGCTGGCGCGCAATGCGCGCTACCCCTTCGGTGAAATCGACCTGGTGATGCTGGACGCGGCGACGCTGGTGTTCGTGGAGGTCCGCTTTCGACGCAGCTCCAACTTCGGCGGGGCCGCGGTTTCGGTCGATGCCGCGAAGCGCCGGAAGATCGCCCGCGCCGCGCAGGCCTGGCTGTCCTCGCACAAACAGTTTTCCAATTCAGCCTGCCGCTTCGACGTGGTCGCGGTCACGCCGGGGCGTCAAGGCCTGCAGTGCGAATGGATTCGCTCCGCCTTTACGCTTGACGATCTGTGGTAGCGCGGAGCGTCAATTGGCGTCAGTCGGCGGCTGCCGGGATTGCGGCCTTGGCGTCCGATGTAGGTGTCGAGGAATTGCAGGAGACGGGCGAAGAAATCCAGGCGTTGTTCCTCGATCATGATCGAGTGGCCCATCTCGGGGATAGACGATCGAGATCGACCGGCTTGCCGTTCTTTTCAGAGCGCACTTTCGAGCGCATCCGCATGTCGAACATCCGCGCGACCATCGATCCGGCCATGCGCCAGCAGGACCGGGATCATCGACCTGATTCGCCAGCTTTGCCGGAGATCGGGCGGCCAGGTCAGCCTGGTCCTCGCCTATCACGATCTTCAGGTACTCCTTGCCGTAGTCGCTGCGGTGGGTGTCGCCCCAGTTGTAAAGCTTGGCCAGGTCGAAGACACCTGAGCGGCCAATCGCGCATTGGTAGAGATCGGGTTCGCGAATCACGCCCATGAGCGCCGAGTAGCCGCCGTAGCTCGCGCCGTCGATGCAAATGCGTTCGCTATCTGCAATGCCCTGCGCGATTGCCCATTTGGTCGCGTCGGTGATGTCGTCCTGCATGGCGCGGCCCCACTGCCTGACGCCGCGCTGGGCAAACTCGTGCCCGTAGCCGGCCGAACCGCGGAAGTTGACCTGCAACACAGCGTAGCCATGCCGCGCCAGGATCTGGGCCTCCGTGTCGAAGCCCCAATAGTCGGCCGTCTGGTATGGACCACCGTGCACGAGTACGACCGTCGGCAACTTCTGGCCCGCGCTCTTTGGCGGCAGGGTCAGTAGTCCGTGGATCTTGACACCGTCGCGCGCCGCAAACTGGAAGCCCTGCTGGGAGCCAGATAGCTCAGGATCCATCCACGGGCGACTGCGGCCCAGGCGCACCGCTCTTGCGCGAGGCTCGACTCGAACAGGAAGAACGCGCCCGGGTCGCGATCGCTGCTGACGATAGATCGACCACGATCATGCCGTCCGCCGTAGCGCTGACGACGCTGCTCAGCTTTCCCGGGAATGCCGCCTCCAATTGCAGCAAGGCGGCCGCATCCGGGTGCTGATTGTTCCACATGTGTACTTCCGGCTGGGTGGCCTGGTAGACCGCCCCCAGCGGCTCATCGTCCTTGATGGAGCTCAGGATCCGCGCAGGGATCCGAGCTGGGGTGCCGGTAGATTTCCGTTCGCTTGCCGGTGGCGAATTCGTAATTCTCGATCGCATCGGGGCCGGTCTTGCGCTCTGCGATCACGAAGCCGGTCTTGCCGTCGGGCGCCACGCTGATCGGAGACACGCTCAGGCCGGTCATGCTGCTGTCATTGATCAGGGTCCAGCCTTGCGTTCCGTCGGTATGGACATAGGTTCGCGTCGTACCGTCAATTTCGGTGCCGAAGGCGAAGCGCACGTGGCCCCGGCGGTCCGCGATCAGGACCGAATGGATATCGGGGGCGGTGATGACCAGTTCGCCAAGCCTCGTGAGGTCTTGTCCACGTCAAGGCGGCGAATCTCCCCAAGACACTCGTCGCGTTCCTTGCGGGCGCACGTGACGACCAGCAGGTGATCAGGATCCTCGTCGATGGTCGCCAGGAAGTTGGCGGGCAAGGTGAAGGTGTCCCTGCTGTCGGTCCTGATGATGATCAGCGTCGGCTCGAAGAACGACACGCCGAAGTCCGTGTCGATGACATTGACGCTCAGCATCAGTCGCTGGTCATCCAGCCAGCGCAGCTCGTTGATCTCGCCCTGCTTGCCGGGATCGACTACCTTCACCAGTTCCATCGACTCCCGGTGATGGATCGAGACGACCGTGCCGGTCGGCGAACGCCGGGCGATCGCCAGCAGCTTGCCATTGGGCGATATCTGGATCTGCTCGACCTCCGCACGGCGCAGCAGCAGTTCGGTGTCGGCATCCGGTTTCGGGGCGCCGCTGCCGGCATGGGCAGATGTGGCAGGAAAGACAAAGAGCTAGCATCCAGAGGCAGGTGCGGTGCATGCAGGGATTCCACGGCATGGTGGGAAGCTCCGGCGCACTATGACAGCAATCAAGACTGGAACCACCGCCACCCCCGGACCGGGAGATAGAATCCACGGGTGGAAAGCGCACTCGCCAGTGAGCCTGATTTCCGGATTGACCGAGGTTCTCGGTCCGGGCGGACTGCTGCTCGACCCGGCCGAGCGGCTCGCCTACAGCTACGACAATTCCCGACGGCAGTCGCAGCCTGCGGCGGTCGCCTTGCCGACCACGCGCGAACAGGTGCTGGCCATCGTGCGGCTGTGTCGCGAACACAGGACGCCGATAACGGCCCGCGGCCGGGGCACCAACACCACCGGCGCCAGCGTGCCCGTGGCCGGCGGGCTGGTGCTCAGCTTCGAGCGGATGAATCGCATCCTTGAAATACGGCCGGGCGATCGCGTGGCCATCGTGGAGCCGGGGCTGCTCAATGGCGACTTGCAGCAGGCACTGCGAGGGCACGGCCTGTTCTGGCCGCCCGATCCGACCAGCGCGCCCTATTGCACCATCGGCGGCAACCTGGCCTGCAATGCCGGCGGACCGCGCGCGGTGAAGTACGGCGCCACCCGCGACAACGTGCTGGCCCTGACCGCGATCACCGGCGCCGGCGAGATCGTTCATTTCGGCGCTGCAACCACCAAGGCAGCGAGTGGCTACGACCTCTCGCGCCTTTTGATCGGCTCGGAAGGCACGCTGGCGCTGATCGTCGAGGCCACCCTGAAGCTGACGCCGCTCGCGCCGAAGCGCGCTTCGCTGCGCGCGCTTTACCGCGATACCGCCGCGGCTGCGCAAGCCGTGTCGCGACTGATGTCGCAGCCGGTGACGCCGTCGATGCTCGAATACATGGACGCGGCCTGCGTGCGCCTGGCGCGCGAAGTGGGCGGCGTCGACTTGCCGGAGGCCGGCGCGCTGCTGATGATCGAAGCCGATGGCGATCCGGCCGTGCTCTCGATCGCACTGGAGGCGCTTGCGGCCGCGGCGCGATGGCGAGGGTTGCCTTGCCGTCGAGGCGGCCTCCGACGAAGGCGCCAGCGAAAAACTCTGGGCGGCGCGCAAGGCGCTGTCGCCCTCGCTGCGAACCATCGCGCCGGGCAAGATCAACGAGGACGTGGTGGTGCCGGTCTCGAGGATTCCAATGCTGGTGGAACGGGTTGGCGCGATCGCCAGGCAACATGCGTTGACCATCGTCTGCTTCGGCCATGCCGGCAACGGCAACCTGCACGTCAATATCCTCTACGACCCGGCAGACGCCGAGGCCAGCCAACGCGCCGAGGCGGCCCTGGCCCAGGTATTCGAGGCAACGCTCGCACTGGGCGGCCAGCTCTCCGGGGAGCACGGCATCGGCCTGGCCAAGCGCGATTTCATGAGCCAGGCACTGGATCCGCCGACGCTGGCGGCGATGCGCGCGATCAAGCTGGTGTTCGATCCCGATGGCATCCTGAATCCGGGCAAATTGTTGCCGCCGCAATGAAACCATCGATGACACGATCGATCCTGTTGTCGATGTTGCTCTGCTGGTCGTCGGCGCACGCCGCGCCGGCCGAACTCAATGTGCTGCTGGTCGGAAACAGCCTGAGCTACGTCAACAACCTGCCGGCGTTGTTCAACGGCCTGGCCGCGCAACAGCGAGGCGACGGCGCGGTTCGCGCGGACCTGATCGCCGCGCCTGGCGGCACCATCGCCGAGCGCTGGCAGGACGGCGTGGCCGCCAGCGAGATCGCGGGCGGGCGTTGGCAGGTGCTGGTGCTTCAGGAGCGCGGCGGCTTGCTGGCGTGCCTGGCCAAGCCGCAGCAGCGCAACGAGCCGGAGTGCGCGGCCAGCATCGGCGCCCACAGGAAGTTCGCCACGCTGGCGGAACAACACCACATGCGCGTGATCCTGCTCGGCACCTGGGGCCCGGACGCCATCTGGCAGGGCCAGCTGAGCCGCGGCCTGCGCCAGCTTGCCGGGGCAACCGGAGCGCAGGCCCTCGACACGGGACCGCTGGTGCGCGACTACGCGAAGGGCCATCCGCAGACAGCGATGTACAGCGATGCCATGCTGCACCCCACCCTGGATACGTCGCTGTTGATGGCGGCCGGTTTGTATCGGATGATCTCCGGACATGTGCCGCAAGCCGCAACCTTTGAAATCCATGTTCCCCTCTTGCCGGGCCTGGCCCGGGTGGATGCCGGCAAACTGTTGTCCACCCAGCCGCAACTGGCCGGCGACGGCGAAGTCACCCGCATCGATGCAAGCCGGCTGCAGCCCTTGATCGCCGCCGTCGCGACCGGGAAGGAATGACACCGCCATGAGTGAACTGGACTCGTTGCTCAAGGAGATTCGCGCTTGCCGGCTGTGCGAGGCGCACTTGCCGATGCCGCCGCGCCCGGTGCTGCGGGCGAGCGAATCGGCGCGCCTGCTGGTGGTCGGCCAGGCGCCGGGCACGCTGGTCCATTCGAGCGGCATTCCATGGAACGACGCCAGCGGCATGCGCCTGCGCGGCTGGCTGGGGATGGATCGCACGCAGTTCTATGACGAGAGCAGGATCGCGATCGTGCCGATCGGGTTCTGCTATCCGGGGCATGGCAACTTCGGCGACCTGCCGCCGCGGCCGGAATGCGCGCAGACCTGGCACCCGAGGTTGCTTCCCCTGCTTCCGGAGGTTCGGCTGGTGCTTGCGATCGGCCATTACGCGCAGGTCTATTTCCTGGGCGACACGCGCAAGAAATCACTGACGGAAACGGTTCGCGCGTGGCAGGAATACGCGCCGCGCGTTTTCCCCTTGCCGCATCCGAGCCCGCGCAACGTGGCCTGGCTCAAGCACAATCCCTGGTTCGAGGCGGAAGTGCTGCCCGCGCTGCGCGAGAAAGTCGCTTCCGTGCTACAGGGCTGACCTGGAAAAAAACGCGAGCGCCTGCAGCGCGATGAAGGCATAGACGCCGGCCAGCACATCGTCGAGCATCGCGCCGAGTCCGCCATGCAGTTCCCGGTCGGCCCAACTGACCGGCCACGGTTTCCAGATATCGAACAGGCGGAACAGGGCGAAACCGCCCAGCATCCACAGCCAGCCTGCCGGCGCCAGCAGCAAGGCTATCCACTGGCCGATGAATTCGTCCCAGACCACCACCGAGGGATCTTCGACCCCGGTTTTTCCGATGACCCAGCCTCCCGCCCAGACGCCGATGACGAACGCGAGCAGCAACACGCCCAGATAGACCGGCAGGCTCTGGTGCTGAAGGAAGAACCACCAGGGCAGCAGCGCGACCAGCGAGCCGACGGTGCCGGGCGCGCGCGGCGACAAGCCGACGCCGAAACCACTGGCGATCCACCCGGCCGGATGGGTCAGGACGACGCGCGCCGGTTGCGGGGAATTCAATTGGGCTTTCCCGAAAAATGCAGATAGCCGCTGGCGCCGGGCTCGAAGTCCTCGCCTTCGGGCGTGCGCAGGCGCAGGCCGGGCTCGCGGGTGATCCGGCCGATTACCGTCGCCGCGGTTTCGCAAGCGGCCATCGCCTGCTCGATCGCCAGCGCATGCGCCGGCGCGGCGGTGAAGCACAGTTCGTAGTCGTCGCCGCCACCCAGTTGCAGGCGCCACCGATCGGCATCGTCGGGAAAATGCTCGGCCAGGGTGCGCGAGGTCGGCAGCCTGCCGAGGTCAGTCTCGGCGCCCGAGCCACTGCGCCGAAGGACATGGCCCAGGTCGGCCAGCAAACCGTCGCTGATATCGATGGCGGCGCTGGCCAGGCCGCGCAAGGCGATGCCGGCGGCGATGCGCGGCGTCGGCCGGTCCAGGCGGTAGCGCAGCTTGGCCGACATCAGCGCGTTGCCACGCCACTGGCTGAGCGCGCCCGCCGCGTCGCCGAGGGTGCCGGTGACCCAGATGTCGTCATTGACCCCGGCGCCATCGCGGCGCAACGCCGTCCCCGCCGGCACCAGGCCGTGCGCGGTGATGGTCATCGCCAGCGGTCCGCGCGTGGTGTCGCCGCCGACCAGCGCCGCGCGATGCTCGTCGGCCAGTTCACAAAATCCGTCGAGGAATGCATCGAGCCATTCCGGGTCCGACTCCGGCAGGGTCAGCGCCAGCGATAGCCATGCCGGGGCTCGGCGCCCATGGCGGCCAGGTCGCTCAGATTCACCGCGAGCGCCTTCCAGCCAATATCCTGGGGCGCGGTATCGGCCGGGAAATGCACTCCGGCGATCAGCGTGTCGGTGGTGACTACCAGTTCCTGGCCTGCAGGAACCTGCAGCAGGGCGGCGTCGTCGCCGATGCCCAGGATCACATCCGGCCGCGTCGCGGCGCGCGCCCGGATGCGTTCGATCAGGTCAAACTCGTCGGCGACCGGCATCGATGCACCCGTGTCGCGGGAGCGACTGCCCATCTCAGCGGCGCGCCGCCTGGATTTCCTCCGCGCGCCACTCGACGGCAGCGCGGTCGAGCACGCCATTGACGTAGGTGTGCCCGTGTTCGGCGCCGAAGCGCTTGGCCGTCTCGATGGCCTCGTTGATCACGACGCGATAGGGAACGTCGGGACGGAAACGCAATTCGAAACCGGCGATCCGCAGTACCGCGCGCTCGATCGGGTCGACCTGGGCCATGGTGCGGTCGATGAACTTGGACAGGACGGCATCGAGTTCCTCGGTGTGCTGCTCGACGCCGCGCACCAGCGCCTCGAAATATTCGAGGTCGGCGATTTCCATGTCCTGTTCGCTGCGGAACTGCTCGATCACCTTGTCGATCGGGGAGTTCGACATCTGCCAGGCATACAGCGCCTGCAACGCCCGGCGACGCGCCCGCGAGCGGGCGGCGGGATCGATGCCATCGGTGCGGTGTGGTTTCATTGGTTCGGTTCGCTCAGTTGATCCAGCAGGTGAGCCATTTCCAGGGCGACCAGCGCAGCCTCCTCGCCCTTGTTGCCGTGGACTCCGCCAGCGCGGGCCTCGGCATGGGCATGCTGCTCGACGGCGAGCACGCCATTGGCGACCGGCAGCGCATGGTCAAGGGATACGCGCATCAGGCCGCGCGCGCACTCGTCGGCGACCTGTTCGAAGTGGCGGGTTTCGCCGCGGATCACGCAACCGAGCGCGATCAGCGCGACGTAGCGTCCAGTCAGCGCCAGCGCCGCCGCGGTCGACCGGCAATTCCCACGCACCGGCCACGTGCACGACATCCACCGCGCCTCGGGCACGCCGTGGCTGTCCAGCGCGCGACGCGCGCCGTCGACCAGCGCCTCGGTGATGCGCGGATTCCAGCGGCTGGCGAGGATGGCGTAGCGGGCGCCTTGCAACGGACGCGGGTCGCCTTCGAATCGGGGCATGGTCGGGATTTCGGCTTGGGCAGACAGTTTAACAGGGTGCGGAAGGCCGACCGGCCACGTATTCCACGACCTCCAGGCCGTAGCCGGCGAGCCCGACCTGCCGGCGCGGCGTGCCCAGCACGCGCAATTCCCTGAGTCCCAGGTCGGCCAGGATCTGCGCGCCGGCGCCGTTTCGCCGCCATTCGGCGGACTTGGCCGGCTCGCGCTCGGGCTGTTCGGTGATGTGCGCAAACAGGTCATCCGGGGTCAACGCCTCGGAAAGCACGACGACCACGCCGCAACCTTCGGCAGCGACCGCGGCCATCGCCTCGGCGACGCTGATTCCGAAATCCGGACGCTGCCAGTGCAGGACATCGGACAGCGGATTCTTCACATGCACGCGCACCAGCGTCGGCCGATCCGGCTGCGGCTGGCCGCGCACCAGCGCGAAGTGCAGCTCGCGGCTGAGCCGGTCGCGATAGGTGATCAGGCGGAATTCTCCTGCCGCCGTCGCAATCTCGCGCTCGTCGACCCGCTCGACGGTGTGCTCGGTGGCGAGGCGATAGCGGATCAGGTCTTCGATCGAGCCGATCCGAATTCCGTGTTCACGCGCGAATACCTCCAACTCGGGTCGCCGTGCCATGCCGCCATCGGAATTCAGTATCTCCACCAGCACGCCTGCCGGCTCCAGCCCCGCCAGCAAGCGCCAGGTCGGTCGCCGCTTCGGTATGGCCGGCGCGGGTCAGCACGCCGCCCGGTTGCGCCATCAGGGGGAAGATGTGCCCGGGCTGGGTCAGGTCGCTGGGCTTGGCATCGGGACGCACGGCGGTGCGGATGGTCAGCGCGCGATCGTAGGCGGAGATTCCGGTGGTGACGCCTTCGGCCGCCTCGATGCTGACCGTGAAGTTGGTCTGGTAGGGCGAGCGGTTGTCGGAAACCATCAGCGGCAGGCTCAGCTGGCTGCAGCGTTCGCGGGTCAGCGACAGGCAGACCAGCCCGCGCGCATGGGTGACCATGAAGTTGATGTCGGACGGCCGCACCAACTCGGCGGCCATGATCAGGTCGCCTTCGTTCTCGCGGTTTTCGTCGTCCACGATCAGGACCATGCGGCCGGCGCGGATGTCTTCGAGCAACTCTGGGATCGTCGCGAAACTCATGGTTCAACCTTTCGAAATGGGTGTCGGCTGCATCAGCCGTTCGACGTAGCGCGCAATCAGGTCGACTTCCAGATTGACGGCGGCGCCAATGCGGCGTGTGCGCGAAAGCGGTGTTGGCGATGGTGTGCGGAACCAGGTTGACCTCGAAGCCGCGCATCGTCGGCGACGTTCACGGTCAGGCTGACGCCATCCACGCAGATCGAACCTTTCGCCGCAATATAGCGCAGCAACTGTGGCGGCGCGGTGAAGCGCCAGCGTTGCGAACCGCCGTCTGTCCCAGGTCTTCTCCACGCGGCCGAGGCCATCGACATGGCCGGCTACCAGGTGCCCGCCAAGCCGCGTGGTGGGCAACAAGGCGCGTTCCAGATTGACCGCCGCGCCGACGGCCAGCCCGCCAATCGTGGTGAGGGACAGGGTTTCATTGGAGACATCGGCGGCAAAGAAGCGTCGCCGAATTCGACCACGGTCAGGCAGACACCCGAGACGGCGATGCTCTCGCCCAGTTGGACCTCGTCCATCGGCAGGCCGCCGACGGCGATGCGCAGGCGCAAGTCGCCCTCGCCCGATTGCTTGTGCTGGACCTGGCCTACCGCCTGGATCAATCCGGTGAACATGTTCGAACCTCAGGCCGTGGGACGCAGCAGCAGGCGCAGGTCGGGACCGACCTGCCGGGAATCGACCAGTTCCAGGTTGTGCCGGTCGGACATCAGGTTGATGCCAAGCCCGGAGAACAAGCGCCCGGCCCTTGTCGCCCAGCAGCACCGGCGCGATATACAGCAGCAATTCGTCGACCAGGCCGTCGCGCAAGAGCGCGCCGCACAGGGTGGCGCCGGCCTCGACCTGGACTTCGTTGATGTCGCGCTGCGCCAGCTGCGACAAGGTGGCGTGCAGGTCGAGTCCGTCGCCGTCGCGCGGCACCGCGAATGGCATTGATCTCGTCGCCGTAGTCGGGAACCATGTCGACCGCATGCACGGCCAGCGTCTGCGCGGGGCATCGAAGATGCGGGTGCCGCGCGGCAGGCGCCGCGCGTATCCAGCACCACGCGCAAGGGCGCCACGACTTCCACGCCATCGGCCAGGCGCACCGTGAGCTGCGGATCGTCGGCGAGCACCGTGCCGCTGCCGGTAACAGCGCGCTGCTGCGCGCCCGCCATTGCTGCACGTCGGCGCGCGCGGCGCGCGAGGTGATCCATTTCGACTCGCCGCTGGCGAGGCCGGTGCGCCCGTCCATGCTCATCGCCAGCTTGACCCGCAGCCACGGGCGCTGCCGCGTTCGATCCGCGAGAAGAAACCACGATTCAGTTCGCGCCCCGCCGATTCCATCAGTCCGGTTTCGTCATCACGCCGGCCGCCATCAACTTGCGGAATCCCTCGCCATCCACCGATGCAACGGATCGCGGCAGGCGGCCACGACCCGGGTGATGCCGGCGGCGACCAGCGCATCGGCGCAGGGCGGCGTCCGGCCATGTGCGCGCAGGGCTCGAGCGTGACGTAGGCGGTGGCGCCGCGCGCGCTGCTCGCCGGCTTCGCGCCAGCGCGAGCACTTCGGCATGCGGTTCGCCCGCGCGCGACGTGGAAGCCTTCGCCGACGATCTTGTCCTTGCGCGCAATGACGCAGCCGACCATCGGATTGGGTTTGGTGGTGAACAGGCGCCGCGTTCGGCCAGTTGCAGCGCCCGGGCCATCATGGCGTGGTCGATGGCGCTCCAGGAAGTATGCGGGTCTTCCAGCGAACCGCTCGCCGCCGCGCGAACGGGCAAGAAGCGCGAGGGCAAAGCCATCGGCTCGATCTCCATCAGATCGACCGCGGTGCCCTTCAGCGCAGTGCGCGCGATCAGGCGTCCAGCCCAGGCGCTGGTAGAAACCCGCGTGCTCGGGCGTGAACAGGAACAGGTGCGCGATATTCTCGCTGCGCCGCCAGATTCGACGGCGGCGTTGACCAGCCGCGCGCCAGGCCGCGACCGCGGAACGCCGGCACGACATACAGGCTGGCAAGCCAGGGGCTGCCTTCCTCGCAAAGTTCCGGCGCGTCCTCCAACACCAGGCTGACCGAACCGACGGCACTGCCCGCCTTCGATCAGGACCAGCGTGGTCGGCAGCGTCGCGGCGGGTGGCGTGGTCGGCAAGCTCGGCCTCGGCGATCGCCAGCGTCCACTCGTCGAACAAGTGGCCCCACTCGGCATGGTGCCAAGCGGCGAGCGTCGCGACGTGCTCGCGATGCTGGTCGAGGTAGTCGATCGCGTGGCGTCAGCGCTTGCTGCCGCGCTGCCGGCTCGCCGAGCAGGGGCAATTGTTCGGTGGCCATGCCGGGCAAGTCGCGCTCGAGCCGCTCGATCTCGTCGCGGAAATCGGCCACGTCCTCGAAACTCCGATAGACCGAGGCGAAGCGCACGTAGGCAACCTGGTCGAGCTTCTTCAGTTCGTCCATGACGAACACGCCGAGCCGGCGCGAGGGCAGTTCGCGCTCGCCGGTCATGCGCAGGGCATGGATGACGTCGCGCACCGCGGCGTCGATCTGCTCGCCGGACACCGGGCGCTTCTGCAGCGCGCGTTCGAAACCGGTGCGCAGCTTGCGTTCGTCGAAGGCCTCGCGGCGGCCGTCGGTCTTCACCAGCGTGGGCAGCTTCAGCTCGGCCGTCTCGAAGGTGTTGAAGCGTTCGCCGCAGCGCTCGCACTCGCGGCGGCGGCGGATGGTCGTGCCGTCCTCGGTGACGCGCGAATCGATCACCCGGGTGTCTTCGTGCTGGCAGAAGGGGCAATGCATCAGGCGCGCTGGTTCTCAGCCGTAGAGCGGGAATCGCTTGGCACTGCTTGGTGACGTTCTCGCGCACGGCCGTGAGCACGCTCTCATCCGTACGGGCGCGTCGAGCACGTCGCAGATCCAGTTGGCCAGCGCCACGCAATCCGGCTTCCATGTAGCCGCGCGTGGTCACCGCCGGCGTGCCGATGCGCAGGCCGGAGGTGACGAACGGCGAGCGCGGGTCGTTCGGCACCGAGTTCTTGTTGACGGTGATGTGCGCCAGGCCCAGCGCGGCCTCCGCGTCCTTGCCGCTGACTTCGCGGCCGATCAGGTCGATCAGCATCAGGTGGTTCTCGGTGCCGCCGGAAACGATCTTGTAGCCGCGCGCCATGATCGCCTTGGCCATCGCCTGCGCGTTCTTGACCACCTGCGCCTGGTAGTCCTTGAACCCGGCTCGAGCGCTTCCTTGAACGCGACCGCCTTGGCGGCGATCACGTGCATCAGCGGACCGCCCTGGATGCCCGGGAAGACGATGCTCTGCAATTTCTTGACGAGGTCTTCGCGACGCGCCCTGCGCGAGGATGATGCCGCCGCGCGGTCCGCGCAGCGTCTTGTGCGTGGTCGAGGTGACCACGTGCGCGTGCGGCAGCGGGCTCGGGTAGACGCCGGCCGCGACCAGGCCGGCGACGTGCGCCATGTCGACGAAGAAAATCGCGCCGACCGCGTCGGCGATCGCGCGCATGCGCGCCCAGTCGACGACCTGCGAATAGGCGCTGAAGCCGGCGATCAGCATTTTCGGCTGGTGTTCCTGCGCCAGGCGCTCGACTTCGTCGTAGTCGATCAGGCCGTTTTCATCGACGCCGTACTGGACGGCGTTGAAAAGCTTGCCGGAGATGTTGACCTTGGCGCCGTGGGTCAGGTGGCCGCCATGGGCCAGGCGACATGCCGAGGATGGTGTCGCCCGGCTGCAGCAGCGCCAGGTAGACCGCCTGGTTGGCCTGCGAACCCGAATGCGGCTGGACGTTGGCGTAGTCGGCGCCGAACAGCTGCTTGACCCGCTCGATCGCCAGCTTTTCGGCGACGTCGACGAATTCGCAACCGCCGTAATAGCGCTTGCCCGGATAGCCTTCGGCGTACTTGTTGGTCAGCACGCTGCCCTGGGCCTCCAGCACGCGCGGGCTGGCGTAGTTTTCCGAGGCGATCAGCTCGACGTGGTCTTCCTGGCGCTGGCGTTCGGATTCGATGGCCTGGGCCAGGACGGCGTCGTATCCGGCAATGCGCATGTCGCGGGGAAACATGGAGACCTCTGGAGGGGACGGACAAGGGCTGAAATTGTAGCTCCGGCGGGGGTTTGGGGCCAATCGGAAGTGGCGCCGACGGGCCGCTATCAGCGATAATCAGCGGCAATCGACGCCCGTGCCGCGCCGCCCATTCGCCGGGCGCGGCCGAAGCGGCGCCAGCGCATCAGAACCCTTCACGGCCCCCCATGCAATACATCTACACCATGATCGGCGTCAGTCCAAGACCGTGCCGCCGAAGCGCGAGATCATCAAGGACATCTCGCTCAGCTTCTTCCCGGGCGCCAAGATCGGCCTGCTCGGCCTGAACGGCGCCGGCAAGTCGACCGTGCTGCGGATCATGGCCGGCGTCGACACCGACTTCCACGGCGAATCGCGCCCGCAACCCGGCATCAAGATCGGCTACCTGGAACAGGAGCCGCAGCTTGAATCCCGAACATGACCGTGCGCGAAGCGGTGGAAGAAGGCGTCGGCGAACTCCTGCACGCCCAGGCCGAGCTGGACGAAGTCTATGCAGCCTATGCCGAGGAAGGACGCCGATTTCGACAAGCTGGCGACCCAGCAGCAGCGCCTGGAGGCGATCCTGGCCAGCGGCGATGCCGACACGCTGGAGCGCAGCTGGAAATGGCCGCCGACGCGCTGCGCATCCCGCCGTGGGACGCCATATGCGGCAAGCTGTCCGGCGGCGAGAAGCGCCGCGTCGCGCTGTGCCGCCTGCTGCTGTCCAAGCCCGACATGCTGCTGCTCGACGAACCGACCAACCATCTCGACGCCGAGTCGGTGGAATGGCTGGAGCAATTCCTGGCCCGCTTCCCGGGCACCGTGGTCGCCGTCACCCATGATCGCTACTTCCTCGACAACGCCGCCGAGTGGATCCTCGAACTCGATCGCGGCAAGGGCATTCCGTGGAAGGGCAACTACACCGACTGGCTGCGAGCAGAAGGGAGAGCGCCTGAAGCAGGAAGAGTCGGCCGAGAAGGCCCGCCAGAAGGCGATGACCAAGCGAACTGCAATGGGTGCGCCAGAATGCCAAGCGGCGGCCAGCTCCAAGGGCAAGGCCCGCCTGGCCCGCTTCGAGGAGCTGAATCGCAGTCGAATACCAGAAGCGCAACGAGACCAACGAAATCTTCATCCCGCCGGGCGAGCGCCTGGGCGACCGCGTGATCGAACTCAAGAATGTCTCCAAGTCCTTCGGCGACCGCCTGCTGATCGACGACCTGAGCATCACCATTCCGCCCGGCGCGATCGTCGGCATCATCGGCCCGAACGGCGCCGGCAAATCGACCCTGTTCAAGATGATCACCGGCCAGGAAAAGCCCGACAAGGGCGAAGTGGACATCGGCCAGACCGTGAAGATCGCCTACGTCGACCAGAGCCGCGACAAGCTCGAGGCCGACAAGAACGTCTGGCAGGCGGTGTCCGGCGGCTCCGACATCCTGACCATCGGCAAGGTCGAGATCCAGTCGCGCGCCTACATCGGCCGCTTCAACTTCAAGGGTTCGGACCAGCAGAAACTGGTCGGCACGCTGTCGGGCGGCGAGCGCGGCCGTCTGCACCTGGCCAAGACCCTGCTGCAGGGCGGCAACGTGCTGCTGCTCGACGAACCGTCCAACGACCTGGACATCGAGACCCTGCGCGCGCTGGAAGACGCGCTGCTGGAATTCCCCGGTTGCGTGATGGTGATCTCGCATGATCGCTGGTTCCTCGACCGCATCGCCACCCATATCCTGGCCTTCGAAGGCGATTCGCACGTGGAGTTCTTCCCCGGCAATTACCACGAATACGAGGAAGACAAGAAGCGTCGCCTCGGCGAGGAAGGCGCGCAGCCGCATCGCCTGCGCTTCAAGGCGCTGAAGTAAGCGCGATGGACTTCATGCAGGCACTGCGCGACCGCTGGCGACAGGGCCAACACCCTGGTCTGCGTCGGCCTGGATCCCGGAGCCGGCGAAGTTCCCGGCGCACCTGCGCGACCATCCGGATGCGGTGTTCGAATTCTGCCGCGCCATCGTCGACGCGACCGCGCGATCGGTCTGCTGCCTTCAAGCCGCAGATCGCCCACTTCGCCGCGCTCGGCGCCGAGGACGCGCTGCGCGCGCTGCATCGCCCACATCCACGAGAACCATCCGGGCGTGCCGGTGATCCTCGACGCCAAGCGCGGCGACATCGGCAGCACCGCCGAGCACTACGCGATCGAGGCCTTCGACCGCTACGGCGCCGATGCGGTCACCCTCAATCCCTACCTCGGCCGCGACTCCGTCCAGCCGTTCCTGGATCGCGCCGACAAGGGCGTGGTGTGCTGTGCCGCACCTCCAACCCCGGCGCGGGCGAATTCCAGGACCTCGATTGCGACGGGCGCCCGCTCTACCAGCGCGTCGCCGAGAAAGTCGCGCGCGACTGGAACGGCAACGGCAACTGCCTGCTGGTGGTCGGCGCGACCTGGCCGAAGGAACTGGCCGCAGGTCCGCGCGCTGGTCGGCGACCTGCCCTTCCTGGTGCCGGGCGTCGGCGCGCAGGGCGGCGATGTCGAGGCGGTGGTCAGCAATGGAAAGGACGCCGACGGCACGCGGCCTGGTGATCAGTTCCTCGCGCGCCATCCTGTATGCGGGCAGCGGTGTGGATTTTGCCGATGCGGCGCGCGCCGCGGCGCAGGAATTGCGCGACACCATCAACCGCTACCGCTGAACCTCAGCGCGCCTGCAGCAGCCGCGCGCGGCCAGCCACCAGGAAGTGCGCCCATAGTCCGAGCCAGAGCACGGGCTTGAGCCAGCCCGGTGTCTGCGCGGCTTCGAATTTCCGGAAATAACGCCACAGGCTCGGTGCTTCTGCCATTCGACCCAGGCCGGGCGCGGGCCGACTCGAGACGCCGCCCACGTGGACCACCTTGACGTCGTTGGCGACCAGCACTTCGTAGCCGGCCTCGCGCGTTCGCCGGCAGAGGTCGAGGTCTTCCACATGCAGTCGAAACGCTTCATCGAAGCCGCCCAATTGCAGGAACAGGCCAAGCGGCATCAGCATCAGGGCGCCGGAGATCGCCTCCACCGGCTGCAAGTCCGAGTTGGGATCGCGGCCCAGGTACAGATCGCGGCGACGACCGGCCTGTCCGAGCAAGCGCGCAGCGACGGATCGCAACGGCGCGCCGCCAGGTCGGGCACGCCTTGCTCATCGACCAGATCGGCGCCGATCAGTCCGCGCCCGCGCGGTCGATCCCGTACAGGACCAGTCGCAACATGGCCTCGGGCTCGACGTAGCAATCAGGATTGACGAAGGCGACCCAGGGCGTGGCCAGAGGCGCTGGCGCCCTGGTTGCAGGCCGCTGAGAAGCCGCGATTCCCGGCATTCCTGACCAGGGTGAGCCGCTCATTCCGGGCGGCTATTTCATCGAGCGATGCGAGCGTTCCATCATCGGAGGCGTTGTCGACCACGACGATGCGAACGACCGCGTCCGAGGCCAGCAGGAGTTCCAGGCAATGGCGGATGGTTCGCGCCGAACGGTAGGTGACCACCACCACGCCGACATCGGTCGCGGTTTGCGCGCGGCCGGCGCCGATCTGCTTGCCCTGGAACAAGTGGCGACTCGGTCATTTCAGTGGAACAGATCGCGTTGCGGGGCCGCCGCGCGCGAGCTCTTCGATGCGGGCCTGCAATCGTTCGCGCAAAGGATATAGCGGGTCGGACATGATGAATCTTGCCATGCGCTCCTGGTAGTCCGGCCAGCGGCCGACCAGTTGCGATAGTTCCTCGCCGGCGATACCGAGCGAGGACTCTCCGCCGTGGCTGACGATGAAGGCGCTGGGACAAAGCACGTTTCTCCAGCCCATCGCCGCGGCCCGCAGGCAGAAATCATCCATCGCCCGCGCGCCGATGAAGGTGTCGGTGTCCAGGCCGCCAATCCGCCTCAGCGCGGCGCGGCGCAGGTACATGCAAGGGCCGACCGCCGTCGGCAACTCGGGGCAGTCCTGCCAGGCGATGCCGGCCGCCGCTTCGACGATGGGCTCCGGAAATTCCGGCGGCGGGTTGGCTTCGCCAAAATGCGGGAAGGAGCAAAGCTCCGCGTGGTTCGACCACGGCACGATGGTCGCGCTGCGCGGCTCGCTGGCGGCGCAACGCGCCATCTGCTGCAGCCAGCCGGTGGTGGCCACGGCATCGGGCTTGAACAGCACCACATCGTCGTCGCCGGCCTCGCTGATCGCCGCGTCGCAGTTGGCGGCCAGGCCGATCCTGGCGTCCCGGCGGAGATAGCGGGCATCGAGCTTGCTGCGCTCGCACCAGCCGCGCGCCATCGCCTCGACATTCGGATCGCTCGAGGCATCGTCGGCAATGATCACCGCGCTGCCGGCTGGCAGGGTCCGATCCAGCGATGCCACGCAGGCATCGAGGCCGGCCAGGGAATTGAATACCGGCACCAGCACCGTGGGCAGGCGCGCAGTCAATCGGGGCTGCATCTGCTTCGCTGCTGGCTTTCCCGCAGGCGCGCGCAGGGGATCCATGCGCGCGGAAGCGCTGGCCATATTCGTCGGTCATGCGCCGCGCCTCCGCCGGATCGCGGATGACGGTCGGCGTGATCAGCACCAGCACTTCCTCGCGGCCGCTGGTCTGGGTCTGGCGGCCGAACAGGCCGCCGACCACCGGGATCCGGCTCAGGTAGGGAATGCCGGACGAACCCTTGCCCTGGTCGGTCTTGATCAGGCCGGCGAGCATGACCGTCTCGCCGGTCTGCACCATCACTTCAGTGTGCACCTTGCGGTTGTCCACGCTGATGTTGTCGCCGATGGTCGGCCCCAGCACGCTTGGCGAACTGACGTCCTGGGTGATGTCCATGAACACCATGCCATTGCTGCTGATCCTGGGCTTGACCTTCAGCGTGACGCCGGTCTGCCGGAACTGCACCTGGCTGTAGGTGTTGTTGGTGTTGCTGTCGCCGGTGTCGTTGAGGATGGTGCTGGCCACCGGGATCTGGGTGCCCGCGGTGAAATCGGCCTTGACGTTGTTGCGCACCAGCACCGACGGCGCCGCCAGGACGCGAAGATCCGAGACCGCGTCCAGCGTGCTGATGATCGCCTGCGCGCTCGGGCCGAGGAAGGTGAAGCTGGCGCCGTCGGGCGCCGGCCGGATGCTGGTGCGCGGAGTTCTGCCAGTCGGTCAGCGAATTGGTGGTGGCCTGGGTGGCGGCCGGCACGGCGTTGCCGAAGAACCAGCTGACGCCGTAGCTCAAGTGCGCCGGTCAGCTTGACCTCGACCACCTGGGCCTCGATATGCACCTGCAACGGCATGGTGTCGAGCCGTTCGATGGCGCGCCGGATCGATTCCCACTGCCCGGGACTGGCGCGCACCAGCAGGGAATTGCTTTCCTCCACGGCGGTGATGCCCACTTCGGCGCCGGAGACGTTCAAGGTGGCGTTGGTCGCGCCGCCCACCATCCCGCCCCTGGACTCGAGGATCGGCGCATCGGCCGGCGGCATGTCGGTGGTGCGGACTTCCACCGGCTCCATGCTCGGCATCAGCGATGCGGCGCCGCTGCGCTCGAGCGACGCGCTCCTGCCATAGACGTTGCTCAGTTGCTGGGCGAGATCCACCGCCTTGACGAACTTGACCTCGTACACGAACAGCCGGGAGCCGTCGCCGCTGGCATCCATGCGCTCGATCCACTCCGGAGATCTGGGTCAGGTATTTCGCCTGCGAGGTGATGACCATCACCGAGTTCTGGCCCTCCAGGGGCATGAACCGGAACATGCCGGCGAGCGGCGACTTGCTGCCCTCGCCGAATACTTTCTCCAGTTCGGAGACGACCTTCGGCGCTTCGGCCGCCTGCAGCGGGAACACGCCGACCGACATGCCCGACAGCCAGTCGACATCGAAGATCTCGATCGTGTGCAGGTAGTTCTGCAGCTCGGCGCGGCTGCCGGCGACCACGATCAGGTTGCGCGCGGTGTCCACCTGCACGATGGCGCGATCACGCGCATAGGGCTTGAGCAGCTTCTCCATCTCGATGGCCGAGATGTATTTCAGCGGCACGGCGCGAACCTCGTAGCCGCGGGCATTGGCCGGGGTGCCGGTGCGCGGCGACAGGTTGCCGGCCACGGCCTGGTCGGCGGGCACGACGTTGTAGCGGCCGTCGCTCCAGATCAGGCGCGCGTTGTTCCAGCCGAGCACCATCTCGAGCAGCGACATCGCCTGCGCGCCGCTGACCGGCCGGGGCGTGGCCAGGGTGACCGTGCCCTGCACGTTGGGCGCGATCACGTAGTTCTGCTGCAACAGGTCGCCGAGGATCGCCTTCACCACCGCGTGCAGGGACTCGCCTTCGAAGTTGAACGTGGCCTCGCCGCTGGCGCTGAGGTTGGGAGCGGGCTGGGCGGCGGCGCGCTGGTTGATCACCTGCCCGGATCCAAGCTTCATCTTGCGGCCGATCGCGGGACTCGATCGCGCTCCGTTCCCGAGTCGCAATCTCGTTGCCCGCGGTCGCTGTCTGGCCCGGGGTCAACCCGTCGGGATTGCGGCTTATGGTCGGCGCGGTATCCGACGTCGTCGCGCAACTGGCCACCAGAGGCGGGCAGGAGCATGGCGACCAACACAGTTCGGTTCGAAAATTTCATGGGCTGGGTCTTCTGGTCGTCATTGTTTGTCGTTGGCGCCATTCGCTGCGGCTTCGGCGCGCATCTGCGCGCGACGGGCCTCGATGCGACGGCGGATGGCTTCGACTTGCTGATCCTGGCTGACTTGCGTCGGCGACTGGGCAGCCACGTCGGGTGCTGGTGGCGATGGTAGTTGGGATGATGGCGCGCCGGGCGAGGACTGCGCATCCGAGCCGTCGCCGTTCTGACGCGGGACTGCCGAACCCGTGCTCGCCGCGAGCGGTGTCGGCGCTTCGCCGCCCTTGCCGTCGAATACGCGAAGTTCCAGGACCCTCTGGCCGGAAGGACCCTCGATCACTGCCTTGCGCGGCTCCAGTTGCACCAGGCGCCAATTGCTGCCCTGCACGGTTTCGCCCACTCGCACCCGGTACGACATGGCGTCCTTGTTGCTGGTGAGGATGGCCAGTTGCAGCTTCGAGGTGATCAGCACGCTGGTAAGCGTGACATCCAGGTCGGCGTCGCCGGCCTGGCCGTCGACCGCAAGCACCGGGGCGGGCCTTCGATCGGCGGTCATCAGGGGCCGCTCGCCGACTTCCAGGTAGTTGCCGATCGGGCCGAGTCGGGACTGGCTTCGCGTCAGCGAAACCACGGGGATCGGCGGCGGCCCGGCGTCGTTGGCGGCGGCGGGAAATCGACTGCCGAGACCGGCCAGGGCAAGGATGAGCAGCGACAGGGCCCAAAGGCAGATTGCGCCAAGCAACAGGGTTGGCAGGCGGAATGTGTCAGCCACGGGAACCTCCCGGCGCCGACTTCAGGTAGCCATAAAGATCGAAGCTGACATCGAGGCCGCCTGCCCCTTCGCTGCCGGTGGCCAGGTAGCTGCGCCTGGACAGGATGTCCAGGTTGTCGATGAACAACTGCGGGCTGCCGCTCTCAAGCGCATGCAGCACCGCGCCCAGTTCGCCCATTCCGCAACGCAGTCGGACCTGCACCATCACCCGGGCAAATGGCTCCTGGCTGGGCATGTCCGTCGGCGTCTGTGCCGTGATCTGGCAGGCGTTCGGATTCGGACTGGCGTTGGCGACCACCTGCTGCAGGCGCAACACGAGGCCGGCGCTGGCAAGCTCGCGACTGGCCTCGGGCAGGAAGCCGGGATTGGACGCTTCGAACTTGCGCACGTCCGCCAGGGCCTTCAGCAATTGCGGACGCTGCGCCACCTCGCCCAGCAGGGCCTGCTCCTGGTCGCGCATCGCCTCGACCTGGCTGCCCATCGCCAGCATCGGCGCGGTGAACCACCAATGGACCAACACCAGGTAAGCCAGCAGCAGCGCGAGCAACACGCCGCCGAAAACCCGCCAACGATCAGGGATTGCGACCGGACTCATTGGCCGACTCCTTTTCCTTGGCGCTTCCTGCCACTACGGCGGTCAGCGTGAAACGTTCCTTGCCGGTGCGCGGATCGGTTTGCACCGAGCCGGTAAGAGTGGGCTTCTTGATCAGCGGCGAGCCTTGCAGCAGACCGACCAGCGAGGAAGCCTGCTGGCTTTGCCCGATCAGGACCACGGCGCCGGAATTCACGGAGAGCTTCTCGATCGAGGTGGTGTCCGGAATGCGCCGGGTCAGGTCGGCGATCAACTCGAGCATGGTCGGCTGTTGCGCCCGTTGCTTGGCAAGGAAATTGGCGGCCCGCATCGAGCCTTCGAGGGAATTGCGCAACTTGCGCACATCGCGCGCCTCTACCGTGACGCCAGCCAATTGCTTTGAGTAGGTGTCGATCGCTTCGCGGCGATTGCCGAGCACGATCCACATGGCTGCAAGCACGGCCAGCGCCGCCGCCGCCGCCAGCAACCAGTTCAGATTGCGCCCACTGTCGTGCCAGGCGACGCGGCCTGGCTGGGGCAGCAGGTTGACCCCCAGGCGGGCGCCATCGCCATCGACGATGTCGACGCCGGCAAGCCCCTCGGCCATCGGCCCGAGCCTTGCCAGGGCGGCTTCGAGTTGCACCTTCGGCAGGACCACCAGTTCAACGCGCATCTGGCGGGTGACCGGATCGCGCGCGAGCACGCGCGGCGCGAACGTCACCTGGTCCAGCGCGAACGGCGTCTGCCGGTCGATCTCGTGCGCCATCACCTCGCGCAAGCGCGGCTCGGCCGACGCCGGCGCAGCGAGCACCGGGCGCAACGCCTGCCTGCTGTCCATCAGCAACCAGCGCGGCACGCCGCTGGCGCTTTCGTCCAGGCGCATGCGCAACTGCTCGAGCAAGGTCGCGTCGTCGAGCGGAACCACGCCGATCAGGCTGGACTGGTCGTCGAGCAGGGCGCGCAATTGCAGGGCATCGCCGTCCATGCTCAACAACAATCGCCGATAGCGCATTCCCAGTTGCCGCCGCAGGGGCGCAGGCAATGCCGCGAACAGCGCATCGCCGGCCGTGCGCAGCCAGATGGGCAGCGGACTGTCGAGGTAGCGCAGGCGCAAGGGCTCCAGCACTTGGAACAGGGTGTCAGTTGCAGGCATCAGTCGGATTCTCCCACGCGCCACGACAGGGGCAAGTAAAACTGTCCAAATCCACCGCCGCCACCGATGCGGATAGTGGCGTGGATTTGAACCATCGTTCCATCGGGGCGGGTGGCTCGGCTGGAAATACTATACGTTCCCGTTCCCTGCGCGGCGAGCGAAGTTGTCTGTTCCACTACCGGAGCGGGTTGGTCCGGCTTCGGAATGCCGCGCTGGGCGAGGACCTGCGCGATCTGGAGGGGGGGTACGCCAAGGGCCTTGAGCACGGGCTCGGAAGCGAAGGTCTGGCTTGGCCGGGCCTGGCCGCTGTATACGGTCAAGTGCGGCAACAGCTTTTGGTAAAGCGCCTGATCGAAGCCCAGCACCTGGCGCAATTCCGAGACTGTCTCGAACGGGCGGTCCTTGGCCCCGTAGGGCAACTCGGCTTCGGCGTACTGCGGATCCTCGGCGCCGCCCTCGACATTGAGCAGGTCGTCGCTGTCGCGCCAGTCAAGGACGGCGCCGCTTAGCCGGCGGGCCCGCTCCTGGTCAACGCCGACGGCAATGAACAGTCCGATCAGCAAGTCCGGAGCCGAGGCATTCAGATCGATCTTGGCTGACTCATCGAGCACCCTTACCTGGATCTTCTGCTTCTCGAAATTGAATTCGTTGACCCGGCCGTCGGGTACCCAGCGCGTGGCGGGATCGACGCCCTGCAGGTGCAGGGCGGCCAGTTCGATGCCTGCCTCGGCGCCCAGGCGGGCCGCGGTGCTGCGACCGAGGAAACGACCCTGCAAGCCCTCGGTTCGCGAAGTCAACGCGAATACCGAGATCAAACCGGTGAGAAGGACCAATAGCCAGAGCACCAGCAACAGGGCCGCGCCGCGGCTTGAAACAGGCCTGCGACTGGCGCCGAATTGCAGCCGGGCCGCTCATTGGGTGAGCTCTTCTTCGGCGGCCAACGGCACTGCCGGGTTTGCGCCGGAAGCCGCGCCCAGTCGCGTGGCGACGACGAGATCAGGCCAGCGCATGCTCTTGTCGGCGAATCGGACCCTCAAGCGGATCATCGGCGGCAACTGCGCCGAAACAGCCCACTCCGGCTGCCACTCTCCGGGGCGCGCCTGCTCATCGAGGGTACGCACTTCGAAGCCGCCTTCGGCGATTCCATCGAGCAGCAGGACCGGCTCGCGCTCGGCATCGAGCGGTCCATCGGTGGTCAACAACCGGTGCTGGAACATCAGGCGGCGACCGTTCTCGCCGGGCACCAGTTCAAGCGTCTGCAGGTAGGGGCCGCCGCGGGAAAGATAACCGGGCATGGTCGCGACGAATTCAAGCTTGTCCGCGCTCATGCCCAGGAAGGTGGCGCTGCCGGTCTCGCTATCGAAGGCATAGGCGATCGGCAAGGCGCCGCCCAATTGCGCGCGCAGGAAGCCTTGCACGGCCCGCAGGCGCTCATCGCGCTGGGAGGTGATCTCGGCGCGCTCGGTGGCTTTGCTGGCGCCGCGCAGCGTGCCGAAACTCAGGGCCAGCCCGAACGCCAGCAGGCTGATCGCCACGATCACCTCGATCAGCGTGAATCCGCCGGAACGGGCGCCGCCCGCGCCGCTGCCGCCACGCGCCATCATTGCTGCGCCGCCTGGGCCGGTTGCGGCAGGCGCGCCCGCAAGGTCACGAATCGAAGTACTTGCGCGGGCTGTCCAGTGCCCCAACGCACTGCCAGCGCCACCCGGTAAAGCTTCGGCGCGCCCACGGTGGCGACCGGAACGGCTGCCTGCGGGGGTTCGGGCATCGGCATCGGATCCCTGACTTCCCTGACTTCGAGCTCGTAGCGGTAGCGACCACGGTCGAACTCGCCCTGGCGTCGCACCGGAACGATCGGCTCCAGCACGCCGATCTGGTCGAGCAGCGACTGGGCGTACAAGGTGGCCTCGGTTTCATCCTGGGCTTGCCGCACCTGGCGCAGGCCGTTGGACAGCATCGCGACCAGCAAACCCATCGCGGCGCCCAGCAGGACGAAGGCCAGCAACACCTCGAGCAGCGTGAAACCGCGCGCCGGCTTCACGGCGGCGCCTGGGTGCGTTTGACGGCCACTTCGCCGGTGAGCCATTCGACATCGATCTGCCAGGCGGCGCGCTCACGCGAGAGCACGATGCGGCCGCCGGTGGCGGCGCCCTCGGGGAAGAACCGGATCGCCACGACATTCGGCCGGGTCTGCTCGATCCGTGCGCCCGTGGCCACCAGCTTTATCTCCCGTGGCAACTGGCCATGGCGACGATTGGGCGCCTGCCATTCGCGCGTGCGCGCATCGATCGAAAAGGTCTGCGACTTTCCGGTGACGATCGCCTGGGCCCGCGTATATCGAAGTTGCGCCGCCAACTCGCGCGAGGCATTGCGCAACTGCTGGCCGGGAAGGCCCGCGCCCATGACCGACGCAGCCAGCGCGGTCGCTGCCGCGATCAACACGACCACCACGATCAGTTCGATCAGTGAAATCCCGCGCTGGCGCTGCACGATCCGGGCCTGCCGCGCGCGTTACGGGGCGACGATGTCTTTGTCGACGCCATCGCCACCGGCTTTGCCGTCGGCTCCCAGGCTGACCAGCTTGTACGGGGCCTCGTCATCGCCTGGACGGCGATACTCGATCGGGTTGTGCCAGGGATCCTTGAAATCGGTCGGCTTGGCGTAAGGACCCAGCCAGCCATCGGCGTTGCCCGGCGCGGCGACCAGTTGCTCCAGGGATTCGGGATAGGCGCCGACGTCGGACTGGTATTGGTCGACCTGCGCCGCGAGCGAGTTCAACTGGGTCCTGGCAAGGCTCGCCTCGGCCCGCTTCTTGTTGGCGATGATCTTGCCGCCGACCACCGCCACCACGGTGGCGATCAGCGCGATCACGACGATCAGCTCGATCAGGGTCATGCCGCGCACGCGGCGGGAATTGGGGGAATGGGTCGGTTGCATCTTCATCAGCCTAGGTTTCCAGTCATGTCGTATATCGGAAGCAACACGGAGAGAATGATCGCTGCGACGATCATCGCCATCAGGATGGTCAGGACCGGCACCAGCAGGGCGAGCAGCCGGTCGAGGGCATTTCGGGTTTCGATATCGAAGGTGTCGGCGACCTTCATCAGCAGGCTGTCGAGTTCGCCGGATTCCTCGCCGACCTGGATCATCTGCACGGCCAGGCGCGGGAACACTTTCTGCCGGCCCAGCGCGTAGCCCAGGCCCGAGCCGTTCTTCACCTCGGTCGATGCCGCCTCGAGGGCATTGATCAACACCCGGTTGGACAGCACGTTGCCGCTCAGGTTCAAGGCCGACAGCAGCGGCACGCCGTTGCCGACCAGGGTACCGAGCGTGCGCGCCAGGCGGGCGGTATCCAGGCGGGCGATCAGGTTGCCGGCGTAGCGCATGTTCAACAGGCGCGCATCCATCTGCAGGCGCCAGGCCGGATCGCCCATGCGCGAGTTGAGCCACCATGCGGCCAATAGCACGCCTGCCAGGATCACCGGCCAGCCGCTGCGCAGGGCGCTGCTGAGCCACAGGACGGCCCGGGTGTACCAGGCCAGGTCGGCATTCAGGCTCACGAACAGCGCCTCGAACTGGGGCACCACCGCCACCAGCAGGAAGGCGACCGAGACGAACACCAGCGTGATCAGGATGACCGGATAGATCAATGCGTTGATGACCCGGCTGCGCAACTCGCGACTGCGCTCGAGATAGTCGGCGAGCCGCCGCAATGCATCATCGAGCCCGCCGCCGGATTCGCCGGCGCGGACCAGGTTGACGTACAGCCGCGAAAACAATCCGTGTTGCTGCTCCAGCGCCACCGACAAAGGCGCGCCTCCGCGCACGGTTTCACGCACGCGCTCCAGGACCTTCCTGGCCTCGCCGGTTTCCGGCAGTTCGAGCAGGATGCCGAGCGCCCGATCGAGCGGCTGGCCGGCGCCGAGCAAGGTCGCCAGTTGCTGGGTGAACTGCAGGACCTGTTCGGCGCTCAGCTCGCGCTTCCTGGTGAAGGCGAGCAGGCTGAAGCCTTCGACGCTCTCATCGGCGCGGCGCGCTTCCACGGGAAGGTAGCCCTGGTCCTGCAGGCGGACGATCACCTCATCGGCGTTGCCCGCCTCCATCTGGCCGTCGAGCGGTTCACCGGTGGCCGACAGTGCCTTGTAGCGAAACAGCGGCATGCTACTCAGCCTTCCTGGGTGACACGCAGCACTTCCTCGATGGTGGTGACGCCCTGCATCGCCTTGATCAGTCCGTCCTCATACATGGTGCGCATGCCCGAGGCGCGCGCCGCTTCCTCGATCTCGCCCATGCCCGCGTGCTGCATGATCAGGCGGCGCAGCTCGTCGTTCATCACCAGGAATTCCATGATCGTGCCGCGGCCGAGGTAGCCGGTCAGCGAGAGCGGCGACGGCTTCGGGCGATACAGATGGATCGGCCCTTCGGGCTTGAACCGGCGCAATCCGAATTCGGCGACCACTTCCGGCGGCGCTTCATAGCGCTCGGCATGGGTTGGCTCGAGCCGGCGCACCAGGCGCTGCGCCAGGATGCCGTTGATGGTGGAGGTCAGCAGGTAATCCTCGACGCCCATGTCCATCAGGCGGGTGATGCCGCCGGCGGCGTTGTTGGTGTGCAGCGTCGACAGCACCAGGTGGCCGGTCAGCGCGGACTGGATCGCGATGCGCGCGGTTTCGCAGGTCGCGCATTTCGCCGATCATGATGATGTCGGGATCCTGGCGCACGATGCTGCGCAGCGCGTGGGCGAAATCCAGGCCGATCTGCGGCTTGACCTGGATCTGGTTGATGCCCTCGATCTGGTACTCGACCGGGTCTTCGACCGTGATGATCTTGACGTCCGGCGTGTTCAGCCGCGACAGCGCGGCATACAGGGTGGTGGTCTTGCCCGAGCCGGTCGGCCCGGTCACCAGCAGGATGCCGTGCGGCAGCTCGAGCACGTGCATGAAGCTGGCAAGGAAGTCGTCGGTGAACCCCAGCGCCTTGAAATCGAGCACGACCGATTCCCGGTCGAGCAGGCGCATCACCACGCTTTCGCCATGCGCGGTGGGCACCGAGCTGACGCGCAGGTCGAGTTCCTTGCCCTGCACGCGCACCATGATCCGGCCGTCCTGCGGCAGGCGGCGCTCGGCGATGTTGAGCTTGGCCATGATCTTGATGCGCGAGATGACCGCGGCGGTCAGGTTCGCTGGCGGCGATTCGGCCTCCTCGAGCACGCCGTCCACGCGGTAACGCACCTTCAGGCGATTCTCGAAGGGCTCGATGTGGATGTCCGAGGCGCGCATCTCGACCGCGCGCTGGATGACCAGGTTGACCAGGCGGATGACCGGCGCTTCCGAGGCGAGGTCGCGCAGGTGCTCCACGTCGTCCTCGTCGCCGGCGGTGTCGTCGCCGATGTTCTCGACGATCGTGCCCATCGCGCTGCGGCCCTGGCCGTAATAGCGCTCGATCAGGTCGGCGATTTCCGAACGCAGGCCGATCCTGACCCGGACGTCCCGGCCGGTAGCCAGCCGCACCGCATCGGGTCCGTAACCATCCTGCGGATCGGCGACCAGCAGATCGATGCCCGCCTCGTTCTCGCCGACCGGGCAGACAGCGTGCTGCTTGAGGAAACGCAGCGACAAAGGCAGGTTTTCCGGAGGCGTGTCCGGGCAGTCCTTCGCCGACAGCAGGGGCAGGGCCAGGACTTCGCTGGCCGCCTCGGCCATGTCGCGTTCCGAAACCAGGCCGAGCCGGACCAGCAAGGTCGCCAGCGAGCCGCCAGCCTCGGCCTGCAGGCGCACGGCTCGCGCCAGGTCGATGTCCTTCAGCCGCCCGCGACCAAGCAGGACTGCGGCGATGCGCTCCTGCGATTCGCTGCTGTTGGCCTTGTCGGCGACTGTGGTCATCACTTCCCGCTCCCGATCCGCAATACCGCAACTTTAGCAGCTTGGGGCGTTGCTAGACCCAGGCGCGGGCGTTGTGGAACAACTGCATCCAGGGCGAGGCCTCGCCCCATTCGGCCGGGCGCCAGCTCATCTGCACGCTGCGATGCACCCGCTCCGGGTGCGGCATCAGCAGCGTGCTGCGGCCGTCGGCGCTGGTCAGGCCGGTGATGCCGCCCGGCGATCCGTTCGGATTGGCCGGATACTGCGCCGCGACATGGCCGTTGCCGTCGATGAATCGCAGCGCGACCCGTGCCAGCGACTGGTGCTCTGGCGCATCGAACTGCGCCCTGCCCTCGCCATGGGAAACCACGATCGGAATGCGCGAACCGGCCATGCCGCGGAAGAACAGCGAGGGCGACTCGACCACTTCGACCAGGCTCAGTCGCGCCTCGAACTGTTCGCTGCGATTGCGCAGGAAGCGCGGCCAATGCTCGGCCCCGGGAATCAGGCCCTTGAGCTGGGCCAGCATCTGGCAGCCGTTGCAGACGCCAAGGCTGAAGCTGCTGTCGCGCTCGAAGAATGCGGCGAACTGCTCGCGCAGGGCCGGCACGCTCGAGGATCGAGGTGGCCCAGCCGCGCCCGGCGCCAAGCACGTCGCCGTAGCTGAATCCGCCGCAGGCCGCGAGCCCGTTGAACTGGTCCAGGCGGACGCGGCCGGCGATCAGGTCGCACATATGCACGTCGACCGCCGTGAACCCGGCCTTGTCGAAGGCCGCGGCCATTTCCAGGTGGCTGTTGACGCCCTGCTCGCGCAGGATGGCCACGCGCGGGCGGGCGCCGGTATTGATGTATGGGCGCCGCGACATCGTCGTCGAAGCTGATCTTCGGCATCAGGCCCGGACTCGGCGAAAGTCACGGCGCGCTTCGCGTTCCTCGTCGGCGCAATCCGGGTTGTCGCGCAGCCGCTGCATGGCATGGGTGACCGACCACCAGGCGTCGAACAGGTCCTGCCACAGCCATTCGGCCACCACTTCGCGTTCGCCCAGCACGCGCACGATCGGCGCGGCGATCGGTTTGCCGATCCGCTGCGCGCAGTGGGTCAGGTCATGGCGGTTGACCAGATCGGCGAAGGCTGCGCGATCCTCGGCGGCGATCTGCACGATCGCGCCAAGTTCCTCGTTGAACAGGAAGGCAGAACGCGTCGTCGCCCCAGCGCATCGAGACTGAGCTCCAGGCCCATGCGGGAGGCGAACGCCATCTCGCACAGGGCGGCGAAGGCGCCGCCGTCGGAACGGTCGTGGTAGGCAAGCAGCAACTGATCGGCGCGCGCGGCCTGGATCAGGTCGAAGAAGGACTTCAGGCGCTCCGGCGCATCCACGATCCGGGCAGACATTGCCGAACGCCTCGTAGCACTGGGCAAGCACGCTGCCGCCCAGGCGCTTCTGGCCGGCGCCGAGGCCGATCAGCCACAACTCGCGAATCCGCTTCGCGATCCATCACCGGCGTCAGCTGCGGGCGGACATCGGCGACGCGGGCGAAGGCGGTGACGATCAGGGACACCGGCGAGATCGATTTCTGCGGCCCGTCGCTGCGCGCCAACTGCGCCTGCATGGACAGCGAGTCCTTGCCGACGGGAATGCTGATATCCAGGTCCGGGCAGAGCTCCAGCCCGATCGCCTTGACCGCGTCGAACAGCAAGGCGTCTTCGCCGGGGTGCGAGGCGGCGGCCATCCAGTTGGCGGACAACTTGACCTCGGACAAGGAGGCCGACCGGCGCCGCGGCAAGATTGGTGATGGCCTCGCCAACCGCCATGCGCGCCGAAGCGGCGGCATCGATCAGGGCCAGCGGCGTGCGTTCGCCCATGGCCATGGCCTCGCCTGAAAAGCCGAGGAAATCGGTGAGGCTGATCGCGCAATCGGCGAGCGGCAACTGCCAGGGGCCGACCATCTGGTCGCGCGAACTCAGGCCGCCGACGCTGCGATCGCCGATGGTGACCAGGAAGTTCTTGGCCGCGACGGTCGGATGCGAAAGTACGCGCAGGCCCGCCTCGTGCAGGTTGATGGCCGAGGTGTCCAGCTTCGGCCAGCGGGCCGCGGCCGGATGCTCGGTGTCGCGATGCATCTTGGGCGCCTTGCCAAACAGCAGATCCATCGGCATGTCGATGGCGGCTTCCGGGGCGCTGCGCCGAACCGGCGCCGATCCCACCAGCAACCGCTGTTCCGCGGTGGCGGTGCCGACCACGGCAAACGGGCAACGCTCGCGCGGGCACAGGGCCTCGAATTCGGCCAGACGTTCCGGGGCGACGCCGAGCACATAGCGTTCCTGCGATTCGTTGCTCCACAACTGCATGGGCGACAGCGAAGGATCGACGCTGGGAACTTTCGCCAGATCGATGACTCCGCCCACGCCGGAATCATGCAACAACTCCGGTATGGCATTGGACAAGCCGCCGGCGCCGACATCGTGCATGAAGCGGATCGGGTTGCCCTCGCCCAGCGCCACGCAACGGTCGATGACTTCCTGGCAACGCCGCTCCATCTCCGGGTTGTCGCGCTGCACCGAAGCGAAATCCATGGCCTCCGAGCTCTGCCCGGAGGCGACCGAAGACGCCGCGCCGCCGCCCAGGCCGATCAGCATGGCTGGTCCGCCGAGCACGATCACGGCATCGCCGGGGCGCAGTCGGCAGCTTCTTGACTTGCGATCGGTCCATCGCGCCCAGGCCGCCAGCGAGCATGATCGGCTTGTCGTAGGCGCGGGTGACGCCGGGCTGCGCGGTCGGAATCTCGAAGCTGCGGAAATAACCGGTCAGGTTGGGCCGGCCGAATTCGTTGTTGAACGCCGCCCCGCCGAGCGGGCCTTCGAGTCATGATCTCGAACGCGGAAGCCATGCGCGGATTGAGTTCGCGCGGACGTTCCCAGGCTTGCGGCAGGGCCGGAATGCGCAAATGCGAGACCGAAAAACCGGTCAGACCGGCCTTCGGCTTGCCGCCGCGGCCGGTGGCGCCTTCATCGCGGATCTCGCCGCCGGCCCCGGTGCTGGCGCCGGGGAAGGGTGATATCGCGGTGGGATGGTTGTGCGTCTCCACCTTGATGCAGAAGGCACTGTCGAGCAGCGCTTCGGCCCGGTATTCACCGGTGTCGCGATCGGAGCGGAAGCGACGGCCGGCGAATCCTTCGATCACCGCCGCGTTGTCCTTGTAGGCGCTCAAGGTATAGTTGCGGCGACTCGGCATGGGTATTGCGGATCATGCCGAACAACGAATGCGGCATGTCCTCGCCGTCGATGCTGTAGCGCGCATTGAATATCTTGTGCCGGCAGTGCTCGGAGTTGGCCTGCGCGAACATCATCAGTTCGGCATCGGACGGAGCGCGTCGCAGTTCGCCGTAGCGCTCGGTCAGGTAGGCCAGTTCGTCCTCGGACATCGCCAGCCCGAGCCGGGCATTGGCTTCGGCCAAGCCGGCAAGCTCGATTCGCTCGAGTTTTCCCGCGGGCAACTCCACGAACAGCGCGGCGGCGGCGTCCCGGCTGGTCAACAGCGACTGGGTCATCGGATCGAACAGTTCGCGCTCGAGTTTCACCCAGCGCGGGTCGTTGGCATCCGGCAGACCGGCCAGGTCCAGCCGCAGCCCCCGCTCCACCCGCTTAACCTGATGGCCGGAGCCGCGCAGTATCTCGGTCGCCTTGCTTGCCCACGGCGACACGGTGCCAAGGCGCGGCGTGACGAAGCGGCTTTCCGCACCGGCTTCGGGCGCCTGTTGCGGCTGGGCAGCCCTCCAGGAACCGGCCGAGGGCTGGTCAGCTCAAGCGACGCCCCGGGCTCGGGTTTGGATGAAATAGACGTGCCAGGCACCGGTGACGCGAAGGTCGGGGACGAACTGGCGCAGGCGGGCCTGAAGACGGTCGCTCCGAAAGGGCGACAGGGCCGGAAGGCCCTCGAGGACGATCATGTCCGCGGATATCCGTGGAAAACGAGTCGCCTATTCTAAATGAAAGGCCCGCCGGCAATCGCGGCGGGCCCTCAGGATTTCTTTCGGGCCTATTTCGCGGCCAGGGACTTGGTCGCCTGGCGCTCAAGCCGGGCCAGCATTTCGGCCGGCGCCACGTAGCCGCCGATCTGGGTGCCGCGGGGTGCATAAATGGCCGGCGTTCCGTCCACGCCGATCTTCCTGCCCAAGGGCGTAGTCCATGGAGATCGGATTGGCGCAGGTCTTCCTGGGCACCGGCCGATCGGCCTTGGCGTCGGTCAAGGCCTTGCGCCGATCGCTGGCGCACCAGACATCGACCGCCTTGGTGTAGGACTCGGAGTTCAAGCCCCGCACGCGGGAAAAACAGATATTCCACCGAATCCCCGGCCTTGTTGTACTCGGCGATCTGGGTATGCATCTTGCGGCAGTAGCCACAATCGATGTCAGTGAACACTGTGATCCGGTACTTGGGATTGGGCGGGGAAAGATGATCCGGCGATCCCGGGGCACCGCATCGAGGTCGGCCCGCTCTGATGACCGGCTTCGCTGGCCTCGGTCAGGTTGTCCCGGCTGCTCAGCTCGATCAGGGACCCCTGCATGAGGTACTTGCCGTCCGCGCTCACATAGACGATGCGCCCGCCGATGGCCACTTCGCGGTAACCGGGAATGAGGAGACGGCTTGATGCTGGTTATCTCCGCCCCGGGAACGGCCTTCAGGATCGCGGCTCGCAGGACGGCGTCCCCGGTCGGCGCTGGCGCTGGCTTGGCCAAAGCCGCCGTGGTGCGGATGCCTTGGCCGTCGGCGGCCGGCTTGGCCAGCGCCGCAGGTGGTGCGGAAGCCTTGGCCGGCGCGGCAGCCGGTTTGGTCTGCGCCATGGCGGCCGCGACAGTCAGGCCGAGCAAGGCGGAAACAACGAGCGCTGTGGAGCGATTCATGCGGTTCCTTGGTGCGATGGATGCCCATCCGACCGCGAAGCGACCGGGAAAGTTCACGCATTTTGCCACGACCGGGACGGGCCGGGGCGCCGCCGGTCCGCCAATCGCGCCGCTCGCGAGGATCTGGAAGCAGGCGGCGACGGAGTTGCCCGGCCAATGTCGCTCTGCCATGCTCCGAAGGCGCCAGCCTCGAATGTTTCGCTGGTCGCCGGAGCAAAACCATGACCCGACTTCCCGTGCTCCTGCTGGCCTTGACGCTTGCGGCATGCAGCCGCCCCGCCACTACGCCGGCGCCGACAGCAGCCGTTGCCGGCCGCGTCCGTTCCCGTCGCCACGGCCGAACCAGCTTCGAGTTATTTCGACAACGCCGGTCGCGACGACGTGCTCGGCGGCGGCGCGCGCCGGATCGAGATCGACACGCCCAAGGGCAAGTTCCATGTCTGGACCAAGCGCACCGGCAACAATCCGCGCATCAAGGTCCTGCTGCTGCACGGAGGTCCCGGCGCGACGCATGAAGCCTTCGAGGCCTTCGACAGCTATTTCCCGGCCGCGGGCGTCGAATATTACTTCTACGACCAGTTGGGGCTCCGCCTTCAGCGACCAGCCGCACGAGCCCTTCGCTTGGGAACTACCGACCGTTTCGTCGATGAGGTCGACCAGGTGCGCGCCGCGCTCAAGCTCGGGCCCGACAATTTCTATCTCCTACGGCCAGTCCTGGGCGGCATCCTGGCAATCGAGTACGCGCTCAAGCACCAGGACCAGCTCCAAGGGCCTGGTGATCTCCAACATGATGTCCAGCATTCCCGCCTACAACGCGTACGCGTAAGACGGTACTGATGCCGGCAGATGGATCCCGGCCGTGCTGGCCGAGGTCGAGGCGATCGAGGCGCGCAAGGATTTCGAAAACCCGCGCTACATCCGAATTGTTTGATGGCCAATTTCTACTACCCAGCACATCCTGCGGATGCCGCTGGACCATGGCCGGACCCGGTAACCGCACGTTCGCAGACTTGAATCGCGAAGGTCTATGTGCCGATGCAGGGCCCCAGCGAGTGGGCGCCAGCGGCAAGCTCGAGAAATGGGATCGCAGCTGCCGACCTGGGGCAGATCAAGGTGCCCACGCTGGTCATCGGCGCGCGCTTACGACACGATGGACCCCGCGCACATGGAGTGGATGGCGACGCAGATCCCGCGCGCGCGATACCTGTTCTGTCCGAACGGCAGCCACCTGGCCCTGTACGACGACCAGCAGGTCTACATGACCGGCCTGATCGGCTTTCTGAAGGATGTCGATGCCGGCAGGTTCTAGGCCCCGTCCGAGCGGCAAGCAGGCGTCACGCGGGCTGTTCGGCTTCGAGCACCGCACGCATCCCCTGCTGCCGTGGCCAGATTTCGTTCGACGCATGATGGTCAGCGTGGGGCTCGGCGTGGTCTTCGTCGGCGGCTCGCTGGCCCTTGGCATGCTCGGCTATCACTTTTACGAGAACCTGGACTTCGTCGACAGCTTCATCAACGCCGCCATGATCCTGTCCGGCATGGGCCCGGTGGACAAGATGCAGTCCGATGGTGGAAAGGTCTTCGCCGGCCTCTATGCGCTCTACTCCGGGCTTGCCGTGCTGGTCACCGCGGGCCTGCTGTTCGCTCCGATGATCCACCGCATGCTGCACCGCTTCCATGCCGACGAAAGTGACGACCCTTCCAAATGAACAGTGAGAATCCGATGACTGGCGAAACCGTTTCCAAACCAGCCTCCTGGTGGCTTCGTGTCTGGCGCAACCAGAGCTTCCGCACGATCATGTTCATGCTGGCGCGCATCGTCGCATTCGCGCTGATGGCGTTCCTGATCGGCAAGGCGCTGCGCTGGATGGTTCCGTACGAGAGCGCTTCGCCAGCCAAGGCGATGTCCACGTCCGGGCCGGAGCTGTGGATCAGGGGGCTGCGGGCGATGCTTCCGACCGTGCTCGCCTATTGGCTGCTGGTGCGTCTCATCGAGCGCCGCAAGGTGAGCGAATTGGCGCCGAGCAAGCTGCTGACCCACAGCGCCGTCGGCTGGCTGGTCGGCACCGCCACGTTGGTCCTTGCCGCCGCGGCCATGGCCGTGGCTGGCGCCTATCGGGTCCAGGGCATCAATACCGACGTCTACCTGGCCGGCCCACTGGTGGTGCTCGGACTGCTTCCCGGAATCACCGAGGAGATCGTCGCGCGCGGCATCCTGTTCAGGGTGGTCGAGGACGGCCTGGGCACCTGGATCGCGCTGGTGATATCGGCGGCGCTGTTCGGTTTCGGCCACATGGCCAACCCCAATGCCACCGTGTGGAGTTCGGTTGCGATCGCGATCGAAGCAGGGCTGTTGCTGGGCATGGCCTATGCGTGGACGCGCTCGCTCTGGTTCTGCATGGGCCTGCACGCGGCATGGAATTTCACCCAGGGTCCATTGCTCGGCATTCCAGTCTCGGGCTTCGAGCTCAAGGGCCTGCTGGTCTCGACCACGCAGGGTCCGACATTGCTCAGCGGCGGCGCCTTCGGCGCGGAGGCCTCGATACTGACGGTGATCGTCTGTGTGTCGCTGGCCGGCTATTTCACCCGCAAGGCAATCGACGAGGGCAAGATCAAACCGCCCGTCTGGCGTCGCAGCAAGCAGGCCGCGTCAAGCCCGGCGATTGACGCCAGGAAACCGGCATGACCGAAACGCATCACGACTGGCGCGAGGAAATCTGGAACGCGTTGACCCATGGCGCAGGCTTCCTGGCCAGCCTGCTGGCAAGCGCCGTGCTGATCACCCTGGTGGCGATCGACGACAGGAGTGATGGCTGGCGGATGGGCGGGGCACTGGTGTTCTGCCTGTCTCTGATCACGGTGTATACCTCCTCGACGCTGTATCACTCGATTCCGCACGCGGTCACCAAGAGCCGGATGAAGATCTTCGATCACTGCGCGATCTTCGTGCTGATCGCCGGCACCTATACACCGTTCACACTGGTCGCCCTGCGTGGCGACGGCGGCTGGTGGTTGTTCGGCGCGGCCTGGGCGCTGGCCGTGGCTGGCATCATCTTCAAGCTGTTCTACACCGGGCGTTTCAAGGGCGTGTCCACCCTGGTCTACATCGGCATGGGCTGGATGGCCGTGCTCGGGATCAAACCCTTCCTGCGGCTGGTGCCGATGACCATCCTGCTGTGGTTGCTGGCCGGCGGACTGGCCTACACGCTCGGCACCCTGTTCTACATGAGCAAGCGCCGGCACGCACATGCGATCTGGCACGCCTTCGTCATGGCCGGCAGCGCCAGCCACTTCGTGGCGGTGGCGATGCTGGTGCTCGGCCACGGCGTGATGCCGCAACCGGCCGCGACCTAGGGCTCAAGCCGCGGAATCGAGCCAGCTGGGCTGGTCCATGTCGTAGTACTCGAAGATCAGGTGGATGCGATCGGTTTCGCCATCGTTCTTGACGGCGTGCACACCGAGGTTGTTGACCTCGACCGCCTGCCCCGGCTTGAAGTTGTAGTACTTGGGTTCGATGTAGAAACCTACGCCCGGGTTGGTCTGGATCGGCACGTGGATCTTGTGCGGCCAGGTGGCCGAAGGCATGTTGTCGCGGTGCGGCTGGATGATCCCGCCAGGAGCCATCCTCGCCAGCATGATCCGCGGGAAGCTTCCCCGCGCGTAGCCGTAGGGCGCCACGGCCTTGAGCAGGATCGGCTCGATCCGGCTGCGCCATTCGCTCCACAGCGGCCTGTCGTAGGACTCGCGCCAGTCGTTGAGATCCTTGATGAAGCGAAAGACGATGTGACGGGTCTTGTCCAGCGTCTCGAAGCGATTGGGCTTGGAGGCGTTCTCGAGGTCCCAGACCTCCTCGGGAATCGCGAGGACGTCTTCGCGAAGGGAAGTGATGTCCACTTCACCCAACAGCCTGGCGGATCTGGTCTTGCGCGGATTGGCTTGCATGTCAGTCGAACCGGTAGTTGAACAGGTCGAGGTCCTTTCGGTACAACTCGGAGACCCAGCCGACCAGGTCGCGGTCGTAGTATTCCTGGTACGGCCGGTGCTTCGAGGAATTCACCCGGCCCAGCTCGCTGGACTGTAGCCCCAGTTTGCCGCAGATCTCGTCGTAGGAAGCCTGCATCGTTTCATTGCGGCCGACCAAGTCGAGCTGCAGGTTTCCGTCCGCGTCGGTCACCATCTCGTGCTGCGGCTTGTACAGCAGGTGCTCGACCGGCTTCTGCTCGCGGATCACGAACTTCATGTAACGCAGCGGCTCGGTCTCGAAAATGTTGGTGTCGCGACTCATGAACGCGCAATAGGACACGAATCGATCGAACGGATTGCGCACGAACGCGAACTTGGTATAGCTGGAAAATACTTCCTCGCCCACTACCGGCCGGATCTGCTGGGTGCTGATATGCCCGTGCCGGATGTCCTTGAACTCCGGGAACGGGAATTTCTTCTGCACGAACAATCCCACCTGTTCCAGGTCCTGTTCGCCCATCTGCTGGCGCAGCGCCTGCCTGACCGAATGCGTCCCGGTCTTGGGAATGGCGAAGAAGATGTAGCGGTGCTGGTGCGAGATGATCATGGCGAGGGCATCGGGAATACCCGTCCATGATAATGGAAGCCGACCGCCGCGCCAGCTTCCAGCGAAGCGCGCGCGACCGGAATCAGCTGGAGATATAGGCCTGCAGGTAAGTGATTTCCTGCTTCTGTTCCTCGATCAGCTCTTTCACCAGGTCGCCGATCGAGACAACGCCAACCAGGCGCTCGCCGTCCAGCACGGGAAGATGCCTGACGTGCCGCTCGGTCATGATCGCCATGCAATCGGCGATCGAATCCGATGGAGTCACGCAGATCACCGGTGTGCTCATGATCAGGCTGACCGGCGTATCGCTCGATGAGCGCCCCTGCAGGATGACCTTGCGGGCGTAGTCGCGCTCGCTGGCGATTCCCACCAGTTCATCGCCGTGCATCACCAGCACGGCGCCGATGTGGTGTTCGGCCATCAGGCGGATGGCTTCCAGCACCGGTGCGTCCTTGCCGACCGAGACAACGCGGCCGCCTTTTCGTTCGAGAATCTGGCTGACTTTGCTCATGCCTGGCTCCCAGCAACTGCGGTGGATGCATCTTATTCCTGTTGGCGCCCGCTTGCGTCCGCGGCGCCGGGAACGGTCCGCTTCAGGCCGCCGGTCCGGGGGCCACGCCCGGGGCCGGCCGCCAGTCCTGCACCAGGTACAGCGGCCGATGCTTGGCTTCCAGGTACAGCCGGCCGAGGTATTCGCCGATGACGCCGAGGGCCATCAACTGGATGCCGCCAAGGAACAGCACCACCGCCATCATGCTCGGCCAGCCCTGCACCGGATCGCCCCAGATCAGGGTCTTGGCGATGATCCAGGCACCGTAGGCAAACGAAACCAGCGCCGTGCCCAAGCCCAGGTAGGTGGCTACCCGCAAGGGAGCCGTGGAGAACCCGGTGATGCCCTCGAGCGCGAAATTCCACAGGCGCCAGTAGTTGAATTTGCTGGCGCCGGCGATCCGCGGCGCGCGTTCGTAGGCAATCGAGACCTGCGGAAAGCCGACCCAGGCGAACAGGCCTTTCATGAACCGCTGCCGCTCGCGCAGGTTCCGGAGCGCGTCGAGCACACGCCGGGACATCAGCCGAAAATCCCCGGTGTCGGCCGGAATGCCCGGCTTGGAGAGCTGGTTCATCACCCGGTAGAACGCCTTGGCCGTCGCCTGTTTCAGCCAGCTCTCGCCATCGCGGGTGGTGCGGGTGCCGTAGACGACGTCGAAGCCTTCGCGCCATTTTTCGACGAAGGCCGGAATCAGCTCCGGGGGGTCCTGGCCGTCGGCATCGAGCACCAGCGCGGCATCGGTTTCGACCAGGTCCAGCCCGGCCGTAAGCGCCAGCTCCTTGCCGAAATTGCGCGACAGACGAAGCAGGGAAACCCGCGGATCACCCCGGGCGATGTCCTGCAGCACCGCCCAGGTGCCGTCGCGCGAGCCGTCATCCACATAGAGCACCCGGGACGCCAGGCCCAGGGAATCGAGCGCCGCGGAAATCCGCGGGTGCAAGGCCGGCAGCGCGGCCTCCTCGTTGAAGGCGGCGATTACCACGGTGAGCGAAGCCGGCTGATTCATTGGCCGATGTTAACTGCTGGGCCGCCGGCAGTCGCGCCCGGCCGCGGGCTTCAGCGGGAACTTTCCAGGTAACCCGGCCCGCCAAGATGCCGGACCTGGCGCTCGATCCAGCGCGCCCGCCTTTGCACGTAAGGCCCCGGGTTCCTGGCGCTATAGCGTCTCGGGCTGGGCAGCACGGCGGCCAGGCGGGCGCTTTCTCCGGCGCTCAATCGCGCGGCGGGCTTGTTGAAGAACGCCTGCGCCGCCGCCTCGGCGCCGTACACGCCGTCACCGAATTCAGCGACGTTGGCGTAGACCTCCAGGATGCGCTGCTTCGGCCACATGAACTCGATCAACACCGTGTACCAGGCCTCGAGCCCCTTGCGCAGGTAGCTGCGACCGCTCCAGAGGAACAGGTTCTTGGCCACCTGCTGGCTGATCGTGCTGGCGCCGCGCACCTTCCGGCCGCGCTTGTTGCTGGTCAGGGCCTTGTCTATGGCCTTGAAGTCGAAGCCGTGGTGCGTGGGGAAGGTCTGGTCCTCGGCGGCGACCAGGGCGATCGGCAAATTGGGCGAAATGCGGCTGCTGTCGCGCCACCGGTAGCTGATCCGGAATTTCCAGTCACCCGCGGCCAAGGCCTCGAGTTGGCGATCGATCATGAAGGCGCTGGTGACCGGCGGAATCCAGCGCAACACCAGCACCTGGCCGCAGGTGATCAGAAGGAACCAGAGCGGAAGCCACAGGAATATCCAGCGAACCAGCCGCCGCGCTCCGCGCGGCCTGGCGCCCTTAGCCGCAGCCATCTATTCGACCTTCCCGGCGGCGGGCGCAGCCACGTCCACCGCAAGCTGCCAGCCCTGCCCCGGCGCATCCTCGGCCGATGGCCTGCGCCAGACGCGGAGCCAGCTCGGACCACCGGCTCCCCCGCCCCAGGTCGCCGCCAGATCGCCGGCAGAGGACACCGCGAGGCCGGTATCGATGCGCAAGGCGGCCGACGCGAACGGCTGGCCCTCCGCGCGGCCGTCGGGCGCCTTGCCGTCGCGCAGCCGAAGAAAGTCTGCGGACACCATGCGCGGGGTCAGCGTGCCGGCAGGAGCCAGGTCGGCCTGCCGCAGTTCAGCCACGCCAACCTTCCAGGTCGGCGCCGGCCCCACGCCGAGGCCACCGCGGCGCAGCACTTTTTCCGGGAAAGGGGTCTCGGTCCCGCTGACCCCGTGGTCGATGAGGACCTTCCATTTGCCATCGGCCTGCTTCTTCCAGACCGTGAAGTACTGGCCAAAGGCCGAGGGTTTGTCGGCGCCTGCCGGGGTGAATCGCCACGGCCCGCTGGTGTAGCCAAGATCGCCGCTGGCCGCGATCTCGGCGACTGCCGGCGCCCATTCCAGCCGGTTCTTGTCCACCGGCCGCGCCTCCCAGACCCGCTTGCCACTGGTCGGGCCCGGTGCGAACACCAGGCCACCGTCAGCCAGGGCGGCGACGAAGGCTTCCCGCGTGCTGCGCGCGCTCGCGTCCGCCGCGAAAGCTCGTTCGGCTCCGACCAGATCCTCGAAATCATCGGCCGCCGCCGGCGCCGCCAATGCGATCGCGCCCAGCGCCAGGGCCTTGAGGAATGATGCACGCGATACCATGTTCAGACTCCCGGGGATGATGTTCAGCATAGCCCCTCGCCGCTTCCAATTTCTTGCCCCAGGCCGATGCCCAACTCCGATCGCGACATCCTTTCCTTGTTCCTGCTCGAGCCATCCGGCGTGCGCGGCGTGCTGGTCCACCTCGACGAAAGCTGGCAAACCATACAGGCCCGCGCGCCGTATCCCGGGCAGGTTGCCGAGCGCCTGGGCGAGACCTGCGCCGCGGCAGCCCTGTTCACCGGTCATGCCAAGCTCGATGGCCGGCTCAGCGTGCAGCTGCGCGGAACCGGAGCCCTGCGCACCCTGTTCGCCGAGTGCACGGCCGCCGGCACCCTGCGCGGAATCGCCCATTTCTCCGAGCCGCTGCCGATGCCGCTTACACCCCGGGCCTTCGGGCCCGGCTCGGTGATGGCCATCACCATCGAGAACCTGCCGCCGGGCGGCCAGGAAATGATGCGCTACCAGGGCATGGTCGAACTCGACGCGGACCATCTGGCCGAGGCCTTCGAGGGCTATTTCGACCAGTCCGAGCAGCTGCCGACCCGGGTGCTGCTGGCCGCCGACGGCCAGCGGGCCGCCGCCCTGATGCTGCAGATGCTGCCGCAGGGCCACGGCGATGCGGATGGCTGGAGGCGCTGCTCGGCCCTGTTTGACACCCTTGGCGCCCAGGAATTGCTGAGCCTGTCCAGCGAGACCCTGCTGTTCAGGCTCTTCCACGAGGAAAACGTCCGCCTGATCGGTCAGCGCCCGCTGAGCTTTGCCTGCTCCTGCTCCCGGGAGCGGGTCGAGGACACCCTGCGCGGCCTGGGCCAGGACGAGGCCCTGGCGGCCGCCCAGGACGGATTGACGGAAGTTCACTGCGATTTCTGCGGCCAGGGCTACCAGTTCAGCGACGAACAGGTACAAGGCCTGTTCGATGCCGCCGGCGCCAATGCCCCCGGGTCGGAGCTCCTTCAATAGGGACGGCTGGTGTTTTGGCCGGTTTTTGGTTAAATTGGCGTAAAGATGAGTACAGGCCAAGGGAACTTATTCCCGGCGGCCACGGTCTTGATATCGGACCCACGGAGGATGACTGACGTGAAAATGCGATTGATCACTTGCCTGTTGCTCGCCCTCGCGGCGACGACGGCGTTTGGCCAGTCGAATTTGGTCGTCCCGTCATCGAACTCCGCCAGCAACACCACGGTACTGCCGCTTTGGAACACCAGCAACGGTCAGATCGACGCGCTGCTGCTGATCGAGCCTTCTGTCTTGCCGCAGCTGCCTTCGCAGCGAATCATCAAGCCCGCCAACGAAGGCCGCAGCGCCGCAGGAAATGGCTTGCAGCTGCGCGCCGGCCTGTCGCTGGAAGCGAACCCGGGCATGGGCGTGTTGTGCAACAACGGCAGCGTGATCACCAGTGTCGGATCGCTGGCCGGTCATTGCATGCTGGTCAATCTCGGCAATCAGGTCGGCGGCAAGTCCGTCGTCAACGGCCTGCTGCAGATGCAACGCTCCAATACACTTCTCACCGGCAGCGTCGGTGTTGGCCGCGAAACTCTCGGCGCGAGTTCAACCGCGATCGGCAGCAGCGCCGCCGACCGCCGTCTGCTCGACAGCCTGCTCGGCTCCAACACCGCCACCCTGGATACCCGCAACGCCAGCCTGATCGGCCAGGTGTCGCTGGGTACGCAGAGTTGGCTCAGCATCGGCGGCACCCTGGCGCGCGTGCGCCTGATCCCGACCGACCAGATTCGTGGCGGCCTGCCGCCGGAATGGGATTCGGGAAGCCTGAGCCTGAGCGGCGGCGTCGGTAACTTCGGCGGCGAGATCACCGGCCAGATGATCGAAGTTCCCGGCCAGACCAATCGCTACAGCACCCTCGGCGCGGGCGTCACCTGGCGCACTCCGTGGAAGGCCAAACTCTCGGTCGGCGCCGAGAACCTGGTATCGCACGGCAAGAATCCGTTCGGCTTGCCCGATGCGCGTACCGAAATCGGCACCGAGGAAGGCCGCGTCCCGTACGTTCGCTACCAGCAAGACCTGTAGCCGTCCGGTAATCTCGCGAGGCGGCCCCGGTCGCAATTTTCAACTCCGTCTCCGCTGCGTGTAATGTTCCCGCTTGCCCCTCATTCCGGCGCGAGCAATGAACTCTCCCTTGATCGATCCCCGGCAGCTGCGCTTCGTGTCCCGGGAACTGTGGCCGCTTTCGACGCTACTGTCCTACCCGCGCTTCTCGGCGCACAACCTCGACACCTTCCAGAGCGTCATCGACCTGTCGCATCGTCTTGCGCTGGAGAAATTCGCGCCGCATAACCGCGCCTCCGACCTGAACGAACCGCATCTGGTCGATGGCCGCGTGCAAATCATTCCGGAAGTAAAGCAGGCGCTGGACGCCTACGTCGAAGCCGGCTTCACCGCGCTGCTCGCAGATGAAGCCGAAGGCGGACTGCAGCTGCCGTATACGCTGGCGCTGCTCAGCGACGCGATGTTCCTCTCCGCCAATGTCGCCACCACCGGCTACGCCCTGCTGGCGCGCGGAGTGGCGAACCTCCTCGGCGCGTGCGGCTCGCCCGAACAACAGCGCCTGTACCGGCAACCCATCCTCGAAGGACGCTTCCTCGGAACCATGTGCCTGAGCGAGCCGCAGGCCGGCTCCTCGCTGTCGGACATCGGTACGCGCGCCGAACCGGCCGCGGATGGGAGCTACCGCCTGACCGGACAGAAGATGTGGATCTCCGGCGGCGACCACGAACTGTCGGAAAACATCGTGCACATGGTGCTGGCGAAGATTCCCGGCGGGCCTGCGGGCGTGAAAGGCATCAGCCTGTTCGTCGTGCCGAAATTCCTGGTCAACGACGACGGCAGCCTGGGCGCGCGCAACGATGTGCAACTGGCCGGCGTCAACCACAAGATGGGCCATCGCGGCATCGTCAACACCTTCCTGAAATTCGGCGAGCGCGGGCAATGCGTCGGCTATCTGGTGGGCCAGCCCCACCAGGGCCTGACCCAGATGTTCCACATGATGAATGAAGCCCGCATCGGCGTTGGCATGGGCGCGATCATGCAAGGCATGGCCGGCTACCTGTACTCGCTGGAGTACGCGAAGGAACGCCGCCAGGGCCGGCATCCGGAGCAGAAGGATCCGTCGTCGAAGCCGGTGGCTTTGATCGAACATGCAGACGTCAAGCGCATGCTGCTCCAGCAGAAATGCTACTGCGAAGGCGCCTTCGCACTGGCGATCCATGCCGGCAACCTGATCGACGTGCAGGCACAGGATACGGACCCGCAGAAGCGGCGCGAGGCCATGCTCAAGCTCGAATTGCTGACGCCGGTGATAAAGGCCTGGTCCGGCGAGTGGTGCACGAAGGCCAACGACCTGGCCATCCAGGTGCTCGGCGGTTATGGCTACACACGCGATTACCCGGTCGAACAGTTCTATCGCGACAACCGGCTGAACCCGATCCACGAAGGCAGCAACGGCATCCAGGGCATCGACCTGCTGGGCCGCAAGGCGATGATGGAAAACGGCGCCGCGTTGAAGTTGATGCTGGCGGAAATGCAGGCAACCGCAAGCGAAGCCGGACTGGTCGCCGGGCTTGGGACCCATGCGTCCATGCTGCGTGAAACAGCCGACGCAATCGCCGTAACCACCGGAGTGCTTTCTGCATGCATGGCCGATGGCCGAGTCAGGTTGGGTCTTGCCAATGCATCGTTGTACCTGACCATGGTCGGCCACGGACTGATCGCCTGGGTGTGGCTGAAGCAGGCAATCATCGCCGCGCGGGCCATGCCGGCCGCCTCGGCAAGCGACCGCGATTTCTATGCCGGCAAGCTGGCAGCCTGCCAGTTCTTCTTCCGTTACGAGCTGCCGCTGGCCGGGCAAACTGCGCGCCTGCTGCAGACCCTCGACGACACCACGCTGGCGATGCAGCCGGCGCAATTCTGATGACCGGAACGAACATGACCGACACCAAGCTCACCGTAGAACGCCGCGGCCACGTGCTGCTGATGGGCTTCAACCGCCCCGAAAAACGCAATGCCTTTGATGTCGATACCTATCGCGCGCTGGCTGCGGCCTATGGCGAACTGGACCGCGACCCCGAGCTTCGCTGCGGCGTGTTGTTCGGGCACGGCGCGCACTTCACCGCCGGGCTCGACCTGCCGCAGTGGGCGCCCGTGCTGGCGCAGGGCAAGTTGGCCGACCTGCCCGAGGGCGGCATCGAGCCGTTCGGACTGGACGAGTCGCGACGCTGCCGCAAGCCGATCGTGGTCGCCGCGCAAGGCGTGAGCTTCACCGTCGCCGTGGAATTGATGCTGGCCGCCGACATCCGGGTCGCAGCGACGGACGCACGCTTCGCCCAGCTCGAAGTATTGCGCGGCTTTTTCCCCTGCGGCGGCGCGACCGTGCGGCTGATGCAGGAAATCGGCTGGGGCAACGCCCAACGCTACATCCTCACCGGCGAGGAGTTCGACGGCGAGCAGGCGTACCGCATGGGTTTCGTGCAAAAGCTGGTCGCTCCCGGAGAACAACTGCAGGCCGCCCTGGAAATCGCCGGCAAGATCGCGGCGGCCGCGCCGCTCGGCGTGCAAGCCGCGCTTGCCTCGTCACGGCTTGCGCGCAATGAAGGCAACCGGGCCGGACTGGACGCCCTGATGCCGGCGCTGCCGGCGATGATGCAGACCGAAGACATGGCCGAAGCCGTGCGCGCCTTCACGGAACGCCGCCAGGCGGTGTTCAAGGGCCGTTGAAAAAGCGTATCGTCGGTGCGGATGGCAAAAACTCTGACGCCGCTCACTGGACTGGATGCCGCGTTCCTCTATCTGGAATCGGCCGGCACGCCAATGCACGTGGGCAGCGTGATGCTGATCGAATTGCCGGCCCGGCAGGACTACGATTTCCATCAGGCGCTGCTGGCGCTGGTCGCCGACCGCCTGCCGCGCGCGCCGGCCCTGCGCAGGGTGTTGCATGAAGCCCCACTCGGGCTTGGTCATCCGATGTGGGCGGATGCACCCAGGCTCGATCTCAGGAAGCAGATCCGCAAACGCAAACTCCCCGGCAAGGGCGGCCAGGCCCGGCTGATGTCGCTGGTGGGAAAGCTGCATTCGGAGCCGCTCTCCCGCGAACTGCCGATGTGGCAGTTCGTGGTGATCGAGAATGTCGGGCCGGGCGTGGTCGCCCTGTATTCGAAAATCCACCATGCCTTGCTCGACGGCCAGGGCGGCATCGCCCTGGCGCAGGCGCTGCTGGACGTGGCGCCGAGTGCTCCGGGCACCAAAAAGCCAGCCGCCAGGGCCGCGACATCGGGCAAGGACCCGAGCGCACGCGACCTGGCGAGCAGCGCAACCCAATCGACGGTCCGGCAATTCGCCAACCTGCTTCGCTCGCTGCCGGCCACGCTCAAGCTTGCCGGCAGCGTCTCCCAGGCGGCCAGCATGATCGGCAGCCTGCGCGACAACATCCTGATCGCGCCGCGCACCGTGTTCAATCGCCAGATAGGACCCCATCGCGGCTTCGGCGCAATCTCGCTGCCGATCGATGACGTCAAGCGGGTGGCGCGCGGCTTCGGCGTCAGTCTGAACGACGTGGTCATGGCCATCTGTTCAGGTGCGCTGCGCGAATTGCTGTTGACGGTCGACGCCCTGCCGAGGAAGTCGCTGATCGCGGCAATGCCGGTATCGCTGCGTGAAGCAGGCAACAAGGATGTCAACAACCAGGTCTCGATGGTGCAGTGTTCGCTGGCCACCGATGTGGCCGATCCGGTCGAGCGACTGCTCGCCATCCACGACTCCACGGCGCAGATAAAGCGCCGTGTCTCCGCATTCAAGGACCTGATCCCCACCGACTTTCCAGGCCTGGCGGCGCCGATCTGGGCAGCCGGGCTATCGCGCCTGTGGGGCAGCGCGCACATCTCGGAGCGTTTGCCGGCGCTGGCGAACGTGGTGATATCCAATGTCCCCGGCCCACCTGTCGCGCTTTATCTCGCCGGTGCGAAACTGCAACACTACTACCCGGTTTCGATCGTCACCCACGGACTCGCGCTCAACATCACCGTGCAAAGCTATGCGGGCAACCTGGAATTCGGCTTGACCGCCTGCAAGGACATCGTGGCTCGTCCCGACATCGTCGCCCGGGCAATGGCGGCGGCACTGACCGAACTCGGCGAACGACTTCCATGAACCAGACCGCTTCCCAATCCCGCCGCCCGCAGACGCACGAAACGCTCAAGTCGCCTTCCGCCCTGCTGATGGCCATGGAAGGCCGGGCGATGATCGAGTGGGCGTCCTACGCGCTGGCCTGGCCGTTGCTCAAGCAAGCGCCGCGCGGCGACAGCCATCCGGTACTGGTGCTGCCGGGCTTGCTGGCTGGCGACAACAGCACGTACCCGCTGCGGCGCTTCCTCAGCCATCTCGGCTATGAAGCCTATCCGTGGGAACAGGGGGCCAACTTCGGGCCGCGCGACCACGTCATCAAGGGCATGGTGGACAAGGTGCGCGCCGTGCAGAAGCGACACAAGAAGAAGGTCAGCATCGTCGGCTGGTCCATGGGCGGCGCGATGGCCAATGCGCTGGCGCTGCGCATGCCCGAGCGTGTCCGCCAGGTAATCACGCTTGGATCGCCGCTGACGGGCCATCCGAAAGGCACCAATGCATGGCGCGTATTCGAACTGGTCAGCGGCTTTCGCGCCGATGACCATCGCCTGATGGAACTGGTCAACGGCAACCCGACCGTGCCGACCACCTCGATCATGAGCAAGACCGACGGCATCGTGAACTGGCGCATGAGCCTGGCCCAGGAATCGCCCATCGCCGAGAACATCGAGATCAGCGCGACGCACCTTGGCATGGGCGCGAATCCGGCGGTGCTGTGGGCAATCGCGGATCGGCTGGCGCAGGCCGAGGGTGAGTGGAAGCCGTTCGAACGCTCGACGGCCTGGCGCACATTGCTGTATCGCAACCCGCACCGTTTCCGCTTGGCGAATCTGTTCGCGCCCTGATCGCTTCGGCGCCGCCTACTTCTTGCCGCCGAACAGCACTTCGGCGCGCTTGAACAGGACCCAGCTGGTGGCGATGTACTTGTCGCGCCGCAGCGGCCGGTTGCCGCGATGGGTGTGCGTGAATGCGGTCGGCGCGATCAGCAGGGCGCCGGCCTGCGGAACGATCTTGCGTTGCTGGTGGAAGAACTCGGTCTCGCCTTCTTCGAAGCCATCGTTGAGGTAGATCGTCCACAGCAGCACGCGGTGCAGCATCTCCGAATTGGCGTCGGCCGGCGTCTGCTCGCAATGCCAGTAGGGATAACCGCCCTCGTCCGCCGTGTAGCGCTGCAGGTTGATCTGGCCCGGCCGCAGCGCCGAGCGCACGATGTCGGCCAATGTCTTGTCGTCGAATCCGGCGATATCCTCGGGCCGCATCGGCCTCGGCGCGCCGGTCTCTGCATCGGGCCACTGGAACATCAGCGGCGCCAGCAGCAGATACGGATACTTGCGCACATAGGCCAGCAGTCCGATAAACATCGCCCGGTTGAGTTGCTCCTCGGCGTCGCGCCATTCGGGACGGTCCTGCAGCCAGATGTCGCGGCTGTGCTTGAGCTCCGGCCGCACACCCGTTGCCACCCGTCCCGGCACGGCCTGGCCGCTTGCCTCGAAACGGGCGAGCAGCGCGGCGCAGGCATCGGGCGACAGCGCGTTCGGGAAGACTTCGATGAAATCGGGCAGGGACATGGCGCAATGATCACCGAGGCGGATGGATTGGCGCAAGCCGATGGTGAATGGTACATCTCCGGCTCTTGCGCGCCTGGTTTCAGAATTCTCGCGCGGCCGTCGGGGCTGGGCGCAGTCTTTGGGCGCGGAGACTTTTGCTATAAATGCGGTCAAGCAATACGCAATTCTCGACGTCGGTCGCGAACGATGCCCTTAGCCCCGGAGCCCTAAATGTCATTGAGAACGAAGCAAATAATTGAGGCCGCAGGAGTACTTTCCGTAGTGGCTGGGCTGTTGCTGGTTGCGTATCAAATCAACCAAGCCAACAATTTCGCATCGGCCCAAGCACGGGCGGAGTTTTCCGCAGGTTGGCGCAGCGTAGACGCCACCAGACAGAGTGACAACTTTGCGGAAGTACTGGCGAAGTCAATTTACCATCCAAACGAACTTACGCCGGGCGAGATACTGGAGCTGGATGCTTACTACACCGGCGTCCTGGACCAAATACAGTCAGCCAAAGCCAACTGGGAAGCAGGAATTCGAAGCTCCCATTGGCAGGTAACCGTCGACTTCTTGGCGCCAACGTATTTTGGAAACGAGTTCGCGCGTTCCTGGTGGAATTTTTCGAAAGCGGAATACGCAAAGGGCGAGGGTAAACAATTCGTTGCGACAATTGACGCGGCGATCAAAGCCGCCGAGCCAGAGCGTCAGAAGCGCCTGATAGCGTCCTTACAAGAAACCGCAGAATGAGCCAGCTTCCGGGCTCCGCCTGATGACCGCTCCTAGCCGATGTCTGCCGGTGCAAATGGATGTTGCCTTCCGAGCCCGGGCGATTCAGCAGGGACGCCGGGGGTGGGGGCCGCTCGTTGATCTCCGGAATGATGGCCGTGGGAAAGCGTCGCGGCTGGTTGTTAACAG
>CAVSCB010000004.1:0-149125 GCA_963726305.1 uncultured Gammaproteobacteria bacterium
ACAATGATTGGGTCATCGGATCGAACAGTTCACGCTCGAGCTTCGCCCAGCCGGGTCGTCTGCCGCAGGCAGGCCGGCCAAGTCAAGCCGAAGGCCCCGCTCCACCCTTTTTACCGCATGCCCGGCTCCGCGCAGGATCTCGGTCGCCTTGTTCGCCCATGGCGATACGGTGCCGAGCCTGGGCGTGACGAAGCGACTGTGCGCGCCGGGGGCAGGCGGACTCGTTGGCCGGGCAACCCTCCAGGATTCGGCCCAGAGCGGTCAGCTCGAGCGAGGCCCCCGCTTCTGGCTGGATGAAATAGACATGCCAGGTACCGGTGACGCAAAGGTCGGGAACGAACTGGCGCAGGCGAGCCTGAAGACGGTCGCTCCGAAAGGGCGACAGGGCCGGGAGGCCCTCGAGGACGATCATGTCCGAGGATATCCCGTGGAAAACCAGTCGCCTATTCTAAACGAAAGGCCCGCCGGCTATCGCGGCGGGCCCTCGGGAACCGACCCAGACCTATTTCGCGGCTACCGACTTGGTAGCTTGGCGCTGCAGCCGGGCCAGCATGTCGGCCGGGGACAGGTAGCCGCCGATCTGGGTGCCGTCGGCTGCGTAGATGGCGGGCGTACCGTCCACGCCGATCTTCCTGCCCAGGTCATAGTCCATCGCAACCGGGTTGGCGCAGGTCTTCTTGGGTACCGGCCGATCGGCCTTGGCGTCGGTCATGGCTTTGCGCCGGTCGCTGGAGCACCAGACGCTGACAGCCTTACTGAAGGACTCGGAGTTCAGTCCAGCGCGGGGGAAGAACAGATATTCCACCGAAATCCCGGCCTTGTTGTAGTCGGCGATCTGCGTATGCAGCTTGCGGCAGTACCCGCAATCGATATCGGTGAAGACGGTGATCCGATACTTGGGATTGGGCGGCGCGAAGATGATCCGGCGATCGCGCAGCACCGCGTCCAGATCGGCCCGTCGGATCACTGCCTCGCTGGCCTCCGTCAGGTTGTCCCGGCTGCTTAGCTCGATCAGGGAGCCTTGCACCAGGTACTTGCCGTCGGTGCTGACGTAAACGATGCGCCCGCCAATGGCCACTTCACGGTAACCCGGGATCACGGAAGGGTTGATGCTGGCGATCTCCACGCCGGGAATGGCCTTGAGGATGGCGGCGCGCAGGGCAGCGTCTCCGGCCGGGGCGGATGCCTTGGCGGGCGCGGGCACGGCTGCGGGCGCGGGCTTGGCCTTCACCGTAGCGGGTGCAGAGGCCGGCTTGGTCTGAGCCATGGCTACGGCTACGGACAGGCCGACTACGACAGAAGCAGCGAGCGCAATGGAGCGGTTCATTCGTTTCCTTGGTGCAATGGATGTCAGTCCGACCGCCGGGCGGCCGGGAAAGTTCAGTCATTTTGCCACGGCGCGCGCAGGCCGGGCGACCGCCCATCCGTGAAATGCGCCAGCCTCGTCCATTTATGCCGCCACCCGAGCCAATCTTGCCGGGCAATGCCGCTCTGCCATGCTCCACGGGCGTCCGCCACGCCTGGTCCAATGGTCGCCGGAGCAAATCCATGACCCGACTATTCCCTCTTCTGCTGCTCACGGCGCTCGCCGCCTGCAGCCGCCCCTCCCCCACCCCGGCGGCCACCGCGCCCTCGCCGGCCGCCAGCAGTACGAGCGCCCAGGCCTCTGGCTACTTCGACAATAGCGGCCGCGACGATGTGCTCGGCGGCGGCGCGCGGATGATCGAGATCAGCACCCCGAAGGGCACCTTCAACGTGTGGACCAAGCGTGTCGGCAACAATCCGACCATCAAGCTGCTGCTGCTGCACGGCGGACCGGGCGCCACACACGAATACTTCGAATCGGCCGACTCGTACCTGCCGGGCGAAGGCATCGAGTACTACTACTACGATCAACTCGGCTCGTTCTACAGCGACCAGCCGAAGGACTCGTCGCTCTGGAACATCGATCGCTTCGTCGAAGAAGTGGAACAGGTGCGGCTGGCCCTCGGTCTCGACAGCACGAACTTCTTCCTGCTCGGGCATTCGTGGGGCGGCATTCTTGCGACCGAATACGCGCTCAAGTACGGCCGCAATCTGAAGGGCCTCGTCATCTCGAACATGATGGCCAGCATTCCGGCATACAACGTGTATGCGAACGACGTTCTCATGCCGTCGATGGACCCGAAGGTGCTCGCGGAGGTCAAGGCGATCGAAGCGCGGAAGGACTACGCCAATCCGCGCTACATGGAACTGCTCATGCCCAGTCACTACGAGCAGCACATCCTGCGGCGGCCAACAGCCGAATGGCCCGATCCCGTCAATCGCGCGTTCAAGCACATCAACACGGACATCTACATTCCCATGCAGGGGCCGAGCGAACTCGGCGCCAGCGGGAAGCTGCAGTGGGATCGTACGGCCGACCTCAAGTCCATCACGGTGCCGACCCTGGTGATCGGCGGCACGCACGACACGATGGACCCGAAGCACATGGAGTGGATGTCGACGCAAATGCCGAAAGGGAAGTACCTGCTCTGCCCGAATCGGCGACACATGGCGATCTATGACGACCAACAGGTCTACATGGCCGGGCTAATCGCATTCCTGAAGGATGTCGATGCCGGCAAGCGCTAAAAAGCCGCCACAAGGCAAGAAGCCGTCCGGCTGGTTGTTCGCCTTCGAGCGCCGCACTCATGCGCTGTTGCCATGGCCGGATTTCGTCCGACGCATGCTGACCAGCCTGGCGCTGGGAGTGGCCGTGGTCGGCGGCTCACTGGCTTTCGGCATGCTCGGCTACCACGTCTATGAGGGCCTGGGCGCGGTGGACAGCTTCCTGAACGCGTCGATGATCCTTTCCGGCATGGGCCCGGTGGACACGATGCGGACCGACGCGGGCAAACTGTTCGCCGGTTTCTATGCGCTCTACTCCGGGTTGGCGGTGCTGGTGCTCGCCGGCCTGATCTTCGCTCCGCTGGTCCACCGCATGCTGCACCGCTTCCATGCCGACGACAGCGAAGACTCTTCCGAATGACCACCGAGATGCCGATGAGCAACGACACCGTTTCCAAGCCGGCGCCCCTGTGGCTGCGCGTCTGGCGCAATCAATCCTTCCGCAGCATCGGATTCATGATCCTGCGCATCGTCGCTGTCATTCCTGCTGATGTTCGTGCTGAGCAAGGCCATGCGCTGGCTGATGCCGTTCAAGCCCTTGAAGCCAGACCTGGCCATCGCCGTCTCCGGCAGCGAACTGTGGCTCAGGGGCTTGCGCTCGCTGATTCCGACGGTACTGGCTTATTGGCTGCTGGTTCGCTTCATCGAGCGGCGCAAGGTGACTGAACTGGCGCCCCGGAAGCTGCTCACCCACAGCGCAGTGGGCTGGCTGGTCGGGATGGCCACGCTGATCGTCGCCGCGGCGGCGATGGCGGCGTTCGGCGCCTATCGCGTCCAGGGCCTGAACACCGATGTCTATCTGACCGGCCCGTTGGTGGTGCTGGGCCTGCTTCCCCGGGATTACCGAGGAGATCGTCGCCCGCGGAATCCTGTTCCGGGTGGTCGAGGACGGCCTCGGCACCTGGGTCGCGCTGGCGATTTCCGCGGCGCTGTTCGGCCTCGGCCACTTGGCCAACCCCAATGCAACCGTCTGGAGTTCGATCGCGATCGCCATCGAGGCGGGACTGCTGCTCGGCATGGCTTACGCCTGGACCCGCTCGCTCTGGTTCTGCATGGGCGTGCACGCCGCCTGGAATTTCACTCAGGGTCCGCTGCTCGGCATTCCGGTTTCCGGGTTCGAACTGAAGGGGCTGCTGGTGTCGACCACGCAGGGACCGACTTTGCTCAGCGGCGGCGAGTTCGGCGCGGAGGCATCGATACTCACGGTCATCGTCTGCGTTTCCGTCGCCGGCTACTTCACGCGCAAGGCGATCGACGAGGGCCGGATCAGACCGCCCGTCTGGCGTCGCGACAGGAATCCCGTTTCGACACCGGCGATGGTTGCCAAGGACGCGGCATGACCGAGGAACACCACGATTGGCGCGAGGAAATCTGGAACGCACTGACCCATGGCGCCGGCTTCCTGCTCGGCGATCATCGCCAGTGCCGTGCTGATCACCCTGGCGGCACTGCGCGGCGACGGTTGGCAGCTCGCCGGCGCGATCGTCTACGGACTTGTCGCTTGTCCCTGCTCTACCTGGCTTCGACGCTCTACCACTCGGTACCGCACGCGCTGGCGAAATCTCGCCTGAAGGTGCTCGACCATTGCGCGATCTTCATCCTGATCGCCGGTACCTATACGCCCTTCACCCTGATCGGTCTGCGCGGCCATGGCGGCTGGCTGGCTGCTCGTCACGGTCTTGGGCGCTCGCGGTCTTTGGCGTGCTGTTCAAGCTGGCGTACACCGGCCGCTTCAAGGGTGTCTCGACCCTGATCTACCTGGGCATGGGCTGGATGGCCTTGACCGCCATCCGCCCGATGCTCGAGCGCAGTCCCGATCGCGACCCTGCTGTGGCTGCTGGCCGGAGGACTGGCCTATACGCTGGGCACGATCTTTCTACATGAGCCAGCGCCGCCATACGCACGCCATCTGGCATGGTTTCGTGATCCTCGGCAGCGCCTGCCACTTCGTGGCGGTGTCGATGCAGGTCGGCTCGAGCGTGGCCTGGGGCCGCGCGGTGGCCTCAGCCGGCGATGTATTGCTGCAGCTGGGCGATCTCGTGTTTGCTGGTCCTCGATGACCGCCTTGACCAGGTCGCCGATCGAGATGACGCCGATGATGCGGTCACCATCCCGCACCGGCAGGTGCCGGACATGGCGCTGGGTCATCAGCGACATGCAAGTGGTCGGGCGGTGTCCGTCGGGCGCGACGCACAGCACCGGGCTGGACATGATGGTGCTGACCGGCGTGTCGGCCGACGAGCGTCCCTGCAGGATCACCTTGCGCGCGTAGTCGCGCTCGCTGGCAATGCCCACCAGCGTGATCGCCGCGGAACCACCAGGACGGCGCCGATGTGGTTCTCGGCCATCAGCCGGATGACCTCGAGCACCGGCGGTTTCCGGCGCGACCGAAAAGACGGCGCGGCCCTTGTTCTCGAGAATCTGGTTGGCGTTGCGCATGGCCTGGCCCTGCCGTCTGCGGTTGGGCCATCTTATTCCTGTCGCGCTATCCTATGCCTCGCCGGCGCCCGCCCGCTTCACACCCATCGGCCCGCCGGGCCGGCTGCCATTCCTGCACGAGGTACAGCGGCCGTTGCTTCGACTCGAGATAGAGCCGGCCCAGGTATTCTCCAATCACTCCCAAGGCCATGAGTTGAACGCCGCCGAGGAACAGCACCACCGCCATCAGGGTCGGCCAGCCCTGCACCGGCTCGCCCCAGAGCAGCGTCTTGGCCACGACCCAGGCGCCGTAAATGAAGGCGAACGTGGCCGGGCCGCAAACCCGACGTAGGTCGCCGCCCGCAGCGGCGCGGTGGAAAAGCCGGTGATGCCGTCCAGCGCGAAGTTCCACAATCGCCAGTAGTTGAACTTGCTGGTGCCGGCGATCCGCGGCTGGCGCTGGTAGGCGATCGACGCCTGCGGAAAGCCGACCCAGGCGAACAACCCTTTCATGAACCGTTGCCGTTCGCGCAAGCCGCGCAAGGGCCTCGACCACCCGCCGCGACATCAGCCGGAAATCGCCGGTGTCGGCCGGGATCGCCGGATCCGCCAGCCGGTTCATCACCCGGTAGAACGCCGAGGCGGTGGCGCGCTTGAGCCAGGTTTCGCCGGGACGCGTGCTGCGCGTGCCGAACACGACATCGAAGCCTTCGCGCCACTTGCCGACGAATTCCGGAATCAGCTCCGGCGGATCCTGGCCGTCGGCATCCAGCACCAGCACGGCGTCTGCATCGACCAGGTCGAGACCGGCGGTGAGCGCCAGCTCCTTGCCGAAATTGCGTGAAAGTCGCAGCAGGGACTACCCGCGGATCGCCTCGCCGCCAGCGCCCGCGGATCGCCTCCCAGGTCCCGTCCGCTGGACCGTCGTCGACGTAAAGTATCCGGAAGCCAGGCCCAGCGAATCGAGCACCGCGGAAAGCCTGGGGTGCAGGGCCGGCAGTGCCGCTTCTTCGTTGAAAGCGGCAATGACGATGGTGAGCGAGACCGGCTTGTTCATGGGCCGATGTTAACTGCTGGGCCGCCGGCATCGCGCCCGAAGACCGGCTCAGCGGGAAGCGTCCAGGTAGGCCGCTCCGCCCAGGTGCCGACCTGGCGTTCAATCCAGCTCGCCCTTCGCTGCACATAGGCGCTCGGATTCCGCGCGTTGTAGCGCTTTGGATTCGGCAACACCGCCGCCAGCCGAGCACTCTCGCCGGCTCAATCGCGAGGCCGGCTTCTTGAAAAACGCCTGCGCCGCGGCTTCCGCGCCATAGACGCCATCGCCGAACTCGGCGATGTTGGCGTAGACCTCGAGGATGCGCTGCTTCGGCCACATGAACTCGATCAGCACCGTGTACCAGGCCTCCAGTCCCTTGCGCACATAGCTGCGGCCGCTCCACAGGAACAGGTTCTTGGCCACCTGCTGGCTGATGGTGCTGGCGCCGCGCACGCGTGCCCGCGCGGGTTGCTGGTCATCGCCTTGTCGATGGCCTTGAAGTCGAAGCCATGGTGGATCGGGAATGTCTGGTCCTCGGCCGCGACCAGGGCGATCGGCAGGTTCGGCGAAATCCTCGTCTTGTTTCGCCACGATAGTGAGCCGGAAATCGCGATCGCATGCCAGCAGGCCGACCTGGCGTCCGACCATGAACGCGGTGGTGACCGGCGGGACCCAGCGCAACAACAGGACCTGGTGAACAGGACCGGCGGCAGCAGGAAATCGAGCGGAAGCTGCCGCAACCACGCCGCCCGCCATGCTTTTCGACCGGCATCTATTCGTCTTTTCCGGCGGCGGGCGCGGCCAGGTCGACCGCCAGCTGCCAACTCTGGCCAGGCGCCCGCGGCCGGACGCCGCCAGATCCGCAGCCAGCTCGGCCCATCCGCGCCCCACCCCAAGTGGCCGCCAGGTCGCCGGCACAGGAGATCACTAGCCGGTTTCCACGCGCGAGGCGGACGTCGCCAACGCCTTGCCATCGGCGCGCCGGGAGGGATGCCATCGCGCAGGCGCAGGAAATCGTCGGACACCATCCGCGGGTCAGCTGGCCGGCGGGGCTCAGGTCGGCGTTGCGCAGTTCCGGCGGTCCTACGGGCCAGGTCGGGGCGGGACCCAAGCCCATCCACCCCGCCGCACGGACTTTTTCGGGGAAAGGCGTGGCCGGGCCGCTGACGCCGTGGTCGACGAGCACCTTCCAGCGGCCATCGGCCTGTTTCCTCCAGACCGTCAAGAACTGGCCCGAGGCCCACGGTTTGCGCGCCTTCCTTGGTGAAGCGCCAGGGCCCGCTGGTGTAGCCGAGGTCGCCGCTGGTCGCTATTTCGGCGACCGCCGGCGCCCATTCGAGTCGGTCCTTGTCCTCCGCGCGCGCCTCCCAGATCGGCTTGCCCTAGTCGGCCCCGGAGCGAAAACCAGGCCGTCGTCGGCCAGCGCGGCCAGGAACGCCTCCCGCGTTCCGGGAACTGGCATCGGCCGCAAAGGTCTGTTCGGCGGTGACCAGATCCTCGAAATCGTCGGCCAATGCCGGCCGCCAGCGCCAGGAGACAAGGCCAGGACCTTGAGGAATGACGCGCGGTACCATGTTCCGAATCCGGTATGCTGCGCAGTCTATCCTGTCGTGCTTCAATTTTCCCGAAAGTCCATGGCCATCTCCGATCGCGACCGGTTGACCCGTTTCATGCTGGAGCCTTCCGGCGTCCGTGGCGTGCTCGTCGACCTGGACGACGTGGGAAACCATCCAGGCCCGCAGTCCTTATCCCGCGGCCGTGGCAGAACGCCTCGGCGAAACCTGCGCCGCCGCCGCCCTTTCACCGGGCACACGAAGATCGAGGCCGGCTCAGCGTGCAACTGCGCGGTACCGGGGCCTTGCGCACGCTGTTCGCGGAATGCACGGCCGCCGGTACGTTGCGCGGCATCGCCCATTATCCCGAGCCGCTACCGGCGCCCCTGACCCCGCGAGCCTTCGGGCCGGGTTCGGTAATGGCCATCACCATCGAGAACCTGCCGCCCGGTGGCCAGGAACTGATACGTTACCAGGGCATGGTCGGACTGCAGGCCGATCATCTGGCCGATGCCTTCGAAGACTATTTCCCGCGGTCCGAGCAGTTGCCGACCCGGGTGTTGCTGGCGGCCGACGGCGTGCGGGCAGTGGCGCTCATGCTGCAAAAACTTCCCCAGGGCCACGGCGATCCCGATGGCTGGGACCGCTGTTCAGCCTTGTTCGACACCCTGAGCGCCCCGGAATTGCTCGGCTGTCCAGCGAGACCCTGCTGTTCCGCCTTTTCCATGAGGAGAATGTGCGCCTGATCGGGCAGCGCCCCTTGAGCTTTGCCTGCTCCTGCTCGCAGGCGCGGGTCGAGGACACCCTAAGGGGCTTGGGCGAGGCGGAGACCCTGGCCGCTTCCCAGGACGGGTTAACCGAAGTTCACTGCGATTTCTGTGGCCAGGGCTACCGGTTCAGCGATGAAGAGGTCCGTAGCCTGTTCGAGTCGACCGGGGCCAACGCCCCCGGATCCGAGCTTTTGCAATAGGACGGCTGGCGTTTTGGCCGGTTTTTAGTTAAATTGGCGTAAATATAGGTACAGGCCAAGGGAACTTGCCGTCCCGCCTCCTGTCTCTCTATATAGGTCCACGGAGAACCACTGACGTGAAAATGAGATTGCTCACTTGCCTGTTGCTCGCCCTTGCGGCGACGACGGCGTTTGGCCAATCGAATCTGGTCGTTCCGTCGTCCGAGTCCGCCAGCAACACCACGGTGCTGCCATTGTGGAACACCCGCAATGGTCAGATCGACGCATTGTTGCTCATCGAGCCGTCGACGATGCCGCAGCTGCCTTCGCAGCGCATCATCAAGCCAGCCTACGATGGCCGCGGCGCGACTGCCAATGGCTTGCAACTTCGCGCGGGCCTGTCGCTCGAGGCGAATCCGGGCATGGGCGTGTTGTGCAACAGCGGCAGCGTGATCACAAGCGTCGGTTCGCTCGCCGGGCATTGCATGCTGGTCAACCTTGCAGACCAGGGCAGCGTGCAGATTCCTGGCAGGACCAATATCGTCAATGGCCTGTTGCAGATGCAACGCTCCAAGACTCTCCTCACCGGCAGCGTCGGCGTCGGCCGCGAGACGCTTGGCGCGAGCTCCACCGCGATCGGCAACAGCGCCGCGGATCGCCGCTTGCTCGACAGCTTGCTCGGTTCCAACATCGCCACTCTCGACACCCGCAACGCCAGCCTGATCGGCCAGGTTTCGCTGGGCACACAGAGCTGGCTCAGCATCGGCGGCACGCTGGCTCGGGTTCGCCTGATTCCTACCGACCAGATTCGTGGCGGCCTGCCGCCGGAATGGGATTCCGGAAGCCTGAGCCTGAGCGGCGGCGACGGTAATTTCGGCGGCGAGATCACCGGCCAGATGATCGAAGTTCCCGGACAGACCAACCGCTACAGCACGCTCGGCGCCGGCGTCACCTGGCGCACCCCGTGGAAGGCGAAGCTGTCCGTCGGCGCGGAAAACCTGGTGTCCCGCGGCAAGAATCCGTTCGGATTGCCCGATGCGCGCACCGATCTTGGCGCCGAGGAAGGCCGCGTCCCGTACGTGCGCTACCAGCAAGACCTCTAGTCCACCCGTTTGACCTCTCCCCTGATCGATCCCCGGCAGCTGCGCTTCGTGTCGGAAGAGCTGTGGCCGCTTTCCTCGCTGCTGTCGTATCCGCGCTTTGCGGCGCACGGCCTGGATACTTTTCAGAGTGTCATCGACTTGTCGCACCGCCTGGCGCTGGAAAAATTCGCGCCGCATAACCGCGCTTCCGACTTGAACGAACCGCATCTGCGCGATGGCCGCGTGCAGATAATCCCCGAAGTAAAGCTGGCGCTGGACGCTTACGCCGAAGCCGGCTTCACCGCCCTGCTCGCCGACGAAGCCGAAGGCGGACTGCAGTTGCCGTACACGCTGGCGCTGTTCAGCGACGCGATGTTCCTGTCGGCCAATGTCGCGACCACCGGTTACGCATTGCTCGCGCGCGGAGTGGCGAACCTGCTGCGCGCGTGCGGCTCGCCCGAACAACAGCGCCTGTATCGGCAACCCATCCTCGAGGGACGCTTTCTCGGCACCATGTGCCTGAGCGAGCCGCAGGCGGGCTCCTCGCTTTCGGACATCGGCACCCGTGCCGAGCCAGCCGCGGATGGAAGCTATCGCCTGATCGGCCAGAAGATGTGGATTTCCGGCGGCGACCACGAGCTGTCGGAAAACATCGTGCACCTGGTGCTGGCGAAAATTCCCGGCGGTCCGGCCGGCGTCAAGGGCATCAGCCTGTTCGTCGTACCGAAATTCCTGGTCAACGACGATGGCAGCCTGGGCGCCCGCAACGACGTGCAACTGGCCGGCATCAACCACAAGATGGGCCATCGCGGCATCATCAATACCTTCCTGAAGTTCGGCGAGTCCGGCGCAGTGCGTCGGCTATCTGGTGGGCGAGCCGCACCAGGGCCTGACCCAGATGTTCCACATGATGAACGAAGCGCGCATCGGCGTAGGCATGGGCGCGATCATGCAAGGCATGGCGGGCTACCTGTATTCGCTGGAATACGCAAAGGAACGCCGCCAGGGCCGGCATCCGGAACAGAAGGATCCGTCGTCCAAACCGGTGGCGTTGATCGAGCATGCCGACGTCAAGCGCATGCTGCTCCAGCAAAAATGCTACTGCGAAGGCGCGTTCGCGCTGGCGATCCATGCCGGCAACCTGATCGACGTGCAGGCCCAGGACAGCGATCCGCAAAGCGACGCGAGGCTATGCTCAAGCTCGAGTTGCTGACGCCGGTGATCAAGGCCTGGTCCGGCGAGTGGTGCACGAAGGCCAACGACCTTGCCATCCAGGTGCTCGGCGGTTACGGCTACACGCGCGATTACCCGGTCGAACAGTACTAGCGCGACAACCGGCTCAATCCGATCCACGAAGGCAGCAACGGAATCCAGGGCATCGACCTGCTCGGCCGCAAGGCGATGATGGAAAACGGCGCGGCGCTGAAGCTGATGCTTGCGGAAATGCATGCGACCGCGACCGAAGCCGGCCTGGTCGAGGGGTTGCGGCGATTGCTTCAACATTGCGCGACACAGCCAACGATCGCTCAAACCACTGGCGTCCTGTCGGCCTGCATGGCCGATGGCCGAGTCCGGCTGGGCCTGGCCAACGCGTCGCTGTACCTGACGATGGTCGGCCACGGACTGATCGCCTGGGTCTGGCTGAAGCAGGCGCTCATCGCCGCGCGGGCGCTGCCGGACGCCGCCGCGCCAGGCGACCGCGGTTTCTATGCGGGCAAGCTCGCTGCCTGCCAGTACTTCTTCCGTTACGAACTGCCGCTGGCCGGGCAGTACGCCCGGCTGCTGCAGAGCCTCGACGACACCACGCTGGCGATGCAGCCGGCGCAATTCTGATCACTGGAGCCAGCATGACCGACAGCAAGCTCACCGTCGAACGCCGCGGCCACCTGTTGTTGATGGGCTTCAACCGGCCTGAGAAACGCAACGCCTTCGATGTCGATACCTATCGCGCGCTGGCTGCGGCCTACGGCGAACTGGACCGCGATCCCGAGCTGCGCTGCGGCGTCTTGTTCGGGCAGGCGAGCATTTCACCGCCGGGCTGGACCTGCCGCAGTGGGCGCCGGTGCTGGCACAGGGCAAGCTGGCGGACCTGCCGGAGGGCGGCATCGAGCCGTTCGGACTGGACGAGTCGCGACGTTGCCGCAAGCCGTCGTGGTCGCCGCGCAAGGCGTGAGCTTCACCGTCGCCGTGGAATTGATGCTGGCCGCCGACATCCGGGTGGCAGCGACCGACGCACGTTTCGCCCAACTCGAAGTATTGCGCGGTTTTTTCCCTGCGGCGGCGCGACCGTCCGGCTGATGCAGGAAATCGGCTGGGGCAACGCCCAACGCTACATCCTCACCGGCGAGGAGTTCGACGGCGAGCAGGCGTACCGCATGGGTTTCGTGCAAAAGCTGGTCGAGCCCGGAGAACAACTGCAGGCCGCGCTCGAAATCGCCGGAAAGATCGCCGCAGCCGCGCCGCTCGGCGTGCAGGCAGCGCTTGCCTCATCGCGGCTTGCTCGTAATGCCGGCAACCGGGCCGGACTGGAAGCGCTGATGCCGGCGCTGCCGGCGATGATGCAGACCGAAGACATGGCCGAAGCTGTGCGCGCCTTCACGGAACGCCGCCAGGCGGTATTCAAGGGCCGTTGAAAAAGCGTATCGTCGGTGCGGATGGGAAAAACTCTGAAGCCGCTCACCGGACTCGATGCCGCGTTCCTCTATCTGGAATCGGCCGGCACGCCAATGCACGTGGGCAGCGTGATGCTGATCGAACTGCCGGCCCGGCGCGACTACGATTTCCATCAGGCGCTGCTGCGTTGGTCGCCGACCGCCTGCCGCGGGCGCCGGCCCTGCGCAGGGTGTTGCATGAAGCCCCACTCGGGCTTGGTCATCCGATGTGGGCGGATGCACCCAGGCTCGATCTCAGGAAGCAGATCCGCAAACGCAAACTCCCCGGCAAGGGCGGCCAGGCCCGGCTGATGTCGCTGGTGGGAAAGCTGCATTCGGAACCGCTCTCCCGCGAACTGCCGATGTGGCAGTTCGTGGTGATCGAGAATGTCGGGCCGGGCGTGGTCGCCCTGTATTCGAAGATCCACCATGCCTTGCTCGACGGCCAGGGGGGCATCGCGCTGGCGCAGGCGCTGCTGGACGTGGCGCCGGGCGCTCCGGGACCCGAAAGCCCGCGGCCAGGCCGCCAAGCCGGGCAAGGACCTGAGCGCACGCGACCTGGCGAGCAGCGCAACCCAATCGACGGTCCGGCAATTCGCCAAACTGCTTCGCTCGCTGCCGGCCACGCTCAAGCTTGCCGGCAGCGTCTCCCAGGCGGCCAGCATGATCGGCAGCCTGCGCGACAACATCCTGATCGCGCCGCGCACCGTGTTCAATCGCCAGATAGGACCCATCGCGAGCTTCGGCGCAATCTCGCTGCCGATCGATGACGTCAAGCGGGTGGCGCGCGGCTTCGGCGTCAGCCTGAACGACGTGGTCATGGCCATCTGTTCAGGTGCGCTGCGCGAATTGCTGCTGACGGTCGACGCCCTGCCGAGGAAGTCGCTGATCGCGGCAATGCCGGTATCGCTGCGTGAAGCAGGCAACAAGGACGTCAACAACCAGGTCTCGATGGTGCAGTGTTCGCTGGCCACCGATGTGGCCGATCCGGTCGAGCGACTGCTCGCCATCCACGACTCCACGGCGCAGATAAAGCGGCGCGTCTCCGCATTCAAGGACCTGATCCCCACCGATTTTCCAGGCCTGGCGGCGCCGATCTGGGCAGCCGGACTATCGCGCCTGTGGGGCAGCGCGCACATCTCGGAGCGTTTGCCGGCGCTGGCGAACGTGGTGATATCCAATGTCCCCGGCCCACCTGTCGCGCTTTATCTCGCCGGTGCGAAACTGCAACACTACTACCCGGTTTCGATCGTCACCCACGGACTCGCGCTCAACATCACCGTGCAAAGCTATGCGGGCAACCTGGAATTCGGCTTGACCGCCTGCAAGGACATCGTGGCTCGTCCCGACATCGTCGCCCGGGCAATGGCGGCGGCACTGACCGAACTCGGCGAACGACTTCCATGAACCAGACCGCTTCCCAATCCCGCGCCCGCAGACGCACGAAACGCTCAAGTCGCCTTCCGCCCTGCTGATGGCCATGGAAGGCCGGGCGATGATCGAGTGGGCGTCCTACGCGCTGGCCTGGCCGTTGCTCAAGCAAGCGCCGCGCGGCGACAGTCATCCGGTGCTGGTGCTGCCGGGCCTGACTGGCTGGCGACAACAGCACGTACCCGCTGCGGCGCTTCCTCAGCCATCTCGGCTATGAAGCCTATCCGTGGGAACAGGGGGCCAACTTCGGGCCGCGCGACCACGTCATCAAGGGCATGGTGGACAAGGTGCGCGCCGTGCAGAAGCGACACAAGAAGAAGGTCAGCATCGTCGGCTGGTCCATGGGCGGCGCGATGGCCAATGCGCTGGCGCTGCGCATGCCCGAGCGGGTCCGCCAGGTGATCACGCTTGGATCGCCGCTGACGGGCCATCCGAAAGGCACCAATGCATGGCGCGTATTCGAACTGGTCAGCGGCTTCCGCGCCGATGACCATCGCCTGATGGAACTGGTCAACGGCAACCCGACCGTGCCGACCACCTCGATCATGAGCAAGACCGACGGCATCGTGAACTGGCGCATGAGCCTGGCCCAGGAATCGCCCATCGCCGAGAACATCGAGATCAGCGCGACCCACCTTGGCATGGGCGCGAATCCGGCGGTGCTGTGGGCAATCGCGGATCGGCTGGCGCAGGCCGAGGGCGAGTGGAAGCCGTTCGAACGCTCGAGGCCTGGCGCACATTGCTGTATCGCGATCCGCACCGTTTCCGCTTGGCGAATCTGTTCGCGCCCTGATAGTTCGCGACCTGGCCTATCTTCTTGCCGCCGAACAGCACTTCGGCGCGCTTGAACAAGGACCCAGCTGGTGGCGATGTACTTGTCGCGCCGCAGCGGCCGGTTGCCGCGATGGGTGTGCGTGAATGCGGTCGGCGCGATCAGAAGGGCGCCGGCCTGCGGGGACGATCTTGCGGTGCTGGTGGAAGAACTCGGTCTCGCCTTCGTCGAAGCCATCGTTGAGGTAGATCGTCCACAGCAGCACGCGGTGCAGCATCTCCGAATTGGGGTCGGCCGGCGTCTGCTCGCAGTGCCAGTAGGGATAACCGCCCTGGTCGGCCGTGTAGCGCTGCAGGTTGATCTGGCCCGGCCGCAGCGCCGTGCGCACGATATCGGTCAGCTGTCTTGTCGTCGAATCCGGCGAAATCCTCGGCGCCGCATCGGCCTCGGCGCGCCGGTCTCTGCATCCGGCCACTGGAACATCAGCGGCGCCAGCAGCAGATAGGCGAATACTTGCGCACATAGGCCAGCAGTCCGATAAACATCGCCCGGTTGAGTTGCTCCTCGGCGTCGCGCCATTCGGGACGGTCCTGCAGCCAGATGTCGCGGCTGTGCTTGAGCTCCGGCCGCACACCCGTGGCCACCCGTCCCGGCACGGCCTGGCCGCTTGCCTCGAAACGGGCGAGCAGCGCCGCGCAGGCATCGGGCGACAGCGCGTTCGGGAAGACTTCGATGAAATCGGGAGGACATGGCGCAATGTCGGCCCTGGTGTCTTCGAAAGGGATATACGAACAAGGGCATAACCGCTTAAGTCACTCCGCCAGCGTCAGCAGCGACGCGTTTCCACCGGCAGCGGTGGTGTTGATGGTGAGCGTCCGCTCGCTGGCGAACTTCAGCAGGTAATGCGGACCGCCGGCCTTCGGACCGGTGCCCGACAAACCTTCGCCACCGAACGGCTGCACGCCGACCACCGCGCCGATCTGGTTGCGGTTGACGTAGCAGTTGCCGACCCGGACGCTGCGCACGATGTGTTCCACCGTCGCATCGATGCGCGAGTGGATGCCGAGCGTCAGACCGTAGCCGGTGGCGTTGATCTCGGCCAGCACCTTGTCGAGGTCGCGGGCTTCGTAGCGGATCACGTGCAACACGGGCCCGAAGATTTCCTGCTTCAACTGCGAAAGCGACTGCAGTTCGTACGCGCGCGGCGCGAAGAAGCTGCCGTGCTTGCAGCCGTCGCCCAGGCGCACGGCCTTGATCAGCCTGGCTTCCTTGTCCATGCGCTCGGCATGGGCGATCAGCAGCCCGCGCGCGTCCTCGTCGATGACCGGACCGACGTCGGTGGACAGCAGCGCCGGATCGCCGACCACGATCTCGTCCATTGCGCCGGACAACATGTTGATCACCTTGTCGGCGATGTCGCTCTGCACGAACAGGATCCGTGCCGCCGAGCAACGCTGGCCGGCGGAATCGAACGCGGCGGTCATCGCATCCTTGACCAGTTGCTCGGGCAGCGCCGACGAATCGGCGATCAATGCGTTCTGGCCGCCGGTTTCGGCGATCAGCGTGGCCAGCGCGGCGCGGCGAGCCGCCAGCGCGCGATTGATGGCCCAGGCAGTCTCGGTGGAACCGGTGAACACCACGCCGGACACGCGCGGGTCGCGGGTCAGCGCGGCGCCGACGGTGGCGCCGTCGCCGGGCAGGAACTGCAGCACGTTTTCCGGAATGCCGGCCTCGTGCAGCAGCTTCACCGCGAAGTACGCGGTCAGGTTGGTCTGCTCCGCCGGCTTGGCGATCACCGTATTGCCGGAAGCGAGCGCCGCGGCGATCTGCCCCATGAAGATCGCCAACGGGAAATTCCATGGGCTGATGCAGACGAACACGCCGCGCCCGTGCAATTGCAACTCATTGGATTCGCCGGTCGGACCGGGCAGTTTTTCCGGGTGGCCGAACAGCTTGCGCGACTGGCCGGCGTAGTAGCGGCAGAAATCCACGGCCTCGCGCACTTCGGCGACCGAAGCGGAAAGCGACTTGCCGGCTTCCTTCACGCACAGCGCGATCAGTTCGGGCATCCGCTCTTCCATCAGATCGGCGGCGAACTCGAGGATCTTTGCGCGGGAAGCGGCGGGCAGGTGGTCCCAGTCGTTGAACGCCGCCTGGGCGTTGACCAGCGCCTGTTCGACCTGGGCCGCATCGCTGGCCTGCCAATGTCCGATCACCTCGCGGCGATCGGCGGGGTTGGTGACCGCGATCGAAGCGCCGGTGCCCTTGCTGCCGGGAACGATGGGCGCGGCTGTCCATGACTTGAGCGCCGCATTGACCTTGTCGGCGAGTGCGCCGAGTTCCTGATCGTTGGCGAGATTGACGCCCATGGAATTCTTCCTGTCGGCAAATATGGCGGAGGGTTGCGGAATATGCGGGTGGCGCTTGTCGCTGAAGGCGCTGACGGTGGCGACGGGATCGGCCACCAGGTCGGCTGGCGGAAGCGTCTCGTCGGTGATGCGGTTGACGAAGCTCGAATTGGCGCCGTTCTCCAGCAGCCTGCGCACCAGGTAGGGCAACAGCTCCTCGTGCGACCCGACCGGCGCGTAGACCCGGCAGGCCACGTTCAAATGCTCCTTGCCCATCGTTTCCGCGTACAGGTGATCGCCCATCCCGTGCAGACGCTGGAATTCGAAATCCTTGCCCTGCGCCAGATGGTGGATCGAGGCGATGGTCTGCGCGTTGTGGGTGGCGAACATGGGATAGAGCGCGTCGCTGGCCTCGAACATGCGCTTGGCGCAGGCCAGGTAGCTCACGTCGGTATTGGGCTTGCGGGTGAAAACCGGATAGCCGGCCAGGCCCTCCGTCTGCGCTTTCTTGATCTCCGAATCCCAGTAGGCGCCCTTGACCAGCCGCATCGGGATGCGCCGGCCAGTCCGGCGCGCCAGGTCCGCAATGAAATCGATCACATACGGCGCGCGCTTCAGATAGGCCTGCACGGCCAGGCCATAGCCTTCCCAACCGGCCAGCGACGGATCGGAATAGGCGCCCGCGATCACGTCCAGCGACAACTCCAGCCGCTCGGCCTCCTCGGCATCGATGGTGAAGCCGATGCCCTGGCCCCTGGCCAGCTGCGCCAGTTCGATGACCCGCGGCGTCAATTCGGCCAGCACGCGGGCGCGCTTGGCGAACTCGTAGCGCGGATGCAGCGCCGACAGCTTGACCGAGATCGACGGGGCGGCGAATACATCCGGATACGGGCCGCCCGAACCGATGGCGACGATGGCCTCGCGGTAGGCGTCCATGTAGCGCTCGGCATCGTGGGCGGTGAACGCGCCTTCTCCGAGCATGTCGAAGGAGTAGCGATAGCCGGCGTTGTCGCCCTTGCGCGACCGCTCCAGCGCCTCGCCGATCGTGCGGCCCATCACGAATTGGAAGCCCATGATGCGCATGGCCTGGCGGACGGCCAGCCGGATCGCCGGCTCGCCCATCCTGCCGACCAGGCGCTTGAACGCGCCGGTGGCGTTGCGCCGGGTCTCGTCGGCCAGGCTGACGATGCGACCGGTCAACATCAGGCCCCAGGTCGAGGCGTTGACCAGCACGGAGGTCGAGCGCCCCACGTGGGCATCCCAGTCGGCATCGCCGAGCTTGTCGCGGATCAGCTTGTTGGCGGTGTCCTGGTCGGGAATGCGCAACAGCGCCTCGGCCACGCACATAAGGAGTACGCCCTCTTCGGAGCTGAGGTCGTACTCACGCATGAAGGCCTCGACCATGGCCGGGTCGGCGGAGCGGACGCGGGTGCGCTCGACCAGGCCGATGGCGGTGGCCTGCACGGACGCCTGTTCAGCCTCCGGCAGGCGCGCCTGGGGCAGCAGTTCGGCCATGTGCTCATTTTCGTCGCGCAGATAGGCGGCGGTGATGCGCTGGCGGAGAGGCGAGGAGACCTCGGGCAATTCGGAGCTGATGATGGGGGTCACGGAAGTCCCGGCCGAGGCGGCGCAATGCGCATGCGAGGCGCAGATTCTAGTCGCCGGGACGCGCCGCGGCAAAGCCGGCCGTTGCAGCGTCCAGCCGCGGCCGTGGCGATTCCTTCACCCGCCCTGCCCCACTGTTGTCCGGTCAGCTTGCCGCCAGACCCGGCGGGAGCGTAAAATTCGCGGGTTTTCCGGCCTCGTACTGCATGCAGTTCGGCGCTCAACTGCCGGCGGCTCAGTTGCAACATCTTCAATTCCATCATTTCCTGGCGACGGCCTCAGGCCGGTTGCCCAGCACAGATCACAGTTCGAGGTAGGTTCCGATGAATGCAGTGATGAAAGCTCCGCGCGTGGTGCGCTACGCCGCCGGCCTGATGGCCCTGGCAAGCTCGGCCGCCTCGGCCAACGCCACCGATCCGGTGCGCTGGCAGCTGAACATGATCCCCGGCGTGACCGCGACCTCGCAGAACGCCTATCACGCGCACATGATCATGCTCTGGATCTGCGTGGTCATCGGCATCATCGTGTTCGGCGCCATGGCCTACGCCATGTTCAAGTTCCGCCACTCGAAGGGCGCGGTGCCGGACACCGGCTTCACCCACAGCACCGAGCTGGAAGCGATCTGGACCGTCATCCCGATCCTCATCCTGATCGGTTCGTCGATCCCGGCCACGCGCATGGTCATCCAGCAATACAACGCCGACCACAACGCCCAGCCGCCGAGATGACGGTCAAGATCACCGGCTACCAGTGGATGTGGCGCTACGAGTACGTCGGCCAGGACGTCAATTTCATCAGCCGCCTCGACGCGAATCCGACCGCATCCGCCAGGAAGGCTCGCTGCCCGATGCCGACCGTGACCACCGCATTACCTGCGCGACGTGGACAACCCGCTGGTGCTGCCGGCCGACACCCGCGTGCGCTTCGTCATCACCGCCGACGACGTGATCCACGCCTGGTGGGTGCCGGCGCTGGGCTGGAAGCAGGACGCGATTCCCGGCGTGATCAACGAAGCCTGGACCAACGTCAAGGAGCCCGGCACCTACCGCGGCGTCTGCGCCGAGCTGTGCGGCAAGGACCACGGCTTCATGCCGATCGTGGTCAAGGTCGTGCCGAAGGCCGAATACTCGCAATGGCTGGCGCAGCAGAAGGCCGACAACAAGCCAGCCGCGCCCGCGATGATCGCGGCCCCGGCTCCGGCAGCCGCCCGGCCGAAACCGAGGCTGCCCCGGCGACCGCGCCGGAAGCCGCCCCGGCCGCCGCAGCGGGCTGAGCGAAGCCGCTTCCAGATCCATCCAATTCGAATCGAAACATTTCCAGAGGCAAGCGACATGTCTGATTACAGCGCCGCCCACGACGCCCACGACCACGATGACCATGGTCCCAAGCAGAGCTTCTTCCAGCGCTGGTTCAATTCCACCAACCACAAGGACATCGGTACCCTGTACCTGGTGTTCTCGCTGGTGATGTTCTTCATCGGCGGCTCGATGGCGCTGCTGATCCGCGCTCGAGCTGTTCCAGCCGGGCCTGCAGTACTGGTCACCCGGAATTCTTCAACCAGATGACCACCATGCATGCGCTGGTGATGATCTTCGGCGCAGTCATGCCGGCCTTCGTCGGCCTGGCCAACTGGATGGTCCCGATGATGATCGGCGCGCCGGACATGGCGCTGCCGCGCATGAACAACTGGTCGTTCTGGATCCTGCCGTTCGCCTTCACCCTGCTGCTGATGCCGCTGATCCTGAGATCTTCGGCATCGGCGGCGGCGGCCCGGCCGGCGGCTGGACGCTGTATCCGCCGCTGTCGCTGCAGGGCGGCAACAACACCGCGTTCGCGATCTTCGCCATCCACCTGATGGGCGTCAGCTCGATCATGGGCGCGATCAACATCATCGCCACCATCCTCAACATGCGCGCGCCGGGCATGGACCTGCTGAAGATGCCGCTGTTCGTCTGGACCTGGCTGATCACCGCCTTCCTGCTGATCGCGGTGATGCCGGTGCTGGCCGGCGCGGTGACCATGCTGCTGACCGACAAGTTCTTCGGCACCAGCTTCTTCAACGCGGCCGGCGGCGGCGACCCGGTGATGTTCCAGCACATCTTCTGGTTCTTCGGCCACCCCGAGGTCTACATCATGATCCTGCCGGCCTTCGGCATCGTGTCGGAGATCATCCCGACCTTCGCCCGCAAGCCGCTGTTCGGCTACCAGGCGATGGTCTACGCCACCGCCTCGATCGCCTTCCTGTCGTTCATCGTCTGGGCGCACCACATGTTCACGGTCGGCATGCCGCTCGGCGGCGAGCTGTACTTCATGTACGCCACCATGCTGATCGCGATCCCGACCGGCGTGAAGGTGTTCAACTGGGTCACCACCATGTGGCGCGGCTCGATGAGCTTCGAGACGCCGATGCTGTTCGCGATCGGCTTCGTGGTCATGTTCACCATCGGCGGCTTCTCCGGCCTGATGCTGGCCATCGTGCCGGCCGACTTCCAGTACCACGACACCTACTTCGTGGTCGCGCACTTCCACTACGTGCTGGTGACCGGCGCCATCTTCGCGATCATGGCCGGCGTCTACTACTGGCTGCCGAAGTGGACCGGCCACATGTACAACGAGACCCTGGGCAAGTGGCATTTCTGGCTGAGCACGATTCTTCGTCAACCTGCTGTTCTTCCCGCAGCACTTCCTGGGCCTGGCCGGCATGCAGCGCCGCGTTCCGGACTACAACCCGGCGTTCGCCGATTTCAACATGTGGTCGCTCGATCGGCGGCTTCGGCTTCGGCATCTCGCAGTTGCTGTTCGTCTACATCGTCTGGAAGACCGCGCGCGGCGGCGTCAAGGCGACCAACCGGGTATGGGAAGGCGCCGCGGCCTGGAATGGACGGTGCCTCGCCGGCCCCGCACCACACGTTCACCACGCCGCCGGTCATCAAGGAAGGCGACCTGGCGCACGGCGACGTGACCCACTGATGCAGCAGCCGGCTACAAAAGCAGATGCAGCCAGCCGCGCCGGCATTCGCCGGACGGTCTGGATCCTTGCGGCCCTGGCCGTGGGTTCCTATGTCGTTTTCCTGCTCTCGGTCATGGGCGGCAAATGAACGCGGAAATGTCGCGCACGCTCAAGCGGATCGCCCTGGTTTCGGTCGGCTCGTTCGTGTTCGCGTTTTCGCTGGTGCCGCTGTACAACACGGCCTGCGAGAAGGTGTTCGGCATCAAGCTCGAGCGCGGCCCGCGCGGGCGCGCAACAGCTGGCGGGCATGACGCCCGACGCCAAGCGCACCGTCCGCATCCAGTTCGACGGCACCGTGAACTCCAAGCTGCCCTGGACCTTCAGTCCGCTGCAGCAGTCACTGGACGTGCACCCGGGCCAGCAGTACGAAGCCATGTTCGTGGCCAGGAATACCTCGAAGGAGGCCATCGTCGGCAATGCCGCGCCCTCGATCGCTCCCAACCAGGCCTCGGGCTTCTTCACCAAGACCGAGTGCTTCTGCTTCACCCAGCAGATGCTGCAAGCCCGGCGAGGAACGGCTGATGCCGGTGCGCTTCATCGTCAACCCGTCCCTGCCGAGCGACGTGGCGACGATCACTCTGTCCTATACTTTCTATCTCAATGACACGGCCACGGCGCAGTTGAAGGCGCCCGGCGCGGTAACGACCGGCCTCTCGGCCCCGTAACCAACGACACAGACCAGACTTCAGGATTCGGGAATTCCCATGGCACACGCCCACAGACGACGCAAACGTTTATTACGTCCCGCACCACAGCCGCTGGCCGTTCCTCGGCTCGATCGCGCTGTTCACCCTGATGATTGGCGTGGCCAACTGGATGAACGGCAACGCCTGGGGCGAGAGCGTCTTCTTCCTCGGCCTGGCCATGCGCTCGGTGTGCTGGGCATGCTGGTTCGGCGACGTGATCTCCGAATCCTTGCAGGGCAAGTACAACGCCCAGGTGGACACCTCGTTCCGGATGGGAATGATGTGGTTCATCTTCTCCGAGGTCATGTTCTTCGCCGCGTTCTTCGGCGCGCTGTTCTACGCGCGCAATTTCGCCTTGCCCTGGCTGTCGGGCGAGGGTGATGGCGCACTGACCAACCAGTTCCTGTGGAGCGGCTTCACCGCCGGCTGGCCGAGCAACGGCCCCGCGGCGATCGGCGGCGCACTTCGAAACCATCCCGGCCTGGGGCCTGCCGCTGGTCAACACGATGCTGCTGCTCAGCTCGGGCGTGACCATCACCCTGGCCCACCACGCCCTGCGCGCGGCGCACGCGGCCGTAGCTGATGTTCTGGCTGGGCGCCACCATCGTGCTTGGCGGGCTGTTCCTGTACTTCCAGGCCACCGAGTACCACCAGGCCTACACCGAACTGAACCTGACCCTCGGCTCGGGCATCTACGGCTCGACCTTCTTCATGCTGACCGGCTTCCACGGCATGCACGTGACCCTCGGCGCCATCATGCTGTCGGTGATCTGGCTGCGCTGCGCGAAGGGCCACTTCAGCAAGGACCATCACTTCGCGTTCGAGGCGGTGGCCTGGTACTGGCACTTCGTCGACGTGGTCTGGCTCGGCCTGTTCCTGTTCGTCTACGTTCTCTGATCCATCTGCGCTGAGTCCGGCACCGCCAACGGCCCAGGCCGTGCGCAATGAAAAAGGCCGGCATTGCCGGCCTTTTTTTCTGGAGTTTCAGCGGGCGCCTCAGTGATAGATGCCGTGCGGCTTGATCACGCCACTGAAGATCCCCACCACCACCAGCAGGATCAGCGCGACCGAGGTGCCGATGCGCCAGCTCAGGGAGGTCACGGTGCGATTGGTGGTGCCCTTGTCGACCATCATGTAGTACAAGCCGGCGCCCAGGTTCCACAGGATCACGACCAGGAAAGCGATGATCAGCAATTTCTGCATGTCGGCGGTTCTGCTCGGGATGAAGCGCGCATTATCCGCCAGTCGGGGCCAGGCATCGTGAAAATGCGGTTAGTCCTGTTTGCCCTGGCGCTGCTGGTGGTCGCGGGATTCGTTTCCCTCGGCCGCTGGCAGCTGCACCGGGCGGCCGAGAAGCAGCAGATGCTCGACGCAGGTCAGCGCCACGCTGTCCCGCAAGCAGGCCCTGTCCCTGGCGGCAGCGGCGGATGTCGACGCCACCAGCTACACCTGGGTCTCCGGCCGCGGCCGCTTCCTCGATGTCCCCGCCCTGCTGCTCGACAACCAGCGGCGCGGCGATGCCGTCGGGGTGACCGTATTCGGGGTATTCAAGCCCGAGCAGGGCCGCGCGCTGCTGGTCGACCTGGGCTGGCTGCCGGTGCCCGGCAATCGCCAGCTGCCTGCGACCAGCCTGCCGGCTGGCGAGCAGATGCTGGTCGGACTGCTCGCGCCGCCACCTTCCACCGGGCTTGCCCTGGGCCCGGCCTTCGTCATCGCCGACGAGCAGGGCCGCGCTGTCGCCCAAGGCGGCAAGGACCAGGGCAGGCCCTGGCTGCTGACCCGCGTCGATCTCGCCGCGCTCGCCGCGGGCTTGAACATCCCGCTGGCGCCGCGCGTGCTCCGCCTGGACCCCACACTGCCGATCGGCTATGCACGCGATCTGGACGTGCTGCCAAATACAGTACCTCCCGAGCGCCACCGCGGCTACGCGCTGCAGTGGTTCGGCCTGGCGCTGGCCACGGTGGTGATCACCCTTATTCTTGGCTTCCGCCGGACCCGCCCATGACTTCCGCCCGACCCGATTCGAAATTCCGTTCCCGCCTCACCTTGCTGCTGATCGCCGCGATGTTCCTGAGTTCGTTCGGCATCGCCGCGTTCCTGCGCTTCACCGGATGGACCCCGGGTCAAGGCCGCAACCATGGGGAGTTGTTGCAGCCGCCCCGCGATCTCAGCGGCGAAACACTGCTTCAAGCCGACGGCCAGCCGTACCCGTGGGCCCCCGAGAAAAATATCTGGCGGATCGTCGTGGTGCCCTCTGCGGACTGCAAGGACGCCTGCACCCGAATGGTCGATTCCCTGCGCCGGGTCTGGCTGATGCAGGGCCGCAATGCCGATCACATCGACGTGCTCTGGTTCGGGCCGCTCCCGGCCGAGGCGCCGCGCTTCCGAAGGTTGCTTGCCATGCAACCCAATGCCGCCCTGTCTGCCGCCCTGCCTGAAATTGCCCAGCCCGACGCGCTGCCGGTGTACCTTATCGACCCCAGCGGCTTCCTCGCCCTGCACTATCGTGCCGGCTTCGACCCGACGGGACTGAAAAAAGACCTGGGGAAACTGGTGAAATGAGCACACTTCTTTCGGTGCAGGTCGCATGAACAGCCCCCATCGCCATTTCCACCGCCTGGCCTGGGTGGCTGTGCTGCTCGCGTTGGCGATCGTCGTGTTCGGCGCCTTCGTGCGCCTGTCCAATGCCGGATTGAGCTGCCCGGATTGGCCGACCTGTTACGGCCGCGCCGCGTGGCCCACGCAGGAACATGAAATCGCCCAGGCCAACGCCACCTTCGAGCGCGCGGTGGAAACCGGCAAGGCCTGGCGCGAGCAATTGCACCGGCACCTGGCGGCGAGCCTGGGCCTGTTGATCCTGGTGCTGAGCCTGATCGCCGCGCGGCGGCGACCGCTCGGCGTCGGCAGCATCATCGCGGGAGCAACGCTGGTTGGCGCATCGATTCCGCTGTACATCGGGCAGCACTATGTGCCGGCGGCTGTGCTGGCAGTGACGGCTGAACTCATCCTGCTGTTCAGCGTCATCAAGGCGCCCCGCGCCGATGCCTCGAGGCTGGCCACCATCACCTTGATGGTCGTGGTGTTCCAGGCGGTGCTCGGCATGTGGACCGTGACCTGGCTGTTGAAGCCCGTGGTGGTCATGGCGCACCTGCTGGGTGGACTGGCCACGTTCTCGTTGCTGACCTGGCTCGCCTGGAGCACCACGCCCGGCGCCGACCTGGTCCAGGCTGTCGCGCCGAAACTGCGCCGCCTGCTCTGGATCGGCCTGGCCTTGCTGATCGCGCAGATCGCGCTGGGCGGCTGGACCAGCAGCAATTACGCGGCCCTGGCCTGCGGTTCGGATTTCCCCAAGTGCCTGGGCGAATGGTGGCCCGCGCATGATTTCCGCGAAGCGTTCGTGCTCTGGCGCGGCATCGGCGTGGACTACGAAGGCGGCGTGCTCGACGGCCCGGCGCGGGTAGCGATCCAGTTGACGCATCGCCTGCTCGCCGTGCTCGTCTTCGGCCACCTGCTGGTGGTTTCGCTGCGCATGGTGCGCACGCCGGGCCTGGTGTTCTGGGGCTCGGCGCTTGGCGTGCTGCTGCTGGCGCAGATCGCCCTGGGCATCTGCAACGTGTTGTATGGCTTGCCGTTGTGGGTTGCCACCTCGCACACGGCCGGCGCCGCTCTGCTGCTGTTCGTCGTCGTCGGCCTGCTGGCCCGACTGCGCGCGCCGGAATAAGCCGATGCCCATTCCCTTCAGCCAGTACTGGCAATTGACCAAGCCGCGCGTCGTGGCCCTGATCGTGTTCACGGCCGTCATCGGCATGTTCCTGGCCACGCCGGCGCCCGGCCTGGATTCTTTCCTGCCGCCGTGGCGCGCGCTGGTGTTCGGCAGTCGTCGGCATCTGGCTGGCGGCATCGTCGGCCGCGGCCATCAACCACCTGCTCGACCAGCGCATCGACGCGCTGATGGCGCGCACCGCGCATCGGCCGTTGCCGACGGGTTCGCTGAGCTCCAAGCAGGTGCTGGTGTTCGCGGTGACGCTCGGCCTGGCCTCGATGGCGCTGCTGGTCGTGTTCGTGAACGTGCTGTGCGCGGTGCTGACCTTCGCCTCGCTGATCGGCTACGCGATCATCTACACCGGCTGGCTGAAGCGCGCGACGCCGCAGAACATCGTCATCGGCGGCGCGGCCGGCGCGGCGCCGCCCGTGCTCGGCTGGCTGGCGGTGACCACGCACCACTACCAATATGCGCTGCTGCTGTTCCTGATCATCTACGTCTGGACGCCGCCGCATTTCTGGGCGCTGGCGATTTTCCGCCGCGAGGATTACGCGCGGGCGATGATCCCGATGCTGCCGGTCACCCATGGCGTGGTCTACACCCGCTGGCAGATCCTGTTCTACACCGTGCTGCTGGTGCTGGTGACGGTGTTGCCCTGGATCACCGGGATGAGCGGCGTGTTCTACCTTGGCGGCGCGCTGGTGCTTGGCGGCGTGTTCCTCTACTACGCGGTGCGCCTGATGAATCCGCCGTCCGAGGCCTTCGCCATGAAGGTGTTCGGCTATTCGATCTGGTACCTGATGGCGCTGTTCGCCTTCCTGCTGATCGATCATTGGCTGATGCCGTCCGGGCCCACGCCCTCGGGACCGGCGCTGGAGTTCATGCGCAGCGGCAGCTGATCGAGGCGACGCCGAGCGGTCCGCTCAGCGGTTCAGCGAGCCCAGGATTTCGCGCAATTCGGCCTGCTCGGACGCGCTCAGCGGGCCCTTGATCTTGAGCTCTTCAACCCGTTGCAGTCGTGTCTGCCGATCGAGTTGCTGAAGCGCGTCGAGGAATTCGGCGCGCGAAGTGGTGGCGTCCCCCGGCAGGCTTTGGATCGCCAGTTTCTGCAATGCGGCGCCCTCCTCGCGCCCGGCGAAATGCTCGAGCACCCCGCCGGTGCCGATGTCGGGCCGCTCGCGCGCCAGCGCGATCAGCTCCATCAGCAACGGGATGCCCGGCTGGCGCAGCACGGCGAAGAGATAGGGCGGCTCGATCGCCTCGGCCAATGCCGGCTGTTGCAGCAGCAAGGCGATCGCGGCGCGCACCAGGCTTTGCTTCGGCGCCGGCGTTCCGCGCGAGGCGCGCATTCGATGGCGTGGCCGGAGCAGCCGGCCTGGCCGCGCGCCGACGCCGGTGAGCTCGGTCAGGCGTTGCTGCATCAGGTCGCGGAACGCGCCGTCGGGAATGCTCGCCAGATAGGGCTTGGCCCGCTCGGCAAGGCGCGCCTTGCCTTCCAGGGAATTGAGGTTCACGTCCTTGGCCTGCTCGTCGAAGAAGAACTCGCTGAGCGAGGTGGCCGACGCCAGGCGCGCTCGAAGCCGGCGGCGCCCTCCTGCGCGAACGATGGTGTCCGGATCTTCGCCCTCGGGCAGGAACAGGAAGAAGGCCTGGCGGCCATCGCGCATGCGCGGCAGGACGACTCGACCGCCTTCCAGGCGGCGCCGCGACCGGCGCGGTCGCCATCGAAGCAGAAGAACACGTCGGCCGCGTTGCGGAACAGCAGCTCGGCATGGTCCGTGCGTGGTCGCGGTGCCGAGCGTGGCGACCGCCTGGGTGATGCCGTACTGGAACAGCGCCACCACGTCCATGTAGCCCTCGACCACGATCAGCCGCGGGATCTTGGCGTGCGCCTGGCGCGCCTGCCACAGCCCGTAGAGTTCGCGGCCCTTGTGGAACAGCGGCGGTTTCCGGCGAATTCAGGTACTTCGGGCCGTCTTCCTTGTCCAGCACGCGGCCGCCGAAAGCGATGACCCGCCCGCGGCGATCGTGGATCGGAAACATGATGCGGTCGCGGAATTTGTCGTAGACGCGGCCGTGGTCGCTCTTCGAAAGCATGCCGGTCTTTTCCAGCAGGCCCAGGCGGCGTTCGTCGGTGCCGAGCGCCGATCTTCAGCGCGTCGAAGCGTCGGGCGCATAGCCGATGCCGAAGCGCGCGCGATTCTCGGCGTCCACGCCGCGCTTGTCGAAGATAGCCGCGCGCCTTGTCGCTGAGCTCGAGCTGCTGCTGGAAGAAATGCGCGGCCGCCTCCAGCGCGAGCGTATATGCTCCTTGCCGTCGGAGTCCTCGTTGCGGACCTGGGTGTCGCGCGGCACTTCCATGCCGGCGCGCTTGGCCAGTTCCTCGACCGCGTCGATGAACTCGAGCCGGTCGTAATCCATCAGGAACGAAATCGCGGTGCCGTGCGCGCCGCAGCCGAAGCAGTGGTAGAACTGCTTGGTCGGGCTGACCGTGAAACTACGGCGAGCGTTCGTCATGGAACGGGCAGCGCGCCGAATAGTCGCGCCCCTGGCGCTTGAGCGGCACCCGCGAGCCGATGATCTCGACGAGGTCGGAGCGCGCCAGCAGGTCGTCGATGAATGCGTCGGGGATGCGGGCCATGGATGCCTAGGATGCCACGTCGCCGAGTGCGCCGGGCTCAGCTGGCCAGCTTCGCCTTGACCAGGCCCGACAGCGTGCCCATGTCGGCGCGGCCGGCGACTTTCGGCTTCAGCCGGCCATCACCTTGCCCATGTCCTGCGGACCGGTGGCGCCGGCTTCGGCGATCGCCGCGTCGACCGCGGCCTCGAGTTCGGCGTCGCTCATCGGCGCCGGCAGGTAGGCCTGGATGACGCCGATCTCGTAGCTCTCGACTGGCGGCCAGGTCCTCGCGGCCGGCGGCCTTCGTACTGGGTCACGGAGTCGCGGCGCTGCTTGAGCATCTTCTCCAGCACGGCCAGCACCTGGGCGTCGTCGAGCTCGATGCGCTCGTCGACTTCGCGCTGCTTGATGGCGGCGTTGATCAGCCGGATCACGCCCAGCTTGTCCTTCTCGCCGCCCTTCATCGCGGCCTTCATGTCTTCGATCAGGCGTGCTTTCAGGGACATGGGAGTTCTCCGGAGGTTGATCGGGCCCGGCGGCGCCTTGGCGACGCGGGATGCCCAGAAACACAAAAAGCCGGCGACGCTTGCGCGCGGCCGGCTTCAGTTCAAGACGGCATCGCTCAATAGAGGCGCTGGCGCTTGGTGACGTCGCGCGAACTGCGGCGGAGCTGGCGCTTGACCGCGGCGGCGGCCTTGCGCTTGCGCTCCTGGGTCGGCTTCTCGTAGAACTCGCGCTTGCGGGTCTCGGCCAGGACGCCGGCTTTTTCGCAGGTGCGCTTGAAGCGGCGCAGGGCAAACTCGAACGGCTCGTTTTCGCGGACTTTTACAGAAGGCATGGCAACTCCAAAATCGGGATTTCCGCTCACGACCGGGAATAGTTCGTCGGGCGAGCCGCGTATGATACGCGGCTCGGGCGGTGGCCGTGCAAGACAAACTCCCGATCCAGGAAGGCATCGCATGCGCGTTCTGGGTATCGAAACCTCCTGCGACGAGACCGGCGTGGCCCTCTACGACACCGCCGCGGGCCTGCTGCGCCCACGCGCTGTACAGCCAGATCGCCCTGCACGCCGACTACGGCGGCGTGGTGCCGGAACTGGCCAGCCGCGACCATGTGCGCAAGCTGCTGCCGCTGGTGCGGCAGACCCTGCAGGAGGCGGGCCTGGCGCTCGGCGACCTCGACGGCGTCGCCTACACCGCCGGCCCCGGCCTGGTCGGCGCGCTGCTGGTGGGCGCGGCCGCCGGCCGCGCGCTGGCCTGGGCGCTGGACGTGCCGGCGATCGGCGTGCACCACATGGAAGGCCATCTGCTGGCGCCCGCTGCTGGAGCCGGACCCGCCGGCGCCGCCCTTCGTCGCCCTGCTGGTCTCCGGCGGCCACACCCAGCTGGTGGCCGTGGAAGGCGATCGGGCGCTACCGCCTGCTCGGCGAGATCGCTGGACGACGCCGCCGGCGAGGCCTTCGACAAGACCGCCAAGATGATGGGCCTGCCCTATCCCGGCGGGCCGGAGCTGGCGCCGGCTGGCCGAATCCGGCCGGCCCGGGCTGTTCAAGTTCTCCCGCGCCGATGACCGACCGTCCCGGGCTGGATTTCAGCTTTTCGCGGCCTGAAGACCCAGGTCCTGCTGGCCTGGCAGGCCTCGGACCAGTCCGACCAGGCCCGCGCCGACATCGCGCGCGGCTTCGAGGAGGCGGTGGTCGATACCCTGGCGATCAAGTGCGGGCGCGCACTGGCGCAGACCGGCGTGCGCACGCTGGTGGTGGCCGGCGGCGTCGGCGCCAACCTGCGCCTGCGCGCGCGCCTGCAGCAGACGGCCGCCAAGCTGCGCGGCCAGGTCTGCTTCCCGCGCCCGGAGTTCTGCACCGACAACGGCGCGATGATCGCCTTCGCCGGCGCCTTGCGCCTGCAGGCCGGGCAGCACGAGGGCGCGGTCGTCACGGTGTTCCCGCGCTGGGATATGGCAGGCTTGCCGGCAGTGTAGGCACGGAGGTGACGCATGGACAGGGTTTTCATCGAAGAGCTCGAGATCGAGAGCGTGATCGGCATCTACGACTGGGAGCGCAAGATCAGGCAGCCGATCGTGCTCGACATCGAGATGGCGTTCGACAACCGCAAGCCGGCGGCCAGCGACGACATCGCGGACACGCTCGACTACAAGGCGGTCAGCAAGCGCCTGATCCAGTTCGTCGGCGAATCCAGCTTCGGTCTGGTCGAGACCCTGGCCGAGCGCTGCTGCCGAGATCATCATCGACGAGTTCGGCGTCAGCCATGGTCCGGCTCAAGCTGAGCAAGCTCGGCGCGGTGCGCGGCGCCAAGGCGGTCGGCGTGATGCTCGAGCGCTCGCGCCGGCTGACCGGCGAAGTGCGGCAGCCACCGAGGGCGCGCCATGCCAAGGCCTATCTGAGCCTGGGCTCCAACCAGGATCCCGAACGGCACCTGCCGCGCGCGCTCGACGAGTTGCGCGCGCGCTTCGGCGCGTCGTGGTATCGCCGGTCTACCGCACGCCCGCCGATGGGCTTCGACGGTCCGGATTTCCTCAACCGCGCGGTCGATCATCGATACCGACCTGGACGCGGTCGCGCTGGACGCCTGGCTGCATGCGCTGGAGGACCGCCACGGCCGGCGCCGCGACGTGCCGCGCTTTTCCAGCCGGCCGCTGGATATCGACATCGTGTTCTACGACGACCTGGTCTTCCGGGGCCCGGGAAACCTGCAGATGCCGCGTCCGGAACTCGACAGCGCGTTCGTGCTGAAGCCGCTGGCCGATATCGCGCCGGACTTTCGCGATCCGGTGAGCGGCAAGACCCTGGCCGCGCTCTGGGCGCAGCATCCGGATTTCCTGCGCCCACCGGCCGGAGCACGCCTGGCCGGCGCCCAACGGATTGCACTTGCATTTGCCGCGGCGGCTGAGCAGATAATCGCCGCGTCCTCAACAGGGAGTGCGCGATGTTCGAGAAATTTTCCCGCAGCTGGTCGCTGGTCAAGGCCAGCGCCGCGGTGCTGCGCGCCGACAAGGAACTGCTGCTGTTCCCGTCCTGTCCGGCGTCGCCGCGCTGGTGGTGGTCGGCACCTTCATCGTGCCGATGTTCGCCCTGCGCCTGTTCGAGAACGGCGTCGGCGTCGGCTGGCGCGATCTGGGGATTCCTGTTCTACCTGTGCCAGTACTTCGTCATCTTCTTCTTCAACGCCGCCTTGGTCGAGCGCCGCGATCATGCGCCTCGAGGGCGGCGACCCGACCGTGGTGGACGGCTTGCGATGCCGCCAAGGAGCAGGATCGTGCCGATCCTGGGTTACGCCGCCATCGCCGCCACGGTGGGCATGCTGCTGCAGGCGCTCGAGGAACAGGCAACAACTTCCTGGTGCGCATGATCGGCAGCGGCCTGCGGCGTGGCCTGGACCCTGTCCACGTTCCTGGTGGTGCCGGTGCTGGTGCAGCAGAACGTCGGCCCGATCGACGCCATCAAGCAGAGCGTCGAGCTGCTCAAGCGCACCTGGGGCGAGAACGTGATCGGCAATGTCGGCCTCGGCGCGGTGTTCGGGCTGATCATGTTCGGCATCATCGCGCGTCGGCCTGCTGCTGGTCGTTGCCGCCGGCTCGGTTTCCGGCGCGCTGGCGATCGGCATCGGCGTGCTGGCGGTGCTGGCCGTGATCGCGCTGGCCTGGTGCAGAGCGCGCTGTCGGGCATCTATTCCGCGGCGCTGTACCGCTATGCCACGGCCGGCGAAGCGCCGGCCGGCTTCGACTCCGCTGCCGGGGCCTGCAGAACGCGTTCGCGCCGAAGTAGCGCCGCGTCGCCACTCACATGTTCAGCGCGCGGCCGCCGTCCACCCGGATGATCTGTCCGGTCGTGTAGCGGGCGTCCTGCAGCAGCCAGCGCACGGCCTCGGCGACGTCTTCCGGCTGGCCGGCGCGCTGCAGCGCCGTGGACTCGATCATCGCGGCCTTTTCCCGCTCCGACTTGCCCTGGTCCGGCCAGAGCACTGCGCCCGGCGCGACGCCGTTGACGCGGATCTCCGGGCCCAGTTCGCGCGCCAGCGACAGGGTCATCATCGCCAGCGCCGCCTTGGCCATCACGTAGACGGTGTGGTTCTTCAACGGCCGCTCGGCGTAGATATCGACCAGGTTGACGATCGCGCCGCGGCTCGCCTTGCAGGTGCGGCACGGCCGCCTGCGACAGGAAGAACGGCGCCCGCGCATTGGCGGCGAACAGGTCGTCCCACATCGCCGGCGTCACCACGCCGATCGGCGTCGGATAGAAAGCGCTGGCGTTGTTCACCAGCGCGTCGAGGCGGCCGAAGCGGCCGATCGTCTGCGCGACCAGCTCGGGCAGCCGATCGAACTCGGACAGCTCCGCCTGCAACACCAGCGTGCTGCCCGGACGGGCGCGTTCGAGCTCGGCCTGCAGCGCGCTGGCCTCGCTGCGCGGAGCGCCGGTGGTGCAGCGCCAGGTCGTAGCCGGCCGCGTGCAGCGAGCGCGCGATGACCGCGCCGACGCGCCTGGCCGAACCGGTGATCGAGCGCGACTGGCTTGCTCGTCGGACATGTCCTGCTTCCTTTTCCCCGGGCCTGTGCCCAAGATGTTATCCATGAATCTCGACACCTTGCCAGAACCCGGCCCCGATGCCCGTGAACACAGCGAAAGATTATCGGCCCTGATCCGCGGCCAGATCCGCGGCAGCGGCGGCGCCATCCCTTTCTCGCGCTTCATGGAGCTCGCGCTGTACGCGCCGGGACTGGGCTATTACAGCGCGGGTTCGCGCAAGTTCGGCGCCGAAGGCGATTTCGTCACCGCGCCGGAGCTCGGGCCGGCGTTCGCCGAATGCGTGGCGCAGGCGGTGGCGCCGGTGCTGCGGGAACTGGGCGATGCGCCAATGTTCTTCGAGCTGGGCGGCGGCAGCGGCGCGTTTGCCGAAGCGGCCCTGAAGCACCTGGCGGCGCTCGGACGCCCTGCCCTCGCGCTACTGGATGCTGGAGCCGAGCGCGGACCTGCGCGAGCGCCAGCAGGAGCGGCTGCGCGCCGCCCTGCCGCCGAATCTGTTCGCCCGCTGCGAATGGCTGGACGGGCCGCCCGAAGTCCGACTGGCGCGGCGTGCTGTTCGCCAACGAAGTGCTCGACGCGCTGCCGACGCCACGCGTTCGTCATCCATGACGGCGAAGTGTTCGAGGAGCACGTGGTCCTCGATGCAGGCGGGCAATTCCTGCGCGTGGACCAGCCGGCCGATGCCCTGCTGCGCGCCGCCGTCCGCCACGTCGAGCGCGACAACGAAGCGCCGCTTGCCGGAAGGCTATCGCTCGGAGATCCTGCCGCAGCTGCCGTACTGGATCCAGGCAGTCGGCGGCTTGCTGAAGGACGGCGCGATGCTGTTCGTCGATTACGGCTATCCGCGCCGCGAGTTCTACCTGCCCGAGCGCAGCGACGGAACCCTGGTCTGCCATTACCGGCATCGCGCGCACGGCGATCCGTTTTTCCTGCCGGGCTTGCAGGACCTGACCGCGTTCGTGGATTTCACCGCCCTGGCCGAGGCCGGCGTCAACGCCGGTTTCGATTTCGCCGGCTATTGCGCGCAGGCCAGCTTCCTGATCGGCAACGGCCTGCAGCAGCGACTGGAGGCCATCGAGGAGATAGCCGACGAGGTGGAGCGCTATCGGCGGCACCAGGAGATCAAGAAGCTGACCTGCCCGGCGAAATGGGCGAGCGCTTCCAGGTGATGGGCTTCCAGCGCGGCGCGGACATTCGCGACAGCTTCGCCACCGGCAACCTGAGCCGTCGCCTGTGACGGTGCACGCAGGGCCCGCGCGCCGCGCTGCGCGAATTCAGGCGGCCGGGACTGTGGCTCGGCATCTGGCTGCTCGGCTGGACGCTGTGCATCGTGCTGTCGCTGACGCATCCGCCGCAGGTCGGGATCGACGTGCCCGCATGGCGACAAGATCGGCCATTTCCTGGCCTACGCGCTGCTCTCGGCCTGGTCGGTGCTGATCTTCGCCCGGCCTCGCAGTCATCTGCTCGCGGCGCTATCCGCTGGTCCTGCTCGGCATCGCGATGGAACTGGCGCAGGGCGCCTTCACCAGCGACCGCATGATGGATGCGGACGATGCCATCGCCGATGCGCTGGGCGTCGCTGCTCGGGCAACTGTTGTTGCCCGGCCGCGCACGACTGCTTCTGCAGCGCTGGGATTCGCGACTCTTTCGCTGAGCCAGCGAAGGCTGGACGCTCGCGCGATTCTCCGTCAGTCCTTGGCCGCCGCCGCGCGGATCGCGGCGATGCGCGCCTTGCGCAGGGCCTCGCCGATTTTCGGACCGGACAGGTTCGTGAGATCCAACTGGGCGGTGGTGATCGCCTGGGCCGCTCGCTGCGCCTGCAGCAGGCGCTCGGCCTGCGGATACGGCCTGCTCCTCGCAACCCAGGCGGCCGCGCTTGTCGGCTTCGCAGAGCAACGGCCAGCTCGTGGATGCGCCCGGGCTGCCGAAAGCCGTCGCAGCGCGCGATCAGGTCGTGCACGGTCTCCGGCGCGCAGCTCGTCGAAGCGATGGATGTTCAGGTGTTCGCGGCAGGCGATGATCGCCAGTTCGCGATAGTCGGTGGGCACCTTGTAGCGATCGCACACCGCCTGCAGCGGCGCCAGCCCGGTGTGCTCGTGATTGATGTGCGCGGGCAGTCCCGACGCCGGCGTCAGCGCCTTGCCCAGGTCGTGGGTCAGCGCGGCGAAGCCGATCCGCGCGTTGCCGGGCGCGAGCCGGGCCGCCATGTCGCAGACCATCAGGGTGTGCAGGCCCGTATCGATTTCCGGATGGAATTCGGCGCGCTGCGGCACGCCGAACAAGGCGTCGACCTCCGGCAGCAGGCGCGCCAGCGCGCCGCAGTCGCGCAGCAGGCTCGATGCAGGCCGAGGGCCTGGCTTCGCCCAGGGCGCGCTGCAGTTCCTGCCAGACGCGCTCCGGCGACCAGATGGTCGACTTCGCCGATTGGCGACCATGGCGCGCATCAGCTCGAGCGTTTCCGGCGCGACACGTGAAACCGAGCGGCGCGAACCGCGCCAGCGAAGCGCGCGCCGCGCAGGATCCGCACCGGGTCCTCGGCGAAGGCGGGGAAACATGGCGCAAGACCCGCGCCTGCAAGATCGCGTTGCCCGCCATGCGGATCGATCGATCTCGCCGATCTCGTCCTGCGCGATGGCGTTGATGGTGAAGTCGCGCCGCGGCCAGATCCTCCTCCAGCGTTACCGCCGGGATCGGCATGGAAGGCGAAGCCCCGATAGCCGGGCGCGGTCTTGCGCTCGGTGCGCGCCAGCGCGTATTCCTCGCCGGTCTGCGGATGCAGGAACACCGGAAAATCCTTGCCGACCGGCTTGAAGCCCGACGCCGAGCATCTGCTCCGGCGTCGGCACCGACCACCACGCAGTCGCGATCGCGATCACCGCCGTCCAGCCCCAGCAATCGATCACGCACCGCGCCACCGACCAGATAGGTCCTCATGGATTCAGCGCGCGGCCCGGTAGCGCGCCAGGCGCGTCTGCTTGTCGTCGCTGTTTCCCAGCAGGTCGGGCAACACCTGCGCCACCCGCGTCGGCGCGATGCCCAGCCGATGCAGTCCATCGATTCCGCCGACCGAATCGGTCTTCAGCGAACGGAAATTGTCCGACGAGAACGGCTTGCCCGGAACGAAATCGAAGACCAGTCCCTGCATGCGGCCGAGGAAATCGGGCAAGGGAACGACCAGGCGCTTCAGCCCGAGTTGCCGCGCGGTCATCTGCACGATCTGCTTGAGCGTGAAAACGTCGGGCCCATACAGCTCGTAGACTTCGCCGATCGTCCCGCGGTCGCGCAGGCTGCGCGACGAACGCCTCGACGACATCGCCCACGAACACCGGCGCGAATTTGGCGTCGGCGCAGGCCAGCGGCAGCACCGGCGGGTAGCTTGATCAGGGCAGCGAAGCGCGTGAACAGACCGTCGCCGATGCCGAAGATCACCGAAGGCTCGAAGATGGTCCAGTCCAGCCCGGACGCCTTCACCGCCGCCTCGGCTTCGCCGCGCGATTGCAGGTAGTGGCTGCTGCCGCGCCCGGCATTGAGCGAGCTCATCTGCAACAGGCGACGCACGCCGTTCGCCTGGCAGGCGGCGATGACCCGCCTGGTCAGCTCGACGTGCGCGTGCCTGAAGCCACTGCCGTCGTCGCCCGATTCATTGAGGATGCCGACCAGGTTGACCACGGCGTCGGCGCCGGCGAATCGCCTGGCGCAATGCCTCGGCGTCGTAGACGTCCATCTCGCGCAGGGTGACGCCCGGCGGCAGCAGGCGGTCGGGGTGCGAGCTGAGGTTGCGGCTCAGTACCGTCAGGCTGTGGCCTTCCTGCGCGAGACGCTTGACCAGCAGGCGTCCGACGAATCCGCTGCCACCTAGAACGACGATCTTCATTTGACTCATGGGCTGGGCACGCTGCTGGTTGGACACGTGAAGGCACGGCGCTGGCTCGGCTCGCTGACGAGACGTCCCAGCATTCTTTCCCCAAGCGGCGCGGCATTGCCGTTCAGACGCCAATCGTAAACCACGCTGAAGGCGAGTACCCGCGTGACGTAGTCGCGGGTCTCCTTGTACGGGATGCTTTCGATGAAGAAATCAGGCTCCAGCTGCGCCCTGGCCAGCCGCCAGCGATCCACCGGCGCCGGGTCCGGCGTTGTAGGCCGCGATGGCCAGATAGGGGGAGCCCGCCGAAGCGGTCGAGCATCTGCCGCAGGTAGGCGGTGCCCAGGCGCAGATTGGTTTCCGGCTGGTAGAGGCTCTCCCCGCCCGGCCACGGCGCGCCGAGGCGCTTGGCCGTCAATTGCGCCCGTGCCTGGCAGCAGCTGCATCAGGCCGCGCGCATCGGCGGCCGAACGCGCCTTCGGCATGAAACTGCTTTCGGCGCGTGTTTGCGCGGCAACCCAGGCCGGGTCGAGTCCGTTGACCTGCGATTGCAGGCGGATATCCGCCTCATGGTGGATGGGAAAGCGCAGCGAGTAGTAGCGCTGGTCATCGGGCACCACGCCCATGCCGGCCACGGCCCGGTCGTACCAGCCTTCGGCGATGCCCTTGCGCACCGCGAGCCGGCGCTCGTCATCGTTGAAGGCCTTGATGGCGCTCGCCCACTCCCGCGCAGCCAGCTCCGGCCGCTCGATCGCGAACAGGTCGAAGGCGCGCGCGAGGCCCGGGTCTTCGCTGACCCGCTTCACCGACACGGCATCCGCCACCGGCTCGAGCGGGCACAGGCTGTAGCGTTGCTGCAGGCGGTCCGCGGCCAGCCAGCCGTGGAAACTCGGACTCTGCGCGGCCTTTTCGTACAAGCGCGCGCGCGGCGTCGGACTGTCCAAGACGCTCGCGCAGCCGTGCCTCGAAGTATTGCCAGCGCGAGTCGCCCCGTTGCGCATCGCCCATCTTGCCGATGGCGGCCAGCGCCGCGGCATTGTCGTTGCGGCTGATGGCCTCGCGAACCCGCCACTCGTGCAGCCGGTCGTCGTAGGCAGAGCTCGGCACGGCGTTCAGGCGGTCGGCTGAGCCCGGAAGATAGGAAGCGACGGTCCACAACGCCACCTGGTAAGCGACGCGACCACGCTGAGCCTCATCGAGCCCGGGCGCGGGAAGTTTCTCGAGCAAAGCCTGTGCTCGCCCCGGGTCACGCTTGGCCGCGCGGCTCAGCGCGATCGTCGCCACCTCGCGGCCCCGCGGGCTGTCGATCCAGGCTGGCGGCGCATCCCCCGGCGCGGCGATGTAATCGGCATAGGACTGCGCCAGGGTCGCCGCCTCCGGACCCATTCCCTGGGCGATGGATCGGATCAGCCCTGCCTCACCTTCCTGCACGGCAAGGTCAATGCGCTGCCAGCGCAGTGCTTCGTCCAGCTGGCCGAGTTCGCCAAGCCTTGCCATGGGTTGATCGCAGCGCGCGGGCAGCGCTTCGCCGGTCAGCCACAGCTGCTTCGCATCGGCTATCCATTTGCCTTCGTCGGCGGGAGCAAGCTCCATCCGCGCGCGCAGGTCGGCGCAGCGCAGGCCAAGGTCCTCGCTGCCGCGATACTCGGCCCGGAAACTGCGCCAGTCCTCCCGCTTGGCAAGCTCGCTCAGCCAGGCGCCGCGCAGCCAGCGGCCGGCGGGCTGGTCTCCCATGCTTTCGAGCACGGCCTGCATCTGGCCCGGAGCCACGGACGCAATCTGCTTGCGCAGCACGGTCGCCTGCAACCAGGGATAGACCGGGTCGCGGCCGAACCGGGCCGCCTGGCCGAGGTCGAGCTGGCCGGCCTCGGCGGCATCGAACGCGGCGCGCAGTTCGGACCGGCGCTCGCCTGTTTGCGCCTGCGCCTGGAGGCAGGCGGCGAAGATGACGGGAACCAGGATCAGTCGGCGTAAAATCATGGTTGGAAGTCTAGCGGATGGGGAGTCAAGGGCTGGTGCGAACGACAGGATTGCCTCATGCCCTTTGAATGGTTGCTGTATCCGGCCCTTGGCGTCGTTGCCGGCCTGCTCGCAGGCCTGCTTGGCGTGGGCGGCGGATTGGTGCTGGTTGCTTCACTGGCCTTGCTGCTGCCGTCACAGGGGGTACCGGCGGACGCCGCCATGCATGCCGCCCTGGCAACCTCACTGACCAGCGTGATCCTGACGGCCGCGGCATCGGCCCGCGCCCACCACCGCCGGGGCAGCGTGCTGTGGGCCACGGCCGCCTGGCTGCTGCCGGGCCTGTTGCTCGGCGGCTGGCTTGGCAGCCTGGCTGGCGACGCGGCTGACCGGCCAGAGCCTGCGCGTATTCGTGGTCGGCTACTGCGTGCTTGCCGCCGCGCAGCTGCTGCTGGATTGGCCGAAGCCGAAGCCAGGCACGGGCGCGGTTCCCGTTCCCCGCGGCGCGGGCCTGAGCGCGATCGGCGCCCTGATCGGCGCCGTTTCGGCCTTGGTCGGCATCGGCGGCGGCAGCATGACCGTGCCGATCCTGATCTGGCGCGGCGTTTCGCCAGTCAAGGCAGTCGGCACCTCGAGCGCCTGTGGCGTAGCCATCGGCCTGGCCGCCGCCAGCGGCTATGCGCTCAATTCGAGCGTTGCCGGCATGCCGGCCGGGAGTTGGGGTTACGTGTTCCTGCCCGCGGCCCTTGGCATCGCGGTCACCTCGGTGCTGGTGGCCCCCTACGGCACCGCGCTCGCCCACCATGTCAGCGGCGTTACCCTCAAGCGGATCTTCGCGATCTTCCTGCTGGCGATGGCCGCGCTGCTTGCCGGCTGGGGACCACAGCCGATTCCCGAAAACCTCCACCAGGAATCCCGGCCACCCTCGGCCGTACACTGAAACGCATGGAACCCAAGCCGACGCTGGACCAGCTTTGGAAACTCGCGGAAGAGCGCCTGAACCGCGGCGACGTCGATGGCGCCAAGACCGCCTGTCAGTCACTGCTGCAACTGGACCCGCTCAACTCCCGCGCGCACCTGATGTTGGGCGACATCTGCGGCCAGCAGGACCAGCACCGACTGGCCACCGCCCATGCGCTGCAGGCAGCCGCGAAAATGGGCAAGCAATCGCTGCAGCATATCGCCGCCGTCTCATTGCGGCTGATCGCCGTTGGCGAATACGAGCAGGCGGTCGGGATGATTCGCAAGCTCGATCCGGCCGCGCTTCCGGCGCCGGCGTTCCTGGTCGAGTTTTCCCAGCAACTGAGCCTGCTCGAGCAACACGAGGAAGCCTTGCGCTTCATGGACGCCGCGATCCGGGTCGGAGTGAAGGCCGAGTCGGTCGGCTACCTTCGCGGCAACTACCTGAAGTTCCTCGGCCGCCTGGACGAGGCCGCCGTGGAATACGAGCGCAGCCTGGCGAGCAATCCGAACTTCGCCTACGCCCATTGGGCGCTCGGCCTACCTGGGCACGCCCGGCAACCGTGCATTGCGCGTCGATCGCATTCGCAAGGCCATCGACGCCACGGCCGTCGACAACCCGGACATCGCCTTACCTGCACTACGCGCTGTTCAAGGAGCTCGACGCCATCGGCGACACCGATGCGGCCTGGGACAGCGCTCGAGTCCGGGTTCCGATCCAAGCGCGCACGGGTCAGCTACGATGCGCGCGGCGAGACGGCGTTGTTCGACCAGCTCGCAAGCGCCTGCGCCACCGGGCTTCGTCGGTGAAATCGCGCGCGACGCGCCGACCGATCCGTCAACCCGGACGCCGATCTTCGTGCTCGGCATGCCGCGCACCGGCACCACGCTGCTCGAGCGCGATCCTCGGCGGCCACCCGCAGATCACGCTGTGCGGGGAATTGAACGACTTCCGCATGCAATTCAAGTGGGCGACGCGACCATCACTCGCTCGGTTTTCTCGACAGCCGTGGGCGTGCAACGCATTCCCGGCATCGACTTCGGCGAACTGGGCCGCCGCTACCTGGAGCACGTCGCCTGGCGCGCGCCGGACACGCGCTATTTCAGCGACAAGAACCCGGGCAAATTCATGATGGCCGGACTGATCCTGCGGGCGCTGCCGCAGGCGAGGATCGTGCACCTTCGACGCAATGCGATGGACAGCTGCTTCTCGAACCTGAAGGAACTGTTCGCCGCCAACTCGCATCCCTACAGCTACGACTTCGGCGAACTCGCCGGCCACTACCGCAACTATTCGCGACTGATGGCGCATTGGCACGCATCGCGCCCGGGCGGATCCTCGACGTGAACTACGAGGACATGGTGTCCGATCCCGACACGACCGCGCGCCGGGTGATGGCGCATTGCGGGCTTGTCCTACGATGCCGGGCAGATCCGCGTGGAAGCCAACGCGACGCCCGTATCCACCGCCAGCAGCGCCCAGGTCCGGCAGCCGATCCACCGAGGAACATCGGTGGCTGGAAGCGCTATGCGGCCCAGCTCGGCGCCATTGCAGGAAGCTGCTGGACTCGCCGCGCGCTGAGGCGCGGCAGGATCGCTCGTCAGTTCAACTGCACCTGCACGTTGCCGGAGAAACTCTCCAGGTTGATCTGCCCCTGGCCGTTGCCGTAGGTGGTGTCCAGGGACTTGCCCGGACCGTGTTCCTCTTCGTCGACCTTTCCGGACGGGCTGCGGATGTCGCCGCTGAAGGTCTCGACGTGCAGCGTCGGCGCCGGTCGACTTCGGCAACACCAGGTCGAGCTGTCCGCTCAGCGTCTCCGCCTTGATCCTGCCTGCCGGCTTGAGCGCCGCCTGCAGCTCCAGATCGCCGGAAACCGTGCTGGCATCGAGCCTGTCCAAGGCCTGCGCGACCAGCTTGACGTTGCCGGACACGCTCTCCACGCTGACGTCGCCGGTCAGCCCGCCCTGCAGGCTGACATTGCCGCTGACGCTTTCGGCGCTGACCTTGCCGGTGGTGATGCGCAAGGTGGTGTTGCCGCTGACATTCTCGAAGCTCGCTTCGCCAGGCGAGGAAGCGGTCGCCACGATCGAGCCGCTGACGCTCGAAGCCTCCAGCTTGCGCCCGGCCACCTGCTGGATGTCGATGTCGGCGCTGACCGTTTCGACCTGGACCGAGGCGCGCTGCGGCAACGTGACCTCGATGATCGAAGGCTCGGTCCGGTGGTCGTCACGACCCCAGAGGTTCCAGCCGCCCTTGCTGTTGGGATATTTCACTTCGATATTCAAGGACCGCGAATCGCCGTCGACCTCGAGCTTCTCCGCGCCCTTGCCAAGGCTGCCGGTGATGCGCACCTCCGGCTTGGCCCAGGTGCGCACGACCACCCGGCCCTTCAGATTTTCGATATGGACTTGTCCATCCGCAGCGAGCGGATGCGTCTCGTTGATGGTGGTGGCCGCATAGGCCGGCGCGATGGCCAGCATGGCGATACAGCCGAAGGTGCGAAGTGACATGGATGCTTCTCCTGGAATGACGATCAGCTGGCGACGGCGCGTTGGGTCAGGGCCAACCGGCGGGAATAGGTCTTGCGCAATTGCTGGAGCAGGAACAGCGAGTCCGGATCGGCGGCGATCGCCTTCTGGATCTGGACGACGCTGCGATCGAGCTCGCCAAGGCTCTCGCCCATCGGCGCCGCGATCGGCGCGCCCTCGAACTGGCTCAGCGCCGCCTTGTACTCGGTGGTGATCGCGCGCGATTCGCTGTTCACGATTCGCGCGGTGATATCCGGCGTCGGCGCCGGCGCGACCGACGGCGAGGCCTTCCAGACCAGGCCGGCGGCAAGCAGCACGGAAGCGGCCATGGCGAAACCGGCGAGCCAGGCGCGCCGCGGGCGCGATGGACGGCGCTCGATGCCGGCCAGGATTCCCGGCCACAGATCGCGCGGTCGGCTCGATTTCGCGCGGCAGTTGCCGCAGTCGCCAGCGCAGGTCAGTCTCGGTCATGTTCTTCTCCCAGTCGGGTGCGCAACAGGTTTCGCGCCCGATGCAGTTGTGCCTTGGAAGTGCCGACCGCCATGCCCAGCTCGGCGGCGATTTCCTCGTGTTTCCAGCCCTCGATGTCGTGCAGCACCAGCACGGCGCGGGCACGCTCGGGCAAGGTGGCCACGGCGCGCTCGAGGTCGAGCTGCTCGCGCGTTCGCTGGCCGGCGGTGTCGTGGCGTGGCCATGGTCTCCAGCGGCGCGTCGTCGGTCTCGCGGTCCTCGTTGCCGGCGCGGCTGCGAATGTCCATCAGGGCGGTGTTGACCGCCAGCCGGTGCAGCCAGGTCGAGAACGCGCTTTCGAAGCGGAAGTTCGGCAAGGCCTGCCAGGCGCGGATGAAGGCCTCCTGGACCAGGTCCTCGGCGCGGGCGGCCTGGCCGCCCGACGAGGCGCCAGACCACCGCGAACACGCGCCGCGAATGCTTGCGGTACAGCGCCTCGAAGGCGCGCGTGTCGCCGCACCCGGCGGCTCGCACCAGGGCATGATCGCCGTCGGACTCGACGGAATCGGCGCTGGAGGAATCCAGGGTCATGGCATGGTTGAGCATAACGGCTCAGATGCGGCGAAGGGGTCCCAGGGTTTAAACGGGCTCGACACCGGATCAACGTCGGAGCAGCCGCAGCGACTCAGGCCAGTCCGTGCGCCTCGAGCCGCGCCGCCAGCGGGCCGAGATGAGCCTGGTAGCGACGCCAGGCCTCGATGCCGCGCTGATGGATGGGCTCGCGGACCTGGGCGCTGCTGGCGGTATTGACCGCCCGCCCATGACCGCCGGCCTCGACGCATCCCGGGCTCCCACTCCAGCCCGCAGAAGGCGAGGATGCGCTCGGCCTGCGCCTGCGGGTCGCGCGCCAGCTCCTCGTAGGAAACATCGAGCACGAACCCCGGCGCGACCTCCGCCAGTGCGTCATGAGCCGCCGGTATTGCGCGTAATAGTCGGCCAGCTCGACCTGGTCGTAACTGTAGGCGCAGGCGTTCGAGAACAGTTCCTTGAGATTGGAGAAACAGGTGTCCATGGCGTTGCGCCGCATGTGGATCACCCGCGCCTGCGGAAGCGCCCGATGGATGAAGCCGATGTTGAGGAAATTCGAGGGCAGCTTGTCGATCAGCCAGGGCTTGCCCGCGCTGCGCCAGGCCACTTGCCCGAGGTAGCGACGACCCACGTCCGGCAAAATCGATGTCCTGCATGCGCTCGGCCACGGCGATGTCGGACGACCCGGCGAAATGCCGGCCGATCGCCCAGCGCAATTGCGCCGGAAAATCGTACAGCTCGCCGCCCGCAGCGACCTTCTGAATGGCTGCCCAGGATCCGTTCCAGCAGCGTGGTTCCCGAGCGGTGCATGCCGACGATGAAGATCGGCGTCGGCGCCGCTGATTCCTCGCCCGGGGCCGCGACCGCGGCGTTCGCCGCGGTCACCTGCATCAGTGCCTCGAAGAAACGGCCGGTCGCGTCGGCGTCGTAGGCGACCAGGCGACGCTTGGCCTGGCAGCCGCGCGCGAGTTCGGTCCACGCTTCATCATGGCGCTCGAGCTGATCGAGCCGGTTGAACAAGGCGAAGCGCAGGAACACCTCCTCCTGGCTGCCGGGCGCCACGCGCGAAGCAAGCGCGCGCATCGCCGCCAGCTCCTGCGTGGTGCGCGGGAGCCTCGGCAACTTGCTCAGCGCCCAATAGGCCTTGGCCATGCCGGGCTCGCGTCTCAGGCATTGGCGCAGGTCGGCCTCGGCGCCGCACATGCGGCCGGAATACAGATGCATCTGGCTGCGGTTGTAGATTGCCGCCGGCGTCGCGCCGATCACCGCAATCGCCCGATCGAGCAAGGACGCGGCCAGGTCCTGCTCGCCCGCCATGCTCAGCAGCGCGGCGAAATCCGCTTCGGCCGCCGCATGCCAAACGGGCTTCGAGAGCAAGCCGCGCCGCCAGCTCGCGCATCGGTCCGCTCTGGTTGAAGTACATCAGGCGCTTGGCAAGCTCGATCAACTCCGCAGGACCACCGGGTTCCAGCTTCGCGGCGGCCAGGGTCACCTCGAGCGCATCGCGATAACGACCGGCCTTCAGAAGGCCGGCCGCGAGCTGGAAGTGTTCGGCCATGACGGATTTCATGGCGACAGCCAGCCATCGGCTTGCAGGCGACTTCGCAGCGGCTCCAGCTGTCGCTCGTATCGGCGCCAGCCATCCACCGCCCGTTGGTGGATCGGCTCGCGCACCTGCACACTGCTGGCCGTGGTGACGGTGCCGGCACTGCCCTGGACATCGCTGCATCCGGCCTGCCAGTCGAGACCGCAGAAGGCGAGGATTTCCCGGCTGGCGACCTCGGGGTCGCTCACCAGGCGCTCGTAGGACACATCGAGGATGCGGCCGGGAAATTGCTGGTGCCAATGCATCATCAGCCGACGGTAGCGCCGTAGTGAGCGGCAAGATCATCGAGATCGTAGCTGTAGGGATAGACCTCGGTGAACAGCTCCTTGAGGTTGGAAAAACAGGTGTCCATCGGATTGCGCGACATATGCAGGATGCGTGCATTCGGCAGCGCCCGGGCAATGAACCCGACATGCAGGAAGTTCAGCGGCATCTTGTCGGTGAAACAGGATTTTCCCTTGGCGCGCCAGTGGGCATGGTCGAGATAGCGCTGGCCAGGCAAGCGCTGGATCCTGGCCTTCGGCCGCGCGGAAAACCGCCGCGTCCAGATAGGACTTGGAAAAACGATCGGCGACCCAGCGCAGTTGCAGCGGGAAGTCATCCAGCTCGCCGGCGTTCTCGACCGCCGCATGGCGACCGAGGATGCGCTCGAGCAAGGTCGTACCGGTCCTGGGCATGCCGACGATGAAGATGGGCGTCGGGCCCGCCTCCAGCGCCTGCCGGCCCGGGGCCGCGTCGCGGGCAAGCATCCGCGTGCAGTTGCTCGAAGGCCGCCGCTTCTTCCTCTGGCCGATACGAGAGTTGCGCGCGCTTGTCGGCGCAGCCAAGCATCAAGGCATCCCAGGCCTCTTCGGCCCGACCCAACTCATCGAGTTCCTTGAACAGGGCGAAGCGAAGGAATACCGCGCTGGCCGGGTCGGGCCGGCGCGCAAGCAGCGACTGAAGTCGATCCACATGGTTGCGCTCCGGGCTCTGCCGGCGCACCCGCGAGAGCGCCCAGTGCGCCTGTGCGTGGCCCGGGGCCAGCGCCAGGCAGGATTCCAGGGTGGCTTCGGCCGCCGCGAAGGCGCCAGCGAACAACTGCATCGTCGCTCGCGTGTACAGGGAACCGGGGGTGGCGCCGCCGATCCGGTCGGCCTGGTCGAGCAGGCGCCGAGCCGTGGCCATGTCTTCCATCTGCACGGACAACTGCGCGGCCTGTTCCAGCAGCAATTTGTCCCGCGAGGCGTCGAAGGACGGATGCGCGATGCAGGACGTCGTCGCGCGCGTCTCTCCGAGGCGATGGAGCATGCCGGCCAGCATCGCCAGCAGTTCGGGTTCGGCGGGACGCAACTCGGCGATGGCCAGCAACTGGGCGACCGACTCCCGGTACCTGCCCGCGGAAGTGGCGAGGGTCGAAAGGCGAAGACGGGCCATGACGTGGCCGGGCTGCAGGGCAACCAGGGATTCGTAGGCGCGCCGCGCCGCTTCCGGATTTCGCTCAGCACGAAAGCGTTCCGCCCGATCCCAGAGACGCTCGTGTGGTTCGGCCCCGACCATGCCGCTCATCCTGCCATTCCGATCACCGGTGAAGCGCTGATTGTCGGGCTTTGCGGCGACGAAGGCCACCGGGCGGAAACTTGGCGCACAAAAAAAGCGGCCGCCCGAAGGCGGCCGCTCAAATCAACCAATCAAATCAACCGATCAGAAGTCGTACTGGACCACGAACTGCACGCACGCGGCGTCTGGAAGCCGGTCGGGGTCAGGTAACGATCCGGCTGCGGCTCACCGGCAGTGTTCTCACCCTGCTCGACAACCGTCGTGACCGCGTGCTCGTTGAACACGTTGAACACGTTGATCTGGATCAGAGGCCTTCAGCCCAGTTCGGCGATAGGCCAGGTTCAGATCGAGGGTACGCTGCCAGTCGGTACGGCCAGCCGTGCCACGCGGAACGACGGTGCGGCCGTTGTTGTTGCCGCCATCGCACCCGGGGTCGACAGGTTGCGGCGATTGCCGCTGCAGGAACCGGTCGAGCCGACGGCCAGTTGTCGCATGGATTATCCGGGTTAGTGTAACGCGCCGAGATCGGCGGAATCCAGTTCGGGTTCGGCATGTAGCGCTGGATCGTGGCGAGCTGATCGCACGAGAAGTAGCCATTGGCGTAGCCGCTGGTGAAGGAACCGCCAAGGAAGCCGAAGCAGTTCTCCGGACGACCCGACTGGATCAGCAAGTTGGCGCCCATCGACCACTGGTCGCTGAACTCGTAGTTGCCGAAGAACTTGAACGCATGACGACGATCGTTCGGCAGGAAGCCGAGCGAACCGATGGTCAGCTCCGGATAGTCGAAGTCCTGGGTCGTGCCGGTGTCATCCTGGCCGATATCGGACTTGACGCCACCTTCGGTGTTGCCACGGCTCTTCGACCAGGTGTAGGACGCCTGCCAGAAGAAGTTGTCGTAGTTGCCTTCGGCAAAGAACTCGAGCGCCTTGTAGGTACGATCGGCCGACGGGCCAAGCTCGCTTCCGCCGTCAGCTCGAACGTTTCCAGCGTTCCGTTGCCGTCGATGTCGACCAGTGAAGGTCGAGTCTTTGCCCGGGTTGTACAGATGGCAGAACGCGAAGCCCGGGTTGTAGGCGTGGATGGTCGGAACTTCATCCTGCGGATCGTCGGGCCCGGGCGGGGAGAACCGTAGCCGGCATCCGGACCACCGGTGGTGAAGCCGTTCTCCGCGCCCAGGCGAACACGGCACGGTAATCGCATTGGTCGTCGATCGCAGCCTTCAGGTCACGATAGATACCACGCACGCCACCGCTGATGTTGTCGGTGAGCTGGGTCTGGAAGCCCAGGATGTACTCGTCCTGGTACATCGGCTTCAGGCCGGTGTCGGCGATGGTCTGCGCGTCCTTGGCGATGCCGAACTCGTTGTTCAGGTAGCGATCGTCGCAACCGCAGTTCGGGTTGGTGATCTGACGCGCCAGTCGGCGCGCCGGTGACCGGATCAACGCCGGTGAAGATGTAGAACGCTCGAGGAACAGCGAGGCGCTGGCGCCACGAACGGCAACCGTAGCGGTCAGCGGCAGCGAGTAGCGGCCGGCCGTACCGAAGACCTTGAACGAGGAGTCGCCGTTCACGTCCCAGGAGAAGCCGAGGCGCGGACCGAACTGGTTCTTGATCTCGACGAACGTGTCGCCGGCATTGTTGACGTTCTCGAAGCTGTCCCAACGCAGGCCGAGATAGGCCAGGAAGTTCGGCGTGACCTGCCAGTTGTCTTCGATGTACTACGCCTCGGAGTTGATCTCGACCGTGGCGCCCGACTGGAACAGCGCGGCAGCGGACGGTACCCGGGGTCTGGATCGGACAGCAGCTGAGCGCGGTTGGACTGGTACTGCCAGCTCGAGCCGCCCTCATAGGCTTCACCGTCAATGCTGGTGAAGCGGTCGCCGTCATAGCCGAAGCCAATCTGGTGATCGCCGATGGTCCAGTCCGCGTCGATGCGGAACTGGTCGCGCTCGTCCTACGCACCTTGGTGCCGAGGACGCCGATGAACCAGCAGCTCGTCGGAGCCGCGCCGACCAGCGAGGCAACGATCGGGCAACCCGCAACCGGGCCGCCGACTTCGCCGTTGTATTCAGCGATCGTGCCGTTGGCGGCGACTTGCCGTAGTTGGAACGGCTCGACTCGCCATGGCCGTACAGCGCCGACAGGGTGAAGTTGTCGGTCAGGTAGCCGGTGTACTTCAGCGAGTAGCTGTTGCCGCCGGTCTTGTCGTAGACCGTGCCCAGGGAGCGAGTGCGGGTGAGCGACACGTCGGTCGACAGGTCGGTGGTGGACGGGGTGAGCGCCGGGTACGGAATCTGCGGGCCCGGGTTGCCGGTGTTGGCGGTTCCGTCGACCGGACCCTGGTTCGGAGAGGGTTCGCGAAGCCGTGTCGTTCGAGTAGATATTCGTATCCTGCTTGAGCTTGTCCGAGAACGCGGTCAACTCAAGCAGGTGGTTGTCGCTGATGTTCCAGTCCAACTTGACCAACCAGGTGGGGTTGTCTGCAGCGAGGTCGTCTGGCTTGCGTGCCGAAGATGCTGCCGTACTGGTCGCGGTCGCGAGGTTTCGGCGTACTGCAACAAGGCGTAACGCGAACAGGCGATCCTTGACGAGGGCGCCGCTGGCCCAGACCGAACCGCGGTCGTGGTGCCCAGGGTGTCCTTGCTGTTGTCGGAGACGTGGCGCTTGCCATCCGGATAACGCGCATCGTTGTAGTACACGTCCGGATTATTGCCGCGCAGCGACTCCGGGGTGTAGAAAATGTTGCCGCCAGCGTGGAACTCGTTGGAACCGCGCTTGGTGACCAGGTTGATCACGCCGCCGGTGGCACGACCGTACTCGGCGCCGTAGCCGCCGGTCTTGATCTGCTGCTCGGCGATGGCTTCGAACGGCACCTGGCCGAAGTCGAGGTTCTTGAACGAGTTGGAGATGTTGAAGCCGTTGACGAAGTACTGGTTCTCGGAAACAGCGCCGCCACCGAAGGAAGCGAGGTTGCCGAACGCGGCGTCGCCGCGAACCGTGCCGGGAGCCAGCAGGGCCACTGCGGTGATGTTGCGCGGAACCGGGATCTTGGCGATCTGCTCGGAGGTCAGGATGGTGCTGGACTCGACCGAGGCGACGTCGATCGCGTTGATCGTGCCGCCGACGACCGTAACGGTCTCGAGCTGCGTGGCGTTGGCGGTACCACCGATGCTGACGGTGACGTCGCGCGACTTGCCTTCCGCCGTCACCTTGTAGGTGCCGGTCGGAAGGTTGACGAGGCGATAGTTGCCGTCCGCGCCGGCCGTGACTTCACGACGGAAACCGGTAGCCGGATTCTCGATGACGACAGTGGCGCCAGCGGTGGTGGTGCCGGTGATCGCACCGGAGGAGTTGGACTGCGCGTAAACGCTGCCCGCGAAGCACATGCCGAGCGCGACGCTCAGAGCGGTCCGCTTGAGACCCTTTGTAATGATCTTGGAAGCCATTTGTTAACCCTCATATAGGGACGGTGAAACGGAAAAAGAGATGTCAACGCACTCAGCATGACGGGCCGAATATAGCATGAAACGATTCTTTAACAACATGGCCCTCACACTTTTTTCACTGGCTTCGAGTCGCTCGCGCAGCGCCATTTCAGGCAAATAACTCTTTGCTAATCAGTTAGTTGCGTGAATAGCCGGATGCGGCTTCAAGCCCGGGACGGGAATGGCGACGCGTGCCCGGGATGGCGCTGCGCGGGGCTCGCCCGGCGGCCCCGGCCTGCCTGAAACAGCCACCGGAAGCCCCGTGCGGCAGGCCCGGCCCGATCCGCTTTTGTTAAGTCGGGAGGGCCGGGTGCGGCAGGCCGCGAGACTGCATGCCTCAGCCGAGCAGGTCGGCGATCCGGCGGTGCTCGGCGATCAGGGCGGCCGGCGCGCGGTCACCATAGCCCTGCAGGTATTCGCCGATCGCATCGAGTTCGGCGCGCCAGCCTTCATGGTCCACCTGGAGCAATTGCTCGAGCACGGCCGGCTGCAGATCCAGTCCCTCGGTGTTGAGGTCGGCCGGGATCGGCAGCTTGCCGATCGGCGATTCGACGAAATGCGCAGTGCCTTCGACCCGCTTGAGGATCCACTCCAGCACCCGCAGGTTGTCGCCGAAGCCGGGCCACATGAACTTGCCGTCGTCGCCCTTGCGGAACCAGTTGACGTGGAAGATCTTCGGCAGCCTTGCGCCGGCCGCGTCGAAGGACAGCCAGTGGGCGAAGTAGTCGGCGAAGTTGTAGCCGGCAGAAGGGCTTCATCGCCATCGAGTCGCGACGCACCACGCCAACCGCGCCGGTGGCCGCGGCGGTGGTCTCGGAGGCCATGCTCGCGCCGAGCAGCACGCCGTGGGTCCAGTCGCGCGCCTCGATCACCAGCGGCACCAGCGATTCGCGGCGGCCGCCGAAGATGATCGCCGACAGCGGAACGCCCGCAGGGTCCTCTGATTCCGCGGCATAGCTGGGGCAATGCCGGGCCGAGACGGTGAAGCGCGAGTTCGGATGCGCGGCCGGGCCATTGGCCTGGTCATAGGGGCGACCCTGCCAATCGATGACCGGCTGCCCCTCTTGCAGGCCTTCCCACCACGGTTGCCCGTCGGCGGTCAGCGCGACATTGGTGAAGATCGCGTCCTTGTGCAGCATGGCCATCGCGTTCGGATTGGTCTTGCGCTGGTGCCGGGCGCCACGCCGAAGAATCCGGATTCGGGATTGATCGCGTACAGGCGGCCGTCGGCGCCCGGATGCATCCAGCAGATGTCGTCGCCGATCGTCCAGATCTTCCAGCCCTCCTTGCAGATAGCCTTCCGGCGGAATCAGCATGGCCAGGTTGGTCTTGCCGCAGGCGCTCGGGAAGGCCGCGGCGACGTAGTGCGTTTCGCCCTTCGGATTCTCGATGCCGACGATCAGCATGTGCTCGGCCAGCCAGCCTTCGGTGCGCGCCTGGTAGGAGGCGATGCGCAGCGCGTGGCACTTCTTGCCGAGCAGCGCATTGCCGCCATAGCCGGAGCCGAACCTCTTGATGGCCAGCTCTTCGGGGAAATGCATGATGAAGCGGCGGTTCGGATCGAGTTCGCCGATCGAATGCAGGCCGTTCACGAAGCTGCCTTCGCGCTCGATCCGCGCCAGCGCGGCGGCGCCCATCCGGGTCATGATCCGCATGTTGGCGACCACGTAGGGACTGTCGGTGATCTCGACGCCGCAGCGGGCCAGCGGCGAATCGATCGGCCCCATGCAATACGGCATCACGTACATGGTCCGGCCGCGCATGCAGCCGGCGTAGAGCAGGTCCATCTGGGCATGGCCCTCGGCCGGGCGCCATCCAGTGGTTGTTCGGGCCCGCGTCTTCCGCAATCGGCGTGCACACGAAGGTCAGGTGCTCGACGCGCGCGACATCCGACGGGTTGGAGCGGTGCAGGTAGCAGTCGGGATGGGTCTGTTCGTTGAGCCTGACCAGGTCGCCGGTGGCGAGCATTCGCCTCTATGAGCTGTGCGTTCTCGTCATCGGAGCCATCGCACCAATGGATGCTGTCGGGCTGGGTCAGGTTGGCGACGGATTCGACCCATCGGTTCAGGGCGGCAAGCTGGCTGGACATCGAATGGGCTCCTGGCGGGGCCTGGAAGGGAAAGTCTGGTGGCGCCCGACCCGCGGCCGCCGATGCCGCGAGTACTAACCGGCTAGCTCCGGAATCAAGGTCGCCGCCACGTGGTTGACGTAGGCCTCGAACTCCTCGTGGTGCAAGCGCGGCTGGCCCAACTGCAGGAACAAGCTGCAGGAATCCGACATAGGCCGCATAGGCCAGCCGGGCGCGGTTCTGCGCTTCCTGCCGGGGCATGCCCGCCTGTCGAAAGCTGGCCGTCAGGTAATCCATGCGGCGCTGGAAACCCGGCCCAGCACCGGCTTGACCACCGGATGGTCGAGCGCCTTGAGCAGCTCGGAATAGATGATGTGCGGTCTTCGGCGCATGGGCGACCAGCTGGAACAGCTCGCGCAGCCGGACCCGCGGGTCGGAGACGCCCTCCATCTTGCCGAACACCGTCTCCTGCTCGGTCTTCTCCCAGCGTTGCAGGGCGGCGACCAGCAGGGCTTCGCGGGACGGAAAATGCCAGTAGAAGCTGCCCTTGGTCACGCCCAGGCGGCGGGCCAGCGGCTCCACGGCCACCGCGGCCAGGCCCTGTTCGGCGATGACGTCCAGGGCGGCATGCGCCCAATCCTCGGCGCTCAGGCGCGGCTTTTCGGTTTTGTGTTCGATATTGACCATACGGGACAGTCTAGCGGCTGAGGCTGAACGACGGAATCTGAAGTTTGCACCATACGGGATGGTATTGACAGCAAAAATTGTCGCCTACCATACTTCCACGTATGGACAACTGTTTCGAGCCAGCGGTCAAGCGCGGCAGGCGGATGGATCGGCATCCCGCGCCGGCGACGGCCTGCAACTGGCGGGAAGCCTCAGCCGTGGCCCGGGTCAGCCGGTGTTGCTCGCCCACGGTTTCGGCCAGACCCGGCAGAGCTGGTCGTCCACCCAGGCCCGGCTCGCCGGCGACGGCTATCGCAGCCTGGCCTTCGACATGCGCGGCCACGGCAACTCGGACCGCAATCCCGACCAGTTCGGCCTACACGGCCGGGCAGTTCATTGCCGACCACTTGGCGGCCGCGGCCGTGCTCGGTGAATCGCCGGTGCTGGTCGGCGCTTCGATGGGCGGCCTGACCGGATTGTTGGCACAGGCGCAGCACGGCCTGTTCTCGGCGCTGGTGCTGGTCGACGTCACGCCACGCTGGGAAGCCGCCGGCGCGCAACGCATCCATGCTTTCATGACCGCGCATCCCGAGGGCTTCGACTCGTTCGAGCACGCCGCGCAGGTCATCGCCGACTACCTTCCGCACCGCCGCCAGCGCAAGACGCCGGCGCAACTGGCGCACCTGCTGCGGGCCAACCAGCAGGAGCGACTGCACTGGCATTGGGATCCGCGCCTGCTCAGCGAATTCATCGCCGGCAGCGAGCAATTCCAGGATGTGGTCTCCGCCGCCGCCGGCAAGATCGACGTGCCGGTGTTGTTGATCAGCGGCGGCCGCAGCGACCTGGTCTCCGACGACACCGTGGCGCATTTCCGGCAACTGGTGCCGCAGGCCCAGCACGTGCGCCTGCCCGAGGCCACGCACATGGTGGCCGGCGACGACAACGACGCGTTTACCGACACCTTGCTCTCTTTTTTGCGCGCACAATTCCCCTCGTCGAACCCGGCTCCGGAACCCGCGGTCATTCGCGGGCCGGCAAATGGCTCGGCTTTATCCGAAAGTACCTCCCCCGGAGCTCCACGATGAACATCCTCCTGCCCTTCCTCGTATTGCTGATCATCGGCGGCGTCGCTGCCTACCATCGCTTTACACTCGCGGTGTTCACGGCCCTCGCCGCCAGCGCCCTGGTCGCCGTGGCCCTTGCCGGCGCGAACATGACCGCGACGATCGTCTGCGCCGTGCTGCTGGCGCTGGCCACCTGCCGCTGCTGATCACGCCGTTCCGGCAGCGCTTCATCACCGCGCCGCTGCTGGGCTTCTACTCGAAGATCCTGCCGCCGCTTTCCGACACCGAGAAGGTGGCGCTGGAGGCCGGCACGGTCGGTTTCGAAGGCGAACTGTTTTCCGGACGGCCGCGCTGGAACATGCTGCTGTCCCAGCCCAAGCCGATGCTGACGGCTGAAGAGCAGGCCTTCATCGACGGCCCGGTCGAAGAAGTCTGCGGGATGACCAACGACTGGGAAACCACCCATGTGCGCGCCGACCTGGCGCCCGAGATCTGGGAGTTCCTGAAGAAGAACAAGTTCTTCGGAATGATCATCCCGAAGGAATACGGCGGCCTGGGTTTCTCGGCCTTCGCCCATTCCCGCGTGATCATGAAGCTGGCCTCGGTCTCGGCCACGCTGAGCTCCACCGTTGGCGTGCCCAATTCGCTCGGCCCGGGTGAGCTGCTTGCTGCATTACGGCACCACCGAACAGAAGAACCATTACCTGCCGCGCCTGGCCGATGGCCGGGAAATCCCCTGCTTCGGCCTGACCGGCCCGACTGCCGGTTCCGACGCCACCTCGATCCCGGACTTCGGCATCGTCTGCGAAGGCGACTGGAACGGCGCGCGCGTGGTTGGCGTGCGCATGAACTTCGACAAGCGCTACATCACCCTGGCGCCGGTGGCGACGATCATCGGCATGGCATTCCGCCTGTACGACCCGGATTGCCTGCTCAGCGACAAGCGGGATCGCGGCATCACCCTGGCGCTGGTGCCGCGCAACACGGCGGGCGTGGATGTCGGCCGCCGCCACTTCCCGCTCAACTGCGTTTTCCAGAACGGACCCGTCCACGGCAAGGACGTTTTCCTGCCGCTTGTCCCAACTGATCGGCGGCGAAGATTACGTCGGCCATGGCTGGCGCATGCTGGTCGAGTGCCTGTCGATCGGCCGCTCGATCACGCTGCCCTCGACCTCGAGCGGCGCGTCGAAACTCGCGGCCGTGGTGACCGGCGCCTACTGCGCGCATCCGCAAGCAGTTCGGGCTCTCGATCGGCCGCTTCGAAGGCGTCGAAGAGGCGCTGGCGCGGATCGCCGGCAATACCTATGCGATGAGCGCGCTGTCGCAAGCCACCGCGGCAGCCGTGGACCGCGGCGAAAAGCCGGCCGTGCCCTCGGCGATCGCCAAGTACCACTGCACTGAAATGGCGCGCCAGGTGGCGGCGGACGCGATGGACATCCACGGCGGCAAGGGCGTCATCCTCGGCCCGCGCAACTACCTGGGCCGCGGCTGGCAGGCGGCGCCGATCTCCATCACGGTGGAAGGCGCCAACATCATGACCCGCAGCCTGATGATCTTCGGACAGGGCGCCATCCGCTGCCATCCGTGGGTGCTCAAGGAAATGCAGGCGGCGCAGAATCCCGATCCGGTGGCGCGCCTGCGCGACTTCGACGTCAACCTGTTCGGCCATATCGGCTTCGCGATTTCCAATGCCGTGCGCAGCTGGTTCTTCGGCATCACCACGGCACGTGTCGGCAGCGCGCCGGGCGACGACTACACGCGCCGCTATTTCCGCAAGCTCAACCGCTATTCGGCCGTGCCTGGCCTTGCTGGCCGACACCTCGATGCTGTTGCTCGGCGGCAAGCTCAAGTTCAAGGAAAAACTCTCCGGCCGCCTCGGCGACGTGCTGAGCCAGCTGTACCTGGCCAGCGCCATGCTCAAGCGCTACGAGGACGACGGCCGTCCGGCCACCGAACAGCCGCTGCTGGCCTGGGCTTTCCACGATTCCGTGCACAAGATCGAGCTGGCGATGTCGGGCGTGCTGCGCAATTTCCCGATCCGTCCGGCGGCCTGGCTGCTGTGGCTGCTGGTGTTCCCGCTCGGCCGCCGCGCGCAGGCGCCGTCGGACCGTCTCGGCCGCCGCGCCGCCGCGCTGCTGATGTCGCCTTCGGATGCGCGCGACCGCCTGGCCGATGGCGTGTTCCTGACGCCTTGCGAAAACAACCCGGCCGGCCGGATCAATGCCGCTCTCGCTACCGTCATTCTTGCCGAGCCGGTGGAACGCAAGTTCCTCAAGGCGCTCAAGAACAGCGACATCGAGGCGCTGACTTTCCCGGAGCAACTGGCCGAGGGCGTTCGCGAGGGCTGGATCACCGTCGAGGAAAGGTCGCAGCTCGAGCATCTGCGCGAACTGACCTGGGACGCGATCACGGTGGACGATTTCGATTCGGCCGACCTGGAATCGGCTTCCCTGCACCGGCAGTCGCAGCTGCATCGCGATCGCGCGGCCTGATCGACCGGGCGGCGCGATGACGAAGCTGCTGGGACTGTGGCAGCGGCTGGAGCGCTGGCCGGGCGGACGCTGGCTGTTTTCGCGCGCGGTCTGCTTCAAGGCGCCCTACTTCGGCACCATCTCGCCGCTGTTCACGGTGCTCGAGGCCGGGCGCTGCGAGGCGGTGATCAAGGACCGGCGCCGGGTGCACAACCACATCGGCACCGTCCATGCGATCGCGTTGTGCAACCTGGCCGAGCTGACGGCAGGCGTGATGACCGACGCGAGCCTGCCCAGGGGCATGCGCTGGATCCCGAAAGGCATGAGCGTGCAGTACCTGAAGAAAGCCCACGGGCTGTTGCGCGGCGTGGCCACGCCGGACATCCCGCTGGTGACCAGCGACGGCGGCTACGAACTGCCGGTGTCCGTTGCCGTCTTCGACAGCGCCGGCGAGAAGGTGTTCTCGGCGCAGATCGGCATGTGGGTCAGCCCGAGCCCGGCCCGAGGCAGCTAGGGCTTCGCGGCCGCCGGGGCGGCTTCGATCCGGCGCAGTTGCTGGCGAAAGAACTCCTCGGAATAGACGGTGCGGCCGTCGCCAAACCGGATCTGGTATTTCCTTCCGCTCATCGATGAAGCCGACGCGCAGCAGCGGATGAAATCGTCGGCGGTCTTGACCCGCTTGCCTGCGTACTTCCATTTCGCACGCAGGTGTTCAGCCGCCTTTTCGCCGCTGTATTCACTGCCATTGCGGATGAACACGGCGCCGGGCAAGTGCTCCACCGAGACAATCAACGCTTCGATCTTCGCGGACTCGGTCATGCCTTGCGCGCCCGCCGCCATCGGCAGCAGCAACCAGAGCAGCAGGACCAGAAGCATTCTCATTTGTCGCTCCACGCGGGCTTGGCTCGTCCGGCAACACTAGCGCGTGGAGACTGAAGCGCGCGGGAATCCCCTGACGCCGCGGCTCAGGGCAGTTCAGCGGGAAGCCTGGCCTGTTCACGCACCACGCGCCAGGCGCCGAAGGTCATCGCCGCGGCGACCAGCAGGCCGCCGCCAAACACCACCGACGAGCCGAATATCGCCAGGCCCTTGTGCACCCAGGCGAAAGTCAGGTCGCCGCCGCGATAGATGACGGTGTCGATGGCGGCCTTGGCCTTGTAGCGCGACTGCCGATCGACGCGCGTGTAGATCGTCTCCCGCGCCGGCTTGCCAAGCGAGAATTCGCCGGCCCGGGTCGCCACCTGCACCATCGCGACCAGCATCGGCAGCGGCGAGGCGGTCAGCAGCGCGTAGCCGGCCAGCACCGCCAGCGCCGGAATCATCAAGGCCGGCCCCACGCCATAGGTGGTCAGCACGCGCCGGGTGAGGAAAACCTGGATCAGCAAGGTCAGGCAATTGATCCACAAATCCAGGTTGGAATAGAAACGCGTGCGGAATTCGTCTTCCAGCACCAGCTTGGCGATCTCCCGCTGCTGGTTGTAAAGCAACGTACCCACGCCTACGCCGAAGAACATCAGCACCGCCAGCCAGCGCAACAGGGGATCGCGGGCGATCGAGCGCAAGCCTTCCAGGATGTCCCCGCCCATCGCCGCATCGTCGGAGCGGCCGCGCACCAACTCCACCTGCCTGGCCCATCCGCCCAGGCGAATGATGCAGACCAGGCAGATCGCGAGGCAGGCGACGGACACCCACATCATGTTGGCCACGCCCAGGCCGACCACCAGGCTCTTCGTGAGCCAGGGGCCGGTCAGTCCGCCCAGCGTGCCGCCGGCGCCGATGTAGCCGTAGACGCGCTTGGCCTCGGCGTTGCTGAAGATATCGGCCATGAAGCTCCAGAACACCGACACCGCGAACAGGTTGAACACCGCCACCCAGATGAAGAAGACCGCGCCCCGCCCGGGCGTCTCCCAGCGAAAGGCCACATAGAAGCCAACCAGGCAGGCGATGAATCCCAGGTACACCGCCGGCAGGAACACGCGGCGCGGGAATCGGCTGACCAGCCAGCCATACACGGGTTGCAGCAGCACCATGCAGATGAAGGTGCCAGTGAACAATGCCTGCAGCGTGAAGTCGCCCAGGGCAATGCCGCGCGCGGCGAACCAGGCAATCATCCCCGGCGAAAACACCGCCTCCACGTCGGCAGCGCCCATCGCGTCCCGGACCGGCCGCAGCACGTAATAGCCGGTCAGCAGGAAGAAGAAATACAGGAACGACCACAGCAGCGGCGGGAAATCCCGCAAGGCCGCCCGCAACTGGATCGCCTTTTGCGACAGGGCCATCGGTTCGTTCATGTGAATCCCGCGGGTGACGCCGCACAATAGCCAAAGCCCGTCCCTGCCGCCAGCCGGGCAGGTCGAGCAAATGCTCTAGACTGGCGGCCTAGCCTCGCCTCCATACCGAATAAAGACAGAATTGTGTACGACTACATCATCGTTGGCGCCGGCTCCGCCGGCTGCGTGCTGGCCAATCGGCTCAGCGAGGACCCGCAATGCCAGCGTGCTGCTGCTCGAGGCAGGCCCGAGCGACTGGAATCCGTTCGTGCACATGCCCGCGGGCATGGCCAAGCTGGTCGGCCAGAAGGGCGTGAACTGGGACTACAGCACGGCGCCCGAGCCGCGGCTCCACGGCCGCAGCCTGTGGTGGCCGCGCGGCAAGGTGCTGGGCGGCTCCAGCTCGATCAATGCCATGTGCTACATCCGCGGCCACCCGCGCGACTACGACGAATGGGACGAGCTCGGCGCCGAAGGCTGGTACTGGGACAACGTGCTGCCCTACTTCAAGCGCTCGGAAGGCAACAGCCGCGGCGCCGAGCAAATTGCATGGCGGCGACGGCCCGCTGGGCGTCTCCGATCCGCGCTACCAGAATCCGCTGTCGCCGGTGTTCATCGAAGCCGCCGCACCAGGCCGGAATGCCGCTCACCGACGATTTCAACGGCGACGACCAGGACGGCTTCGGCTGGTACCAGACCACCACCCGCGGTGGCTCGCGCAGTTCCAGCGCGCCGATGCGTATCTCAAGCCGGCAAGGTCGCGCGAAGAACCTGAAAGTCGTCACCGGCGCGACCGTGCCGCGGGTGACTGTTCGAGAACGGCCGCGCCAACGGCGTGGTCTACTCAGCTCGGCGGCAAGGACGCCTTCTGCGCCAGGCCGCGCGCCGGGAGGTGATCCTCTGCGGCGGCGCGCTCAATTCGCCGCAACTGCTGATGCTCTCCGGCATCGGTCCGGCCGGCGCATCTGCGCCAGCACGGCATCGAAGTGCGCGTCGACGCTGCCGGGCGTGGGCGGCAACCTGCAGGACCATCTCGACGTCTGCACCATGCAGCGCTGCACGCAGCCGATCACCTACGACAAGCACCAACGACCTTGTTGATCGGGCTGCAGTACTACCTGCTCAAGCAGGGTCCGGGCACCAGCAACATCGCCGAGACCGGCGGCTTCCTGCGCTCGCGCTTGGCCGAGGACGCGCGGCCGGACATCCAGTTCCACTTCGTGCCGGCGCAGCTGGACGACCACGGCCGCAACCAGCTGCCCGGCTTCGGCTACACGCTGCATGCCTGCTTCCTGCGCCCGCGCAGCCGCGGCCGCGTGTCGCTTGCCAGCAACGATGCCGGCCGACAAGGTCCGCATCGACGCCGGCTACCTCAGCGATGCCGACGGCTACGACCATGAAGATGATGGTCGAGTGCGTGCGCCTGTCGCGCCAGATCTTCGCCCAGCACGCCTTCGCGCCGTATCGCGGCGAGGAGATTGTTTCCCGGCGCCAGCGTCGCAGGACGACGCCGCGCTCGCCGACTTCGTCCGGCGCAAGGCCGAGACCATCTACCACCCGGTCGGCACCTGCAGGATGGGCAGCGCTGACGATCCGCATGCGGTGGTCGATCCGCAGCTGCGCGTGCGCGGCGTCGAGGGCCTGCGCGTGGTCGACGCCTCGGTGATGCCGAAGCTGATCGGCGGCAACACCAACGCGCCGACGATGATGATCGCCGAACGCGCCGGCCGACCTGATTCGCGGCAAGAAACTCTGAGCTCGGCCGCCCGGCCGGCCGACTCAGGGCATCTGGCCGAGATTTTCCGAAGTCAGCGGCGCCAGGCCGGCTGGCGCCCAATTGCCTTTTCGATCGTGGCGATGCGGGCATCGCCCGGCAGCGGCTTGCCCGCGAGCAAGGTGTGACCACATCGCATCCAGTCCGCGATAGGCGTAAGGCAACATCGGCACGTAGTTCGAACCAAGCGCCGGCAAGCCCAGGAAGGCGTCGAAGTGTTGGGCATTGGCGACTTTCCAGTAACGCACATCGCGTCCGGCCGACTTGGCCCACTGCGCATAGGCGCCGCCGCTGAACGCTTCCGGCACCAGTCCGTCGTCGGCGCCATGGATCACCAGCACGGGCAGGCCGGTCCGGGCAGCCCGGCGCGAGTCGCGGCAACGCCCTCCCTCAGGCGATCGGCGAGCTCGCCTTGCCCCAGAAAAGCCCGCGCAGGCAGCGCAGGCCGGGCAACAGCGGATCGTCGCCAGCGGCCAGGCTGTCGTGGATGCCGACGCCGGCGCCCGGCGGAATTCCAGAGAATCGCTCCACCAGGCGGCCTGCTCGGCGGCGCTCGGGGACGCGCCAGACCCTTCGCGTCCATGGCCTGGAAGGAGTAGCCGCAGGGCATGTCGGTTGCCGATGCGCGGGTGTACGAAGCGGCGTAGGTCACCGCCACGGCTCGCCACAAATCGAAGGCGGTGCTGATCGATCCGGCTGCGATCGACCTCGTCGGTCCAGCCACCGGCGTGGAGCAACGCGCGCAGCTTCCTCCGCCTGTTGCGCAGGCGTGCCCGGATTCAGGATGCCGGCGGCCTGCAGGGATGCGCAGCGAACGGCGGCGGCCGCCGGCCTGGCGCCGCCGGGGCGCGCGAAGGCGAACGCCATCGAAGGCGTCGGCGTTCAGCGCGCAGGGCATCAGCAGCGCCGCCTCGGAGACGTAGTCGTAAAAGCGCGCGACCGCCATCGGCCGGAGTGATATTCGGTGAAACGGCGACTACGCCATCCAGCCAGTCGCCCGGCAATTCCGCCGCGCGCAACACCGCCCCGCCGCCGTTGGAAACTCCCACCGCGAGCACCCGGGTATTGGCGAAAGTGAATGGACCGCTCTCCGGGTAGACCGAGTCGAGCACCTGCAACGCGAACTGCGCCGCCTGCCTGACATGCCTTCCCCAATCCGCTTCAGGGTTGTCGCCCGAGTGCGCGTGCTTGACCGCGATCGGCGCGGGACCGTCAGCAGGCAGCGCGCGGCGCGCTGAACTCGAGCAGGTCGGATTCCGCACCACGCGTTCCATCCAGCTTCGCGCCCTGCCCGGTGGCGGTGTCGACAAAACCGGTGCCCGCTCCCTTGTCGGTATAGGCCACCGCACAGCCGTGGGTTAGACCCCAACTGCCGGCAAGCGCGATCGCCCCGTAGATGCCGCGCGAACCGGACGATGCGGTCACCACGATGCAGCGTTTGCCGGCGTCGAAATCATCGGGCAGTTGCAGCATCACGCGATGCGGCTGCCTCGCGCCAGGCAGCTTCGCCAGCGCATGGAACTCGCGACCCGGCACCGGGCGCAGGGAGCCGTACAACTCGCCATAGCCGCCACCGGGCGCCAGGTCGGCGATGCCGCGCCAGTTGTTCCAGATGGCGCGACGCCGGAGCTCGGCAGGACTCGGATTGGCCGGGTCGGCGAATGCCGGTGGTAGCGGATTCCTCGAGGCCATCGGCGCCAAGCCGGCGGTGAGCAGGTCGTCGTCGACGCGGTGCGCCTGTTGCGCGATCGGCGAAACCAGGAAGGCCAGGTTTCCCGGTCCTGAGTCGACGCGGTGGCGCAACCGGTAAGCGCGATGGCGGCCGCCAGCGGCAGCGAAGCAGTGAATCGATTTTTACTCATGGCGCCACCTTAGCAAGCGCGCAGGCGCGCCAGCATCGTACTTTGGTACGACTGCCGCGTCGGAACGCCCCTGCTACCGTGCTCTCCTGAGATCCACGAGGCGAAATTCCCATGTCCGACCGCTTCCTCGACGGCCGAACCGCACTGGTCACCGGCGCCACGTCGGGAATCGGCCTGGCCATCGCTTGCGCCTTGGCCGAGGCCGGAGCACGCGTCGCCATCAGCGGCCTCGGCGACGCTGCCCAGGTCGCCGGCTGCGCTCGCCGATGTCGCTGCCGCCGGCGCGCCGGAGACGCGCCATTTCGCCGCCGACTTGCGCGACAGCGCCGCCATCGAAACCATGATGGCCGCATGCGCCGCGTGGGGCGCGCCGGAAATCCTGGTCAACTGCGCCGGCATCCAGCACACGTCGCCGATCGCCGACATGCCGGTCGACGCCTGGGATGCGATCCTGGCGATAAACCTCAGCGCCGCCTTCCACACCATGCGCCTTGCGCTGCCGGCGATGGCCGCAGGCGGCTATGGGCGGGTGATCAACATCGGCTCGGTGCATGGCCTGATCGCCTCGATCAACAAGGCGCCCTACATCGCCAGCAAGTTCGGCCTGATCGGACTGAGCAAGGCCGCGGCCATCGAGTACGCCAGCGCCGGGTCGCGGGCCAGCGGCGGCGTCACCGTCAACTGCATCTGTCCGGGCTGGGTCGAGACGCCCCTGATCGAACCGCAGATCATCCGCGCGCGCACTGGCCCTGGGCGGCGACCGCGACGACGCCATGCGCGCCTTGCTCGGCGAGAAGCAGCCCAGCCTGCGGATGTCGCTGCCCGGGGAAATCGCCGAACTGGCGCTCTGGCTCTGCCGCCCTGCCGCGCACAACCTCACCGGCAGCGCGATACCGGTCGACGGCGGCTGGACGACCCAGTGAATGGAACGCGACTGAAGCCGACGCGCAGGGATGCGCCTAGTATTGCCGCATGACCCGACTGCTGATCGCCGATGACCATCCGCTGTATCGCCTGGCCCTGACCCAGGCGGTGCGCGGCGTATTGCCCGAAGCCGAAATCAACGAAGCCGAGGACATGCCGGCCGCGCTCGCCGCGCTGAACAAGCGACCCGATACCGACCTGGTGCTGCTGGACCTGCACATGCCCGGCAGCCATGGGCTGATGGGACTGGCCTCGCTGCGCGCCGAGCATCCGGGCGTGGCGGTGGTGATGATTTCGGCGCACGACGATCCGACGACGATCCGGCGCGCGCTGTCCTACGGCGCCACCGGCTACCTGACCAAGCGCGCCGACCTCAATGCGCTGCAGGCCGGATTGCGCGCGGTCCTCAACTGCGAGGAATGGCTGCCGCCGGACTTCGCGATGCCGTCGGCGCCGCCAGCGCCATCCGCGCTCGGACCGCGAAATCGCCGCCAAACTGTCGGCGCTGAGCCCGCAGCAATTCAAGGTGCTGACGCCGCGTCGCCGACGGCCGGCTGAACAAGCAGATCGCCGACGAGCTCGGCATCCAGGAGCGGACGGTGAAGGCGCACATGAGCGCGATCTTCGAGAAACTCGGCGTCAGGAATCGCACCCAGGCCGGCGTGCTGTTGCGCTCGCTGGAGTTGTCCGATTCGAGCCGCTCGGCGATCGACGGCGACTGAACCTCAGGCGGTGTCGCGCGCGGCCAGGAATCGGGCCATCACCGACTTCAGCGCAAGCGGCTTCAGCGGCTTGTACAGGAGCTGGCAACCGGCGCTCATCACGGCCATGCGCACCGCCTCGCTGTGGTCGGCCGTGATGATCACGCAAGGACGCTCCGGCATGACCGGTCCGCAGGCGTTCGCGAAGCATCAGGCCGGTCTGCCCGCCGTCGAGGTGGAAGTCGAGCAGCAGCATGTCCGGCGGTGCGTTCGCCACCAGCCGCTCGCGCTTCGCCGGCGTCGCGTGCGGCCAGCACTTCGCATTGCCAGCCGGCCAGCAGCGCCTGCATCGCGCGCAGCACTTCCAGGTCGTTGTCCACCACCAGCACCCGGCTGCGCGGCGCGCGCCGCGGCTGCCGCCGGCGGTGCCGCCAACGCCGGCGTGCGACCGGCGCGCGCGGCACGCTGATCGAAAACATCGCGCCGTGGCCGGGACGCGAGCGCAGCTGCAGCCGATGGCCGAGCAGGCGCGTGATTCGATCGGCGATCGCCAGCCCGGGCCCAGGCCCTGCTGCCGCCGGCGATCGAGCCGGCGGAATTCCTCGAAGATCAGCTGCTGGTCGGCTTCAGCGATGCCCGGGCCGGTATCCCAGACCTCGATCGGCAAGCTCGTCGCCATGACGTCGGCAGCCCAGCAGGATGCGGCCGGAGCTGGTATAGCGAACCGCGTTGGCCAGGAAGTTCTGCAGCACGCGGCGCAACAGCTGCGGATCGCTGCGCACCCACGCGCGCGAAGGCACGTAGTGCAGCGCAAGCCACTTTTGCCGCGCCAGCACGCCGAACTCGGTGGCCAGGGCTCGCAGCACACGTCGATCGAGAACCGCCTGCGACGTTCGGCGCCATGCCGCCGGCATCCAGCCGGGAGATATCGAGCAGGCCGGCCAGCAGGCTCTCGGCCGAACCCAGCGCGCCGTCGATATTGTCCACCGCGTCGCGATATTGCGGGTGCTCGAGTTGCTGGGCCAGGGCATGGGTGAACAGGTGGGCCGCATTCAGCGGCTGCGCCAGGTCGTGGCTGACCGCCGCCAGGAAGCGCGTCTTGGCGCGATTGGCGCGCTCGGCCTCTGCGCTTGGCGCCCTCCAACTCGGCGGTGCGCTCCGACCACCCGTTGCTCGAGCGTCTCGGCGATGCCCTTGAGCTCCGCCTCGGCGCGGCGGAAGGCGGTGACATCGGTGAAGGTGGCGACGAAGCCGCCGCCGGGCATCGGATTGCCGCGGATCTCCACCACGCTGTCGCCGGAAAGCGCCGCTCGGCGACATAGGGCGTGCCGGCGCGCATGTGGGCGATGCGCTTCTCGACTCAGCGCGCCAGCGCATCCCTGGCCCGAGGCCGCGCGCGGCATTGTGGCGCAAGCAGATTCCGCGACCGGCACGCCGACCCGCAGCAGCTCCGGATAATCGAACAACTCGGCGTAGCGCGGATTCCAGGCGACCAGGCGCAGCTCGCAATCGACCACGCTGATGCCCTGGCTCATGTTCTGCAGCGCGGCTTCCAGTACCCGCTGGTTGAAGCGCAGCGCCTGCGACGCTTCGCCGACGATGGTGGCCACGGTATCGAGGTCGCGCCCTGCTCGCGGCGGGCGGCGTCGAGCAGCAGGCGCGCCGACGCGGCGCCGAGCACCGCCGCCAGTTCGCGCTCGACGTGCGCTGCGCGCGGCATCGGCCGCGAGCAGCGTCGGACAATTCGCCGGCTCCAGCAGGCCGGCGCACCTGGTCCTCGGGCAGGAAGCGCGCCGCGATTTCCTGCAATCGCTGGCCCGGGCGAAACTGGCCCGCGCACGGCCGCTCCGGCGCGACGGCGCGACAGCATCCAGCAAGGTGACCAGCGTTGCCGGCGATCAGGCTGAGCGACACGGCGCGGGCGAGGCGGCTCCAATCGATCCAGCCCGAGCAGACGGTCGGGCGCGAGCCACCACAGAGCACGAGAGGGACCGTCGCGCAACCAGCGCTGGTCCGCCGAGCCCTCCGCGAACGCCGGCACCAGCAAGGCCCAGGTCCAGACAGCGAGGCCCACAGCAGGCCCAGCATCACCGCGCGCGGCGTGCCTGTGGGCGCCAGACGCGAAAGGCGACACGGCGGGCGCGAGCGGCGCCAGCCCGGAAAAACGAAACCGCGCCGATATCGGCCAGCGCATCGTTGCCGGCGATGGCGCGGCTATAGGCCCAGGCCAGCAACACCACGGCCAGGATGCCGACCCGGCGCTGCATCAGCACGGCGCCGCGCAGGTCGCCGCCCTCGCCGGCGTGCCCTGGCCCACGGCGCCGCGCAACCAGCACGGCGTCAGCCAGTGATTGCCGATCATCACGTCAGCGCCAGCGTGGCCAGGATCACCATGCCGGTGGCGGCGCTGAAGCCACCAAGGAACGCGATCAGCGCCAGCCCTCGTGGCCCTGCGACAGCGGCAGGGCCAGCACGTACAGGTCGGAGCGGCACGCCGAGCGGCGCCGAGCAGGGCGTCGCCGGCGCGCGCCAGGGGCAGGATGGGCAGCGCGATCAGCAACATGTACAGCGGAAACAGCCAGCGCGCGGTGCGCAGGTGGCGCTCGCTCGCGCACTCGACCACGCCGACATGGAACTGGTGCGGCAGGGTGAGCATGGCCAACGCGCCGAGCAGGATCAGCGCCGAGGAATCCACCGCCGGCGCCGTCATCGGCAGGATCGATGCGCGCGGGATCGCGCGGCCACGCCGGGCCGGTCCAGACGAAAACGCCGAGCGCCAGCATGGCGCCCAGCTTGAGCAGCGATTCCACGCGCCATGGCCATGCACCAGGCCGCGGTTGTGCTCGGCTGGCCGAAGCGCGGCGGGTGCCGAACAGCATCGCGAACAGCGCCATCGCCAGCGCGATGTAGAGCGCGCTGTCCTGCCACGGCGAAGGCGCGCACCTGGGCCGTGTTCGCGGTGCAGCATGCCCGTAGCTCATCGTCACCGCCTTCAGCTGCAGCGCGATGTACGGAATGATGCCGAGCACGGCCACGAAGGTGATCATCGCCGCCAGGGTGGAATTCTTGCCAAGCCGGGTGGCGACCAGGTCGGCCAGCGAGGTCGAATTCTGTTCGCGCGCGATTCGATGCAGGCGGCGCAGGAAGCCGAAACCGAACGCATAAAGCAGGATGGTGCCGATGAAGGTCGGCGGGATCGGCCAGCCCGAGCGCTGCGCCTGGGTCACCGTGCCATAGAAGGTCCACGAGGTGCAGTACACCGCCAGCGACAGGCTGTACACGATCGGCCAGTACGGACCCAGCGAGCTGCGGCCGCCGCTCGGCCCAGATGGCGGCGCCGAACAGCAGGCCCAGCCAGAGCAATGCGGCGACTAGGACCAGCGGATCACTGAGCATCATTCAGCCTGCATGGGGCACGGTCTGCAGGATAGCGTCACGGCGCGGAAAAGACAACGGGCCGCTTGCGCGGCCCGTTCGGACTGCGACCCATCAACCTGGCTCAGAACTCGTAACGCGCCGACAGGTGAACTGCAGCGGGTTGCCGTAGAAACCGGTGCGCACGCCAGTCGAGGGAATCACGTAACCGGTGGTCAGGTACTCCTCGTCGAGCCAGGTTGCTGCCCTGCAGCGAGACCGTCCAGGGGCCGCCGGTCTTCCAGATGACGCCGGCGCCGAGCAGGCCATAGCCATCCTGGGTGATCGGCATCGACCACGCGTGGGTCACCGGATCGATCGTCACTTCGGTGGTGGCCATGACTCGAACTCTGGTAGCTGTAGCTGAGCGCGGAAGCTCAGGTCGCCGCTCGTCGCCCACCGGCAGTGCGGTATTCGACATTCACCGCGCCGGAGAAATCCGGGGCGTTGGTGAATTCCTGCTGGTCGGCGATGTTGAAGCCCTTGAACATGTACTCGTCGTACTTGGCGTCGAGCGTGGCCAGGTTGCCGCTGATGAACCAGTGCTCGGTCGGTCGCAACTGCAATTCCGACTTCGAGGCCGTTGCACAGTGCCCTTACCGGCGTTGGTGAAGTCGCCGCAGAAGATCGGTGACGTTGCCCACCACGCAGGAGGTGAACACCGACAACTGGATGTCCTTGTACTTGTTGTAGAAGTAGGCGAGGTTCAGGAACATCCGGTCGTCGAGGAAGCCCATCTTGCTGCCGACTTCGAAGCTGTCCACCTGCTCGTCGTCATAGGGCTCCTGGGTGATCGGCAAGGCGCTGGCGCGGATGTTGTAGCCGCCGGACTTGAAGCCGCGCGACAAGCAGGCCGTACAGCAAGGTGTTCATCGTTGAGCTTGTAGTCGAGCGAGATCTTGGGCGAAGGTTGGTGAAGGTCATCTTCTTGTCGAAGTCGGCCAGCGATCGCGGTCGACGTGCGAGAAGGTGCCATTGGTGAAGGCTTGGTTGAGCACGACGGCCGATTTTTCCTCCTGGGTCCAGCGCAGCGCCGCCACTGATGCTTGAGCTTGTCGGTGAAGCTATAGGTCCAGTCGCCGTAGAGCGGCGATGCTCGTGGTATACACGATGCCGCGGGTGGTCGCCAAACAGGCCCGGAAAACCCGCGCCCGGCGGATTGGGGAAGAACGGCGGGATGCTGCGCCTTCAGGAAGATATTCTGGACCAGGCCGCCGGCGCTGCCATCGAACCAGTAAATGCCGAGTACGCCGCGGACTTGCCGCCGCCGTCGAACGCCGCCTGGAATTCCTGGCTGAGCTGCGTGTCGTGGTAGCCGGCATGCACGTCGGCGATGCGCTGCGGCAGGGTGTCGAAATCGATCTCGGTCTCGGTATCGGACTTGCGCGCGGCACTGATCGATTTCAGCGACCAGATCGACGCTGGCACGCCAGTTCACGATGAACGACGCGCCGCTGCATCGTGGTGTCGTTGTCCGGGTAGAAGCCGCTGCGCACGTCGTAGCGGTCATCCAGCGGCTGGACAGGCCCGGGACGAAGCGATTGGCGGCCAGCATCTGCGCGCCGCGCACGCCGGAGTTGTCGACGGTCTAGTCGAACTCGAACTCGATGTCGAGACGCTCGTACGTCCGGGAAGAAACCCAGCGTGAGGCGCATCGCCTTGGTGTCCTTGTCGCTGACATCCACGCCGGTGACTATGTTCTCGCCGAAGCCGTCGCGGGTCAGGCTGGCCGCAGCCAGGCGGCCGATGCGTCACGTCCGTTGCCCAGCTGCCGCCGACGGCCGCCTTGAAATCGACGCCTCGCCATAGTTGCCGGCGGTCCGACTTCGGCATAGCCCTCGGTCTCGGTCGGACAGAGCGCGCGAGACGTACTTGATCGCGCCGCCGACGGTGTTCTTGCCATACAGGGTGCCCTGCGGGCCGCGCAGCACTTCGATCCGGCCGACGTCGAACACATCGAGCAAGCCGCCCTGCGGACGCGCGATGTAGACATCGTCCAGGTAGATGCCCACGCCCGGATCGACGCCCCAGAGCGGATCGGACTGGCCGATGCCGCGGATGTAGGCGGTAAGCGTGGTGTTGCTGCCGCGCGCGGCGTAGATGGTCAGGTTCGGCACCTGCGCGTCAAGGTCGCCCAGATCGCGGATATTGAGCTCTTCGAGGGTCTCCGGAGTGAACGCGGTCACGGCGACCGGCACGTCCTGCAGGGTCTCTTCGCGGCGGCGCGCCGTCACGGTGACCTGGTCGAGCGTGGTGGTCCTTGTCTTTTCCGCGGCGGCCTTGTCCTCGTCGGCGCTGGCGGTGGCCGTCGCTGTCCTGCGCATGTGCAGTCACCGACAGGCCAAGAATCAGGCCGATGGCCAGACTGAGATGATTGCGCTTCATGTGCTCCCCTTTGAAAAGCGGTAGACGACCGGCTGGCCGAATTGCATTGCAGCCTAGGGCTCGTCTCCGCGCGCCGCACTTGTACCTTGGTACAGTGTGCCTGCCGCCGCGCATTGCCGACACTTCCGCGCTACAACCAATGGAAGGAACGAAGGCATGGCCTTTGTGATCGTGCTGGCCGCGCTGTGCTTCCTGATGTTGGTCGCCTACCGCGGCTACAGCGTCATCCTGTTCGCGCCGGTCGCCGCGCTCGGCGCCGTGCTGCTGACCGACCCGGCGCTGGTCGCGCCGATGTTCACCGGCCTGTTCATGGAGAAGATGGTCGGCTTCGTGAAGCTTTATTCCCGGTTTTCCTGCTCGGCGCGGTCTTCGGCAAGCTGATCGAGCTGTCCGGCTTCTCCAAGTCGATCGTCGCGGCCGTCATCCGGCTGGTCGGGCCGCAGCGGGCGATGCTGTCGATCGTGCTGGTCTGCGCGCTGCTCACCTATGGCGGCGTGTCGCTGTTCGTGGTGGTGTTCGCGGTCTATCCGTTCGCGGCCGAGATGTTCCGCCAGAGCGACATCCCAAGCGGCTGATCCCGGCGACGATCGCGCTCGGCGCGTTCACCTTCACCATGGACGCGCTGCCGGGCACGCCGCAGATCCAGAACATCATCCCGACCACGTTCTTCGGCACCGACGACCTGGGCGGCGCCGTGGCTCGGCTGCATCGGCGCGTCTTCATCCTTGCCGCGGGCATGAGCTACCTGGAGTGGCAGCCGCCGCGCGGCGCAGGCGCGCAAGCGAGGGCTACGGCACCGACCTGCTCAACGAGCCGGAGCCGTTCGACCGAGACAGCCTGGCCAACCCGCTGATCGCGATCCTGCCGCTGGTGCTGGTCGGCGTGATGCAACAAGCGTGTTCACCAGCTGATCCCGCGCTATTACGGCGACAGCCACGAATTCACTGCTCGCCGGTCATCGGCGAGCCAAGCCGGTGACCCAGGAAATCTCCAAGGTCGCGGCGATCTGGGCGGTCGAGGGCGCGCTGCTGCTCGGCATCCTCACCGTGCTCGTGTTCGCCTGGAAGCCGGTGATCGCGACGATTCGCCGAAGGCAGCAAGGCGGCGATCGGCCGGCGCGCTGCTGGCCTCGATGAACACGGCGTCGGAATACGGCTTCGGCGCCGTCATCGCCACGCTGCCCGGCTTCCTGCGTGATCGCCGACGCGCTCAGGGCGATCCCCAATCCGCTGGTCAACGAAGCGGTCACCGTGACCGCGCTGGCCGGCATCACCGGCTCGGCGTCGGGCGGCATGAGCATCGCGCTCGCCGCCATGGCCGACACCTTCGTGCAGAACGCGAACGCGGCGGGCATCCCGCTGGAGGTCCTGCATCGCGTCGCGGCGATGGCCTGCGGCGGCATGGATACGCTGCCGCACAACGGCGCCGTCATCACCCTGCTGGCGGTGACCGGCCTCACCCACCGGCAAAGCTACAAGGATATTTTCGTGATCACGCTGATCAAGACCGCGGCGGTCTTCGTCGTCATCGGCGTCTACTACGCCACCGGGCTGGTCTGAGCCCGACGGGGCCGGCTGGGTCCGACTGGCTCAGGCCGGGCGCGACTCCGCCCGCTCGAGCATCGGCGGCAACGGACAATGCAGGGACGCGCAGACAGTGCGCAGCAACTCCGACTCGGCGACCGTGACGAAACCATCGTGGCTGATCGCGGCGACCAGTCCCTCGATCAGCAGTTCCTTGCCCAGCGGCTGCAGCGCATCCAGCGCGGGCAGGACTTCGTCCAGCGCGGCCAGCGTATTCGCCGGTGGCGCGTAGGCGGCGTTCAGGCGCGGAAACACGCGGGTGAGACCGGCCATGTAGGCGCGCGGAGCATCGGCGGGGTTGCGGTGGCCGGCTGCGGCCACGATCGCGAGCAAGGTCACCGCCTGGGCGGTGACATCGGCCAGGCGTTTCCTGCCGGGCACCCAGGCGCGCGACGGATCCAGTGACTCGGCCACCTGGGTTTGCAGGAGCCGGCCCAGGCAATACTCGAACAGGCTGACTTCGCCATCCGCATGCACCAGCGCGAACACGGTGTCCAGTGAAGTGTCTGCAGCTCCGGCCGCGGCCGGCGCCGCAAGCAGCGGAAACGCGAGCGAGGCCAGAGGCAGGCGCAGCATGGGGTTGAGATCGGCCATGCGATCGGCGTAGTCGAGCGCCTGCTCGGCGGTGCTGCACGTCGGTGCGCGCGCGCAGCTCGAATTGCTGGGCATCGCGCACACTCCCGGGCGGCGCATGCAGGAGGCCCAAGCAGCATCGGCACCACATCCGCCTGGTGCCGCGCGGCGCGCTGCAACACCTCGGGAATCGCCTCGTTGATCGTCTCGGCCCGCCGGTAGTCATCGCCCTTCGGCGCGCCGACCTGGGCGATCACGCCTGGCGGGCGTGATCGGCAACTGGCTGTGCCTGCCGGCAAGTCGCTGCTGTCAGTGGGCCCCAGGCCCAGCGCGAGTCTTCATCCAGCCCGACCGGCGGATGCATCTGCCAGCGGGCGCTGAGTTCGGTCAGCGAGTCGGCCTTGAAGCTCGGCTCGAGTGCCTTGATGCGATCGAGCAAGGGCGGATGCGTGGCCATCAGGCTGGACAACTTCAGGCCTTCGCCGAACAGCATGTGGCTGACTTCCTCGACGTCGGCGTTGCCAAGCTTCGATCCGTCGGGCAACCCGGCCAGTTTCTTCAGCGCGCCGGCGATGCCGCGGCTCTGCCGGGTGAACTGCACCGCCGAGGCGTCGGCCAGGTATTCGCGCTGGCGACTGACGCCGGCCTTGATCAGGCGGCCGAAGAACAGGCCCAGGTAGCCGATCACCAGCAGGCCGATCGCGACGGCGACCAGCGGAGCGCCGTCCTTGGAGCGGCTGAAGCGGCTGTTCGCCAGGATCTGGCGGCCGATGATCGCCAGCACGAGGATGCCGAACAGCAATCCGATCAGGCGGATGTTCAGGCGCATGTCGCCGTTGAGCACATGGCTGAATTCGTGCGCGATCACGCCTTGCAGCTCATCGCGGTTCAGCCGGTTCAGCGCGCCGCGGGTGACGGTGATCGCGGCATCGCTGGGCGCGTAACCGGCGGCGAAGGCGTTGATCGCCGATTCCTGCTCGAGCACGAAGATCTGCGGCACCGGCACGCCCGAGGCGATGGCGATTTCCTCGACCACGTTGCGCAGGCGGCGCAGGTTGAAATCCGTGGTGTCCTCGGGAACGGCGGTGGCGCCGAACTGCTGGGCGACCGCGGCGCCGCCGGTCCGCAGCGAGGCGGTGCGGAACAGGCTGGCGCAACCGATGACGGCCAGCGTGACCAGGGTGCGTCGCGAACACCAGGCCCCCGCCGCCGTCCGCCGGACACGAGCAGCACCACCACGTCGACCGCCGCGACGATGGCGAACACCGCGAGCCGAACAGGACGATCAGGCGCTTGGACTGCCGCCTTGCGCTGTCCTGGCGTTCGAAGAAGTTCAGAAGGAAACCTTCGGCGCCTCGCGCTTGGCCGGCTCGGTGATTTCAAGCAATGCCGCGGGCGTGAAGTTGAACATGCCGGCGACCACGCTGGACGGGAACACTTCGCGCCGGTTGTTGTAGGACATCACCGAATCGTTGAAGGCCTGGCGGGCGAACGCGACGCGGTTTTCGGTCGAGGTCAGCTCTTCCGACAACTGCATCATGTTCTGGTTGGCCTTGAGGTCCGGATACGCCTCGCTGACCACCATCAGGCGGCCGAGCGCGCCGGTCAGGCCCTGGTCGGCGCTGGAAAGCTTCTGCATCGCGGCGGCGTCGCCGGGGGCGGCCTTGGCGGCGGCCAGGCCGCTGACGGCGGCGGCGCGCGCCTTGATCACCGCCTCGAGGGTTTCGCGCTCATGGGCCATGTAGCCCTTGGCCGACCTCGACCAGGTTCGGGATCAGGTCGTAGCGCCGCGTCAGCTGCACGTCGATCTGCGCGAAGGCATTCTTGTAGGCGTTGCGGCCCGTGATCAGGCCGTTGTAGATGCCGACGGCCCAGAACGCGGCCACCACGATCAAGCCAAGCAATACAAGTCCGGTCAACATGGTCAGAACCCCCCATTCATTCAGGCCGTTGTGCAGAGTGCACGCTAGAATGGGCCTTTCCCGCCAAGCATACGTTGGACATGACGCACAAGAAAGTCTGCTGGACCGCCCTGCTCGCCCTGGCGTTGCTGCCTGCGCTCTCGCTCGACGACAGCGCGGCCGCGACCCGGCAAGCCAGCCCACGGGCCAGCGTTGCGCCCCCGGCGCGCAAGGGAACCGCCGACATCAGCGTCTCCGCGCGACAGGTCCAGCACCTGGCCGAGCAACTGGTGACCCAGAAGAAATTGCCCGGCCTTGCGATAGCCATCGTGCAGAACGGCAAAGTGGTCTCGATGCAGGGTTATGGCGTGACCGGCGCGCCAGGCAGCCAGCCGGTGACCACCGACACGGTATTTCGCCTGGCTTCGCTTTCGAAGGCCTTCGCCGCCACGCTCAGCGCCCAGTTGGTGGCCGAGGACGCGATGAGCTGGGACAACCCGATCATCAACCAGTTGCCCGCCTTCAAGCTGCGCGACTACGCCAGCGCCAAGACGGTGACCGTGCGCGACATTCTCAGCCATCGCGTCGGCCTGACCCGCAACACCTATGACCGCGACCTCGAGAACAACGAACCGTTCCCGCTGCTGGCCGAGCGCCTGTCCGATGCGCCGATGGCCTGCACGCCCGGCGATTGCTATGCCTACCAGAACGTCGCCTTCAGCCTGATCGGCGACCTGGTGTTCGCCGCGACTGGCGATTTCTACTCGCACCAGGTCGAGAAGCGGATCTTCCATCCCCTGGGCATGTACAACAGCACCTACGGCCGCGAGGCGCTGGAATCGAGCACGAGCTGGGCGCGGCCGCACGTGCGCGGCCGTGGCGGCTGGGTCGCCGTGCGGCCCAAGGAAAGCTACTACCGGGTTCCTCCGGCGGCCGGAGTCAATTCAAGCATCCACGACATGGCGCAGTGGCTGATCGCCCAATCCGGCCATCGCCCGGACGTGCTGACGCCGACCATGCTCGACCAGATCCACCTGCCGGAGGTGAACACGCCCGGCGAAACCCGCGGCTCGCCCTGGCGGCGCGAGCGGCTCAACGGCGCCTCCTATGCGATGGGCTGGCGGGTCTTCAATTATTCCGGGCACACGATGATCTTCCATGGCGGCGCGGTGCAGGGCTATCGCGGCCTGATCGCGTTCCTGCCCGGCGAGGATGTCGGCCTGGTGGTGCTATGGAACAGCGAGAGCTCGGCGCCCTCGGGGCTGCTGCCGAGCTTCATGGATCGGGTGCTGGGTTTGCCGACCAAGGACTGGCTGGGCATCGACGACGACGAGTCGCACGACTGAGTTTTCGCTGATCTGCAATGGACGGGGCGCTGGGATTCCGGGCCGCCGAGTGTCGGGGCCGCCGGGTGCAGGGGTCATTGTCCACCGACATAGAAAACATCCATGTTTTCTAAGTCGGCCGCTGTAGGGGCCATCCATGGCCCGCTCCAACAATGACCCCTGCACCCGACGGCCAAACCCGCTCGGTCGCGGATCTGCAATCCGATGGCCGGCGTTCGTCTCTAGCGGTGGAACCCACTGAGAGGTGAGATAAGCCTGCAGTCAGCGCGAGCGGCACTCAAGAGCCCTTGGCTGGACACCGCCGACACAAGCGCCACTCCGTTAGCGGGGACGCCGGGGGCTCTGGTCTCGTGTAGAAGCGGGCCATGGATGGCCCCTAGAGCGGCCGTCTTACAAAACAGGATGTTTTGTATGACGGGCAACACGAGACCAAGCCCCCGGCGGCGCCGCGCCTCGTGCGCCTAGTGAGCCTCGCGAGTCATTGTTGCAGGCAAGAAAAAAGCGCCTTGCGGCGCTTGATTCTTTCGGTACCTTCCGTACCCGGGAAAGTCTCTCTCCCCGCCTGGGCAACACGGGGAGAGAGTCGAGATTACAGCTATCGGTGCTTCTTGATTACATCGCGGGAGCGACGGGCGCAGCCGGCATCGCCGGGGCAGCCTTCGCTTTGCGCTTGGCAGCAGGCTTTTTAGCAGCCTTCTTCTTTGCCGCCGGCTTCTTGGCAGCCTTCTTGGCTGCCGGCTTCTTGGCAGCCTTCTTGGCCGCCGGCTTCTTCGCAGCCTTTTTAGCAGCCTTCTTGGCTGGCTTCTTGGCTACTTTCTTCGCAGCTTTCTTGGCCGCTTTCTTGGCCGGCTTCTTAGCTACTTTCTTGGCAGCTTTCTTGGCGGTCTTCTTGGCAGCCTTCTTCGCTACCTTCTTGACTGCCTTCTTGGCGGTCTTCTTCGCGGCCTTCTTGGCCGGACGCTTTGCAGTCTTCTTTACAGCTTTCTTAGCGGCCTTCTTGGCCGGTTTTTTCGCAGCTTTCTTGGTAGCCATGGTCAACTCCTCGTCAGTTGGCTTTTGGGACGCCCAGTCACAAAGGCACCGCCACGGAATGATTTCCGTGACGCACCGCAGCAGCGTCGAAACGATGCGGCGGATGGGTTGGCGGCGTCTTCGCGCCGCTCGTGAAAACGCCCGGACCATTACTGATCCGGGCGCGGAATGGGGTGTTGTACAGCGATGTGGCGGACCGTTTTTCGGGGGAAGCGAATCCTGTGTCCACCGTAACTACGTCCTGGGCAGAGGTCTTCTTGGAGTAGCGAGTTGTTGACTGATTCGTGATGACTCTCTTCCGCAGTAAGTGTCTGCTGGGCGAAAGCTAATCACGTGATTTTGCGATGTCAACTATTTTGCGAAAATAATTTTCGGCCGGCGCCCCCCGGCGGCGGCGGGGGCGGCGGCGGCGGCTTCGATTCCGGCGAGCACCAGCAGCGGCAAAATTCACGCGTTGGAAAAAAAAATGCATTATTTACCGGGATTGCGTTGCAATCCGGAAAACGCGATTCGCGCGCGGCGCATTTCCGCGCAGCTCCATCGACGGTGTCGGCGGCCGGCCGAAGGCGCCGAAAATGGATTTTCCGCCAAGCGGAAAAAACCGCCCGCGAAGATGCCGATTTCGCCAAACTGCGCGGATTTTTTCCCGCCTCGAAACCCGGAAATGAAAAAGTCCGCGACGCTTCCGGTCGCGGACTTTTGATTTTCGGCGCCGTCGGCGGAGCTGGCGCGACTCAGGCGAGCGCGCTTTCCAATGCCCGGGCGAAGGCCTCGATGTCCGCCGCGTTCTTGGTTTCGGTGGTGCAGGCCAGCAGGACGTTTTCCATTCCCGCGAAGTCGCGTCCGAGGTCGAAGCCAGCCAGGATCCGCTTCCCTGCGAGGGTCGCGATCACCGCGTGCGCCGGCTTCGGCAACTCGAAGGCGGCCTCGTGGAAATGCGCCTGCGCGGGGAAACGGGCGCGCACGCCGGGAATCTTCTCGAGCCGCGTGCGCAGCGCCGCCAGGTTGGCGGCCGACGCGCTGGCGACGCGACGCAATCCTTCCGGCCCGGTGATCGCCATGTAGATGGTGGCAGCGGTTACCAGCAAGCCCTGGTTGGTGCAGATGTTCGAGGTCGCCTTGGCCCGACGGATGTGCTGCTCGCGCGCCTGCAGGGTCAATGTGTAACCGATGCGGCCGTCGAGATCGGTGGTGCGCCCGACGATCCGGCCCGGCATGTTGCGCACGATCTCCTTCTTGCAGGCCAGGAAACCGAAGTACGGCCCGCCCGACGACATCGGCACGCCCAGCGGCTGTCCATCGCCGCAGACGATGTCCACGCCGCGCTCGCCCCAGCGGCCCGGCTCCTTGAGCATGGCCAGCGACATCGGGTTGACCACCGCGATCGCCAGCGCGCCGCGCGCCTGCGCCCAGTCGGTCAGCGCGTCGACTTCCTCGAGCACGCCGAAGAAGTTCGGCTGCGGAATCACCAGGCAGGTGAACTCGCCCTGCACGGCTTCCAGCGTCGCCAGGTCCAGGCGACCATCCGGGCAAGGCAGGGTGACGATCTCGATCCCCTGCATGTCGACGATCGCCTTGAGCGTGCGCCGATAGGCCGGGTGCAAGGACTCCGGCACCAGCACCCGATGGGCGCCGCCTTTCTTCTGGCTGCGCTCGGCCATCAGCACCGCTTCGGCCACGGCGGTCGCGCCGTCGTACATGGAGGCATTGCTGATGTCCATGCCGGTCAGGCGGGTCATCATGGTCTGGTATTCGTAGATCAGCTGCAGCGTGCCCTGGCTCGCCTCCGCCTGGTAAGGCGTGTAGGCGGAGTAGAACTCGCCGCGGCCGACGATCTGCCAGATCGCCGCCGGGATGTGGTGCTCGTAGGCGCCGGCGCCGGCGAAATTCAGCGCGGTCTCGTCCTGGCTCGCGCGGGCTTTCATCAGGCGCACGACTTCCATCTCATTGGCGGTCTCGGGCACGTTGGCCAGCGACTTGATGATCAGGTTGGCGGGGATCTCATCGAACAGATCGTCGATGCTGTTGGCGCCGATGGCCTTGAGCATGGCCTGGACGTCTGACTCGGTATGCGGCAGGAACGGCATTGGACTGACTTCGCTGTGGTGGTCGGGGCTACGCTGGAAAACACACCGGCCGCACAGGGCGGCCGGAGCAGGATTGGGTCAGGCGGGACTCAGTGGTCTTCGCCCTCGATGAGCTCGGCGTAGTCGTCCGGCGAGAGCAGGTCGTTGAATTGGTCCATGTCGTCCGGCTCGAGCACCAGGATCCAGCCTTCGCCATAGGCGTCTTCATTGATGGTCTCGGGCTTGTCGGCGAGCGCGGTGTTGACCGCGACGATTTTTCCGGAGACCGGGCTGTATACGTCAGAGGCGGCCTTCACCGACTCGACCACGGCGACCGCGCTGCCCAGGGTGACGGCATCGCCAACGCTCGGCAGTTCGACATAGACCAGGTCGCCGAGCAGGCCCTGCGCGTGGTCGGAAATGCCGACCGTCACCTGCCCGTTGTCCTCGATGCGGGCCCACTCGTGGGATTTGAGGAACTTCAGGTCGCCGGGAATTTCGCTCATGTCTGCACTCGTCTGGGTGGGGTCGGAAACTATTGGATTGGAGAAGGTTCGGCGGGAGCCGGTCGGGGATAGTTTAGCCGGAGTGCCGGATGCTTTCAGCCGCCATGGGATGACGACGGGTCCACACCGGCCTGGACCGCGCCGTCGCGCACGAACGGGTACTTCACCACGCGCACCGGCAGCCGCTTGCCGCGGATGTCCACCTCGCACGCTGCCCGGTTCGCCGGCCGGGACCGGGCCAGCGCGATGGCCTTGCCCAGCGTGGGCGAGAACGATCCGGACAGGATTTCGCCCTGGCCCGACGCGGCGAACACGCGCCTGTCCGTGGCGAAGCACGCCCTTGTCGTCCATCACCAGGCCGATCATCTGGCGCGGCACGCCGTCGGCCAGTTGCTTTTCCAGCGCGGCACGGCCGATGAAATCGCGATCCTCGTCGAGCGCCACGGTCCAGCTCAGGCCCGCCTCGAGCGGCGACACGCCCTCATCCATGTCCTGGCCGTACAGCGCCATGCCCGCTTCCAGCCGGAGCGTGTCGCGCGCGCCCAGCCCGATCGGCTTGACGCCAGCGGCAAGCAGGCGGTTCCAGAACGCGACCGCGTCGCGCTCCGGCACCATGATCTCGAAGCCGTCCTCGCCGGTGTAGCCGGTGCGCGCGACGAACATGCCGTCGGCCTTCGACGGCGACGAACTTGCCCAGCTTGCCGGCGGCCTTGGCGCGCCTCGGGCGAGAGCAGGCTCAGCACCTTCTCGCGCGCATGCGGGCCCTGCACCGCGACCATGGCCAGGTCGCGTCGCTCGCTGATCGTCGATGCCGAACGGCGCCGCCTGGCGCGGTGATCCAGGCCAGGTCCTTGTCGCGCGTGGCGGCGTTGACCACCACCCGGAAGAAGTCCTCGGTCAGGTAATAGACGATCAGGTCGTCGATCACGCCGCCGCACTCATTGAGCATGCACGAGTACAGCGCCTTGCCCGCGCTTGTGCAGCTTGTCGACTGAATTGGCGATCAGCTTGCGCAGGAAGGCGCGCACCTGGGCTCCGTGCAGGTCGAGCACGGTCATGTGCGAGACATCGAACATGCCGGCGTCGCGGCGCACCTGGTGGTGCTCCTCGATCTGCGAGCCGTAGTGGATCGGCATGTCCCAGCCGCCGAAGTCGACCATCTTGGCGCCCAGGGCGCGGTGGGTGGCGTTGTAGATGGTCTGCTTGGTCATCGTCGATCCGGGTCGGCGGGAAAGACGTCCATTATCGCAGACCGGAACGCCGCGGGGACGGCTAGCCGGCAGGGACCACGGTCAGCACCATGCTGTCGGCGGCGGTCACCCGGACTCTCGATCCGGCCGCCAACTCCGGGCCGGCGACCGTCCAGAGGGCATCGCCCACCTTGATCTTGCCAAAGCCGTTGACGATGGCCGAATCCAGCACGAAGACCTTGCCGACGAACTGTTCGGCCCGGCGATTGAGCAATGGCTGGTCGCTCAGTTCATCGCTTTTGCGGAAGTAGCGGCGGTAGACGGCGATGAAGGCGAAGGACAGCACGATGAACGCCAGCGCCTGCAATGGCCGCGGAATGCCCGGCACCAGCAGCACGATGGCGAACACCACGCCCGCGGCGATGCCCAGCCAGAGCATGAACACGCCCGGGGCGATGACCTCGGCGGCGATCAGCACCAGCGCCAGGCAAGCCCACGCGATCACTTCCCCGCGCATGGTTCAGGACTCCTGGCGCGGCGGCTGGACGACCAGCGGCGGGGTCTTGGCCAGGCTGTCCTTGGCCAGCTCGGCGATGCCGGCCAGCGAGCCGAGCACGCCGGTCGACCTCCATCGGCAGCATGAACAACTTCTGGTTGGGCGAGGTCGCGAATTCCTTGAGCGCCTCGATGTACTTCTGGGCGACGAAATAGTTGATCGCCTGGACGTTGCCCTGGGCGATGGCCTGCGAGACCATCGCCGTCGCCTTGGCCTCGGCCTCGGCCAGGCGCTCGCGCGCCTCGGCGTCGCGGAAGGCCGCCTCGCGCTTGCCTTCGGCTTTCAGCACGGCGGCCTGCTTCTCGCCTTCGGCGCGCAGGATTTCGGCCGCGCGCGAACCCTCGGCTTCGAGGATCTGCGCGCGCTTCTCGCGCTCGGCCTTCATCTGCCGGGCCATGGAATCGACCAGGTCGCGCGGCGGCTGGATGTCCTTGAGCTCGATCCGGTTGACCTTGATGCCCCAGGGATCCGGTGGCATGGTCGATCACATTGAGCAGGCGCGTGTTGATCTCGTCGCGCTTGGACAGGGACTCGTCCAGGTCCATCGAACCGATGGCGGTGCGGATGTTGGTCATGACCAGGGCGATGGTCGCCTGCTCGAGGTTGGACACCTCGTAGGCGGCCTTGGCGGCGTCCAGCACCTGGAAGAAGATCACGCCGTCGACCTTCACCACCGCGTTGTCCTTGGTGATCACGTCCTGGCTGGGGACGTCGAGCACCTGCTCCATCATGTTGACCTTGCGCCCGACCGTCTGCGCCACCGGCATCAGGAAGTGCAGGCCGGGACTCATCGTATGGGTGTACTTGCCGAAGCGCTCCACGGTCCATTCGAAGCCCTGCGGCACCATGCGCACCGTCTTCACCAGCACGATCACGCCGGCGAACACCAGAATGTAGGTCAACAAGGTCAGGCCACCCATCGTTCATGCTCCAGCGCTGTATTGCAGGGAGTATAAGGAAAGCGCCCTGCCCCCGCGCGATTGCCTGCGACCCTTTTCCGCCCGGCTGCATCCATGGTCAATGTGAGCCCACCCTCGTCCTTCGCGATCGATGTGCCCGACACCCTGCTCGCGCGCGCCCGTCGCGGCGAGGCGGCGGCGTTCGAGCAGTTGTATCGCTGGTTCGAGCGGCCGGTCTACACGCTCGCATTGCGGCTCACCGGCCAACGCGAGGAAGCCCAGGACATCCTGCAGGACACGATGCTGAAACTATTCGACAGGCTTGGCGAATTCCGCGGCGACTCCCCGTTCTGGGGCTGGCTGCGCCAGATCACGGTCAACGAGTCGCTGATGCAGCTGCGCCGGCGCGGCCGTTTCCTGGCCGAGGATGGCTTCGACGAGGCGGAGTTCAGCGCGCAGGACCTGCTGCTGCCGCCACGCGCCGCCGATGCCGCGATCCTGGGCCAGGCCTTGAATCGCCTGCCCGGAGCGACCCGGAGCGTCCTCTGGCTGTACCACGCGGAGGGCTATACGCACGAGGAAATCGCCTTGGCCATGGGCAAGACGGCTTCCTTCTCGAAATCGCAGCTGGCGCGAGGAACCAGGAAGTTGCGCAGCCTTCTGCACCTGGACACGGAGGTGGCTGCTCATGGCTGACCACGAAATTCGCCAGCCCGGCCTGTCGCTGGGCCAGGCATTCGCCAACCTGCCGATCGAGGCTCCGGCGCGCAGCGCCTGGCCGGCGCTGGCCAGGCGGCTCAAACCCGACCGGCGCAATTTGCGCTGGCCGCTCGCGCTTGCCGCGAGTCTGCTGGCGCTCATGTTGTTGCCGCGCGGCTTGCCGGTCCCGGCCAGCAACCCGAATCCCACCGCCGCTGCCGCCGCCCAGCGTGTCGAGCTGGACGAGTTGATGTCCGAATCGTCCAGGCTCGAGCGCCTGATCGACGTCGCCAGCGATGACGGCGCCAGTAGCGCCACGGCCGCCGCCTTCAGCCTGGAACTTGGCGACCGGCTGCACGCCCTCGACAGCGAAATCGAAGCCAATCGCGACCCCGACCGGCAACTCGAACTCTGGCGGCAGCGCTTGCAGTTGCTGCGCAGCGTCGCCGCGCTGGAGGCATCTCGTCATTACCTGGCCGCCGAGGGCCGGAATTTCGATGTCGCCCTGGTCTCGACCTACTGATCCCTTCCGCACCAAATCGAATGGAGATGTCATGAAAATCAGAATGCTTTCCGCATTGATTGCCGCAGTGCTCACCGTCGGCGCGGCACAGGCGGCCGAACCCGCCAAGGTCGCACCGGCTGCGGCGACGCCGGGGGCGTCGAAGGCGCCCGCGGCGCCGACCGCGCAGCAACAGTCCGCGCGGGCCGAAATCGACCGACTGATCCAACGCATCGAAGAGTTGTCGCAAGCAACTGGGCGAGGACACCGATGTCCGCGTAGTGATCCGCCGCGGCCCACCCATGGGACCGCAGGACATGGGCGAGCACGCCGGCTGGAGCGGACGCGACGGATCCGAACAAGGCGATGGCCCGAGGAAGGAAATCCGCATCAAGCGCGTCGGACCCGGCATGGCAGGCGATGACGAGATGCTGATGCGTCATCCGGGAATCCCGCCAGGCCATTCCGGGCCGGGCCTTGGCATCGTAATGGCGCCCAATCCGGCCGCTGGCGGGGTCCGCCTGGCCGCGGTGACGCCCGACAGCCCTGCAATGAAGGCCGGCTTGCGCAGCGGTGACGTGCTCCTGTCCATCGACGGCAAGTCGATTGCCGGCAAGGGCTCCGAAGCCGTGGACAACGCGCGCAAGCAGTTGGGAAACCTCAAGGAAGGCCAGGCGGTGAAGTTGCATTACGCGCGCCAGGGCAAGACCTACGACGCCAGCGTCAAGGCCGGCGCCATCCCCCGGGTGATGATGTTCAATCGCGAAATGGCCGGCTCCCCGCGCTGGCGCGGCAATGATGAAGACGAACACATCATGATGCTGCCGCCCGATGTGGAGATTGAAATCGAGCGGATGGGCCCGGACCGGAAATGCGCTCCGGGCAAGGATGATTGCGGCATGCCCGCCCTGTTCCGGGCATTCCGCTGGCAAGGGCTGAACCTGGCTTCGATCGATTCATCCCTCGGACGCTACTTCGGCACCGACAGGGGTGTCCTGGTGGTAAGCAACGGGCCGGAGCTCAAAGGCCTGCAATCGGGCGACGTGATCCAGCGCGTGTCCGGCAACGAAGTGGAGTCGCCGCGGGACGTGATGCGTTCGCTGCGGGAAAAAGAGTCGGGAACGCAACTGAAGCTCGACATCGTGCGCGACCGCAAGCCGGTAGCCGTGACCATCACCGTGCCCAAGTCGGAACCACTGCCGTTCATGGCCCCGCCGCCACCGCCGGCACCGCCCGCGCCACCCTCGCCAGCACCACCGGCGCCACCGGCGAAGCCCGCTTCAGGTTAGACCGCGATGAGGCTGTGGGTGGCCTGGTTCGGATTGTCCGCCTGACAGGCCAGTCGCCAGGGGCTATGCTGGACACCGACACCTTTTGGCTGTCCAGCGATCTTGAGCACGTTGCGTGACACCTTCGCCGACCTGTGCAGGACACTGCGCGAGCCACCGGCCGATGTCCTACTCGAACTTGGCGACGACGGCGAAATCCTGCTCGCCCGGATAAGGCTTTTGTTCGCGACGCTGCTGATACTGCTTCCCGTCATCAACTTCTATGTAGGCGGCGAGCGAATATGAGTCGCTGATCGGACTGACCGGCGTCGGCATCGCGGTGCTGCTGAGCCAGGCCTGGCTGACTCTGGCCCGCCGGCGCCGGCGCTACCCTTGGCTGCCCTATCTGTCGGCATTCTCCGATATATCGACGATCAGCCTGGTCCTGATCATGCTGGCCCACCAGAATCCGGCCAACGGACTCAACAGCGTGATCGTCTTCAGCTTCTATCCGCTGGCGGTGCTGACCACCGCATTGCGCAACGACGCCCGGGTCACGCTGCTGTGTGGCCTGCTGGGCGTGCTGGAGCTCCTGGCGATTTCGGCGTACTTCCTGGCCAACGCCGATGGCCGGATCAGCTCTGGCGACCACGGCGCCGTGACTGCCTCCAACCAGATGCTGCGGGCGCTGCTCCTGCTTGCCTCGACCCTGATGACCACGTTCATCGTTTACCGGATGCAGCGACTGGTGAGGATCTCGGGCACCGACAGCCTGACTGGATTGCCCAACCGCACCTTCCTGAACCTCCACGTACCCAGGATCATCGCCGATGCTCGCGCCTGCGGCGAAACGCTATCGCTGGCCCTGATCGACCTGGATCGTTTCAAGCAGGTCAACGACGAACTCGGACACCCGACCGGAGATCGCGCGCTGCGCCACCTGGTCCAGATCCTGCGGCTCGAACTGCAACGCGACGAGCCCCTCATTCGCGTTGGCGGCGAGGAATTCGTGCTGATCCTGCACCGGCCGATCGGTGCGGCCTGGGAACGCATGGACACGCTCCGCAGAAAACTCGAGGCCCGCCCGTTCCTGGCCGGCGAGGGCGTCGCGCCGCGCATCATGACCTTCAGCGCGGGCATCGCCTCGTCTCCAGGCGATGCCGACAACGTATCCGGGCTGATGCGCGCCGCGGACCTGCGCCTGCGCGCGGCCAAGCTCGCCGGACGCAATCGGGTCATAGCGCGCGACTACCTTTGATCGAAATGCGTCCGGAAAGGCGGCAAGGGACCTGAATTCCCGTGACGGATCCTGCGCTTCCCGGGGTTCCGTCCTTGCCCCGGCACCAGCCCTGCTCTACCCTTCGGCAACGTTTGGGGAATCCGCGAGACCATGAGCCAAGTTTTTTTCGGCCTGTTCGGCCTGTCCGTTTTGCTGGCGATCGCCTGGCTCTTCTCCGACAACAAGAAGCACGTGGACTGGAAGCTGGTCGGCACCGGCGTCGGCCTGCAGATCGCATTCGCGGCCTTCGTGCTGCTGACCAGCACGGGAAGCGCCTTGTTCAGCGGCCTCGGACAAGTCTTCGTAACGCTGATCGGCTTCACCAACGAAGGTTCCAGGATGATCCTCGGCGGCCTGGCCGACCAGGACAAGTACGGCTTCGTGTTCATCTTCCATGCCTTGCCGACGGTGATCTTCTTCGCCTCGTTCATGGCCATCCTCTACCACCTGGGCGTGATGCAGAAGGTGGTGCAGGCGATGGCCTGGGCGATCACCAAGCTGATGCGCGTGTCGGGCGCCGAAACCACCAGCGTGTGCGCCAGCGTGTTCATCGGCCAGACCGAGGCGCCGCTGACCGTGCGCCCCTACATCGGCAAGATGACCAACTCCGAACTGCTGACGATGATGATCGGCGGCATGGCGCACATCGCCGGCGGCGTGATGGCGGTCTACATCGGCATGCTCGCCGGCACCGATCCGGCGATGCAGCAGTTCTACGCCAAGCATTTCCTGGCCGCATCGATCATGGCCGCGCCGGCGACCCTGCTGATCGCCAAGATCCTGATTCCCGAAATGGGCCAGCCGCTGACCGGCGGCACGGTGAAGGTGCACGTGGAGCGGGAAAGCAAGAACATCATCGATGCCGCCGCCGCGGGCGCCTCCGATGGCATGCGCCTGGCGATCAACATCGCCGCCATGCTGCTGGCCTTCGTCGCCCTGATCGCGATGCTCAACGCCATCATCGGCTGGGTCGGCGATTGGCATGCGGGCAGCTACCAGAGCCTGAACATGATGCTCAACCAGGGCGCCGCCGCGGGCGCCGCGCCGGTGAAACTCAATCTCGGCTTGATCCTTGGCTACCTGCTCGCGCCGATCGCCTGGGTGATCGGCATCGACTGGAACGACGCCGTCGTTGCCGGCGGCCTGATCGGGCAGAAAGTGGTGCTGAACGAATTCATCGCCTACCTGCAGCTGGCGCAGACGCCGGTCGGCACCGGCGTCGGCGCGATCAGCGAACATTCGCGGCTGATCCTTACCTACGCGCTGTGCGGCTTCGCCAACTTCGCGTCGATCGCGATCCAGATCGGCGGCATCGGCGGCCTGGCCCCGGAGCGTCGCGCGCGACCTGGCCCGCTTCGGCCTGCGCGCGGTGCTGGGCGGCTCGCTGGCGACCTTGATGACGGCCACCATCGCCGGCGTGTTGCTGTCGATGAGCTGAAGCGGCGAGCCCGGCGCCTGCACGGCTCCGGGCGGCCGGGTGGCGGGTAGAATGCCGCCATGTCGCTGAAACCCCTGCAAATCGGCCCTTATCTGATCGCCACGCCCGTGGTGCTGGCGCCGATGGCCGGCGTCACCGACAAGCCATTCCGCATGTTGTGCAAGCGCCTGGGCGCCGGCCTGTGCGTGTCGGAGATGACGACTTCCGAGCCGAGGCTGTGGCACACCTCGAAATCCGCGCACCGCATGGACCACGTCGACGAACCGGCGCCGATCAGCGTGCAGATCGCAGGCACCGACCCGGCCGTGCTGGCCGAAGCCGCGCGCTACAACGTCGACCACGGCGCCCAGATCATCGACATCAACATGGGCTGCCCGGCCAAGAAAGTGTGCAATGTGTGGGCGGGTTCCGCGCTCATGCAGGACGAGGCGCTGGTGGGAAGCATCCTGGCGGCGGTGGTTTCAGCCGTGGATGCGCCGGTGACGCTGAAGATCCGCACCGGATGGAACCGCGACAACCGCAATGGACTGGCGATAGCCAGGATCGCCGAAGACTGCGGCATCGCCGCGCTTGCCGTGCACGGACGCACCCGCGCCGACCAGTACATGGGCGAGGCGGAGTACGAGACGATCGCGGCGATCAAGGCCGCGGTGGGCATCCCCGTGCTGGCCAACGGCGATATCGATTCGCCCGAGCGCGCGCGCTTCGTACTCGACTACACGAAGGCGGATGCGGTGATGGTGGGTCGCGCGGCGCAGGGCAGGCCCTGGATCTTCCGCGAGATCGCCCACTTCCTGGCGACTGGCGGCAAGCTTCCGGCGCCGAACCCGCATCAGGTACGCGACATCCTCATCGGCCATCTGGAACACCTGCATGCCTTCTATGGCGAACTCGTCCGGCGTGCGCATCGCCCGCAAGCATCTTGGCTGGTACGCCAAGGACCGGCCGGAGAACGAGGCCTTTCGGGCCGTGGTCAATCGTGCGGAAAGCGCCGCCGAGCAGATCCGGTTGACGCGGGATTATTTCGACGCCTTGTCCGGGCCCGCGCATACTCGCGCCGCGTGAAGCATCCGGCGCCCGCCACTCGCTGCTCCTGTCAGAGCAGGTAGGCGACCGCGAGGGCGATGGCAACGGCGAAGAGGATGACGCCGATCCACCCAGGCTGGTCGCCCGGTTGCACGGTACGGTTGTAGTGACCGACCGTCTTGGGTTCAACATCATGTTTCGCCGGCGCCGCCGCTGTCGACCGACTCTGCTCGGCCCGGGCCAGCAGCTTGTCGAGCATCGGCGAGCCGCGCTCGAGCAGGTTGCCCAGTTGCTCCGGCGAGAGCCGCGCCAGTTGCGTGACCAAGGTCTCGCGGACGTTGCCGGGGAGGCGCGCCAATTGCGATTCCAGCTTGTCACGAAGATGGTCGGGCACCTGCGACAGGTCGAGCCTGGGCGTGGTCATCTCACCTCCGAAACACCTGGCGACCGCCAGATCCGGTACCACACGCCGGGCAAGCGCCGCGAGGCTGCCCACGGCCACTTCAACTGACGCGGCGGAATCGGCTGCCATCCGCCCGCGCCGGCGCGCGCCACCACGAAGCGAAAGCTGTAGTCGGGCTCGGCGCCCATGCGCAGGTCCGCCAGCACCAGTTCGTCCTTCGTGTCGCTGCGCCTTCAGGAAACCATGGGTGAACCAGCGCAGCTCACGCACCGCCGGGTACGCCGCCGTGGCGGCCAGCCCGCTGGTGTCGCTGGCGATGCTCGACGAAGCGCATCGGTCCGCGATCGGCGACCAGCGAACGCTCCGCCTCCATGAATCCATCGGGCGTCATCACCACCACGCGCCACAGCAAGGTGTTGAAAGGCATCGGCGTGGACACGCGCGGCGCATCGCTGCAAGCCGAGTTCGGCCAGGCTCGATTCAGCGACGGTGTCGACCTGCCATTTCGCGAACTGGGACCACGCCAGGTACGGCGCAACTCAGGGCCAGTCCGGCAACCAGGGCACGCTGCGCCGCCGGCCGCTCGCGCAGCCACCAGGCGATGACGCAGGCAAGCACCAGCGGCAGGGTGAACAGCGGGTCGATGATGAACAGGCTCGACCACATGGCCGGCGCCATCGGCAGCGGCCAGAAAAGCTGAGTGCCGTAGACGGTGAACGCGTCGATCAGCGGATGGGCGAGCAGCGTCACCAGGATCAGCCAGAACCAGCGCGCGGGTGACTCGCGCACCGGCTGCCAGCGCGACTTCAGCAACCACCACAGCAGGGCGGCCACCCAGGGCAGCACCAGCAGCGAGTGGGTGGCGCCACGATGCCAGGTCATGACCAAGACCGGGTCCTCGACCAGCGGCCAGGGGCAGCACGTCCAGGTCCGGCAGCGTGTTTATGGCCGCGCCCGCCAGCAGCGCGGCCCGCCGATACCTGGCGGGGGCGATGGCGGCGGCGATGGCGCCGCCAAGGAACAGGTGGGTCAGTGAGTCCATCGGGTTGGCCGTGGGCTAAAATCGAAGACTATCAGGGCTGAACAGCACGCAACCCTTCCCGGGTCCGGGATGCGCGTCCCGGGCCGTCCGTGTATCATGCGCCTCCTGTTACATCCTTTCATCCGAATCAAAGGATATAGCCCGCCGATGAGCAGCTACCTCTTCACCTCCGAATCCGTGTCCGAAGGCCATCCGGACAAGATGGCCGACCAGATCTCGGACGCCGTCCTCGACGCCATCCTGGCTCCAGGACAAGCGCGCCCGCGTCGCCTGCGAAACGATGGTGAAGACCGGCGCGGCGATCGTCGCCGGCGAGATCACCACCAGCGCCTGGGTGGACATCGAGGCGATCGCGCGCAAGGTGATCAACGACATCGGCTACGACAATTCCGACGTCGGCTTCGACGGCCACACCTGCGCGATCATCAACATGATCGGCAAGCAGTCGCCGGACATCAACCAGGGCGTGGACCGCAAGAAGCCCGAAGAACAGGGCGCCGGCGACCAGGGCCTGATGTTCGGCTACGCCTGCGACGAAGCGCCGGAGTTCATGCCGGCGCCGATCTATTACGCGCACCGCCTGGTCGAGCAGCAGGCCAAGGTCCGCAAGTCGAAGAATGGCAAGCTGCCGTGGCTGCGCCCGGACGCCAAGTCGCAGGTCACCCTGCGCTACGACGGCGACAAGATCGTCGGCCTCGACGCGGTGGTGCTCTCGACCCAGCACGACGAGAGCGTCAAGCACAAGGACCTCGTCGACGGCGTGTACGAGCACATCCTCAAGCCCGTGCTGCCGAAGAAGTGGCTGGAGTCGCTGCCGAAGAACAAGGTCCACATCAACCCGACCGGCAAGTTCGTGATCGGCGGCCCGGTCGGCGACTGCGGCCTGACCGGCCGCAAGATCATCGTCGACACCTACGGCGGCATGGCCCGCCACGGCGGCGGCGCGTTCTCGGGCAAGGATCCGTCCAAGGTCGACCGCTCGGCGGCCTACGCCGCGCGCTACGTGGCCAAGAACATCGTCGCCGCCGGCCTGGCGCGCAAGTGCGAAGTGCAGGTGTCGCTACGCCATCGGCGTGGCCGAGCCGACCTCGATCTCGGTCACCACCTTCGGCACCGGCAAGATCTCCGACGAGAAGATCGAGAAGCTGATCCGCAAGCACTTCGACCTGCGCCCGTACGGCATCATCAAGATGCTCGACCTGCTGCACCCGATCTACCAGGACACCGCCGCCTACGGCCACTTCGGCCGCAAGCCGAAGGAGATCGTGTTGCCGAGCGGCGAGAAGTTCACCACGCTTCAGCTGGGAAAAGACCGATCGCGCCGAGGCGCTGCGCAAGGATGCCGGCCTGAAAAGCAAGTAATGGCAAGACCGTAGGAGCGGCTTCAGCCGCGAAACCTCCCCAGAAACGGGTCGCGAAGGCGACCCGTTCTTCATGCAAGCCCAACTGCTTCCTTTATCTTTACGCTATTGCCACCCCACGCTATGCTCGGCCAACGAGAGCAAGGCAGAGTGGGTCCAGATGGCCGACGAAAATTCCAGGAAATGGGCCGAAGTAGCTGCACTGTTCGATCGGTTGCTTGAACTTACTCCAGCTGATCGCGAAGAGCAGCTTGAACGCAGCAGTGCCAGCACCGAAGTGCAGCAGCGAGTCAGACAGATGTTGGTCGCGCTTGAAAGCGACCCGGACTTTCTTGAGCAATCGGGACGACACGTTGATGCAAAGCAAAGTCAGGAATACAGCTCGCTTGCGACCGGCGCAAAAGTCGGTGCGTTTGTTGTCGAACGGCTTGTGGGTCGCGGTGGCATGGGCGAGGTCTATCTTGCCCATCGCAGCGATGCCGCTTTTTCACAGACGGTGGCGCTTAAATTAATCCGCCCAGAGGCGGTCGGGCGTTTTGGTCATTTTGAAAATGAACGCCGCATTCTTGCCGGTTTGGAACACCCGGGTATTGCGCGTTTAATCGATGGTGGCTTGGCACCCGATGGCCGACCATATATGGCGATGGAATTTGTCGAAGGTCGCGACATCATCAGTTACGTGAACGACAAAGCTCTCAGTCTCGATAGACGCCTGCAATTATTCCAGCAAATCTGCGAAGCCGTGGATTTTGCGCATCGAAATTTGATCGTGCATCGTGACCTCAAGCCTGCCAATGTTCTGGTCGATGGCGAGGGTCGAGCCCGCCTGCTGGATTTTGGCATTGCCAAGCTGGCCGATGATGGTGGCGGTGTAATGACACAGGCCTTTTTGACACCCGAATACGCCGCGCCGGAGCAGCTCGAAGGTGGCGCCATCACGATGGCAACCGACGTGTTTGGCTTGGGTGTGGTGCTATATGAAATGTTGACGGGTAGGCGGCCATGGAGTTCTTCCGAATCTGCATTGCCGATACATTTCAACCGTCGCTTTGCAGCAGAACCAGCATTGCCGAGCCGTGCGGCAAGTGCTTCTACTGTCGTTTATTGCCAAGTCATTGCGAGGCGATCTTGACGCCATCGTGATGAAGGCATTGCGTCCCGAGCCAGGCTTGCGCTATCAAAGCGCATCGCAACTCTGGAACGACATCAAACGCCATTTGGAACGCGAACCTGTCTTGGCACGCGGCGATGCACGAGGATACCGATTCCAGCGTTTCGTCAGCCGCCATAAAGTGGGAGTTGCTGCTGCCGCTGCTGTTCTCGTCGCGGTTTCAGTCGGTGTTGGTGGAGTCGTATGGCAGGCACACAAGACGGCGCTGGAACGCGACCAGGTGTTGGCGGAAATGCGCCGCACCGAGGCGGTCAAGAACTATTTATTGCTGATGTTCCGTACAGCTGGTGAAAATCAGGGCAGCGAATCGACGACAGCAAAAGAAGTTCTTGATCAAAGTGCAAATCGTCTTGCCGAGCAATATCGGGACCAGCCGCAGACGCGCGCGGAAATCGTTGAAGCCCTCGGTGCCCTGTATCTTTTCATGAACGATGCGGACGGCGCGGCGCCCCTGTTGCAGGGTTACCTGAAGTCAGACGGAACAACGCCTGCCGGCCGCGCGGGAGTCAGCGCCATGCTTGCGGAAGCGGAGTTGATTCGTGGCAACAAGACCGAAGCGCGCCGTCTGCTGGACGAGACCCAGGCGTTCTGGAGCAAGGCCCCTGCGCAAAATCGAAAATCGCTGGTCGAGATCCGTCAGACCCAGGCACGCATCGAGAAGGAAGAGAGCGGACTGCCCACTTCGATACGAACACTGCAATTGGCTTTGCTTGAACACGATGATTATTACGGCCGCAATACCACCGAAACGGCCAATCTCTTGAATAGTCTTGGTATAGCCTATCAAGCCAATGGCGACATCGACAAAGCCGACGGGGCGTTTCGTGACAGTTGGAAAGCCCATGAAGCAATCGGCGATATCAACAGTGCGGGAGCCTTGCTAACGCTCGGAAACTGGGCAACGGTGGCGTATCGCAAGAATGATTTCGCCCGTGCCGAAACCTTGCTATTGAAAGCCACAACCTTGCGTCGCGATTTGTACGGATCATCGGCGGCGTTGGCTGCCATGCAAGGAAATCTTGGCAAGATTATCTTGAAGGCCAAGCGTCCCGAAAGACGCCTTGGTGCAACTGGATCAGGCATTGCCCATGTCACGCGAATATGCCGGTGAACACAGCCTGCTTACCATCGCCATTTTGCAAAGCATTACCGAAGCCCGCATTTTGTTGGGCGAGCTGAAACTGGCCAACGAATCCCTGACGCAGGCAAAAGATGCAGCGCGCACCAACTCGGGTGAGGATCAGGTCTTGTATGCGGTCTGTCAGGGGGTAGAAGCGAGATTGCGTTTGGCAGAAGGCGATAAAGCCGAGGCGATCCAATTGGCGAATGCCATGGCGAGCAAACTCACTAAACTCGGCGAAGCGGGTGCGCCTTACGCACCGAGCGTTAAACAATTACTCGCCGAGATTGAAGCAGCGCAGTAGAACCCATTCGCATGAGCTCTCACGAGCGCATCGATGAAAGATTCAACCCGGCGCCATCTCAACATACAACCAGGCTTTCGCCTTCAACCAATCGCGACGGACAGTGCGGTCGCTGATGCCTAGTGCTTGCGCGGTTTCTTCTTCGTTATAGCCAGCAAAAAAGCGACATTCGACGACTTGTGCCAAACGCGGGTCGAGCGGTTGCAGGCGGGCGAGTGCTTCATCGACAAGAAATACTTCCTCATCGGAACCGGCAGCAACCCGCTCGGCTGCCGACATCGTATCGGGCGTCATCCCACCACCGCGTTTTTCGGCGTAATGCTCGCGCGCGGAATCCACCAATACTTGCCGCATGGCCATGGCGGCTGCACGAAGAAAGTGTTGGCGATCATTCCAGCCATCCACCTTGTGAAGCTTGAGCCAGGTTTCATTGATCAAGGCTGTGGTTTGAAGTGTAGGCGTATTGCCCAGACGCCAGCGTTCGAGGCTGGCCACCTTCTTGAGCTCGGCGTAGAGCTCCTGCACCAGGGTGCTGGACGATTCACGTGGTGGCAGGTCGGCGGCTGTCATGGCTGAAGTCTAGCAAGTTTGCGGCTGATGTCCGCAGCCTTGTCCGGATTTCCTGCCGTCCTGCGATACAGCAGGCAATGGGCCGCATCGGGCCTGAAAATCGGAGCCATGCAATGAAATCGACCAGAAGCCTCAAGCGCCGCAGAAACAGGCTGTACGCCATCATTGCACTTGCAATAGGCTCGCCTGCGGCCCAAGCCGATGTGTTTGACGATGCCTGGTCCTGCGCGGTTGCGGTCAAGGATGGCGTGGTCGATACCGCAATTACTGGCGGCAAAGCCCTGAAGTTCATTGCCACCAAGCCCGATTGCGTCACGCGCCTGGGCACTCCGGCCACTGCCGCACCAATTGGCGTAGTGGTCGGTCTTGCAAACATCGCGGTACTGCCGACATCGCAGCCGAGCTGCAGCGGCAAGCTTTATGGCACGGCGGCAAAGCCCGTCGCCGAGGCGCTGAATGCCACACTGGGTGAACTGGGCCTGCTCCCCGATGGCGCCAAGGATCAATTGCTTGGCATTGCCGCCGGGAGCATTTCCGGTCAAGTACTGGCAGAAATCCCCGGCATGGACTTTGTCTCGGGCTCGCTGACCTGCGGTTGCGATTTGGTCGATGCCGGGCTGTACCCTGGAGACCATCGAGAAGGTTCTGAATACCGCCGACAACATCGGGGATAAATGCGGCGGTCCGGTCTGGGACAAAGCCAAGGAAATTGCTGGCGAGGTCGTCGACTTTGCCGGCGATGCGGCAGAAGAAGGTGTTCGCCAGGTTTCCAACCTGGGCGATGCCATTGCCGGGCAAACCAAACATGTGCCCTATCTCGCTTACTACAACCAGCAGTGGGCGCCAAAGGTCGAATTCTACGCGGCACACGAGTTCAACAACCCCAATTCCTGGCACGGTGGAAAAGGGTGGCAGCAAGTATGGAACCCCTGCGTGAGCTACTTCGATGCCCACACCCAAGCCGAAGATACTGCTCGCTATACCTGCGACAATATGCGTTCAGGTGGACCATTGTTTCCGAAGACCTATTTCGGTCACGAGCTGTTTCGGCGCGTCTTTGAATTTGAAGCCTCGGCACTGGTGAATGCCGAGCGCGAAAAGGCTTATGCCGAGTTTTCCGAGCTGAAATCCGGCGCAACACTGCCTGCATCAATTACCGAAAATACCGATTGCTATGCCTCGGCAAGCATCAAATTACACCCGGTATTGCCGGCGATGCGAACGGCCGCCATCAATGAGGTATTCGGCATTCCCAAAAAGGAAACAACCCATAACGGTGTTGCAGTAGATCCCTCAGCGCCGGCTGCGTTGTGGCCCGCCGACACCCTGGGTGCATATGCATTGACGTATTTTCCCGAAGTGGATGCGGGCCAATTCCGTGCCGATGCCGCCAAGGCTGTCAATCTTGCATTGGCCGACTTCAATGCCGAGCAACGAATTCGCGCGAAGCTGGCTGAAAAAGTCCTCAAACATTACGAAGCCAACAGGTGCGTCGAAATTGATACCGCTGACCCCCATCAGAAGAAAATTGAAAGTCTGATCAGCCAGTGCCCCACCGAGTCGTGCAAAGCCACTATTGCCGATGATTATCAGGTTTGCGCATCCGACAACAGAACGTGGGTGCAAGACAACAGGGACATCATTTTTGATGCCGACACGGCTGAAGGCAGGAATCTGCGAATTCAAAGCATTGCCCGCGATGCAGCCTGCGTTTCCGACGCCGAGCGCACCCTGGCGACTGAAAGAAATGCCCACGCGGTGGACATTATGGTCAGTCAATGTCTGAAGGCGATTCCGAAGGAAAAACTGGACGGGGATTACAAGGCTTGCGCTGCCGCCGAGGAAAGCTGGTATGAGACGAATCGGCCGATGGAGGGCAAGTACACCTCGGAATACGTTGAAACCATAAATGAGGGATGGAGAGGGTTTAACGATGCCTGTCTTGAAGCCGCCAGGACCACCTACAAGTCTTGTCGATTGAGCATCAGTGACCCGTCTGCAAGGACACCCGGCCCCGTTGAGGTTCCCAATACACGGGATGGCGGAGTAATCGATGCAACCGGGCCGCGACGCCAGCTTCCGCCGGAAGAATTGCCCAGGACACGTGCGTCGAAGCGTCAATACGAAGTGCCTGCTGATTTACGCACAACGCGAGACCCGCGCATGACTACCGGCAGGGTGGTATCGGACACCGTCGAGCCAGACATTGCACCCATAACCGACGCCGATCTGCCAGGTTGTCAGGTTTTCGCGAGATCTGCCAGCTCGCGCGTGTATGCCTGCACCGATTCCACGGCTTATGACAACTGTCTGGTTGTAGTGGAGCGCGACAGCACTGTTACCTGCCGGATGTCAAAAGACTGATGAATCTTGTCTTTGATCCATGTCCGGATCTTCAAGCGTCTTCCGATACATACGACATAGGCCAGGTGGGACCTGGCAACCGGGAGATCTTCATGTCATCACTAGCGCGTACCTTTTGCAGTGGAATGTTCCTGCTTGCCTCACTCGTGTCGACCGCGCATGCAGCCGGGGATCCCGCGGACCTTCCGGATGGTAGCGATGTAAAGGGCGCCAGCGATCATCCGCAAATTCAACGCGTCGAGGGGTCCGGCATCCGCTTCATGGACAAGAAGGCTTTTTCAGAACTCGCGATGAGCCTGAGCTCGGTTGAAGTTACGCCGATGAAAACCAGGACGGTTGAAGGTGTCAGAACGACACTGGTTTATGTGATGCCGCGCGATCTATCCACGCTCGAAGCCATTCGTGCTTATCAAGCCGAGTTTGCGAAGCTTGGCCAGGTGCAGATTCTGTTCCAGGGAGTCAATTCCGGTGCTCGCAAGGAACTGGATAGTTTCGGTGCACATTTCTATGTGCAGGACGTATGGTGAGAGAGAACCGATCCAGCAAATGGATGTTCTTCAATGAGGAGTCTCGCTACATGGCATTGCAGGTCAAGCGGCCTGGAAGGCGATATGTTCGCCACCATCTATGCAGGGTTGAATGCCGAAACTTCAGGCGGCCAGTACTACATGATTCCGTCCAATCGCGTTGGAGTGCGCCTGGATATCATCGAAGCAAAGCAGCGTGTTTCACGCATGGTGACCGTCACATCGACGGAAATGTCATGCCGAGCTCACCAAGAATGGCCGCATAGCGCTCTATGGAATTCTATTTGATACCGCGAAAGCCGATGTAAAGCTTGAATCTGAAGCATCCCTGAGCCGAATAGCCAAGCTGATGAAAGCGAATCAGAAGTTGCGTTTAATGGTCGTCGGTCATACCGACACCCAGGGCTTGTTCGAGCCTAATCGCGATCTTTCAACACGCCGTGCAAAAGCGGTATGTCCTGGCATCGACCTCGCAATACGGCGCCGACGCAAAACGTCTGCAGAGTTTTGGTGCCTGGTTTGCGGCGCCGGTAGCGACCAATGCCAGTGAAGTCGGCCGCGCCAAGAATCGCCGCGTCGAGCTTGTGGCTTACTGAGTACAACACCACCCGGAAGGATGCGCAGCGCGTCGTCGCGTTGAACTCGCATGTAATCGTCCATAAACCTTTTGCCAGAACTACAAAGGCCAAGATCATGAAATCTAGAACCCTGGACATCGTATTGGCGACATTACTTGTTGCTGCCATCGCAGGCTGCCAAGATAAGGGGGCAACAGCTGAGAATGGTGACGCACCGGCAAGCAGCGCTGGAATGGCTGATTCTGCTGCCACCGCAGCTGCCGATCTTAGCCAAAGTACCGGACCCGCATGATCCATGCCGTCTCCTGGAACCCAAGGAAGTGGAAGCGGTATTGGGCGCACCGCTTGCATTTGCGCCTTATACATTGGCGGGCAGCCGATAGGACTAGCGCCGCCATGCCGCAGGAGGATGGCAATGCCTGCTGGTATTTCACTGCAGACCATGGAAATCTTACCGTGCAAGCTGATTGGACCGACGCCAACGCCATCAACGCCGGTGTCAGCGGTAGCGTGGAAGGAGCAGAAGGCGCAGCCAAGGGGATGTTGAAGCTGCAAGATGGTACCGAGTTGGTCGGTGATTGGGATGAGGCAAAGATTGGCGGTTGCTGTACTTTCATCGCCTTGCAAGGCGACAGCCAGGTGGAAATCGATTTTGGCGGGAGTTTGTCGACAACGGCCGAGCAAGCGGGTGGCCTTGCGAGCAAGGCGCTGGCGCGGCTGGCAAGACCGCTTGATGTTAGTGGCTTGGCAGGGCAGAAAGACGGGCTTGAGCATCTGGTTGCACGTTATGCATCCGATGATCCGTGCAGCCTGTGGAGTGCTGCCGATATCGCGAAATTATTGGGGCCGCAGAAAGGCGAGCCAGAGCGCAGCGATAACAGCTGCACAATCACTTATGTCGGCAAGGATGGCCGCTCGCATCTATTTGTCGTCAGCGTCACTTTGCGCAATGGCTATCGCAGTTATCGAGGCGAGAATGCAAGCTTCGAAGGTTTTGCAAAGAGCATAAATGCCGAAGGTGCCGAGCAAGGCGTTGCATTGCGGGATAGCAAAGGTGTTGACGGACCTTGGGAAGCGGCCTCCGATGGCGCGATCCAATTCAATACCGTCAAGGGCGATGCGCAAATCGCCGTGCGTCATGGCGGTATGAGCCAGGACGATCTGCGTGCATTCATTGGCCATGGCTACGCGCAAATCGAAGCCAGATCGAATAGGTGACCATCAAGTTGTCCAAGCCGAGCTGCGCGCCTGGGACCGGCATCCACGCATCCGCGCCGGTGCCTGGCCGCCACTGTAGCTGCCTGCTACCGGCGGCAGAGGTCATTGACCCGGCTTCGCGCCGCCGCGTTCCCTGAAACCGGGCACGGCAGCACCTTCATCCTTTCATCGCGAAAAAGCGATATAATCCCCCCCGGCCCGGAAAGGCCACCCCGCCGAGGGGCGCTGCAAGCCCGGCCGTCAATCGGCAAGGGAACAGGCTCGGCGAGGGTTCACCTGTACAACGGCGCCCGTTAATGCGAGTCACCACCGCGGCAAGCCGCGCCGGATTCCCTACTACGGAGCAAAGCCATGAACGCAGTCACCAACATCAAACCCGACTACAAAGTCGCCGACATGGCGCTCGCCGATTGGGGCCGCAAGGAAATCGATATCGCCGAGCACGAGATGCCGGGCCTGATGTCGATCCGCAAGAAGTACGCCGCCGCCAAGCCGCTCAAGGGCGTGCGCGTGACCGGCTCGCTGCACATGACCATCCAGACCGCGGTGCTGATCGAGACGCTGGAGGACCTCGGCGCCGACGTGCGCTGGGCGTCGCTGCAACATCTTCTCGACGCAGGACCACGCCGCCGCCGCGATCGCCGCGACCGGCATGCCGGTGTTCGCCTGGAAGGGCGAGACGCTGGAAGAGTACTGGGACTGCACCCTCGATGCGCGTGACCTATCCCGGGCGGCAAGGGTCCGGAGCTGGTCGTCGACGACGGCGGCGACGTGACCCTGCTGATCCACAAGGGCTATGAGCTCGAGAACGGTTCCGACTGGGTCAACACCGCCTCGCGGTTCGCACGAAGAGCAGGTCATCAAGAACCTGCTCAAGCGCGTCGCCACGCGAGCGCCCGGGCTTCTGGACCAGCGTGGTGAAGGACTGGAAGGGCGTTTCCGAAGAGACCACCACCGGCGTGCACCGCCTGTACCAGATGCAGGAAGCAGGCAAGCTGCTGGTGCCGGCGATCAACGTCAACGACTCGGTCACCAAGTCGAAGTTCGACAACCTGTACGGCTGCCGCGAGTCGCTGGCCGACGGCATCAAGCGCGCGACGGACGTGATGCTGGCCGGCAAGGTGCGCGGTGGTCTGCGGCTACGGCGACGTCGGCAAGGGCTCGGCGCATTCGCTGCGCGCCTACGGCGCCCGCGTCGTGGTCACCGAGATCGATCCGATCAACGCCCTGCAGGCGGCGATGGAAGGCTTCGAGGTCAACACGGTCGAGAGCACGCTCGGCCGCGGCGACATCTACGTCACCACCACCGGCAACAAGGACGTCATCACCCTCGAGCACATGCTGGCGCATGAAGGACCAGGCGATCGTCTGCAACATCGGCCACTTCGACAACGAGATCCAGGTCGACCGCGCTGAACACCGCGCCGGGCGTCGAACAAGCTCAACATCAAGCCGCAGGTGGACAAGTACACGTTCCCGAACGGCCACGAGATCTTCATGCTGGCCGAAGGCCGCCTGGTGAACCTCGGCTGCGCCACCGGCCACCCGAGCTTCGTGATGTCGAACTCGTTCTCGAACCAGACGCTGGCGCAGATCGACCTGTGGGCGAACAAGGACATCTACGAGAAGAAGGTCTACACCCTGCCGAAGAAGCTCGACGAGGAAGTGGCGCGCCTGCACCTGGAGAAGATCGGCGTGAAGCTGACCACAGCTGACGCCGGAGCAGGCCGACGTACCTCGGCGTGCCGGTGGAAGGCCCGTACAAGCCGGAGCATTACCGCTACTGAGCAAGGCACCGACGGGCGGCCTGCGGCCGCCCGTCTTCTTTCGGGACCCGCCATGATTCCGCTTTCCTTCGAGTTCTATCCGCCCAAGACCGACGAGCAGCGCACGCAGCTCGACCGCACCGTGCGCAAGTCTGAAAGCACTATTCGCCGCAGTTCGTCTCGGTCACCTTCGGCGCCGGCGGCTCGACGCTCAGCTACACGCCGGAGACCGTGCGCGAGCTTGCGCCAGACCCACAAGTTGAACGGCGTGCCGCATGTCAGCTGCATGGGCGGCACCCGCGAGGAGATCTCCAGCCTGCTGCAGCTGTATCAGGCCTTGGGCTGCGATCGCGTCGTCGCGCTGCGCGGCGACCTGCCCTCGGGCATGGCGCGCATGGGCGACCTGCGCCACGCAACCGACCTGGTGGCGTTCATCCGCGAGGAGCACGGCGATCATTTCCGCGATCGACCGTGGGCTGCTATCCGGAAATCCATCCGCAGGCGGAGGATGCCATCGCCGACCTGCGCCATTTCAAGGAAAAGGTCAGACGCCGGCGCGAATTCGGCGATCACCCAGTATTTCTACAACACCGACGCCTATTTCCGTTTCGTCGACGATGCCCGCAAGCTCGGCATCGCCGTGCCGATCATCCCGGGCATCATGCCGATCTCCAACTTCACCCAGCTCAAGCGTTTCTCCGAAGCCTGCGGCGCCGAAATCCCGCGCTGGATCAGCAAGCGCATGGCCGCGCTCGGCGACGACGTCGAAGGCATCCGCGAACTGGCGGCCGACCTGGTCGGAGCGATGTGCCGGCGCCTGATCGATGCCGGCGTGCCGGAACTGCATTTCTATACGCTGAACCTGAGCAAACCCACCGAAGCGGTGACTCGCGCGGCTGGGCTAGGGCCGACACAACGCCTGTCGCGGCGGTGCTATCGTTCGTCGCGCATGAAAAGCATCGACCATCTGTCCTCGTCGCTGCTCCTCTGGCTCGCGGCCTGGCCCGCGCCGGGACTCGAGCCGAGAACGGCACGGCGGACGCCGCAGCCGCAGGACGGCCTGCAGCATTGCGTCGGGCGCCGATGGCGTGACCATCTTCACCGACCAACGCTGCAGCGACCTGCAGGCCGTCGCAGCAAGCCGAGCCTGCCAGGCCTCCGCAGCCGCCGGGCGTGCTGGTCAGCGTGCGCAGCTGCGCGCGCAACCAGGACGACTTCCTGCCGGGCGTGCGCGCGGCGCTGGAGAGCCGCGATGTGAACCGGCTTGCGGATTATCTACCACTGGACCGGCATGGACACGGCCTCGGGCTATCGCCTGATGGAGCGGCTCGGCGCGTTCAGCCAGCGGCCACTGGTCGATGTCCAGCTGGTTGCGGGTCAGGACCGCGAAACAGGCTATTGGAGCGGGCGGCCCCGATCGGCAAGTCATCGATCCGTTCGACTCCGCCCCCACCGATGCCCGCCGACTCCCGCGCCCGACCCGGCGTCCGGCCCGACCGGGCCGACCTGCTGCGGGTGGACCAGATGGGCAGCGATCAAGACCTTGGCATCCAGGCCACCTATTTCCGTCTGCGCAGCAACGCCGGCTGCTGGTGGATGCAGTTCTAGGCAACCGCAGCCTGTCCGCCGCGCCTGGGTTAAAATGACGGTTTGCCCCGGAGCCCGTCATGACCCAGCGCTATCCCGATTTCATCTGGCACAACGGCGCAGATCAAGCCCTGGCAGGAAGCCACCGTGCATGTGATGGCCCATGGCCTGCACTACGGCTCGTCGGTCTTCGAGGGCATTCGCAGCTACGAGACGCCGAATGGCGCAAGATCTTCCGGCTGACCGACCACCTCAAGCGCCTGTATGCCTCGGCCAAGATCTACGACATGCCGATTCCGTACACGCTCGAGCAGCTGACCCAGGCCAGCCGCGAAGTGATCGCGGCGAACAAGCTCGACCAAGGCCTACCTGCGGCCGATCGCCTATCGCGGACTCGGCGGCTTCGGCCTGTCGGCGGACACGCCGGTGGATGTGTCGGTGGCCAGCCTGGGAAATGGGCGCCTACCTCGGCGCCGGCGTGCTCGAGGCGGGCATCGACGCCTGCGTCTCGAGCTGGCAGCGCTTCGCGCCGAACACGATTCCGGCCGGCGCCAAGGCCGGCGGCAACTACCTGTCGGGCCAGCTGATCGCGCGCGAAGCGCGGCGACTCGGTTTCGGCGAAGGCATCGCCCTGGCCTCGACCGGACTGCTGTCGGAAGGCGCCGGCGAGAACATCTTCCTGGTCTTCAACGGCGTCTTGCACACCACGCCGGTCAGCGCGGCGATGCTCAACGGCCTGACCCGCAACACGCATCATCACCCTGGCGCGCGCGGCCGGCATGACCGTGGTCGAACGCGACATGCCGCGCGAATACCTGTACCTGTGCGATGAGCTGTTCATGTGCGGCACGGCGGCGGAAATCACCCCGATCCGTTCGGTCGATGGTCGCCAGGTCGGCACCGGCAAGCCGGGCCCGGTCACCAGGCAGATCCAGGATCTGTTCTTCGGTCTGTTCACCGGCAGCACGCCGGACAGCACGGCTGGCTGGAATAGACAACCGTAGGAGCGGCTTCTGCCGCGATGCGCCTCGCACAGAGCATCGCGGCTGAAGACCGCTCCTGACCAGGTCAGATCGTCTCGAATACCAGCGTCGCCACCGCGCCGCGCTCCGGCCGGGGCGCGATGCTCACGGTCCAGCCGTAGAGGTCGCATAGCCGGCGCACGATGGACAGGCCGATGCCGCCGCCGCTGGTGCCGCCCGCGCTGGAACCGCGATAGCCGCGTTCGAACAGGCGGCTCGGCATCCTCGACGCTGAGCCCGTGGCCGGTGTCCTCGATCCGCACGCGGTCGCCGTCGATCACCACCCGCACCTCGCCCTCGGCCGTGTACTTGCAGGCGTTGCCCAGCAGGTTGCCGAGCGCTACCGACAGCACCGCTTCGGGCGCATTGACCACGCGCGTTGTCGCGGACCTCCACGCACGATCTCGATCGGCCTGCCCGCCAGCTGGCGCCGGTTGGCCTCGGCCAGCGCGAGGCAGAGCTTGTGCAGATCGGTGTTGCCGCTGCCGCGCTCATTGCGCGAAAGCAGCAGCAAGGCGGTGGTCAGGTCGGCGCACTGCAGGGCCGCGCGCTCGATGCGCGCCAGGCGCTGCCGCGTCTTCTCCGGGAGGTCCGGGTTCGCCAGCAGCAGTTCGGCGGCGCCGCTGATCACCGCCAGCGGCGTGCGCAGCTCGTGGCTGACATCGGCATTGAATTCGCGGTCGCGCTTGACCAGGCTGGTCATGCGCGACGGCATAGTCGTCAAGCGCCGCGGCCAGCTCGCCGACTTCGTCTCGGGGAAAATGCGGGGCCAGCTTGTCTGGGTTTTCGCGGCTCGACAGTCCTTCCACCCGGCGTGCGAGTTCGGTGAGCGGACTGATCACCCGCGACGAGGACCAGATGCCGATCAGCCAGGCCAGGCCGGTGAACAGGAACACCGCCGCGCCCAGCGCGATCAGCATCTGCCGCTGGGTCAGCGCCTCCTGGGTGTAGTCGTAGCGCATGTAGGTGACCATGTCCGGCGCGCGCTGGACGGCCAGCTTGTATTCGCGCAGGCGGCCGCTGTCGTCGAACTCCTTCGAGCTCATGGACGCCGCGCGCCAGGTCGCGCCAGCCGAACGGGATGTTGGCGCTGTCGGGGCGGTAGGCGAAGGCCTCGATGCGGCGGGCGAAGGTGAACGGCGCATCCGGGTCGGGATTGGCGCGTTTGAACACCAGGAAGTTGCTGGCCTCGCTCTGCAGCCAGGAATCGACCAGCGAGCCTTCGAGCCGGTTGCGCAGCGTGACCGTGGCCAGGGCGAACAGCGCCGTCAGCCCGAAGCCGAGCAGCAGGAACGAAACGATGATTCGGGTTCGAAGGCGGCGCCGATAGTGCATCGGCTCAGACCGGTTCGGAGTCCGCGATCCGGTAGCCAATGCCATGACGGGTCTGGATCAGGGCTTTGTCGAACGGCTTGTCCACGGCGGCGCGCAGGCCATGGATATGCACGCGCAGGCTGTCCGAATCGGGCAGTTCCTCGCCCCAGACGCGGGTCTCCAGATCCGTGCGCGGCACCACCGCCGGCGAAGCTTCCATCAGCGACTGCAGGATCTTCAGCGCGGTCGGATTGAGCTGCAGCAGCTTGCCGCCGCGACGGACTTCCAGCGTGTCGAGGTTGTATTCCAGGTCGGCCACCTGCAGCACGCGCGGCTGCGCGGCCTTGCCGCGACGGGCAAGCACCGCCAGCCGCGCCTCCACTTCCTGCAGCGCGAAGGGCTTGACCAGGTAGTCGTCGGCGCCGGAATCGAAGCCGGACAACTTGCTGTCGAGCGAATCGCGCGCGGTCAGCATCAGCACCGGCGTCTGCTTGCGGCCTTCGGCGCGCAGCTTGCGGCAGACCTCCAGGCCATCCATGCCCGGCAGGTTCAGGTCGAGCACGATCGCGTCGAAATTGTTGACCACGGCCAGATGCAAGCCGGTCACGCCGTCGGCGGCGTAATCGACGGTGTGGCCGCGCTCTTCCAGATAGTCGCCGAGGTTGGCGGCGATATCGCGGTTGTCTTCGACGACAAGTATTCGCATGGACCGGGTGACTCCAGGTGGGCCTGACGATTGGATTCTGCCAGAGCCGGCAGGTTCCATCATTCAATGGGGGCGATGCGAGCAAATTCAAAACAAAAAAACCCGGGAAGGCGCCATTGGGGAGACGCCTTGCCCGGGTCCAAAGTTTACAGATGCCCCGATTGCCGTAATCCGCAGAGTCCACGAGGAGGAGCCCACAGGTTTGGCCCGTCCAGCCTAGGGGCCGGGAGATTAAAAAAACGTTAATTCAGGCGCGAGACTTTGGTTATTTCTTTGCTTGGCCGACCGACGGCGGGTTGGGCGGCTCCGGCTGGAGGCCCGGGCGGCCAGAAGCTCGATGATCGCCCCGGCCACGTCCACCCCGGAGGCGCCCTCGATGCCCTCCAGGCCCGGCGAGGAATTCACCTCCAGCACCAGCGGCCCCCGGCGCGAGCGCAGCAGGTCGACGCCGGCCACTTCCAGGCCCATGACCTTGGCCGCCCTCAAGGCGGTCTCCCGCTCGGCGGCGGTCAGCTTCACGCTGGTCGGCCTGAGCCGCCGCGGTGCAGGTTGGAGCGGAACTCGCCCCGGCTCGCCCTGCCGGCGCATGGCCGCCACCACGTTATCGCCGACCACGAAGCAGCGGATGTCGGCGCCCTTCGCTTCGGCAATGAACTCCTGGACCAGGAAATTGGCGTAGAGGCCGCGGAAGGCGTCGATGACGTTGCGCGAGCCCGAAGCGCTCTCGGCCAGCACCACGCCGTTGCCCTGCGAGCCCTCGACCAGCTTGATCACATGCGGCGGCTTGCCCAGCAGGGCCAGCAGGTCGGACGTATCGTCGGGGTTGTCGCCGAACACGGTCGTCGGCAGGCCGACTGCCCTCGCCGGCCAGCAACTGGTGGCAACGCAGCTTGTCGCGCGCACGCAGGATCGCGTCGCAGGAGTTCGGCGTATACGCGCCCATCAACTCCAACTGGCGCAGCACGGCGGTGCCGTAGCGGGTGACCGAGGCGCCGATGCGGGGAATCACCGCCTCGATGCCGGTCAGGGACTTGCCCTTGTAGTGCAACTGGAACTGGCCGGGCGCGATCTTCATGTAGCAGCGCAAGGGGTCGAGCACGCGCACGGTATGGCCGCGCTCGCGGGCCGCGGCGACCAGGCGGCGGGTCGAATACAGCTTGGTGTTGCGGGAAAGGATGGCGATCTTCATGGTGTGTCTTCAGCCTCGGTGGGTATGCCCAGCAGGAAGGAGCGCGCCGGCTCGACCAGGCAGCGTCGGCGCAGCGCCGCCCTGCCGAGCAGCATCGGGAACAGCATGTTCTGTCGTAGGTCAGGTTTATTTCAATCGGCCAGGCCTGCCCCTGGGGAAGTTGTAGCAGCGTGCGGATGAATATGCGCTCGCTGCGGTGGCCACCCGAATCGGTGACCATGCGCTGGTCGATCACCTCGGCCTCGACGGTGCGCCGGCTGCTCCTGCCGGAGCCCGGCATCGAGCACGAAGCGGACCAGTTGCCGGCCGTCGCGTTGGAACAACTCCTGCTCGAGGACATGCAGGCAGGAACTGCGCGCGCCGCTGTCCACCTTGGCCCGGATGCAGTCCACGCCCAGTTGCGGTAGCGAAAGCCACTCGCGCCAGCCGAGCACGATGCGCGCCCGGCCTGGCTTGACCATGGTGGAGGGGGCTGGCGGATTCAAGTCATCGACAGCCTGGAGAAATCCGGCGCGTCCTCGGTTTCATGGAGCGGGTGAAGGGAATCGAACCCTCGTCAGTTGCTTGGGAAGCAACAGCTCTACCATTGAGCTACACCCGCCTGCGGCCGGAATTATGAACCCGTGCGCCGGCCAGCCGCAACGCGGTAAAATAGGCGCATGCAAATCACGCTCAATGGCGAAGCCCGGGAATTCCCGGGGCCCAATCGGTTGCCACGCTGCTGCTGGCCGCCGGCTATGCGCAGCGCCGGGTCGCCGTCGAAGTCAACCGCGAGATCGTGTCGAGGAGCCGTCACCCGAGCACGCGGCTGGCCGAGGGCGATCGCGTGGAAATCATCCAGGCGATCGGCGGCGGCTGAACATTCCGCGCCGGGAAGGGTTATCAGGCCCCTGCAATCGGGCCATAATTGACCAATGAACCTACCCGCCCTTCCGACGATCCGCTGGTCATCGCGGGCAAGACCTATCGCTCGCGCCTGCTCACCGGCACCGGCAAGTACAAGGACCTCGAGGAGACCCGGCTCGCCACCGAAGCGGCCGGCGCGCAGATCGTCACCGTCGCCATACGCCGCACCAATATCGGCCAGAATCCGGACGAACCCAACCTGCTCGACGTCTGCCGCCCTCGATCGCTACACCATCCTGCCCAACACCGCCGGCTGCTACACCGCCGAAGACGCCGTGCGCACCTGCCGGCTGGCGCGCGAACTGCTCGACGGTCACAGCTGGTCAAGCTGGAAGTGCTGGGCGATCCGAAAACCCTGTTCCCGGACGTGATCGCAGACACTGGACGCCGCCGAGATCCTGGTCGCCGACGGTTTCGACGTCATGGTATACACGCAATGACGATCCGATCATCGCCAAGCGCCTGGAGGAGATCGGCTGCGTCGCGGTGATGCCGCTGGCCGCGCCGATCGGTTCCGGCCTCGGCATCCAGCAACCCTTACAACATGCTCAGATCTCGAGAACGCGAAGGTGCCGATCCTGGTCGATGCCGGCGTGGGCACCGCCTCCGACGCCGCGATCGCCATGGAGCTGGGCTGCGACGGCGTGCTGATGAACACCGCGATCGCCGCGAGCGAAGAATCCGGTGCTGATGGCCAGCGCGATGCGCAAAGCGATCGAAGCCGGGCGCGAGGCGTTTCTCGCCGGCCGCATGCCGAAGGCGACGCTATCGCCACCGCCTCGTCGCCGATCGACGGCCTGTTCGTCTGAGCCGCATGTCCAGCGACGCCGCCCCACGTCGGCACGCCGAAGCCGCTGCGCGAGCGCCCCATCCGCAGCTTCGTGCTGCGCGAGGGCCGCATCACCGGGCCCAGAAGCGCGCGCTTCGACCGAGCACTGGCCGCGCTACGGGCTCGAATACGCGGGCACGCCGCGCGACCTCGACAGGTCTTCGGCCGCGCGGCGCCGAACGGGTGGTCGAGATCGGCTTCGGCAACGGCGAGCAGCTCGCGTTCGCCGCGCGCAGGCGCACCCGCAGCGCGACTACATCGGCATCGAGGTGCACCGGCCCGGCGTCGGCCGGCTGCTCAACGGCTGGCCGCGGCCGGGCTGGCCAACGTGCGCATCTACCGGCACGACGCGGTCGAGGTGCTGGAGCACGAAGATCGCCGACGGCTCGCTGGCCCAGGTGCGCATCTACTTCCCCGATCCCTGGCACAAGAAGCGCCACCACAAGCGGCGCCTGGTCCAGCCGGCGTTCGTCGCGCTGCTGCTGCGCAAGCTCGAGCCCGGCGGCCGCCTGCATCTGGCCACCGACTGGCAGAACTATGCCGAGCAGATGCGGGAGGTCTCGACGCGGAGCCGCGGCTGGCGAACATCGCCGGACCGCGCGGTCGGTGCCGCGGCCCGACTGGCGGCGGCAGACCCACTTCGAAAGGCGCGGGCTGAAGCTGGGCCACGGCGTGTGGGACCTGGTTTACACCCGGCGCTGAGGACGCGACGGGACATGGAAACCGACCTGATCCTGACCCGCGAAATGGTGCTGGTGCTCGGGCTGATCGTCTTCACCATGGTCATGTTCATGTTCGAGTGGGTCCGCGCCGACGCGCCGCGCTGCTGGTGCTGGTCATGCTCGGCGTGACCCGCCTGGTCCGGCTCGGACCATGTTCCCCGGCTTCGCCGGCAACGCGGTGATGAGCATCATCGCCACCATGATCCTGGGCGCCGGCCTCGACCGCACCGGCGTGCTGAACGCCGGCCTCGTTCATGCTGCGCCGCTCGAACGGCGTCGAGGAGCGCCTGCTGCTGGTGCTTGCGTCGCCGGCGCGATGTCGGCCTTCATGCAGAACCCGGCGGTGACCGCGCTGTTCCTGCCGGTGGTCTCGCGCATTTCCTCGCGCACCGGCCTGCCGCTGTCGCGCCTGCTGCTGCCCATGGCCTCGTGCATCTGCTCGGCGGCGCGCTGACCATGGTCGGCAACTCGCCGCAGATCCTGCTCAACGACCTGATCTCCTCGGTCAACCGCAACCTGCCGCCGGGCGCCGACACTATCGCCGATCCGCATGTTCCAGCCGTCGCGCCGGTCGGCCTGGTGCTGCTGGCGTTCGGGCTGCTCTATTTCCGCTGTCCGGGCCGCAAGCTGATGCCGAGGCGAGGGGAGCGCCCAGGTCGTCACGCCGTCGCGCACCGAGACCTATTTCGCGCCGACCTACGGCATCGACGGCGAGGTGTTCGAACTGCTGGTCACCGCCGACAGCCCCTTGGTCGGGCAGGCGATCGGCGAAGCCGAAGCGCAGCCTCGACGCGCCGCTGATCCTGGCCCTGCAGACCGGCGAGCGACGCGCGCCTGGCGCCGCCGGCCGACCAGATGATCTGGGTCGGCAGCGTGCTCGGCGTGCTCGGCAAGCGCGAGGACGTCGGCCTAGGCGCAGGCAATCGGCCTGCGGTGCTGCCGCGGCTGCGCAACTTCGGCCGACATGTTCGACCCCGGGCGCGCCGGCATCGCCGAAGCGGTGGTGCCGCCGGCCTCGCGTTACGTCGGGCGGAGGAGGTCGGCGAGCTGCGCCTGCGCAAGCGCTACGGCAACCCGGTGCTGGCGGTCAACCGCGGCAACAAGATCTTCCGCGACGACATCCGCCAGGTGCAGCTGCGCACCGGCGACACGCTGGTGTTCCATGGCTTCTGGAAGGACCTGGCGCATGCCGCGGAGGATCGCGACTTCGTGGTGGTGACCGACTACCCGAAGGAGGAGGAGCGCCCGCAAACTGCCTGGGCACGCGCTTGCTTCTTCGCGCTGGCGATCGCGCTGGCGCTGTTCTCCGACCTCAAGCTGCCGGTGGCGCTGATGGTCGGTGCGATCGGCATGCTGCTGACCGGCGTGCTCAGCATGGACGAGGCCTACAACGCGATCGGCTGGAAAACCGTGTTCCTGATGGCCTGCCTGATTCCGCTGGGCTGGGCCACCGACGCCACCGGCGCGGCGGCCTGGGTGGCGCAGGAACGCTGGTGCGGTCGGACGGATCCGGCTGGGGCTGCAGCTCGCCGTGGCACTGCTGACCGTTCTTCAGCCAGGTGATCGCCAATGTCGGCGCGACCGTGCTGATGGTGCCGCTGGCGGTGAACGTGGCGCTGGCAGCCAACGGCAATCCGACCGAGTTCGCGCTGATGGTGGCGCTGAGCGCGTCGAACAACTTCGTCGCCAGTCCAACCCGGTGATGGCGATCGTCGCCGGCCCGGCGGCTATCGCGCGATCGACCTGTGGCGCACGGGAGGGCCGCTGACGTTGGCCTACGTGGTGATCATGCTGCTGATGGTGAACCTGATTTTCTGAAGCTTTTTTTTTTTTTTTTTTTTTTTTTTTTTTTTTTTTTTTTTTTTTTAAAAAAAAAAAAAAAAAAAAAAAAAAAAAAAAAAAAAAAAAAAAAAAAAAAAAAAAAAAAAAAAAAAAAAAAAAAAAAAAAAAAAAAAAAAAAAAAAAAAAAAAAAAAAAAAAAAAAAAAAAAAAAAAAAAAAAAAAAAAAAAAAAAAAAAAAAAAAAAAAAAAAAAAAAAAAAAAAAAAAAAAAAAAAAAAAAAAAAAAAAAAAAAAACACATAACCCCAGGCCGTTCCGCCCGGCGATGCGTCAATCTCGATCAGCCAGGAGATCTATCTCTCTCGGCCAAGCGCTCTCGCTGATGCGGCACGGACACTTTTTTTTTTTTTTTTTTTTTTTTTTTTTTTTTTTTTTTTTTTTTTTTTTTTTGGGGGGGGGGGGGGGGGGGGGGGGGGGGGGGGGGGGGGGGGGGGGGGGGGGGGGGGGGGGGGGGGGGGGGGGGGGGGGGGGGGGGGGGGGGGGGGGGGGGGGGGGGGGGGGGGGGGGGGGGGGGGGGGGGGGGGGGGGGGGGGGGGGGGGGGGGGGGGGGGGGGGGGGGGGGGGGGGGGGGGGGGGGGGGGGGGGGGGGGGGGGGGGGGGGGGGGGGGGGGGGGGGGGGGGGGGGGGGGGGGGGGGGGGGGGGGGGGGGGGGGGGGGGGGGGGGGGGGGGGGGGGGGGGGGGGGGGGGGGGGGGGGGGGGGGGGGGGGGGGGGGGGGGGGGGGGGGGGGGGGGGGGGGGGGGGGGGGGGGGGGGGGGGGGGGGGGGGGGGGGGGGGGGGGGGGGGGGGGGGGGGGGGGGGGGGGGGGGGGGGGGGGGGGGGGGGGGGGGGGGGGGGGGGGGGGGGGGGGGGGGGGGGGGGGGGGGGGGGGGGGGGGGGAAAAAAAAAAAAAAAAAAAAAAAAAAAAAAAAAAAAAAAAAAAAAAAAAAAAAAAAAAAAAAAAAAAAAAAAAAAAAAAAAAAAAAAAAAAAAAAAAAAAAAAAAAAAAAAAAAAAAAAAAAAAAAAAAAAAAAAAAAAAAAAAAAAAAAAAAAAAAAAAAAAAAAAAAAAAAAAAAAAAAAAAAAAAAAAAAAAAAAAAAAAAAAAAAAAAAAAAAAAAAAAAAAAAAAAAAAAAAAAAAAAAAAAAAAAAAAAAAAAAAAAAAAAAAAAAAAAAAAAAAAAAAAAAAAAAAAAAAAAAAAAAAAAAAAAAAAAAAAAAAAAAAAAAAAAAAAAAAAAAAAAAAAAAAAAAAAAAAAAAAAAAAAAAAAAAAAAAAAAAAAAAAAAAAAAAAAAAAAAAAAAAAAAAAAAAAAAAAAAAAAAAAAAAAAAAAAAAAAAAAAAAAAAAAAAAAAAAAAAAAAAAAAAAAAAAAAAAAAAAAAAAAAAAAAAACTCGCGCAGGCTGGCTCCGCGGCACGGACCGGCGATGCATTCGCCGTCTTCCAGGCGAAAAGTGGCGCCATGCGCAGCGCAGACGAGGCGGCCCTTGTCGATCAGGAACTTGCCGGGCACATAGTCCAGGCGACGACCCTGATGCGGACAAACGTTGAGCCAAGCCACGATTCCGGATTTAGGGTGCAATGCAAGATGATCGACTCCTTTTCGCCGTCGATCACCGCATCGACCGCGACGATGCCGCCTGCGGCAGGTCTGACCGACGAATTAACGAAGCACTTACACTTTCGTCCTCTGCCACGGCCATACTCCTCCTCCCCGGCAGTCTGACATGAGCTCTATGTCCATATTCGTCCACCGCTTCTTTTCCTTCACCCCCAGCAAGCCGCGGCATCCGCTGTTGCGCCTGGTTTTCGGCCTGTTCGGCCTGGTGCTGCTTGCGCTGCTGGTGGTTTTCGGCCTGTTCATCGGGATCGGCATGCTGCTTTTCGCGGCTGTGCGCCGCATGTTGCGCGGTGGACCGGTCGCGGCCGGCGCCGGACGTGTCGAAGAGGGCGTGATCGACGGCGAATTCGCCGTGGTCGAAAAGAACCGGACTTCATTGAGCCTGCGCTGAGCCGGCTTCGAACTCGCTACACTTGGCGTTTTACGGTGGCTCGACCATGCCCGACTACGCCTTCCCGCCCCCCCCGTTGCCAGCGTGCCGATCGTCCGGCACGGCAACGCTGTTTCCGGTACACCGAATCTATTGCGTCGGGCGAAATTTCGCCGAGCATGCGCGCGAGATGGGCGCCGAGCCCTCGCGTGGATCACCGGTGTTTTTCATGAAACCGGCGGATGCGGTGCTCGTCGAAGGCGAGGTGCCGTATCCGGGCATGACCGCAGACCTGCACCACGAAGTCGAGCTGGTCGTAGCCCTGGGCCGCGATTGCGCCGGGGTGATCGACGCGGCGAACGCGCTCGAGCTTGTGTTCGGCTACGGCGTGGGCCTCGACCTGACCCGCCGCGACTTCAGGCCCAGGCCAAGGACAAGCGCCTGCCTTGGGATACCGCCAAGGGTTTCGATCGCTCGGCGCCCTTGAGCGCCATCGTGCCAGTGGCGCAGGCCGGGCATGATTTCAGCCGGCGGCTCTGGCTGGAGGTCAACGGCAGCCTGCGCCAGCAGGCGCCCTTGTCCGACATGATCTTCTCCGTGGCCGACATCATCCATGAACTGTCCAGGCTGTTCGCCTTGAAGGCGGGCGACCTGATCTTCATGGGGACGCCGGCCGGCGTGGCGGCCCTGCAACGTGGCGATACCTTTCACGCGGGCGTGGACGGGCTGGTGGAATTTTCCGGCCGGATCGCGGGCTGAGTTTCGGGGTCGTGGCTGGTTTTCAACAGCCGAATGGCTGGTCAGCCGCTCCTGCATCGAGACCGATTGATTACTGACGACAGGAGCAAGGGCCATGGGAATGATTTCCGAGTTCAAGGCGTTCGCGATGCGCGGAAACGTGATCGACCTGGCGGTCGGCGTGGTGATTGGCGGTGCATTCGGCAAGATCGTCACTTCGCTGGTCAATGACGTGGTCATGCCGGTCATCGGCAAACTGGTCGGCGGCGTCAACTTCGCGGACGTTGCGATTGTGCTGACGCCGGCACAGTTTGGAGCCGACGGAAAAGAGACGGCGGCGGCGGTGCTGCTAAAATACGGTGCCTTCCTGCAGAGCATCATCGATTTCACATTGGTGGCGTTCGCGGTGTTCATGGCGGTCAAGTTGATCAATACCCTGCACAAACGCGAGGAACCGCCGGCGGCGCCTGCGGGCCCGAGCGATGAAGTCGTCCTGCTCACCGAGATTCGCGACGCGCTCAAATCGCGCTGAGCCAACTCCCAAGCCAACCCGGGCGCCGGCGTGACCGGCGCCTTTTCATGGAGATTGCCGCATGTCGATCCTGCGTCGCACCCCACTCGCCCTGGCGCTATGCCTGTTCACCGTCACTGTCCAGGCCAACGGCGCAGCGGCCTGGACAAGCACACGGTCGAAAATGCGCAGAACTGGCGCTCGCGGCCAAGGGCAGCGAGGCCTATGCCATCGTCGAATCGCTGACCACCGAAATCGGCCCGCGCATGGCCGGCTCTCCGGCCTTCGATCGCGCCATCGTGTGGGCGCAGGAGAAATTCAAGGCGCTCGGCTTCGACAAGGTCTATCTGGAGCCGGTGACGTTTCCGGTCTGGGAGCGACGCCATGAGTCGGCGCAATCCTCGCGCCCTTTCCGCAGAAGCTGGTGGTCACCGCGCTGGGCGGCAGCGTCGGCACCGGCGCGAGCCGCTGGATGCGGAAGTGGTCGAGTTCGCGACGCTGGATGCGCTGAAGGCGGCGCCGGACGGCTCGTTGACCGGCAAGATCGCCTACATATCCAATCGATGCAGCGCGCCAAGGACGGCAGCGGTTACGGCCCGGCCGTGGTGCGCGCAGCGGCGCTTCCGATGCGCCAGCAAGGGCGCGGTGGCGCTGATCATCCGTTCGATCGGCACCGACTCCGACCGTCTTCCGCATACCGGCATGCAGCGCTATGACGATGGCGGGCCAAGATTCCGGCGGCGGCGCTGTCCAATCCGGATGCCGACCTGCTCTCGAACATGCTGCGCCGCGGCAAGCCGGTGACGTGCGGCTCGACATCGACGCCGGTTAGACCGGCGAGAGCAAGACCGACTACAACGTGATCGGCGAGATCTCCGGCCGCAGCAAGCCCAACGAAGTCGTGGTGATCGGCGGCCACCTGGATTCCTGGGACCTGGGCACCGGCGCAATCGACGACGGTGCCGGCGTGGCCATCACCATGGCGGCGGGAGCGATGATCGGCAAGCTCGAACAAGGCGCCGCAGCGCACCATCCGGGTGATCGCCTTCGCCAACGAAGAGCAGGGCCTGTAGGGCGGCAAGGCCTATGCCGAAGCGCACAAGGCGGAGCTCGACCAGCAGCAATGGGCGCGGAAAGCGATTTCGGCGCCGGCCGCATCTATGCCTTCCGCGCAGGCGTCTCGCCCGAAGCCCGGCCGGTGATCGAACAGATCGGCCAGGTGCTGGCGCCGCTGGGCATCGCCGACGAGAAACCGGAGGCGAGCCCGGGGCCGGACATCGGGCCGTTCGCCGCGCTGGGCATGCCCTGGGCGGAACTGGCGCAGGACGGCACCGATTATTTCGACTCCACCACACCGCCAACGACACGCTCGACAAGATCGAGCCGAAAGCGCTGGACCAGCAGGTCGCGGCATATGCGGTGATGGCCTACCTGGCCGCCGACAGCCGCGTCGATTTCGGCCGCTCGCCGCCAGAGGAAGAGAAAAATTCGTGCGTTCAAGCCTGCCGTTGTCGCCACCACTCCGAGGAACACGGCGGTGGCGGCCGCGACGTTGAGGCTCTCGACCTTGCCGCTGCCGGGAATCAGCAAGCGGATCGTGGCCGCCCGCGCCAGGCGCGTCGACGCCGAGTTGTTCGGCGCCGATCACCAGCACCAGACGCTCCGGCAACTTGCTCGCATAGAGCGCGCTGCCGCCGCGCACCACCGTCGCCGCCAGCACGAAACCGGCCGACTGCAGTTGCGCGATGGCGTTGTCGCTGCGCCCGAGACGCACCATCGGCACCGCTCGGCGCCGCCCTCGGCAACGCGCGCCGCCGCGCCCGACAGCGACAATTCCGAATCCTGGGCAGCAGCACGCCGGCCGCGCCGAAATGGGCGGCGCTGCGCAGGATCGCGCCGAAGTTGTGCGGGTTGCCGACGCCGTCCAGCCACAGAGCGGCGGCGGACCCGGCGGGGGAATCGAGCCAAGCGGACAGGGACAACTCCTCGGCCGGCATGGCAGCGAAGCAGACGCCTTCGTGGTGCGCGCTGCCGCTGAGCTTCCAGGTCGGCGTCCTCGACGATGGTGTAGCCAAGCCGTTGCTGCACGCAGTAGGCCAGCACGGCCTTGAGCTTCGGAATGCGCGACTCGACCAGCCAGACCTTGCGGAGCGCCTCCGGGCGTTTGGCGAAGATCGCCAGGCAGGCGTTCAGGCCGTAAAGGCGCTGCTCGCGCGGCGTACGGCGTCGGCGGCGGGATCCTTGGCGGACGCTCGCCGCCGATCCGCTCGCGCAAGGGCGGGCGTTCACGCGACTGACCTGGCGCCGCGCTGCGTTCGCGCGGCGGACTCGATGCGACCGCCAGACCCGGCTCGCGCACGCGCGGCGCCGCCCGCTTGCGGTCACGCCGCGCTCCGCTTGTCGCGCGGCCCCCGAGGGCCCCCGATAGAGGAGTCGCCGCCGGTGGCTTGCGGTCGGACATCGCGGGCTCCTTCGATCGCGGCCATGATAGGATGGTCACAGTGTATCGGAATACGGGCTCTCCGCATGGGCGCGCGGCTTAACTAACCGCCGTGGCTGCGATCCACCGACGCCACCTCGGTATCCAGCGTCTCGAGCATGTGCGTGCGCTCCTCCGGCGATGGGTGAAGCCGGCCAGCAGCAGATAGAACGCCGGCACCACGAACAGCGACAGGAAGGTCGAGAGCATCACGCCGCACACCACCACCACGCCGATCGCCTGGCGGCTGTCCGCGCCGGCGCCGGTCGCCACATCAGCGGCATCGCGCCGAAAACGGTGGCGACCGAGGTCATCAGGATCGGCCGCAGCCGCATCGCCGCGGCTTCGAGGATCGCGTCGCGGATCGACAAGCCCTCGTCGCGCAGCTGGTTGGCGAATTCGACGATCAGGATGCCGTTCTTCGCCATCAGGCCGATCAGCAGGACCATGCCGATCTGGCTGTAGACGTTCAGCGTGTTGCCGGTGGCGGCCAGCGCGATCAGGCGCGCCGATCAGCGCCAGCGGCACGGTCAGCATGATGATCAGCGGATGGATGAAACTCTCGAACTGCGCGGCCAGCACCAGGAACACCACCAGCAGCGCCAGCCGAAGGTACATAGCGCGCCGCCCGAGCTCTTGAACTCCCGCGACTGGCCGCGATAACTCGATGCGCGCGTCGGCCGGCAGGACCTCGCGCGCGGCCTTGCCGTGAACTCGATCGCCTCGCCCAGCGTATAGCCCGGCGCGAGGCGAGGCGGAGATGGTGATCGACGCGCAGCCGGTTGAAGCGATTGCAGCGCGCCCGGCTCGGCGATCTCGCGTGACGACGACCACGCGCCGACAAGCGGCACCAGCTGGCCGCCGCGCGAGCGCACGAAGATGTTCTGCAGGTCGGAGAGGCTGGCGCGGTCCTCGCGCCGCCTGCAGCATCACCTCGTATTCCTCGCCGCCTGACGAAGGTGGCGACCTCGCGCGCGCCGAGCATCGTCTGGATGGTGCGGCCGATTCGCTGACCGAGACGCCGAGTTCGGCGGCCTTGCCGCGGTCGATGTCGACGCGGATCTGCGGCTGGGTCTCGCTGTAGTCGCTGTCGAGGTCGGCAGGCGCGGGTTCTGCCGCGCGCGCTCCAGGAACGGTCGCGCCACTCGACCAGCTGCGCGTAGTCGCTGCCGCCGATCACGAACTGCACCGGCGGCTGGAAGCCGCGCGCCAGGCCGGGCGACAGTGCGAAGGCGCGCGTGCCGGGGATGGAGCAACTGCGGCATCAGCTCTCCGCCGCGATCCTCCTGCTTGCGCGCGCTCGCTCCCAGGGTGCCAGGATGACGACGTTGGCCGTTGCCCTGCGGCGGCCGCTGGAAGCCGCCGTGGATGGCGAATAGATCATCGACCGGCTCGCCTCGCCCTCGTGCTGCAGGAGCTGCTCGATCGCCTGCACCTGCTCCAGCGTGTAGGCGAAGCTCGCGCCTTCGGGGCCGTTGTCGGGATGATGACGTCGCCGCGGTCCTCGGTCGGCGCGAATTCCTGCGGCACGATGTTGAACAGCACGACCGCAGGCGACCACGCGGCGACCATCATGCCGACGAACAGCCAGGGCGGCGCCAACGCCGCTTCGCCGTGTCCCGCGGCACCCGTTCATGCCAAGACGGCTCGGTCCAGCGCACCAGCCGGACCTCGCCCTGATGCGGCTTGAGCAGCTTGGAGCACATCATCGGCGTCAGCGTCAGCGCGATGAAGCCCGAGAACGCCACGGCGCCGCCAGCGCGACCGAATTCGGTGAACAGCCGCCCGGTGTTGCCGCCCATGAAGGACAGCGGCAGGAACACCGCGATCAGCACCAGCGTCGTCGCGATGACCGCGAAGGCGATCTCCCGCGCGCCGCGCAGCGAGGCCAGCAGCGGGGGCTCGCCCTCCTCGATCCGGCGGTGGATGTTCTCCAGCACGACGATCGCGTCGTCCACGACCAGGCCGATGGCGAGCACCAGCCGAGCAGCGTCAGCACGTTGATCGAGAAGCCGAAGGCCGCCAGCGCGATGAAGGAGGCGACGACGAGACCGGGATGGCGAGCGCCGGGATGATCGTCGCGCGCCAGGAGCGCAGGAAGAAGAAGATGACCAGCAGCAGCAGCGCGATCATCGGCGCGTGCTTCGACCTCGTGGATGGGCGCGCGATGAACAGGCTCTCGTCGTAGCGTCACGCCCTCGATGCCTTCCGGGACGAGCCGCGGATGCGCTCCACCTCCTCCTTCACGCCTTGCGCGACGGACAGCGTGTTGGCGGTGGACTGGAGGATGCCGAGGCCGAGCGGCTTGCCGTTGATGCGGTAGCCGCCGCGCGTATCCGCCGGCGCGACCTCCACCCGGGCGACGTCGCCGAGCAGCACCTGGCTGCCGCCGGTGCGCGGCAACGCACCTGGCGGAACTGCTCCGGCGGCTCAAGCGCGTGTCGGTGCGCACGGTCAGCTCGCGCGCGGAGCTCTCGATGCGCGCCGCCGGGCAGCTCCAGTTCTCCGCGCATCGCGTCCTCGACGTCGGACGGTCAGGCCGCGCGCGGCCAGCGCCGGCGGTCGAGCCAGATGCGCATCGCTGCGGCTGGCCTCCGCCCAGCATCGACCTGGGCGACGCCCTCGACGATGGCGAGCCGGTCGGCGAAGCGCCGGCCGGCGAGTCGGTCAGGTCCAGCTGTCGAAACCGGTCCGGCAGGGTGATCCAGAGGATCACGGCCGCGTCGCCATCCACCTTCTCCACCAGCGGCGTGTCGGCGTCCTCCGGCAGTCGCGAGCGCGCGGCGACGCGGTCGCGCACGTCGTTGGCGGCGGCTTCCAGGGCGCGTCAGGCGGAACTCGATCGTCACCTGGTGCGCTCGTCGCGCGACTGCGAGGTGATGAACTTGATGCCCTCGATGCCGCCGACCGCGGCCTCGATCAGCTCGGTGATCTGGGTGTCCACGACGGCGGCCGAGGCGCCGCGATAGGTGGTGGTGACCGAGACCACCGGCGGGTCGATGCCGGGTATTCGCGGATCGGCAGCTTAACAGAACGCGCCGAGCACGATCAGCATCAGGCGAGCACGGTGGCGAAGACCGGCCGCTTGATCGAGATGTCGGAGATCACCATCGCTCAGTTGCCTGGCGCCGCGCTGGCGTCGACGACCTTCGCGCCATCCTTCAACTTGACGATGCCCTCGACGACAATGCGGTCGCCGGCCTGCACACCATCGAGGATCTCCACCCAGCCGGCCGCCGCGCTCCCGTCGCACGGGCACTTGCGCGACCTTGCCGTCGCCACCGACCCGGAAAACAAAGCTCTGCCGGCCGACCTGCTGAAGCGACAGTTCCGGCACCTGCAGCGTGTCCCGCGCGGGGCGTTGCAGGCGCACTTCGAGCAACATGCCGGGCCTGAGCTTGTTCCCGGGATTGTCGAATTCGGCGCGCGCGCCCAAGGCCCGGGTCATCGGATCCACGCGCGAACCCACCGACGTCACGAGGCCGCGAAACTGCTCGCCCGGAAACGCATCGCTGGTCGAGACCACGGCCTGACCGATCGACAGCGCCGAAAGATCGCGTTCGGGCACCGAGAAGTCGAGCTTGATGCGGGAGACATCGTCGAGCGTGGTGATCACCGTGCCCGGCGTCACCAGCGAGCCGGGACTGACCAGGCGCAGGCCGAGCACGCCGTCGAAGGGCGCGGCAATCACCCGGTCCGACAACTGCGCGCGGATCTGGTCCAGGCGTCCCTTGGCGGCATCGCGCAAGGCGCGCTGGATGTCGAATTGACTGGCGGAGACCAATTGCCGCTGGACCAGCGACTGCTGCCGTTCGAAGTTTTTCTGGGCCTCGCGATAGGCGGCGCTGGCTTCGTCGAGCCCGGCCAACTGGACGCTGTCGACAGGGTGACCAGCACATCGCCGGCATGCACGGCCTGGCCGCTCTCGAAGCGCACCTGCGCCACGGTCTCGCTGACCTTGGCGGTGATGCTGACCGATTCGCGCGCGTTGGCCGTGCCCATCGCCTCGATACTGTCCATCCAGGGACTGGGCGCAAGCACGGCGGTGGTCACGACGGCCGGCGCTTGGCCGCCGCCCTTGTCTGCCTGCTTCGCGCCGCACGCGGCCAGGCCGATCGCGAGCATCGCGACCAGCAGGCAACGAGCCGGAGGGAGAGCGCGCCGCCGTCGGAAGACCGCGCTGGCGGCTCTGGGCAATTCCATGATCTTCAGCATCCCCATCGTCAGGCCTCGGAGTTGGAACCATAAATGCTTCCATGCAATGGCCTCAATGCTCGAGCGCGGGAACCGGCGGCGGTTTCGACCGGCCTGACCCGCAGGAAATAAACCAGCGGCAGTGACACGAGCGTGAGCACCATCAGCAGCCAGTAGTCGTTGACGTAGGCGATCGCCGCCGCCTGGCGCGTCACTTCGGCGTTGAGCGCCGCCGCGCCGGCCAGCGTATTGGGATCCCATGCCGCCGGCAGCAGCGATTGCTCGACGCCGAAGGCCGGAATGCGCGCGGCGATTTCGGCGTGGCTGACCTGCACGCCGCGCGACAGCATCGTCATCACCACCGAGATGCCGATGCTCGAGCCGATGTTGCGCACCAGGCTGAACAGGCTGGCCGCCTCGGTGCGCTGCGCGGCGGGCAGGGTCGCATAGGCGACGCTGGAAATCGGCACGAACACCAGGCCGAGTCCCAGACCCTGCATGGCGCCGATCCAGACCACGTCGAAGCGGGATACCTCCACGCCAAACCGGGTCATGAAGTAGAGCGAGGCGCTGGTCAGCAACATGCCCACCAGGATCGGCCAGCGGGCGTCCATCCGGCCGAGCAGGCGACCGACCAGCATCATTCCGAACATCGTCCCGATACCGCGCGGCGCCAGCAGCAGCCGATGTCCAGCACCGGAAAATGCATCAGCTGGCTAGGTAGGGCGGCAACAGCGCCAGCGTCGAAAACAGGACGATGCCGATGACGAAGATCAGCAGGCTGGCGACGGCGAAATTGGCGTTGCGCCACAGGCCCAGGTCGAGCAGCGAATGTTCGCGGCTTCGCCAGTGCGCGATGTACAGGTACAGGCCAAGGAACGCGATGGCTGCTTCGATCTGTATTTCCAGCGAGGCAAACCAGTCCGGCCCTGGCCGCGATCCAGGCACAACTGCAATCCGCCGATGCCCAGCGCCAGCAGGCCGAAGCCGGTCCAGTCCAGTCCGCGGGTATGCGTGGCCTCCTTGGGCACGCTGGCCAGGATGCCGAGCAAGGCCAGGATGCCGATCGGAAGATTGATCAGGAACACCCAGCGCCAGCTGTAGTACTCGGTCAGCCAGCCGCCGAGCGGCGGACCAAGGATCGGACCGATCATGATGCCGACGCCCCACAGCGCCATCGCGGCGCCGTGCTTTTCCTTCGGGAAGACATCCAGCAGTAGCGACTGCGAGATCGGCACCAGCGAAGCGCCGAACACGCCCTGCAGGATGCGAAACATGACCATCTCGCCGATGCCCGTGGCCATCCCGCACAAGAGGGAAGTCAGGGTGAATCCGCTGACGGCGAGCACCAGGAGCCGGCGACGCCCGAGCACACCCGCAAGCCAGCCGGTGACCGGCATCAGGATGGCGGCCGCAACGATATAGGAAGTCAGGACCCAGGCCGACCTGGTCCTGCGTGGCGGACAGCGAACCCTGCATCTCGGGCAGGGCGACATTGGCGATCGTCGTGTCGAGCGCCTGCATCAGGGTCGCCAGCATCACCGAGCCAACCAGCAGGCCGCGAGTGGAGCCTGCCGTCTCGCTGGAAATAACCGCCGCGCTCACGATCGCCTGCTCAGTGCGTCGCGAGGGCGGTGCGCTGGGACGGTGCGGAAGCGAGTCGACGGTGACCTCCGCGCTCATGCCGGCGCGCAGGATCTCTGGATTTTTTTCCACTCCCGTCAGCACGAGCTTCACCGGAATGCGCTGCACGACCTTGACCCAGTTGCCGCTGGCGTTCTGCGCGGGGAGCACGCTGAATTCGCTTCCGGAGGTCGGGCTGATCGATGCGACGCGCGCGGTCCAGCGGACGCCCGGATAACTGTCCACCTTGATCTTCGCCGACTGGCCGACCCGCAGCCGTGTCAAGTCGGTTTCCTTGAAATTGGCTTCGATCCAGACCGGATCGGTCGCCACCAAGGGCATCGCGACCTGCCCGGGATTCAGGTACTCGCCTGGCTGCAGGTCATGGTTGCCGATGACTCCAGCCACTGGCGCAAACACGCTGGCCTGCTCCAGGTCGAAGCGCGCCTTGGCCACGGCAGCGCGCGCGCCGCGGGTTTCGGGCAGTTGGGAACTGGGCGTGGCGAGGCTGCCGCCGAGGGCTGCGCTCGCTTCCGATTGCATCGCCACTGCCGCGTCGCGCTGCGCGCGCGCTTCGGCCAGCGCATGCCGCGCGTCGTCGAGCATTTTCCGCGGCACCAGTTGTCTGGCCGCCAGGTCCTGGATGCGCGCAAGGTCCTTCTCGGCCCAGTGCACGGTTTCGCTGGCCGCAGTGATCAATGGCGGCTCCGCGCACCTGGGCGCGGCTGGCATCGGCATTGTTTTCGATCTGCGCCAGCTTGGCTTCGGCCTGCGCAAGCGCGATCTGCAGCGGCTGGGATCGAGCCTGAACAACAAGTCGCCCTTCTTCACCAACTGGTTTTGTCCGACTGCCACCTCGATGACGCGTCCGGCGACCTGCGAGGAGATCATCACGCGATCGGCCTTTACGTAGGCGTTGCTGGTCTCGACCGCGCGGCTCGAGCGGATCCATTCCCAGCCGAAGAACGCCACGACCAGCAATGGGCCGGCGATCCATATCCAGGTGGGTACGCGCCCGGTGACGGCTTTCATTCGCTTGTTCATCTATCTTCTTCTATTTGCGGGAGCCGGCCTGGCGGCCGTCCCTGTCCAGTTCGTTGAGCGTGTCCTTGACCTTGGCGAGCACGCGCATGGTCACGGCGAAGTCCTCGGCGCTGACACCGACCAACACGTCGTCGCGCAGCACGGCGGCGATGCTCTTCATCTCGACCATGACCTCGGCCGACTTGGACGCCAGGTACAGGCGCCAGCAGCGGCGGTCGTCCGGATCGGCGCGCCGTTCGACGAAACCTGCCGCCTCCAGGCGATCGATCACCCGGCCCACGGCAATCGGCTCCAGATCGAGGTCGTCGGCCAGTTGCGCCTGGGTCAGGCCTTCCGCCCGCTCGATCCGCTCAGGGCCCGCCACTGTGCGCGGGTCAGGCCTAGCTGGGCCGAGCGCCGGTCGAATACCGCCGGAACAGGCGGGTGATATCGGCGACGACATAGCCGAAGGTGATTTTGTCGGGGGTGTTCATACCAGCCATGAATATAGCTGCTTAGGACACTATTTTCAATGAACAAATGAAAACGCCAGCGCTAGGCTGGCGTCTTCGTTCACAAAAGCAGGTGGCGGCCCGGACCGCCGGTGCCGCCAGGACCTCTTATTTCCACTGCCCCAGTGCGGCGAGGCCGTTGTCACGGGCCCGTGCGAACACCTTCTGCTGGGCTTCGGCGACATTTCCAACCAGGTCCTTCGACCAGATCTGCAGCGCGGCGGTCTGCATCGCGCGGCCGTAGCTGAAGCTGAGCGGCCATGGCAGCGGGCCGGCCTGGTTCATTGCGTTGAGGTGCGCCGTCGCGTCCTGGTCCGACTGACCGCCGGAGAGGAACACGATGCCCGGCAAGGTGGCCGGAACGGTGCTCTTCAGGCAGCGCAGGGTCATCTCGGCGACTTCATCGAGGCTGGCCTGCTCGGGGCAGTCCTTGCCTGACACGACCATGCTGGCCTTCAGGATGGTGCCCTCAAGCATCACGTTCTGGTCGTACAGCGCGGCGAACAGCGAGCGCAGCGTGACTTCGGTGACTTCATAGCAGACGTCGATGTCGTGGTCGCCGTCCATCAGCACTTCCGGCTCGACCATCGGCACGATGCCGGCTTCCTGGCAGAGCGCCGCATAGCGCGCCAGCATGTGGCTGTTGGCCTCGATGCAGGTGCCGGACGGAATGTCTTCGCCGATGGTGATCACCGCGCGCCACTTGGCGAAGCGTGCGCCCAACTGCGCGTATTCCTTCAGGCGCTCGCGCAGGCCGTCGAGGCCCTCGGTGCAGACTTCACCGGGAAAACCGGCCAGGGGCTGCGGGCCCTTGTCCACCTTGATGCCCGGGATGATGCCGTTGTCCATCATGATCTTGGTGAACGGCACGCCATCGCTGCTCTTCTGGCGCAGCGTCTCGTCGTACAGGATGGCGCCGGAGATGTGCTCGTTGAGCTTCGGCGTGGTCAGCAACATCTGGCGATAGGCGCGCCGATTGTCCTCGGTGCACTCGATGCCGACGCTGTCGAAGCGCTTCTTGATGGTGTTGTTGGACTCATCGATGGCGATGATGCCCTTGCCCGGGGCAACCATGGCCTGGGCTGTTGCGGCGAGTTGGTCGATGCTCATGGCGATTTCCGGCTGATTTCAGTGCTGGAATTATAGCTCACCGCTGGAGCGGGTGGGCGGCTGGATCATCGGCGGATTCTGCACCCGGTTCCTCTCCATCTGCCCCTTGTTGAGATTGCCCTTCTTGTAGGCATCCTCTTGCGCCTTCTTGATGAACTCGGGCAGGTCGGCGATCACGCAATGGGAGCGAAGTTGCTCCCGATCGGTCCCCGCATTGGTGGTGAAGGCGAAAGTGGCGGCGGTATAGACCGGCTTGATGCTGGCATTGCCGCCGTCGACCGGCACAAAACGCCATTGCCCGAGCACGGCGGCCGCGTATTGGGTGAAGGGCTGGTAATGCCCGGAGGCAGCGCCGCCTTGGGCTCTTGGATCCCCAGGTGGTCAGCAGCGCGATATCCGAAGTGGTGCCGTCCGCATTGAGCTTGTAACCAAGCCCGATGCAAACATCTTCGCTCTTGTCGGCCAGGCTCGCCGGATAGGGTGACTATCTTTGCGACTTGGGGCGCGGGCCGCCAGATGCCGGCTGCACTACCTTCGGAAATGATCGTGACTCTCGGCCGCCAGCGCTCGACAGCGGCGGCCGACACCAGCCCGAACATCAGGGAAGCGATCCGAATTTACTGGCCGGCGATTTCTTCATGACCAACCCGATATATTGTCTCTTGCCTCGCTCATAGTTCACCGAGTCCCTCCGCCACCCCGTCCGCGCCGACCCGCAGCATGCGCAGGGTGTTGGTCGCCCCGCGCTGCTCCATGGGGTCGCCCGAGGTGATCATGACGCGGTCGCCTTCGGCGAGATGTCCTAAGTCGAACAGATGCTTGATCGCCACCCGCGCGGCCTGCGCCGGCGGCAGGCCGCGGCTGTCGAAGGCGGTGGGGAAGACGTCGCGCATCAGGGCCATGCGGCGGCGCGCGCCCTCGTGGCGCGACAGGCCGAAGATCGGCACCTCGCTGCGGAAGCGGCTGAGCCAGCGCGCGGTGCTGCCGGATTCGGTGAGCGCGAGGATCGCGCGCACCTGGATGTGCTCGGCGAGGAACATCGCCGCCATCGCGATCGCCTGGTCGACCTTCTGCAGGTTGCGCGGCGCGGCCTCGAAGTCGGTGTCCATGCGGAACTGCCGCTCGGCCCCGAGGCAGATGCGGCTCATCGCCTCGACCGCTTTCTGCGGGTGGTTGCCGGCCGCGGTCTCCTGCGACAGCATCACCGCATCGGTGCCGTCGATCACCGAATTGGCCACGTCGAGCACTTCGGCGCGGGTCGGGATCGGCGAGTCGACCATCGACTGCAGCATCTGGGTGGCGGTGATCACCAGCTTGTTGCGCGCCAGCGACTCGCGGATGATCTTCTTCTGCAGGCCGGGCAGCTCGGCGTCGCCGATCTCCACCCCGAGGTCGCCGCGCGCGACCATCACCGCATCGGACGCATGATGATCTCGTCGAGGTTCTCGATCGCTTCGGTGCGCTCGATCTTGGCCACCAGGCCGGCGTGCGAGCCGGCGGCCTGGGCCAGTGCGCGCGTCTCGTGCATGTCGGCGGCCGAGCGGCAGAACGACACCGCCATGAAGTCGACCCCGAGCTCGGCGGCAACGACGATATCGGCGCGGTCCTTGTCGGTGAGCGCGCCCAGCGACAGGCCGCCGCCAAGGCGGTTGAGCCCCTTGCGGTCGGACAGCTTGCCGTCGGTGAGCACCGTGGTGCGGATCGCAGCACCCTCGACCGCATCGACGCGCAGCGCGATCAGCCCGTCGTCGAGCAGCAGGGTATCGCCCGCGCGCACATCGGCGGGCAGGCCGAGGTAGCTGCAGCCCACTGCGGTCTGATCGCCCGGCGGCGCATCGGCGCGGCAGTCCAGGGTGAACGGCTGGCCCGCCGCCAGCAGCACCTTGCCTTCGGCGAACTTCTCGATGCGGATCTCGGCCCACCGAGATCGGCGAGGATGCCGACCTCGCGGCCGAGGCGATGCGCGATGGACCGCACGCGCGCCACCCGCTGCGCATGGTGCGCGCGATCGCCGTGGCTGAAGTTCAGGCGCACCACGTCGACCCCGGCGCCGAGCATTCCCTCCAGCACGCCAGCGGCATCGCTGGCGGGACCGAGGGTGGCGATGATCTTGGTGCGGCGGGGCACAGGCTCATGCCGGGCTGTGGCAAGCGATCACGCTAACACAGGCCGTGACCGGCTGCATCGCGGCCAGCGCGGCCCGGGGCGGCCGCTCATCCGCGCGCCGCGAGCGCCGCCACGGCCGGCAGGGTCTTGCCCTCGAGGAACTCGAGGAAGGCGCCGCCGCCGGTGGAGATGTAGAGAGATCCTTCTCGATGCCGTACTGGTCGACCGCGGCCAGGGTGTCGCCGCCGCCGGCGATCGAGAACGCCGGCGATGCGGCGATCGCACGCGCGACGACTTCGGTGCCGTGGCCGAAGGCGGCGAATTCGAACACGCCCACCGGCCCGTTCCAGACCACGGTGCCGGCCTTGGCGATCAGTGCGGCGTAACGCGCAGCCGTCAGCGGGCCGATGTCGAGGATCATGTCGCCGGCGGCCACCGCGGCCACCGGCTTGATGGTCGCCGGCGCATCGGCGGCGAAGTGGGGCGCCACCACCACGTCGTCGGGCAGCGGGATCTCCGCCCCGCGTGCGCTGGCCTTGGCGAGGATCGCCCGCGCGGCGTCCAGCAGCTCGGGCTCGAACAGCGACTTGCCGACCGGAAAACCCTGGGCCGCGAGGAAGGTGTTGGCGATGCCGCCACCGACGATCAGCTGGTCGACCTTTTCGATCAGGCTGCCGAGCAGCTCCAGCTTGGTCGACACCTTGGACCCGGCCACGATCGCCAGCAGCGGGCGCGCGGGATGCTTGAGCGCCTTCGCCAGCGCGTCGAGTTCGGCCGCCAGCAGCGGGCCTGCGCAGGCGGTCTTCGCGAAGCGGATCGCGCCATGGGTCGAGGCCTGCGCGCGGTGGGCGGTGCCGAAGGCGTCCATGACGTAGACATCGCACAGCGCGGCGTACCGGCGCGAGAGCCTCGGCGTCCTTGTCCTCGCCGACATTCATGCGGCAGTTCTCCAGCAGCTTGACCTCGCCGGGCATCACCGCGACGCCGTCGAGGTAGTCGCGCAGCAGCGGCACCGGCTGGCCGAGCGCGTTCGACAGCCAGGCGGCGACGGTTGAGCGAGGACGCCTCCTCCCACGTGCCCTCCTTCGGCCGCCCGAGATGGCTGAACACCATCACCGCCGCACCCGCGTCGCGCGCGGCGCGGATGCCGGCAGGGCGGCTTCCAGGCGTTGCTCGAGTGATCTGGCCGTCCTTGATCGGCACGTTGAGGTCCTCGCGGATCAGCACGCGCTGGCCGCGCAGGTCGAGGTCGGACATGCGGAGGATTGCCATCGGGAATGCTCCAGGTGCAGGGAAGAGTGCCATTGTCCCCGCCCGGCCGCCGCCGTTCAAACCCCGGTCGGCGCTTGGCGCGCGAGGCCCTCGGAAAAGGACGGCGAGCCAAGCTGTGGGAGAATGCAGGCATGACTACCGAATCGAGCAACGGCGTACCGATCTGGAAACCCCCCGCCTGCGCCTGCGGCCGTACCGGGCCGACGATCGTGGGCCATGTTCGCCCTGTATTCCGACCCTCGGGTGATGCGCTACTGGAGTTTTCCGCCTGGACCGCGGTCGCTCAGGCGCGCGCCTATCTGGATCGCGCCCTGGCCGGGATGGATTCGGGGGAAATTTTTCCCTGGGCGATCGCCGAGCGCGAGAGCGACCTGCTGATCGGCGCGCTGACCCTGTTTTCGCTGCATGTCGAACAATTGCGCGCCGAAGTCGGCTACAGCCTGTCGACCGGATTACCAGGGACGTGGACTCGCGGCCGAAGCACTGCGCTGCGGACTGGCCTGCGCCATCGACGGCCTCGGCCTGGTGCGGGTGGAAGCAGACATAGACCCGCGCAACGAGCCCTCGGCCAGGCTGCTGGAGAGACTCGGCTTCCAGCGCGAAGGCCTGCTCCGCAAGCGCTGGCGGGTCAACGGCGAAGTCTGCGATACCGCTTTCTACGGCCTGCTCGCCGACGAATTCGTCGGAACCCGCCAGTAGGAGCGGCTTCAGCCGCGACCGCCTCCAACGACCAGGCCCATGACCACCGCCCCCCAAATACTCGATGCCGTCGCCGCCCTTCGCCGCGGCGAAGTCATCGGCCTGCCGACCGAAACCGTCTATGGCCTGGCGGCCGATGCAGCGAATGCGAAGCCGTGCGAAAGATTTTCGCCCTGAAGGGACGGCCGGCCGACCATCCGCTGATCGTGCATATCGCCGACGGGTCGGCGACTGTCGCAACTGGGCGAGGCGGATTCGCCGATTCGCGGAAAAACTGGCCGCGGCCTTCTGGCCAGGGCCGCTGACCATGATCCTGCCGCGCCATCCGCGTGCCCGACGTCGTCACCGGCGGCCAGGACACCGTAGGCCTGCGTTGCCCCGCGCATCCGCTCGCGCTGAAAGTGCTGCGCGCCTTCGGCGGCGGCCTGGCCGCGCCCTCGGCCAACCGGTTCGGACCCATCAGCCCGACCAGCGCCGCGCATGTCCGCGAGGAGTTCGGCGCAGGCGTGCCGCTGGTGCTCGATGGCGGCGACTGCGAGGTCGGCATCGAGAGCACGATCATCGACCTGAGCTCGACGGCCCCGGATCCTGCGTCCCGGACAAATCACCCACGCACAGCTCGAAGCGGTGATCGGCCCGGTAGCCAGGATGCCAACGAGTACAGTCCGCGCGCCTCGGGCACGCTCGAGGCGCACTACGCGCCGAGCACGCCAATGCTGATGTTGCCGCGCGCGGCCCTCGAGGAGGAAGCGAGCAACAAGGCGCCATCGGCAAGCGGGTCGCCATGCTGGCGATCGGCAGTTGCCGGCGGCTTCACGGGGCTGACCTGCCGAACGAGGCGATGCCTTTGCCCACGGACTGTACGCGGCCATGCGCCAGCTGGATGCCGGCGGACAACAACTCCTTCTGGTGGAACGGCCGCCCGAAGGCGCGCGTGGCTGGCAGTGCATGATCGCTTGCGTCGTGCCGCGGCTGGCGCCAGCCCCGAAGACGATTCGCCCTGAGCGCGGCCGCCTCAGGGCGACTTCAAGCCGGTGAGCCAGCAGCCAGGAAACAAGTTCGGGCTCGGCATAGGCGCGGTCCCATGCGCCGTGATTGACGCCTTCGTATTCGCTGTAGCGAACTTCGCCGCCGCCGGCGCGCATCGCACGATTCAATGCACGGGCGTTTCCGGCGGCACCAGGTCGTCGGCCGCGCCATGGAAAATCCAGACTGGCGTCTTGCCGATCCTCCTGGCAAAGCCGCCGCGGGATCGGCCTCCAGCAGCTCCGGGAACTGCGCGAGCAAGGCGCGATCCTGGGCCGGGTCGATCACATCGTCATCGTGTTCGAGCCTGAGGAATCCACAGACCGGCGCGATCGCCGCGAACTTTCCGGGTTGGCCGCCGCCAGCAGCCACACGCCCTGCCCGCCCATGGACATGCCGGTGAGATAGATTCGCCGACGGTCGCCATGGAATTCGGCGATGGCCTGTTCCAGCGCCTTCATGGCCAGCGCGGCCATGGCGCCGCTCCAACGCGTATTCGCACGCGCCTGTGGCATCACCACGATCATCGGAAAGCGCTCGCGATCGCCGCGGATGGCATTGCCGATGCCGGCTTGGGTCTGCACGATTCCGTCTTCGCCGCGCTCGCCGGAGCCGTGCAGGAACAAGGCGACCGGCCAGGACTTGCCCGGGGTGTAACCGATCGGAAGGTAGACCTGGTAGCGATAGCTACGCCATCGACGGACGCTGCGATCAAGGAAACCAGTCTCGCCCGTCGCAGCCACGCAGGGCCCGGCAATGATCGCGAGGATCATGATTCCGAGCCCTGCCAACAGCTCCCGCACTGGACCGCCTACTTCGCCGCCATCATCGCAACGGTCATGTCCAGCATGCGGTTGGAGAAACCCCACTCGTTGTCGTACCAGGCGCAGACCTTCACCAGCGTGCCGCCCATGACCTTGGTCAGGGTGCTGTCGAAGACCGAGCTGCGCGGTCGTGGTTGAAGTCGATCGATACCAGCGGCTGCCTTGTTGAAGCCGAGGATGCCCTTAGCGCGCCTTCGAGGCCGCTTTCACGATCGGCGTTGATTTCATCCGCGGTGGTGTCGCGCGCGGCGACGAAGCACAGGTCGACCACGGACACATTGATGGTCGGCACGCGCATCGCGAAGCCATCCAGCTTGCCGTTGAGTTCCGGCAGCACCAGGCCGACCGCGGCGCGGCGCCGGTCTTGGTCGGGATCTGCGTCATGGTCGCGGTGCGCGCGCGGCGCAGATCGGAGTGATAGACGTCGGTCAGCACCTGGTCGTTGGTGTAGGCGTGGATGGTGGTCATCAGGCCGTGCACGATGCCGATCTTGTCATGCAGCACCTTGGCCAGCGGCGCCAGGCAGTTGGTGGTGCAGGAGGCGTTGGAGATCACCGTGTGCGCTGGCTTTCAACTTGTCGTGGTTGACGCCGAACACGAAAGTGGCGTCGACGTCCTTGTCGCCCGGCGCGGAGATGATGACTTTCTTCGCGCCGCCGGCGATGTGCGCGCCGGCCTTGGCCTTGGTGGCGAACAAGCCGGTGCACTCCAGCACCACGTCGACGCCGTGCGAGCCCCAGGGCATGCTCGGCCGGATTGCGCACGGCGATAGACCTTGATGCGATCGCCGTTGACGATCAGGTCGCCGTCCTCGGCCGTCGACGGTGCCCGGGAACTTGCCATGCGCGGTGTCGTACTGGGTCAGGTGCGCATTGGTCTCGGCGTCGCCCAGGTCGTTGATGGCGACGACCTGGATTTCGCCGTTGCGACTGGATTCATAAATGGCACGAAGAATATTGCGGCCGATGCGTCCGTAGCCATTGATCGCGACTTTGATCGTCATGACTGCTCCTGTGAAAGCCGGCGGAACCCGCAGGCAAATGGGTAGACGATGATTTTAGCAAGTCCGGGCTGCGCAGCCCAGTCGCAATTTGCTTGATCGAAATCAAACGACGGTCGGGACCACGGAGGAAAATGGCGAATTCCCAGAATTCCCCAATGGAGTTACGCCGATGTCCAAGAAAACCAAGACCATGATCGCCGGCGCCCTGCTGATGGCGCTCGCCAGCCCCGCCTTCGCCACCGAGGCGGGCGACTGGGCCGTCTCCCTGGGCGCCCATGTCGTCGACCCGGCTTCCGACAACGGCACCCTGGCGAACGGGGCGTTCGAAGTCTCCGTCCGATAGCGACTGGCAGCCCACGATCACCGCCGAGTACTTCTTTACCCCGAACCTGGGTCTGGAAGTACTCGCCTCGCTGCCCTTCGACCACGACATCTATCTCAATGGCGTCAAGGCCGGCTCGACCCGGCAGCTGCCGCCGACCTTCACCCTGCAGTACCACTTCGACGGCAAGACGGTGTCGCCCTTCATCGGCGCGGGCCTCAACTACACCCTGTTCTATGACCAGGACACCACCGGGCCGCTCCAGGGCACGGAACTGGACCTGGGAAATTCCTGGGGCCTGACCGCGCGCGCCGGACTGGACTTCAAGGTGGAGAAAAGCAGGCGATCCGCGTGGACGTGCGCTGGGTGGACATCAGCTCCGACGTCTCGGTGAACGGTGATGACGTGGGCACGGTCGATATCGATCCGATCGTCTACGGCATCGCCTACGTCTGGACCCTCTGACGCCGGCACGGCCCTGGCTGCCGGCTAAGCCGGCGGCCATGGATCGCGCGGCTGAGGGGGCGCGAGGAACCAGCCCGACGAATGCGCAGCGCAAGTCGGCCAGCCATTGCGTGATCACTCGGCAAAATTCGCGTTGCCCAGCAGAGTGTGGCCATGCTCGTCCTCGACCGTGACCTGCACATCGATGCCCTGGCGGACACTCTGGGTGACCGTGCAGACTGCTCGAATTGCTCGAGCACGCGATCCAGGCGCTCGTAGTCTCCCCGCCCTCGGGGCGGTGCAGCACGACGAATGCCTGTGGAATGCGCCAGCGTCCTTCCGCATTCAGCGGGGTCGCGGTGATTTCCGCGCCAGCTTGCCGGGCTGGTTCTTTTGCTTGCGCAGGGCGAACAACAGACTGGCCACATGCAATTGGCGATGCTACGCCAGCAGCATTCGCGACGGATTGGGCCCGCCGCCCCTGGCCCAGCGGCTCCGATTCGTCGGTGAGCACGGCTCCGACGCCGCCCTCGAGCTGACGCGGAACGATAGTCGCCGTCCTGCGCCAGCGTCACCGGATCAGGTTTCTCTTCACTCATGGGAATCGCCTCCGTGGCAGTCGATGATCATGCCGGCTGGCCGCGCGCCGCCTTGGCGCGCAACAGCACGTAGTAGAGCAGCGGGATCACCACCAGCGTCAGCGCGGTCGAGACCAGGATGCCGAAGATCAGCGAGATCGCCAGGCCGTTGAAGATCGGGTCGTCGAGGATGAAGAAGGCGCCCATCATCGCCGCCAGCGCCGGTCAGCACGATCGGCTTGGCGCGCACCGCGCAGGCCTCGATCACCGCATCTTCGGGACTGCGGCCTTCGGCCATGGACTGGTTGATGAAGTCCACCAGCAGGATCGAGTTGCGCACGATGATGCCGGCCAGCGCGATCATGCCGATCATCGAGGTCGCGGTGAACTGCGCGCCGAGCAAGGCATGGCCCGGCATCACGCCGATCACGGTCAGCGGGATCGGCGCCATGATCACCAGCGGCACCAGGTAGCTGCGGAACTGCGCGACCACCAGCAGGTAGATCAGCACCATGCCCGCGGCGTAGGCGATGCCCATGTCGCGGAAAGTTTCGTAGGTGATCTGCCACTCGCCGTCCCATTTGATGGCGAAGTCGCTGGTGTCGGCCGGCTGGGTGATGAAGGTCTGGGCGATCGTCCTGCCGCCCACCTTGCTCGTCGTCGAGCTGCCCGACCAGGTCGAACATGCCGTACAGCGGGCTGTCGAGCTTCCGGCCTCGTCGCCGGTGACATAGACGACCGGCAACAGGTCCTTGTGCATGATCGCGCCGTCCCAGGGCGCGCGCTGCACGTGACCAGCTCCGACAGCGGCACCAGTTGGCCGTCCGCCGCCGCGCACCCGCAACGACAGCACGCGTTCGATGCCGGCCTGCTCGGAAGCGGGCAGGCGCAAGCCGGACCGGGCCTGGGATACTTGGATGCGCCGTCGTGCATGTAGGTCGCGTCGAGCCCGGACACGGCAGCGGACAAGGCATCGACGATCGCCGACTGCGGCACGCCCAGGCTGGCGGCGCGCGCGCGATCGATCACGATCGTCTCGCGCGGCGCATCGCTCTCGACACTGGTATCGAGATCGACGATGCCCTCGGTCTGCGCGAATTTCTTCTCCAGCGCGAGCGCGAGCTTTCGGCTCTGTGCGTAGTCCGGGCCGTAGACCTCGGCCACCAGCGGCGACAGCACCGGCGGGCCGGGCGGCACCTCCACCACTTTCACCGAGGCGCCATGACGCTTGCCGACCTCGGCCAGCTTGCGGACGCAACGCGCGCGCGATCTCATGGCTCTGGCGACTCGCGCTTGTGCTTGTCGATCAGGTTGACCTGCAGGTCGCCGACATTGCTGCCGCTGCGCAGGAAGTACTGCCGGACCAGGCCGTTGAAGTTCATCGGCGCCGAGGTGCCGGCGTAGCCCTGGTAGTCCAGCACTTCGGGCACGGTGTCGACCACGGCGGCAAGTTCGGTCAACAACGCGTTGGTGTCTTCCAGCGTGCGGCCTTCGGGCAGGTCCACGACCACCTGCAATTCGGACTTGTTGTCGAACGGCAGCATCTTCAGCACGACCAGCTGCATCACCGCGAGCGAGGCCGAAAGCAGCACCAGCCCGACGATCCCGCCGAAGAAGAACTTGCGACGCCTGCCGCCGCGGACCGGGTCGAGGAAGGGACGCATGATCCGGCCGAACAGGCGATGCAGGCGCGTCTCGGCCGCCGGTTCCGCTGGGCCGTGCTCGCTCGGTCGGCCTCCGGCGCATGCCGCGACAGCAGCTTCAAGGACAACCAGGGAGTGACCACCAGCGCGATCGCCAGCGACAACAGCATGCCGACCGAGGCGTTGATCGGAATCGGGCGCATGTAGGGGCCCATCAGGCCGCTCACGAACGCCATCGGCATCAGCGCGGCGATCACGGTGAAGGTGGCCAGGATGGTCGGCCCGCCGACTTCGTCCACCGCCGGCGGAATCGCTTCGAGCAGGGTCTTGCCGCCACGCGCCATGTGCCGGTGGATGTTCTCGACGATCACGATCGCGTCATCGACCAGGATGCCGATGGAGAATATCAGTGCGAACAGAGAGACGCGATTGAGCGTGAAGCCCATCGCCCAGGAAGCGAACAGCGTAACCGCCAGGGTCAGCACGACCGCGCTGCCGACCACGATCGCCTCGCGCCAGCCGAGCGCGAACAGCACCAGCAGCACCACCGAGCCGGTGGCGAAGATCAGCTTCTGGATCAGCTTCATCGCCTTGTCGGTGGCGGTCTGGCCGTAGTCGCGGGTGATCGTGACGTGGACGCCTTCGGGAATCAGCTCGCCCTTCAACTGCTCGATCCGGGCGGTGATCGCGCCGGTGATGTCGGCGGCGTTGCTGCCGGGCTTCTTGGCGATGGCGATGGTGACGGCGGGGGCAAGGCCGTTGCCGGGACCTTCGCGGCCGGCGGGTGCGCCGTGCCAGGCATAGCGCGTCGCGAGGTCTGCGCCTGCCTTGACCTCGGCCACATCCGACAGGTGCAGCGGGCGGCCGCCGTTCAAGCCGATGACCAGCGACGCGACTGAATCCGCGTCGACGAGAAAGGTGCCTGCCGTGACCGGCACCGCGCCATCGCCGCCGACGCGCTCGCCTGCCTGGCGCACCGCATTCGCCGCTTGCAGCGACTGCGCCAGGTCGGACACGGTCAGGCCGTAGGCCGCGAGCTTGGTCGCATCCAGCGTGACCGACACGACCCGATCCGGCGCGCCGATGGTGTAGACGTCGCGGGTTCCATTGACCCGCTTGATTTCGGTTTCCAGCGTGTGCGCGACTTCGGCAAGGTCGGTTGCGCTGCGCTGCGGATCGTCCGTCCACAGGGTCAGGCTCATCACCGGCACATCGTCGATGCCCTTGGGCTTCACCAGCGGCTGGCCCACGCCAACGCCGGGCGGCAGCCAGTCCTGGTTGGAATAGATCTGGTTGTACAGGCGCACGATCGCCGGCTGGCGCTCGATGCCGACCGTGTATTCGACGGTCAGGATGGCCATGCCGGGCCGGCTGGTCGAATAGACGTGCTTGACGCCCTCGATCTCGGACAGCTTCTGCTCCAGCGGCGTGCTGACCAGCTGTTCGACGTCGCGCGAGCTGGCGCCGACGAAGGGCACGAACACGTTGGCCATCGTCACGTCGATCTGCGGCTCTTCCTCGCGCGGCGTGATCAGCACCGCGACCACGCCCAGCAGCAAGCCCAGCAAGGCCAGGATCGGCGTCAGCGGATTGCGACTGGAAAGCGGCGGCCAGGCGGCCGGAGATTCCGAAGCGTTGGCCCCCGTGTCCCTCATTCATTGGCGGCGCCACTTGACCGCTGCGCGGTCAGGGCCTGCAACCGCGCTCGGCCGGATCGGCCGCGATGGTCTCGCCGCCCTTCAAGCCCGACAGCACCTCGACCTGGTCGCCAACGCGCTGGCCGAGCCGCAACTGGCGCATCGATATCCGATTGCCGGCGATGACGTAGGCCGCGCTGACTTCGCCTCGCTGCACGACCGCGCTGGACGGAATCCGCAGCGGCGCCCCGCCACCGGCGATCGGGAACAGCACCTTGGCGGTGATGCCTGGCGGCGGCGCATTCTGCAACTCCGGCAGGATCACGCGAACGCCGACGCTATGGGTGGCCGGATCGGCGGCCGGGAACACCGTGACCGCCGCGGCATCGACGCTGCGACCGTCAGCGAGCAGTACGCGCGCCTTGCCCGCCGCGCGAATGGCGGCGGCATCGGACTCCGGCACCTGCACCTCGATGCGCAAGGCACCGGGCGCATAGACCGACATCAGCGTCTGGCCGGGCGATACGCTCTCGCCCGGTTCGACCCGGCGCGCGCTCACGATGCCGGCGAAGGGCGCGCGCACCACGGTGTAGTCGGCTTGCTGACCGGCCTGCGCCAGCTGCGCACGCGCCGCATCGCGCCCGGCGACCGCGGCGTCGCGGGCGGCGCGGGCCTGGTCAAGTTGCAGGCGCGAGACGAACTGCTTCGAGCCCAGCGCCTGATAGCGTGCATAGTTGGCTTCAGCCTCGATCGCGCTCGCCTCGGCCGCCCGCAATTGCGCGCGCGCGCTATCGGCGCCGGCCTGCTGCTCGACTGCGGTCAGTCGCATCAGCACCTGGCCTTGGCTCACGCGATCGTTGACGTCGACGGCCACCAGCGTGACCCGTCCGCTGGTCTGCGCCGACAGGTCGGCCTGCTGCACGGCCTCGACCACGCCATCCCAGGCGCGACCGGCCTCACTGCCGTCCGCCGCGACCGTGATCGTCGCCAGCTTCGGCAGCGGCGCCGGCGCCGGACTTTCCGGTGCGCTGCCGCAGGCGGAAAGCGCCAGCAGGAGGCCGGGCAGGAAGATGGTTCGAAGGGACTTCATTGGCTGTTGTTTTCCTGGCTCGGCGCTCAGCGGAATCCGCAGCCGGCCGGCTGGCCCCGGCCGACGCCGAGCTTGCGCAGGAGCATCGCGGCCGGGCAGAAGCCGGTGACGCTCGACTGCAGCAGGTTGAGTCCGATGAAGGTGGTGAACAACAGCCACCACGGCGAAACGAAGTAGACGAGCGCGACGCTGATGAGGATCATTACGCCTGCGAAGGCAAATACGGCACGGTCAAGACTCATGGCAGTTCCTTTTCTGTTGGGGGGGTTATTTCAACGGGACGCGCTTGACGTCCTTGAGACGATCGATGCCGATCATTCCCATGAGGTATTTCTCGTAGATCGGCTCCGAGGTGCCGTTGCGCATCTTGTAGAGGAAGTATTTTTCGAACGCGATCTTGGCCACGTGCACCCACTTGCCGACCTTGGTCCAGGTGACGTTGCGCGGCGGGAATTGCGGCAGGGCCACGAAGGCCGCGCCGGTGTCGCCCATGTCGGCCAGGCAGACGGCGTTCCAGGTGCCCTCGTAGTCCGCTGGCTCGCCGGCCAGCTCGGCCTTGATGTTGCTCACGATCGTGGTGACCATCGACTCGATCATGAATCCGGTCTTCGGCGCGCCGGTCGCTATCGGGGTGACTTCAACCGGCGGGATCGCAACACAGACGCCGGCCGCGAAGATCTCCGGGTGTTTCGGGTTGCGCTGGTGCTTGTCGACCAGCACGAAGCCGCGCGGATTGCACAGGCCCTCCACCGCCGCGACCGCCGGCACGCCCTTGAACGCCGGCAGCAGCATCGAATAGGCGAATGGCAGCACGTGGTCCTTCTTCGGCTTGCCGTCCTCGTCGTGCTCGGTCACCGTCATTTCGCCGTCGCGGACCTCGGCGACCTTGGCGTTGGTGATCCACTTGATGTGGCGCTGGCGCATTTCCGATTCCATCAGTCCCTTGGAATCGCCGACGCCGCCCAGGCCCATGTGGCCGATATACGGCTCGCTGGTGACGAAGGTCATCGGCACCTTGTCGCGAAGCTTGCGCTTGCGCAGGTCGGCGTCGAGGATCATCGCGAATTCGTAGGCCGGCCCGAAGCAACTGGCGCCCTGCACCGCTCCGACCACGATCGGGCCGGGCTTCTTCAGGAACTCCTGGTAGGCCGCCCAGGCGCTGGTCGCATGCGGCGTGGTGCAGACCGACTGCGTGTGGCCGGGCGTCGGGCCGAGTCCGGGCACTTCCTCGAAGGCGAGCTTGGGCCCGGTGCAGATCAGCAGGTAGTCGTAGCTGATGCGCTGGTTGGCGTCGGTCACGACGATCTTTTCGTCCGCGCGGATCTCGGTGACCGGGCGCGGCAGGAAGTCGATCTTCTTCTTCGCCAGGTACTCGCCGGCCGGCAGGGTGATGTCGGCGCTTTTTCGCCAGCCCACGGCCAGCCAGGGGTTGGAGGGCGTGAAGCTGAAGCGGTCGCCGTCGCCGATCACGGTGATGCGGTGATCGGCCCCCAGCGCTTCCCTCAGCTCGTACGCAGCGCTCATGCCGCTGATGCCGGCGCCGATGATCACGAAATTGGCCATGGTTGATTCCTCCAGGTCGGAAAATGTCGGGCGCATTCGCGCCGATTGCTTGTCAGGAGAGAATCGTGCGAACCGCCGGCTCAAGTCCGCTCAGGCCCGCACGACTGGCCGAAGGCAAGCGCTTCGTCCGGCGTGCTGCCGCGATGCCAGGCTTCGGCAAGCGCGAGCAAGGCGCCGCAGCGGTTACCGGTTCCGCAGTGCACCAGCACGGGACCGGGCGATGATTCCAGCGCGCTCCACAGCGCGGCAACTTCATCGCGTCCCAGTCTGGTCGGTCCGTCGATCGGAACATTGACGTAGGTCAATCCGGCGCGCGCCACTTCCACCGCCTCGTCGCGGCCGGCCATTTCCGTCGGCTGGCCGCAGGTTCACCACCGTGCTCACGCCGGCCTTGGCAAGTTCCGGCCAGGCCGAGGCCTCCGGCTGGCCGCCGGTGAACAGGTCAGCGCGCGGATGGCGGTACTGCGGGATGTAGCGGGAAATATCCATGGTCATCCTCAATTGGCTCGTGTTCCGTCGAGTTCGGGTTGCCGCAGTAGATTTCGTGCAGCGTCTGCATGACCCGATGCACCGGGCCGGCCGGAAGGGAATAGAAGATCGTCTGCGCCGAGCGCCGCGTTTCCACCATGCCGGCTTCGCGCAACACGGCCAGGTGCTGGGACAGGGCCGACTGGCTGAGCTTGATCCGCGCCTGCAGATCGCTCACGCTCGACTCCCCGCCAACCAGTTGGCAAGGATCAGCAGCCGCTGCTCATTGCCCATGGCCTTGAGCAGGCACGAGGCTTCATCGGCGTGCTGCTGCATCTGGGCCATCGGGTCTTCCGCTGGCGGTTGATTGGCGTTTGCTCATGGCTTCGTTGGCGCTGGATTGGGCTTGGAGCAAGTATATTAGGTTTTCTAATTTAGCAATACCTTATTAATGAGGCGTTCAGAGATGCTGACTCCTGCCCAGATCCCCGAGGTAACACCGTTCTTCCACGCCGACAGCGGCACCTGGACCTATCTCGTGGCCGACCCGGGGTCGGGAAGGCGCTGGTGATCGACCCGGTGCTGGATTTCGACGCCAAGTCCGGCCGCACCTCCACGGCGTCCGTGCAGGCGGTGTTCGAGGCCATCGAGACCGCGAGTTGCGCCTGCGCTGGATCCTGGAGACCCATGCGCACGCCGACCACCTGTCCGCCGGCGCCTGGCTGCGCGCCAAGGTCCGCGACCGCGCGCCTGGGCATCGGCAAAGGCATCTGCGCCGTGCAACAGACCTTCGGCCGATCTTCGATCTGGGCAGGCGATTCCGGGTCGACGGCTCGCAGTTCGACCATCTGTTCGCACGATGGCGAGACCTTCATGCTCGGCGCGATCAAGGGCGAAGTCATCGCCACGCCGGGACACACCAACGACAGCGTCAGCTATCGGATCGGCGATGCGTTGTTCGTCGGCGATTCGCTGTTCATGCCCGAGGCGGCACCGCGCGCTGCGACTTCCCCGGTGGCGACGCCGCGCACCTGTATGCTCGATCCAGCGCCTGTATTCGCTGCCGGACGAGACCCGCGTGTTCGTCTGCCACGACTACGGCCGGCGGCCGGGCGGTGGCCTCCGAGACCAGCATCGGCGCGGAGAAGGCCGGCAACATCCACCTGCGCGACGGCGTTGCCGAGGCGGATTTCGTCGCGCTCCGCGAGGCACGCGACGCAACACTGGCGATGCCGGCGCTGATCATTCCGGCGGTGCAGGTGAACATCTGCGCCGGTGAGTTCCCGGCGCCGGAAGGCAACGGCGTGCGCTACCTGAAGATTCCGCTGGACAAGCTGTAGCCGGCTGGCGAGCCACACGTGGAATGCGGCTACCGGGTCGATGACTTCTGCTCCTGATCACTCCCTCGACGACGCGCTCGCACGTCTCGAAACCGCCGTCGACGAACTGATCGCGCGACGCGCGGCACCTCGTCGTCGCCGCGCCTTTGGGCCTGGGCAAGCCGCACCGGCTGCTGAACGCGATCTATCGATCGCGGTCGCCGCCAACCCGGACCTGACGCTGACCTGTTCACCGCGCTGTCGCTGGACCCGCCCGAGCGCGGCATCGGCGCTGGAGAGGCGATTCCTCGATCCATTCGTCGCCAGGCATTTCGGCGAAGATTTCCCGCGCCTCGACATACACGGTGGCGCAGACAGCAGGAACGCCCTGCCGCCCAATATCCGGGTGGAGGAGTTCTACCTGCAGTCGGGCGCCATGCTCGGTTCGTCCAGGCGCAGCAGCACTACGCGAGCCTCAACTACACGCATGTGGCGCGCGCGCGTGGCGGAGCGCGGCATCAACGTGCTCGTGCAGAAGGTCGCGCGCGAGCCCGGTGGCACGCGGCTGAGCCTGAGCTGCAACCCGGACATCACCTTCGACCTGCTCGATGCGCATCGCCGCGCGCGTGCAGCCCCGGCCGCTGATGGTCGCCGAAGTGGATCCGCGACTTGCCCTACATCGGCGGAACGGCTGCGGTCGACGCCGAATTCTTCGACATGGTGCTGGACCTGCCCGGTCCGACGCCGAAGCTGTTCGCCGTGCCGCGCAGGCCGGTCAGCGACGCCGATTTCGCCATCGGCCTGTACGCCAGCGCGCTGGTCAAGGACGGCGGCACGCTGCAGATCGGCATCGGCTCCCTGGCCGAATCGCTCTCGCCATGCGCTGGTGCTGCGCCATACCCGCCACGCCGCATTACCGGCTGCTGCTCGACAGCGCTGTAGCCCGGGCTTCGCCGCCAGCGCGCTCGTGCGCGAAGACCGGCGGCATCGAACCATTCAGCAGGGCCTGTACGGCGCCAGCGAGATGGTCAACGACGGCTTCATGCGGCTGGCGCAGGCCGGAATCCTCAAGCGCCGGCGTCGTCGACGATATCGACGCGATGCAGCGCATCTATGCCGGGCCAGCCGACCGCCGCCGAGCACCGGCACGAGCTGGAACGCGAAGGCCACTGGCTGGACGGCGGCTTCTACCTGGGCTCGAGCGAGCTCTACGATTGGCTGCGCGACATGCCGGCAGCCGACAGGCCCGCGGCATGGGCATGACCCGCATCTCGCAGATCAACGAGCTCTACGGCAGCAGCGAGGCCCTCGAGCGGCTGCAGCGCCGGGACGCGCGCTTCTTCAACACCTGCATGATGATGACCGCGCTCGGCGCCGCCGTGTCCGACGCGCTGGCCGACGGCCGCGTGGTTTCCGGCGTCGGCGGCCAGTACAACTTCGTCGCGATGGCGCATGCCCTGCGCGACGGACGCTCGATCCTGTTGTTCCGCGACGTGCGCGAGGCCGGCGCCAGGTCGAGCTCCAACGTGCTCTGGAACTACGGGCACATGCACCATTCCGCGCCATCTGCGCGACATCGCCGTCACCGAATACGGCAGTCGCCGACCTGCGCGGCGCCAGCGACGGCGAATGCACCGAAGGCCATGCTCGGCATTGTGCGACGTGCGCTTCCAGCCGGCCTCGCAAGGCGAGGCGCGCGCCGTCGGAAAGCTGGCCGCCGGATTTCCAGGCCGCCGCCAGCCTGGTCCGACAACACGCCCGGAGCGACTGGCACGCGACGCTGCTGCCCTTTCGCCGGATGGGCTGTTGCCCGAGTATCCGTTCGGCAGCGATTTCACGCCGGTGGAACAGCGCCTCGTGCGCGCGCTCGGATGGCTTCGCTCCGCGACCGGCACGCCAGCCGGCAAGTTGCGCACGATCGCTGCCGCGATCCTCCATGGCAGCGGCGACGACCACGGCGGCGATGCAGCGCATGCGATTGGCGAAACCCAACGGATTCGGCGAAAGACTCGAAGCGCGGCTGGTCGGCCTGGCGCTTGACGAAGAGACGCGTCCTGTAGCGAGGCTGCTCTGCGGCCGAATCGCGGCCCGGAGGGCTTCCTAGCATCAGCCCTCGCGCGGCGGCGACGACCGCCTCGACCGTGATGCCGAAGTGGTCGTACAGCGCATCGATCGGCGCCGAGGCGCCGAAGCTGTCGATACCGATCACCGCGCCGTCGAGGCCGACGTACTTGCGCCAGAAGTCGGTGACGCCGGCTTCCACGGCGACGCGCTTGCGGCAGGACGACGGCAGCACGCGCCTCGCGCTAATCCGGCGGCTGCGCGATCGAAGCGATTGCGTGCAGGGCATCGAGACCACGCGTGCGGCGACGCCCTCGCTTCGCAGCTGCGCGCCGCCTGCATCGCCAACTCCACCTCCGAGCCGGTGCCGATCAGGATGACGTCGGCGTGCCGCCGGCGCGGCTCGTGCAGCACGTAGCCGCCGCGCGCGATGTCGGCCAGCTGCTCGCGCGTGCGCGGCTGGTGCGCCAGGTTCTGCCGGCTGAACACCAGGCAGGTCGGGCCGTCGCGCCGCTCCAGCGCGCGCTGCCAGGCACCGCGGATTCCACCGCATCGCAGGGGCGCCAGACTTCGTTGTTCGGGATGTAGCGCAGGGAGGCCAGGTGCTCGACCGGCTGGTGCGTGGGGCCGTCCTCGCCCAGGCCGATCGAGTCGTGGGTGAACACGTGCACGACGCGCGCCGGGATCAGCGCCGACATGCGCAGCGGCGTTGCGCGCGTAGTCGGAGAACACCAGGAAGGTCGCGTCGTACGGGCAGGAAGCCGCCGTGCAGCGCCAGGCCGTTGCAGATCGCGCTCATGCCGAATTCGCGCACGCCGAAATAGATGTAGTTGGCGTCGGCATCGCCGGCGTTGACCGACTTGCTGACCCTTTCCACAGCGTGAGGTTGGAATGCGCCAGGTCGGCCGAGCCGCCGATCAGTTCCGGCAGCAGCGGCGCGAATGCGTCGAGCGCCATCTGCGAGGCCTTGCGCGAGGCCACGACCGGGCCCTCGCCTGCAACTTGGCGATGTAGTCGCCGCGGCGGCGTCGGCGAATCCGTCCGGCAGCTCGCCGTGCGAGCGGCGCTCGAATTCGGCGGCGAGTTCCGGATACGGCGGCGCGATAGGCGGTCGAAAGCGCGGTTCCATTCTTCCTCGCGCACGGGCGCCGCGTTTGCCGGCGTCGCCAACCGTCGCGGATCTCGTCGGGAATCTCGAACGGCGCATGCGGCCAGTCCAGCTGCAGCGCGCGCGGCCGCGACTTCGTCCTTGCCCAGCGGCGCGCCGTGCGCGGATTCCTTGCCCTGCTTGTTCGGCGAGCCGAAACCGATCACGGTGCGGCAGCAGATCAGCGTCGGGCTTGCTCGGGCTCGGCCTGCGCGGGCGGATCGCCTGCGGCGATTTCGACCGGGTCGTGGCCATCGACGTGGCGGATCACCTGCCAGCCGTAGGCCTCGAAGCGCTCGGCGGTATCGTCGGTGAACCAGCCGTCGGTATTGCCATCGATGGAAATCCCGTTGTCGTCCCAGAAGCGCGACCAGCTTGCCCAGGCCCCAGGTGCCGGCCAGCGAGGCGGCTTCGTGCGAGATGCCTTCCATCAGGCAGCCGTCGCCGAGGAACACCTAGGTGTGTGGTCGACGACGCGTGGTCGGCGCGGTTGAAGCGCTGCGCCAGCAGCTTCTCCGCCAGCGCCATGCCGACTGCGTTGGCGAAGCCCTGGCCGAGCGGCCCGGTGGTGGTCTCGACGCCGGGCGTGTGCGCCGTCTTCGGGGTGGCCGGCGGTCTTGCGAATGCAGCTGGCGGAAGTTCTTCAGTTCATCGATCGGCAGGTCGTAGCCCGACAGGTGCAGCAGCGCGTACTGCAGCATCGAGCCATGACCGTTGGAAAGCACGAACCGGTCGCGGTTGGGCCACTTCGGATTGTTCGGGTCGTGGCGAGGAAATCGTTCCACAGCACCTCGGCGATGTCGGCCATGCCCATCGGCATGCCCGGGATGGCCCGGATTGGCCTGCTCGACGGCGTCGATGGCGAGAAAACGGATGGCGTTCGCGAGATCGCGGCGGCTCGGGCGTCGGCATGCGGGCGGCGGCCGGAGCGAGGGCTGCGCCGCGAGGCGCGAGGCGTCCCGTGGGGCAGCCCATCTGTGCGCCACGCCGGGCCGGCGCGTCGCCGTTGATTCTCGCGCCGATGCGCCGTCCGGCGCTCAATCCGGGATTGCGGGCTCGGCAGCCGACCGCGCTTGCCGGTCCCACGGCGATACCACGACCGCGGTCGCCAGGTCGCCGGTGACGTTCAGCGACGGTGCGGCACATATCCAGGAAGCGGTCGACGCCGAGGATGATGCGCGATGCCCTCGGGCTTGAGGCCGATGATGCCGAGGATCATGGCGATCACCGGCAGCGAGCCGGACGGAACGCCGGCGGTGCCGATGCCGCCGAGGATGCACAGGCCCAGCACCATGCACCTGCTGGGCCATCGGCAGCTGCGGCACCGACGACCTGGGCCAGGAACAGCACCGTGACGCCCTCGAACAAGGCGGTGCCGTGGTGGTTGGCCGAAGCGCCGACCGTGAGCACGAAGCGCGACACCTTGCGCGGCAAGCTGCAGGTTTTCCTCGGCCACGCGCAGGGTCACCGGCAGGGTCGCCGCCGAGGAAGCCGTCGCGAAGGCGGTCAGGATCGCCTCCTGGCTAGCCGCGGAAGAAGCGCCCGTGGCGACATGCCGCCCATGAATTTCACCCACAGGGGCAGTACCACGAACATGTGCAGGACAAGGGCCAGCAGCACGGTGGCGACGAAATAGCCCAGGCCTTCGATCACGTCCCAGCCGAGCGTCGCGCACAGGGTGAAGGTGAAGCAGGCCACCGCATAGGGCGCGAGCTTGATGATCATGCCGATCAGCTTCATGCAGATCTCGAACAGGCCCTGCAGGGCATCCTTGAAGCGCTGCGTGGCCGGACGTCGGCGTCATCACCAGGCCGATGCCGAACATCAGCGCGAAGAACACCACGCCCGAACTTCTGCTTGTCGTCGGTCGCGGCCGCGATCACGTTGTGCGGCACGATGTTGATCAGCAAGTTCGACGAAGTTCAGCTCCTGGCCGCTGCTCGCGATGTCGTGGCCTTGCTGGCGTACTGCGGCCATCGCCTGGTTCACCAGCGCCGGGTCCATGTGCTGGCCCGGCTGTACAGGTTCACCATCAGCAGGCCGATCGCCACCGCGATGCCGGTGACCACGGCCGTGTAGGTCAGCGTCTTCCAGCCCAGGCGGCCGAGGCTGGCGATATCGCCCAACTCCGCCACGCCGAGGACCAGCGCGGAGAACATCAGCGGGAATCACCAGCATGAACAGCAGGTTGAGGAAGATCTGTCCGAACGGCTTGGCGAGGTAGGTCGTCACGCCGATGACCGCCGGCGACTGGTCCATCCCATGGAAGTGCAGCCAGGCCCAGCACCGCGCCCAGCACGAAGCCGACAGCACCTTCATGTGCAGCGGCATGCCCTTGGCAGGTAAGGTGGGCGCTGCGGTCGGAATCATGCGGAGGTCTCGACGGATGAGTGTTCCGGCGAGCATACACGAGGGCACGAATGACGACGAAGCCGCGTCACTTTCCGAGTCGGCGGGTACCTGGCATCAGGCCGTCTCGGTCTGCCCGGCGATCAGCTCGGCCAGCGTCTGCGGCCGGCCGATCAGGTATCCCTGGGCATAATCGCACTCCAGTCGACGCAATACGTCGAGCATGGCTTCGGTCTCGACTCCCTTCGACCACGATCTCGGCGCTCAATCGCCTTGCCCATGCGCACGATCGCCTCGACGATCGCCATCGACACGCGAATCCTCCAGCATGCTTCGGGTGAATGCCTGGTCCACCTTGACAGTGTCGAACGCCAGCTTGTGGAATGGGTCAGGTTGGAGTAGCCGGTGCCGAAATCGTCGAGGGCCACGCGAATGCCGTGCCGGTGGCAGGCGTCGATCAGCTCGGGAACGCTTTCGTAATCCAGCGCCAGGCTCTCGGTGATCTCGACCTTGAGGCTGCTGCGCGCCAATCCGGCGGCATCGACCCGGGCGACGATGCGCTCGATCAGCCCGGCGTGGCCCAATTGCCGCGCAGAAACATTGACCGCAATGAACAGCGCCGGCCCCTCGGTCTTCGCTGTGGTGAGCCGCTGCAGTGCCCGGCAGGCAGTGTCGAACACGTATTCGCCGATCGGCACGATCAACGACGTTTCCTCGGCGAGCGCAACGAACTCCATCGGCGAGATCGGCCCCTGCTCCGGATGCGTCCACCGGATCAGCGCTTCGTATCCGGCGACCTGGCCACTGGCAACGTGCAGCAGCGGCTGGTAACGCACGTCCAGGCCGTCGTTGGACAGGGCCTCGCGCAGGTGCGTCTCCAGGCGGATCTTGCCGATGCCAAGCTGCTCGGAGGGCGTGTCGGACGAATCCAGCGCAGTGCGATCCTTGCCCTGCATGGCGGCCAGTGCACCCCGGTACCGCTTCAATTGGCCTTCCATGAGGGAACGGACGATCGGATCGGTCTTGGCCAGCCGTTCCCCGATCTGCTCGCGGTCGATGGAAATCAGAATGCAATCGGTCACCGCAGTCGCCGTCGCCGTGCGCGGCGCATCGTCCATCACCGCCATTTCACCCAGCAGGTCGCCCGCCCCCAGTCGGCTGAGGACGAGCCTGCGGCCCCGCTGCAGCAAGCTGATTTCGATCTCTCCCGATTCGACCAGGAAGGCCGTCGTCGGCGCATCGCCTTCGCGAAAAAGCACCTCTCCGGCTGCAAGATTGATTCGCAGGGAAGTCATGGCGGTTGCGGGAGCGGGAAAGGTTGGGCGACGACGGTCGATCCTACCCCGGAACGACACAGGGCCGCGAATGCGGCCCTGTGCGATGGGATTTGACCCCGTTTCAGCGCTTGGGCACTTGCAGTACGTGCGGCGTGATGAACATCAGCAACTCCGCCTTCGAATGCGTCTTGCCGGTGGTCTTGAACAGGTTGCCGAGGACCGGCAGGTCCTTCAACCAAGGCAATCCGGAAATATCCTGGCGGTTGCGGAACTCGTAGACGCCACCGATGACCACCGTCGCGTCGCTGTCGACCAGAACCGCCGTCGTGATCGACCGCTTGGTCAGCGATGGCACGCCGGCAATGAAGGACTTGATGTCATCCTTCTTGAGGTTGATGTTCAGGTAGACGCGCCCGTCCTGGGTAATGGTCGGGGTGACTTTGAGCTCCAGGGTCGCTTCCTTGAAGGCCGGCGTGGCAATCGCCTGGCCACCCGTTTGCGCGGTCGGCGTGATATAGCCGATCTCGTCGCCCTGGGTGATGGTCGCTTCCTTCTGGTTGCTGGTGATCACGCGCGGATTGGAGACGACTTCGCCACGCCCTTCGGCCTCGAGCGCGGACAGTTCCAGATCAAGATTGGACGTGGGCCGGAGGACGCTGAAGTTGAACGCGCCACCGCCGGCCACGGGCAAGCTGAGGTCAAAACCGTTGGTCGTGGTTTGATCGCCGGTATGGCTGGTGTTGGTATTGCTGAAGCCGAACTTGGCGCCGAGATTGCGCGAGAAGGTGTCGTCGGCGATCACCACGCGGGCTTCGATCAGCACCTGGTCGACCGGGCGATCGAGCGTCTCCAGGAGGCGCTTGATTTCGTCGACCTTCTTGGGGATGTCGATCACCAGCAAAGTGTTGGTACGGTTGTCGGCAACCACGCTGCCGCGCGGGGACAGGAAGCCACGGCCTTGCTGGCCGCCGCCACCGGCACCGGCACCGCCGCCGCCACCGCCGCCCGATGTCAACAACGTTGCGAGATCGGTCGCGTTCGCATAGCTGATCGGAATGTACTCGGAGACCACTTCCGCCGAATTCTCCAGATTGATGCGCGCCTGGTTGAGTGCCAGTTCGTAGTTCGCGAGCTCCTGCTGCGGGCGCGACCCAGACGACGTTGCCGTCGCGTCGTTTGTCCAGGCCCTTGGCGCGCAGGACGATATCCATGGCCTGGTCCCACGGCACGTTGATCAGTCGCAGGGTGACGCTACCGCCGACCGAGTCGGCCACCACCAGGTTCAGGCCCGATTCCTCGGCCATCAATTGCAGCACCGTGCGGACCGGCACATCCTGGAAATTGAAGGTCACCGGCTTGCCGGTATAGCGTTGCTGGCCGGCGAGCGTCGTCACCGCGCCGGCGGCGGGGATGACGGCCGCGCTGCGCTTCGGAGTGACCTCAAGCACGTATTCGTTGCCGGTCTGGTAGGCCATGCTGTCGAAGTCGCCGCTCGTGCCGATCACCAGGCGGGTACTGCCGGCGTTGTTGCTCGGCGTGATGCTGGCCACCGGCGTGGCGAAGTCGGTGACGTCCATCTTCCTGCGAAGGTTTTCCGGAAGCTGGGCATTGCTGACGTCGATGTAGATCTTGTCGCCTTCCGTACGCATGTCTGCGGTAGCGCCATCCCGGTCGAACCGCAGGATCAGGCGGCCGGAGCCTCCGTCGCCCCGGCGGAAGTCGATGTTGGCGACGCTGACCGATGCCGGCGCGCGCTTGATCGGGTCGGCCTTGTTGGCCATGGCATTGTTTGCCGCCGCCGCTGCCCGGCTTCGACCGTCAGCACCAAAAGATTGCCGTTGCTTCGCGTCGTGTAGCCGGCCGGCCGAAGCAGGTCGACCACGACCCGGGTACGGCCACCGGCTTCGGCTGCCGACACGGACGCCGTGGCGCCGCTGCCAACCATCACTCTTCGCGCACTGAGCCCATTGCTGGTATTGGGCAGGTCAAGCGCGATCCTGGGCGGAGTGTCGGTAGTGAAGGCCTGGACATCTCCGACCGGACTGG
>CAVSCB010000005.1:0-48196 GCA_963726305.1 uncultured Gammaproteobacteria bacterium
TGGTCGCGAACGGCGTTATCCGATCACGTCCGGGTTCGTGGATTGAGCCGGCGTCCGTGGCCGGGGCGCCAACGCCGATGAAGTGGGCGAGGACCTTGTGGGGCGCGTTCGTGGTCTTCCTCACGGGCGTCTACTACTACCTGTTCTATTTCCCGCCCAGGCTCGTTGGCATAAACGATCCGGATCGCTTCTATCACATGGGATTGTCGAGGCTGATCTCGACCGACGGGCTGGTGCGTACACTGCCGCAAGTCGAGGATCTGGGCTGGGCGCGGTATTTTCCTGACAAGGAGTTCCTATTCCACGCGCTGACCGGCGGCGCCGACTGGATCGGCGGCGCCGCGGGCGTGATGATGGTCGTGCCCCTACTGGGCGTGGCCATCGTCGCCTGCCTCTATGCGGAAGTCTCCCGCGTCACCAAGCCGTGGCAGGCGGCGGTCCTGGTTCTCGCCGTGGTTTTTCTTACTGCCGGACTGATCTTCCGGCTGACGATCCTGCGGCCGCATATGTTGGCCATCCTGTTTTTCTGCCTGTTGCTCTGCGCGATCCTGCGCGGCCGCCCATGGTTAGCGGCGCTTGCAAGCGCGGGATTCGCCCTTTCCTACCATGCCTTCTATATCGTGCTGCTGGTGATCGGCCTCGCCGCACTCTTTCGCTGGCAGCGCGAGCCCGGCGGAAGTCGCCGCTGGCAATGGGCCATTGCAGGACTGGTATGCGGGATTGTGCTGAATCCGTACTTTCCCTCCAACCTCGTGATGAGTTGGACCACTCTTCAGATTGCCTTGGACATCGATGTGCCCCCGGGATCCATCAGCGGGACGGAGCTTCGCTCGCTGACTCCCTGGACGTTCTTCCTGGCCTTCGGCTTCCTGCCGATCTGCTTGCTCGCGACCGGATCAATGATGAAAATCAGGCAGCTCAGGCCGACGCCGGAGAACGCCCCGATCTGGTTCTTGCTGGTGCTTTCTGTTGCCCTGACCATCTTGAGCATGAAAAGCACGCGGGCCACCGAATATGCCGTGCCGTGCACCATTCTCCTGGCTGGCTACGCGGCAAGCGCCGCCCGGGTCAAGTGGTGGCTTTCGCTCAACCTGGCGGCCCTTTTGGCCGTCCAGTCGTATACCGCGTGGATCTACTACAAAGACATCTGGAGCGAGTCACAGCAGGGTAATTCCGGCTGGTACTTCGCGGCCGTCTCGCTGATCCCTCCGGATGCCGAAGGCAAGAAGATATTCAATTGTCAGTGGGATTCTGGAGCCTACATCTTCTACTTGCGGCCCCGGATGCGATTTGTCGATTTGTTGGACCCCGCCTTGTTGTGGCGCGCATCGCCCGAGAAATATCTGGCGCGGGTGCGCCTGATCAATGGCGCCTATCGCGACCCGCATCTGGTCTTGCGACGGGTGTTTGATGCGGACTACGTGCTCTGCGGCTCCCCGGCGCTAAATCAACAGATGGAGGCCGATCGAGAACGTTTCATCCCGATTGTCGGGGAGGAGCCGATGGGTCCGCTCCGTGTATTCGTTCTGCGAACGGACTAGTCCACGGGCGCGACCAGTCGCTCATGTTCCTGTGGAGATGCGTGCCCCATCTGCCGCGGCTGCGCCGCTTGCGAGCCTGCGGTTGGACGGTGCGCGCAGACGATGGTCAGCGCAAGCAAGTAGATCAAGGGGCGGAAGGGAACGCCGTAACGCGGATAGGGGGCTGCAATCATGTGAAATGCTATTGCGTAGAGCACGATGATTGACACCATTCTTGCGGCTTGCAGCGCTTGTCCCGACAAGCGCAGCCATTCAGGCCGCCACCAGACGCCGACGGCAGCCCAGAGGCCAAGTAGCATCAACGGCCAATGCATGTACAGCGAAAACGAGCGCATCGCAGCAAACCGGGCATCTTCTTTGTAGGGAGTGTGCTGCGTCTCAAATATATAGATGTCGGAGCCCTGGAGGTAGCTCCAGGACAGAAAAGTTCCGGGCTTGCCGAGCAAATACCACTTTGCGTAGGTCAGCGGATGATCCCTGAATTTCTTTCCAATATCGGCGAGGACGCTGGGCAGGTCGCGTTCTGCGCGCTCGCTTTCCGGATCGAACCGAAAGGGCCAGCCAAGGCTTTCGGGTCGATTCTCGTACATGAAGTTCGGGTACGACCCATGGTGCAGCGTACCGACCATCAAGCTGCCTTGCGACTGGTCCAATGGCGTCAATTGATTGCGAATCACCCAGGGGGCCTGGATGGTGCAGAAACCTGCAAAGAGCAGGAGCGCCGCGCAGCGAAATGACTTGAGCGCCGGGAGCATGGCGCTCGCAAGCAGGAACAAAGGCGGAATGAACAGGATGGTAGGCCGGACGAGGCTGCAAAAGCCCCACAGCAGGCCAGCCATGAGCCACGTTGATGAGCGCCTCGAGCGCAGGGCGATGAGCGAGGCCAGTGTCGAGGCAAGCAATGTGAACAGGAACAGTGATTCCGTCAGCAGGTTGGTACTAATGTTGGCAAGGTGTGGGCTGATGGCCGTCATTACGGCCGCCAGATGCGACCAGCCTGGCCGCAGGAACCTTGCTGCGATCAGGAAGACCAGCCAGACCGACGCCACGCCCATCGCCGCTTGCGCCAGGCTTACTCGGCGCAAATAGGAACTGGTGGTATCAAGGCCAGGAATGGTGAGCAGAAACAAGGGGTATCCCGGCGAGCGATGCGCGTCGGGTTTCATGCCGGTCGGTGGCGCCTCCGACGCCCAGGTCAGCGCGTCTGAGTAAACACCGAAATTCTTCAGGTTGTAGGCGTAAGAGAAATAGTCGGCCGCATCGGAAGCCATCGGCAGTGAGGCCGATGTGCGCGTGACCACGCTGAACTGGACGAATGAAGAAAATACCAGGATCAGGAACAGTGACAAGCCCGACAACAGGCTCCTGCGCGAAAGATCACCGACACTCGGGGCATTCGTCATCAAGTCCTCTTTGCCTGCAACACGCAGATAGCCTCGGTTCCTGCCTGGATTGATCATGGGCGAGACAAACGAAAGCCGCAACGAGTGCGGCTTTCGTGCGTCGCGGGACTTGATCGCTGAGCGATCAGTCCAACTCGCCCGCAAACGGATTCAGCTGGCTCCACATGCCCTTCTTCTGCGGCCATTTGCCGGTCAGGTAGGGGTGCTCGGGATAGTTCAGTTCCAGCACCCGGCGGGCGTCGTCGGCCAGGGCCTTCTGGCCCAGCTTGGTGTAAGTCGCCGCCATCAATGCCACGGCATCGCCTTCGTATTGGCTGCGCGGGTAGTTTTCGAGGGTGAACTTGCCGCGGTTGGCCGAGGCTACCCAGGCGCCGCGGTCGTAGTAGTACAGGCCGATGGTCATCTCGTGCTTGGCCAGCTGGTTGCGCAGGTACACCATGCGCTGCCTGGCATCGACGGCGTAGATGCTGTTGGGGTAGCGGCGGATGACTTCATCGAAGTCGGCGAAGCTCTGCAGCGGGCCGTTCAGGTCGCGCGCGGACACGTCGGTGCGGGCGACCCGGGTCAGGAAGCTGATGTTGCGGTCGAAATTGATCACCGCCTTGAGGTAATAGGCGTAATCGATGTGCGGGTGGCGCGGGTAGGTGCGGATGAAGCGGTCGATGGACGAGGTGGCGTCCTCGCGCTTGTCCAGCTTGTATTCCACGTAGGCCAGTTCGAGCTGGGCTTGCTCGCTGTAGGGGCCGAACGGGAAACGGGCGATCAGGCGGGTGTAGTAGCGATTGGCCTGGCCCATGTCGTCGTCGAGCATGGCCTCTTTGGCCTCGGCGTACATGGTCTCGACGGGCAGGGTCTCGGTCCGCTCATCGCCGCCGCCGAACCAGCCGCCGACGGTCTTGCAACCCGGCAGGCTGACAGCCAGCACCAGGAGGAGGGAAATACGCACTAGAGAGGAGGGACGCATCATCAGGGGGCTTCTGCCAGGAAGGGTGAGGGGCAACGGGTGGGACAGCAATTGGGGGATAATAACGCATGAACCCAGTAAACCTTCCAGAAATCCCGGACTCCGAGGATTCAGAATTCGAGCTCCAGGAGGCCGTCGTGCCCCTGGCCCTGGCCGGCAAGCGCTTCGACCAGACCCTGGCCGAGATGTTCCCGGATTTCTCCCGCTCCCGGCTGACCGAGTGGATCAAGACCGGCGATGCGCTGCTCGACGGCCAGGTTGCGCGCCCACGGGCGCCGGTCCGGGGCGGGGAGACGGTTTCGCTGAACGTCCGCACCGAGGTGGAGACCACGGCCCTGGCCGAGGACATTCCGTTCGAGATCATCTACCAGGACGAGGACGTGCTGGTGGTGAACAAGCCGGCCGGGCTGGTGGTGCATCCGGGCGCCGGCAATCCGCGCGGCACCCTGGTCAACGCCCTGCTGCACTTCGACCCGCGCATGGCCGAGTTGCCGCGCGCCGGCATCGTGCATCGGCTGGACAAGGACACCTCGGGGCTGATGGTGGTGGCGCGCTCGCTGCGCTCGCATTCGGCGCTGGTGTCGCAGTTGTCGGAACGCGAGGTCCATCGCCAGTACGTGGCGGTGGTGGTCGGGCCGATGATCGCCGGCGGCACGGTGCGCGCGCCGATCGGCCGGCACGCCGACCGATCGCGTTCGCCAGGCGGTGGTGAAGGAAGGGCAGGGCCGCGAGGCGATCACCCATTACCGGGTGCGCGAACGATTCCGTGCCCATACCTTGCTGGAGTGCCGGCTGGAAACCGGGCGCACGCATCAGATCCGCGTGCACATGGCCTATGCCAAGCATCCGTTGATCGGCGACCCGCTGTACGGCGGTTCGTTCAAGCTGCCCAAGGGCGCGACGCCGGAGCTGGTGGAGATGCTGCGGGGCTTCAAGCGCCAGGCGCTGCATGCCGAGAAGCTGGTGTTCACCCATCCGGTGACGGGCCTCGAAATCAGCACCGAGGCGCCGATGCCGGCCGACATGCAGGCGCTGGTGGCGACGCTGCGCGCCGATACCGCGGCTTACAAGGCCTGAGGTAGTGGCGGTGCGTCATGTCAGTTGATTCGCACATCGCGGCCGACTGGCCGGCGCCGGCGAATGTTCGGGCCTTGACCACGCTGCGCAGCGGCCGGGGGTTTCACTGGCGCCGTTTGATCGCTTCAACCTCGGGCTCGGTTGTGGCGATGATCCGGCGCACGCCCGCGAAAATCGCGAGCGCTTGCTGGCCGAGTTCGCCCTGCCGGCGCCGCCGCGCTGGTTGCAACAGGTCCATGGCGTGGATGTTCGTCGCTTCGACGACCGGCCACGCGGTGCCGTGCCTCCAGGCTCGCCGGATGCCCACCGCCGACGCGGCCACGACGGCGCTTCCCGATACGGTGCTCGCCGTGCTGACCGCCGACTGCCTGCCGGTCCTGTTCTGCAACGAAGACCGGCAGCGAAGTCGCCGCCGCCCACGCCGGTTGGCGCGGACTGGCGGGCGGAATTCTCGAAGCGACCGTGAAGTCGATGCGGTCCTCGCCGGAAACCTTGCTGGCCTGGCTGGGGCCGGCTGCCGGGCCGCAGGCCTACGAAGTCGGCGCGGAAGTGCGCGAGGCTTTTCTTGCCCATGATCCGCGCGCCGCCTGCGGCTTTCACCGTGACCCGCGACGGCCATTGGCTGGTCGATCTGTATGCGCTGGCGCGCCAGCGGCTGGCGGATGTCGGCGTGCATCGCGTATACGGCGGCGACCTGTGCACCATCTCCGATCCGCGGCGTTTCTACTCGCATCGCCGCGACCAGCGGACCGGCCGCATGGCGAGCCTGGTCTGGATCGCCGCCGACTGACGGAGTGGGCGGCGCAGGCCCATGGGGACTTGATCCAGCGCAAGGAACGGCCTTCCTGCGACGCGCACGCTTGAATTGCCGGGTCCAGACCGCATCTTTCGGGTATCGCGGCCAATGGCCGCCCCTGACATTCCAAGGAACTTTCCCATGCGCATGGACAAACTCACCTCGCGCTTCCAGCAGGCCCTGAGCGACGCGCAGTCGCTGGCGGTCGGCCGCGACAACAACATGATCGAGCCGGCGCACCTGTTGCTGGCCCTGATCGACCAGAAAGGCGGCAGCACCCGGCCGTTGCTGGCGCAGGCCGGCGTCAATGTGACGACGCTGCGCCAGCGCCTGGTCGAGACCCTCGACAAGCTGCCGAAGGTGGCCGGGCAGGAGGGCAACATCAGCGTCGGCAACGACCTGGCCCGACTGCTCAATGTCACCGACAAGCTGGCCCAGGATCGCGGCGATTCCTTCATCGCCAGCGAGCTGTTCGTGCTGGCCTGCGCTGGACGACAAGGGCGCCGCGGGCCAGGCGCTGAAAGCGGCCGGCGCCAACAAGGCGGCGCTGGAAAAGGGCGTCGAGACGCTGCGTGGCGGCGAAAAGGTGCAGGACGAGAACGCCGAGGAAAACCGCCAGGCGCTGGAAAAATATTGCATCGACCTGACCGAGCGCGCCGAGAGCGGCAAGCTCGATCCGGTGGTCGGCCGCGACGAGGAGATCCGCCGCACCATCCAGGTGCTGCAGCGTCGCACCAAGAACAATCCGGTGCTGATCGGCGAGCCGGGCGTGGGCAAGACCGCGATCGTCGAAGGCCTGGCGCAGCGCATCGTCAATGGCGAGGTGCCCGAGGGTCTGCGCAACCGGCGCGTGCTCTCGCTGGACATGGGCTCGCTGATCGCCGGCGCGAAATTCCGCGGCGAATTCGAGGAGCGGCTGAAGGCAGTGCTCAGCGACCTGGCCAAGCAGGAAGGCAACGTCATCCTGTTCATCGATGAATTGCACACCATGGTCGGCGCCGGCAAGGCCGAAGGCTCGATGGACGCCGGCAACATGCTCAAGCCGGCGCTCGCGCGCGGCGAGCTGCATTGCATCGGCGCGACCACGCTGGATGAATATCGCAAGTACGTGGAGAAGGATGCGGCGCTGGAGCGTCGCTTCCAGAAAGTGTTCGTGGGCGAGCCCTCGGTCGAGGACACCATCGCCATCCTGCGCGGCCTGAAGGAGCGCTACGCGGTGCACCACGGCGTCGAGATCACCGACCCGGCGATCGTCGCCGCGGCGACGCTGTCGCATCGCTACATCGCCGACCGGCAGCTGCCGGACAAGGCCATCGACCTGATGGACGAGGCGGCCTCGCGCATCCGCATGGAGATCGACTCCAAGCCGGAGGAAATGGATCGCATGGAGCGCCGGCTGATCCAGCTGAAGATCCAGCGCGAGGCGCTTGAAGAAGGAAAAGGATGCCGAGTCGAAGCAGCGCCTGGCCGACCTGGAGTCCGAGATCGACGAGCTGGAGCGCAAGTTCTCCGACCTCGAGGAAATCTGGAAATCCGAGAAGGCGGCGCTGACCGGCGTGTCACGCATCAAGGAGCAGATCGAGGCCGCCAAGCTGGAGCTCGAGGCGGCGCACCGCACCCAGGATTTCGCCAAGATGAGCGAGATCCAGTACGGCCGCCTGCCGGAATTCGAAAAGCAGCTGAAGGCCGCGCAGGAGACCGAGTCCAAGGGCTTCAAGCTGCTGCAGGACAAGGTGACCGCCGAGGAAATCGCCGAGGTGGTGTCGCGCTGGACCGGCATTCCGGTCAGCAAGATGCTCGAGGGCGAGCGCGAGAAATTGCTGCGCATGGAAAGCGAGCTGCACAAGCGCGTGATCGGCCAGGACGAGGCGGTGAAAGCGGTGTCCGACGCGATCCGCCGCTCGCGCGCCGGCCTGTCGGATCCGAACCGGCCGAATGGTTCGTTCCTGTTCCTGGGCCCGACCGGCGTGGGCAAGACCGAGCTGTGCAAGGCGCTGGCTGAATTCCTGTTCGACAGCGGCGACGCCATGGTGCGGATCGACATGAGCGAGTTCATGGAGAAGCATTCCGTGGCCCGCCTGATCGGCGCGCCTCCGGGCTATGTCGGCTACGAGGAAGGCGGCTACCTGACCGAAGCGGTGCGTCGCCGGCCGTATTCGGTGCTGCTGCTCGACGAGGTCGAGAAGGCGCATTCGGATGTGTTCAACGTGCTGCTGCAGGTGCTCGACGACGGCCGCCTGACCGATGGCCAGGGCCGCACCGTGGATTTCCGCAATACCGTGATCGTGATGACCTCGAACCTGGGCTCGCAGCACATCCAGGAGATTTCCGATCGCAGCGCCGGAAGCGACGAGTCGGTCTATACGCAGATGAAGGCGGCGGTGATGGCCTCGGTGCAGCAGCACTTCCGCCCGGAATTCATCAATCGCCTGGACGATATCGTGGTGTTCCATCCGCTGGCTGCCGAGCAGATCCAGCAGATCGCGAAGATCCAGACCAGCTACCTGGGCAAGCGCCTGGCCGACCGCCAGATCAAGCTCGAGATCAGCGACGGCGCCCTGGTGCTGCTCGGCAATATCGGCTTCGACCCGGTCTACGGTGCGCGGCCGCTGAAGCGCGCGATCCAGCAGCAGCTGGAGAATCCGCTGGCCAACAAGATCCTGTCGGGCGAATTCGGCGCGGGCGATACGGTGGTGGTGGATACCGACGGCGTGGTGCTGAACTTCCGGAAAGCGTGAGCCGCTCCTAGGCGAGTGGCCTGGGGGCGGACATGACCATTTCGGCCATGCTGTGGGCCAGTTCGCGCTCGGCCAGCACGGCGCCATCGGCGCCTTGCTCGAGCAGGTGGCGCAACTCCGCGTCGCTATGGGCGCGGGCGAGGATGCTGATCGACGGGTTGGCCTCGCGCAGGTGGGCGATGATTTCGCCGGCTTCGAGGGCTTGTGGAATCGCGATCAGGGCATGGCTGGCGGTGGCCGGCGTCAGCATCGCCAGCCGCTCGATGGCGGCGGCGTTGCCGCGGATCGCCGGGAAGCCGTCGGCGCGAGCCTGCTCCACCAGTTCGATATCGTTGTCGATCACGGCAAGCGGCACGCCGGCGTCGCCGAGCAACCTGGCTAGCTCCCGGCCGACCCGGCCGTAACCAACCAGGATCGTGTGACCCTGCGTGGGCAGTGGCGGGCCGTGTGGCGAGTCCTTGTCTTCGACCGCGATGGCGGTCGTCTCCAGCGCGTCCTGCCGAGCCCGCCAGCGCGCCAGCAGCCCGAAGGCGAGCGGGTTGGCGATGATCGACAGCAGCGCGCCGGCCAGGATCAGGTCGCGGGCAGCCGTCGGCAGGATGCCCAGGCTTACTGAAAGGCCGGCCAGGATGAAGGAGAACTCGCCGATCTGCGACACGCTGGCGGCGATGGTCAATGCGGTGGTCTTGGACCGCCCCAGCCAGCGCACCAGCACGAACGCGGCGGCGGGCTTGCCGACCGTGATGATCAGCAGCGTGGCCAGCACCAGCAGCGGCTGCTCGATGATGATCATCGGGTTGAACAGCATTCCGACCGACACGAAGAACAGAACCGCGAAGGCGTCGCGCATCGGCAGCGAATCGGCGGCGGCCTTGTTGCTGAGCTCGGATTCGTTGAGCAGCATGCCGGCGAAGAAGGCGCCCAGCGCGATCGACACGCCGAACAGCTTGGTCGAGCCGAAGGCGACGCCCAGTGCGATCGCCAGCACCGAGAGCGTGAATAGCTCGCGCGAGCCGGTGCCGGCGACCACCCGCAGCAACCAGGGCACCACGCGCCGGCCGACCAGCCACATGAAGGCGACGAACAGCATCAGCTTGCCCAGGGTCAGTCCAAGCGCCTTGAGCACGACTTCCATGTCGATCTCGGCGTCGCCATTACCCTGCGAAAGCGCCAGCACCGGCAGCAGCACCAGCGCCAGGATCATCACCAGGTCTTCGACGATCAGCCAGCCGATGGCGGTCTTTCCGCGGGCGGTTTCCTCGAGGTTGTGGTCCTCGAGCGCCCGCATCAGCACCACGGTACTGGCCACCGAGAGCGCCAGGCCGAACACCACGCCCTGCCACGAGGTCCAGCCGATGGCCCAGGCCAGGACCCAGCCCAGCCCGGTGCCGAAGGCGATCGGCACCATCGCCCAGGGAAATGCGATCTTGCGCACGGCGCGCAGGTCTTCGATGGAAAAATGCAGGCCGACGCCGAACATCAGCAGGATCACGCCGATTTCGGCCAATTCGGCCGCGATCCCGGAATCGCCGACGAAGCCGGGCGTGAACGGCCCGACCACCACGCCGGCCAGCAGATAACCGACCAGTGGCGACAATCTGAGCTTGTGCGCGGCGCTGCCCAGCACGAAGGCCAGCACGAAACCTCCGGCGAGCAGGGCTAGAAGCGGTGTTTCGTGCGGCATCGAGACTCCTTTTCGCCTAACTTTACAGAATCGGGGGCCTGTTAGAATGGACGGCTATGATCGCCTTCAAGAATTTCGCCCTGCGCCGCGGTGAGCGGCTGCTGTTGTCCAACGTGGACCTGACCCTGCACGCCGGCTGGCGGGTGGGCGTGATCGGGCGCAACGGCTGCGGCAAGTCCAGCCTGTTCGCCACCATCATGGGCGAGATCGAGTCGGACCTGGGCAATCTGGACATGCCCAGCCGGCTGCGCATCGCCAGCGTGGCGCAGGAAACGCCGTCACTGCCGGACCCGGCGATCGATTTCGTGCTCAGCGGCGATGCGGCGGTGTACGAGGTGATCCGCGCGGAAGCGGCGGCGATGGACGCCGAGGACTACGACGCGGTCGCCGAGGCGCATCACAAGCTCGATGAGCTGAACGGCTACGACGCCAGCGCGCGCGCCGGCCGCCTGCTGCACGGCCTGGGCTTCCCGGCGGAAACGCATTCGCGGCCGGTGTCGTCGTTCTCCGGCGGCTGGCGCGTGCGCCTGAACCTGGCCCGCGCGCTGATGATGCCCTCGGACCTGCTGCTGCTCGATGAGCCGACCAACCACCTGGATCTCGATGCGGTGCTGTGGCTGGAGCAATGGCTGCTGAAATATCCCGGCACGCTGATGCTGATCTCGCATGACCGCGAATTCCTCGACGGCGTGTCCACCCACACGCTGCACCTGCACGAAGGCAAGGCCAAGCTCTACACGGGCGACTACACCAGCTTCGAGCGCCAGCGCGCCGAGCACCTGCGCCTGCAGCAGATCACCCACGAAAAGATGCAGGCCGAGCGCGCCCATCTGCAAAGCTTCATCGACCGCTTCAAGGCCAAGGCCAGCAAGGCCAAGCAGGCGCAGTCGCGGGTCAAGCGCCTGGCCAAGCTGGCCGGCACCGAGGCGGTGCGCGCCGAGCGCGCGTTCCACATCAACTTCGCCGAGCCGGCGCGTTTGCCGCATTCGCTGATCCGCCTGAATCACGTGGACGCCGGCTATCCGGCCGATCCGCCGGCCAAGGGCGCGACGACGATCCTGCAGGACGTCGGCTTCGGCCTGGAGGCAGGCGATCGGGTTGGACTGCTTGGGCCGAATGGCGCCGGCAAATCGACGCTGGTGAAGACGCTGGTCGGCGAGTTGGCCTTGCTGGCCGGCGAGCGCGGTCGCGCATCCGGACCTGAAGCTCGGCTACTTCGCCCAGCACACGGTCGAGAGCCTGCATGAAGGGCAGACGCCGCTCTGGCATCTGCGCGAGATCGATCCCAACGCCGGCGAGCAACAGCTGCGCAATTTCCTCGGCCAATGGAATTTCGTCGGCGATCGCGCCTTCGAATCGGTCGATGGTTTTTCCGGCGGCGAGCGCGCGCGACTGGCGCTGGCGCTGATCGCCTACCTGAAGCCGAACGTGCTGCTGCTCGACGAGCCGACCAACCATCTCGACCTGGACATGCGCGAAGCGCTGGCCGAAGCGCTGAGCGATTTCCCGGGCGCCATCGTGCTGGTTTCGCATGATCGCCATCTGATCGGCCTGGTCTGCGAGACGTTCTGGCGCGTGGCCGACGGCAAGGTCGAGGCCTTCGACGGCGATCTGGACGAATACGCGGCCTGGCTGCGCTCGCGCGGCGGCAAGCCGGCGGAAAAGGCGCCGGTCATGGCGGTCGAGGTTGCCAAGCCGAAGCCGGCGCGCTCCAAGCAGGCGATCGATGCCGCCGACAAGCGGATCAAGCAGCTGGAAGCGCGCATCGCCGCGATCCAGTCCGAGGCCAAGCACATCGAGGACGAGCTGGCCAATCCGGCCATCTACGGCAGCGACGGCGGCGGCGCGGTGGTTCGCCTGGCGCAGCGCCAGGGCGAGATGCAAAAAGAGCGCGAGACGCTCGAAGCCGAGTGGCTGCAACTGTACGAGCAACAGGAAACTGCCTGACATGCCTATCTATGCTTTCGAATGCGGCAAATGCGGCCATCAGTTCGAGCGCCTGCAGCGTCTTGCCGATGCCGATCCGACCGAGTGCCCCGAGTGCCATGCCGAGCAGGTGCGCCGTCAGTTGACGGCGCCCAGCTTCCGGTTGGCCGGCGCCGGCTGGTACGAGACCGACTTCAAGAAGGACGGCGACAAGAAACGCAACCTGGCCGAGAAGGGCGAGTCCGGCGGGTCCTCCGCCGGCAGCGGCGGCAACGCCCGCGGCGCCCAAGCCCGAAGCGGCCAGCGCCCCGGCCCCGGCGAAGACCGAGCCGAGCAAGCCCGCGCCGACCACGCCCTCCCCAGGCAAGCCTTCCGCCGGCTAAGCGCTCCGCGATCGTCGAGCACACGCGAACAAAAAAATACCCCGGCCGAAGCCGGGGTATTTTGTTTTGTGCCGCTGGTGGTGCTCGTTAGAGAACCTTTCGGCCGGTAAGCACCTGGATCACGATAACGACTAGCGCGATCACCAGCAGGGCGTGGATCAGGCCGCCACCGACGGAGGTGAGCAGGCCGAGCAGCCACAGGATGATGAGAATGATGGCGATGGTATAGAGCATGGTGGTTTCCCTTTTTTAGTGATTGGCGAAGCGGGCGCGGCAACCGTTGTTGACCCAGAGACCGCGACCGTCATAACCCCAGCTGCGGCCCTCGGTGCAGGCGGACTGCGACAACTGCTGGACCATGCGCGGCTGGCCGTAGCGTGAATCCCAGTTGCAGCGGGTCAGGTCGTTGCTCGAGCTGGAGCAGGTGACTTCGTAGTTGCTGTTGTTGTAGTTGCCGCCATTGTTGTTGTAGTTGCCGTTCTGGCTGTCCGACGAACTTGGCCCTGCAGCCATTGCTGACCCAGATTCCGTTGCGGTCGTCATAGCCCCAGGTGCGGTTCTCGACACAGGCGCTCTGCGAGAGTTGCTGTTCCAGGCGCGGACGTCCGAAACGGGAATCCCAGTTGCAGCGCACCTGGGCGCTATTGGTGCTCGAGCAGGTGACGGCGTAGTTGTCGTTCCAGTTGCCGCCGCCATTCCGGCGGTCTTCAGCGCGGAACTGGGCGCGGCAGCCATGGTTGACCCACACCATGCCGTCGCGCTGGCCCCAGCTGCGACCTTCGGTGCAGGAGGCGCTGTTGTTCAGGCGGTTCACCAGCACGACCGGGCGGTTGATGCCGGTCTTGCACTCGCGGTACTTGTTCTGGTTGCTCTGGCAGACGATCATCCGGTTATTGCCCGAGTTGCCGCCGTTCGATCCGGGCACCATGCCGAAGCGCGCGCGGCAGCCCCGGTTGACCCAGATCACGCCGGATTTCTGGCCCCAGCTCTGGCCCTCGACGCAGGACGCCTTGGAGATCTGCTGGGTGACCACGGCCCGGCCGCGGAACGGCGCGGTGCATTCGCGATACTTGTTGCCCTCGCTGGAGCAGACGACTTCGCGGGCGACCCATCCCGACTGCGGGCGCCACTGGGAATTGGCGTACTGGCGCCGCGAGTTGGCCATGTCCTGGCTGATCTGGCTCATGGTCCAGCCGGAGTTGGCCCGGTCGAGGTAGTACTCGAGCTGTTGGTCCGGAATCATCTGGCCATTGCTCTGCCGGGCGTATTCCTGCTCGATCATGCGGATTTCATCGCGGGTGCTGGTCTGGGCCGAAGCTGGAGACGGGGCGGCGGCCAGCAGGCTGCTGAGCGCTAGAAGTGCGGCAAGAATCAATCTGGACATGGCGGGCTCTCCTGAGCAGCTGGCTTGGTGAGGACAATGCTGGCCGAGGCTCCGGGGGAGGTATGTGCGCAAGCGCACCGAGCCGGAATCCCGTTCAGGAACCGTCAGGTTGCCCCGATGCCGACAAAATGCCCGGCCCCGGCGGGGCTTCTGGCAAAATGACAGGCTGATTTGGCCGGAACGGCCCGGAGAACCCCATGCGTACCCATTTTTGCGGCCTCGTGTCCGAGGCTTTGGTCGGTCAGACCGTCACCCTGTGCGGCTGGGCCGACGTCGCCCGCAACCTCGGCGGGGTCTGCTTCATCGACCTGCGCGACCACGAGGGCATCGTCCAGGTGGTGGCCAATCCGGACAACGCCGGCGGTGTTCGCCGATGGCCGCCGATGTCGGCTACGAATTCTGCCTGCGGGTCACCGGCACGGTGCGCGCGCGCGCACAGCGTCAACGACAAGCTCAAGAGCGGCCAGGTGGAAGTGATCGCCGAGCGCATCGAGATCCTCAACCGCGCCGACAAGCTGCCGTTCTACTCGCACGAGAATCCGGGCGAGGACGTCCGCCTGAAGTACCGCTACCTCGACCTGCGCAGCCCGCACATGCAGAAGAACATGCGCAAGCGCATCGCGCTGGTGCAGGCGCTGCGCCGTCACCTCGACGCCGCCGGCTTCCAGGACATCGAGACGCCGATCCTGACCAAGGCCACGCCCGAAGGCGCGCGCGACTATCTGGTGCCGAGCCGCGTGCATGCCGGGCAGTTCTTCGCCTTGCCGCAGTCGCCGCAGCTGTTCAAGCAGTTGCTGATGATGGCCGGCATGGACCGCTACTACCAGATCGCGCGCTGCTTCCGCGACGAGGACCTGCGCGCCGATCGCCAGCCGGAATTCACCCAGCTCGACATGGAGTTCGCCTTCGTCACCGAGCGCGACATCCAGGACTCACGTCGAGACGATGATCCGCGACGTGTTCAAGGAAGTGTCAGGGCGTCGAGCTGGCCAATCCGTTCCCGCGCCTGACCTATGCCGAGGCGATGCGCCGCTACGGTTCGGACAAGCCTGACCTGCGCATCGACCTGGAGCTGGTCGACGTCGCCGAACTGGTGAAGGGCTGCGAGTTCAAGGTGTTCACCGACTGGGCCAATCACGCGGACGGCCGCGTGGCCGCATTGCGCGTGCCGGGCGGCGCGACGCTGAGCCGCAAGCAGATCGACGACAACGCCGCGTATGCCGCCAAGTACGGCGCCAAGGGCCTGGCCTGGATCGAAGTCGATGACCTGGCCAAGGGCCGCGAGGGCATCAACTCGCCGATCGCGAAATTCCTCGACGACGCCACGCTGGCCGCGTTGCTCGCCGCGACCGGCGCGCAGACCGGCGACATCGTGTTCTTCGGCGCGGGCCCGTGGAAGATCGTGTCGCGACTTCATGGGCGCGCTGCGCCTGAAGGTCGCCAAGGACGCCGGGCCTGGTCGCCAATGGCTGGGCGCCGCTGTGGGTGACCGACTTCCCGATGTTCGAGTACGACGAGGAAGAGCAGCGCTACGTGGCCCTGCACCATCCGTTCACCGCGCCCAAGGTCGACGATGTCGCCGACCTGGCCGCCAATGCCGGACCGCGGTCAGCCGCGGCTACGACATGGTGCTCAACGGCAACGAGATCGGCGGCGGCTCGGTCCGCATCCATCGCTCCGACATGCAGAGCACGGTGTTCGACCTGCTCGGCATTTCAAGGACGAGGCGCAGGCCAAGTTCGGCTTCCTGCTGGAAGCGCTGCGCTACGGCGCGCCGCCGCACGGCGGCATCGCCTTCGGCATCGACCGCATCGCCGCGCTGATGGCCGGCACCGATTCGATCCGCGACGTGATCGCCTTCCCGAAGACCGCCACCGCGCAATGCCTGCTGACCTCGGCGCCCTCGGCGGTGCCGGACAAGCAGCTGGCCGAATTGCACGTGCGGGTGCGCGAGGAATGAATGCCGCAGCTGCGATGAAAGAATCGCCGACCGGTCCTGCTGCTGCACGGCCTGTTGATGCGCCGGCCCGGCGCTGTTGCCGATTGCCTGGCGGCTGAAGCAGCGCGGCTTCGCTCCTGTGCTCTTCAGTTACCCGACGCTCTGGCAGTCGCCGGAGCTCGCCATGGCAACGGCTGGCAACGCGGCTCGCGAGCTTCGGCGATGGCCCGGTGCATCTGCTTGCGCACAGCCTGGGCGGGCTGGTCGCGGCCGAGACGCTCAATCGCTATCCGGAGCTTCCCGCGGGCCGGCTCGTCTGCCTGGGTTCGCCCATTGCCGGAAGCGCCGCGGCGCGTGGCCTTGAGCAGCGAAGGCTGGCCTGGATTTCGGGCAAGAGCGGTGGATTCCTTCGCCAGGGCCTGGGCCGGCTGCCGCCCGGGCGCGAGATCGGCATGATCGCGGGATCGCGGTCGATCGGGCCTGGGCAAGTTGTTCGGCGGCCTGGCGGGAGACAACGATGGCACCGTGGCCGTTGCCGAGACCCGGCTGCCGGGCCTGACCGAGCACGTGCGTGGTCGACGCCAGCCACACTGGATCTGATTCTCTCGGCCCGAGCCGCGGAGCTGGCCGCCAACTTCCTCGAAACCGGGCACTTCCAAGGCTGAGGCGTTGTTTGGCCACGGCCCGGCCTATAATTCGCAATCGCAAGACAACAGGGTGGGACGCATGGGCAGGTTGATGAAAATCGCAGGTCGCAAGGGCGTGCAGGACGCCAAGCGCGGCAAGATTTTCACCAAGGTCATCCGCGAGATCACGGTGGCGGCGCGCGCCGGCGGCGGCGACCCGAAGGCCAATCCGCGCCTGCGCCTGGCCATGGACAAGGCGCTCGGGGTCAACATGTCGCGCGATGTGATCGACCGCGCCATCAAGAAGGCCACCGGCGAACTGGAAGGCGTCAACTACGAGGAAATCCGCTACGAGGGCTACGCGCCCGGCGGCATCGCCGTGATCGTCGACTGCATGACCGAGAACAAGGTGCGCACCGTGGCCGACGTCCGCCATGCCTTCAGCAAATGCGGCGGCAACCTGGGCACCGACGGCTCGGTGAGCTTCATGTTCAAGAAGGTCGGCGTGCTCAGCTATCCGGCCGGGTCCAACGAGGATGCCATCACCGAAGCGGCGATCGATGCCGGCGCCGATGACATCGTGGTCTATCCCGAGGACGGCGCCATCGACGTGATCACCTCGCCGGAGCAGTTCCAGGCGGTGAAGGACGCGATGGAGAAGGGCGGATTCAAGCCGGAGCTGGCCGCCATCACCATGCGCGCCGAGAACGACATCGCCGTGACCGGCGAAACCGCCGAACAGGTCGTCAAGATGCTCGACATGCTCGAGGACCTCGACGACGTGCAGGAGGTTTATTCCAACGCGGACCTGGGCGCCGAGGCGTACCAGTGATCGTTGCTGCAAGATGATCCGCATCCTCGGCATCGACCCGGGCTCGCAGCGCACCGGCGTCGGCATCATCGACTGCCGACGCCGGCGGCCGGATCACGCATGTCTTCCATGCGCCGCTGGTGCTGCTCGACGCCGAGAGCTTCCCGCTGCGCCTGAAGTTGCTTCTCGACGGCCTTGGCGAGATCATCGACAAATACCAGCCGCAGGAAGTGGCGATCGAAAAGGTGTTCATGGCGCGTAACCCCGATTCGGCGCTGAAGCTCGGCCAGGCGCGCGGCGCGGCGATGTGCGCGGCGGTGATGCGCGACCTGCCGGTGCACGAGTACGCGGCCAAGGAGATCAAGCTGGCCGTGGTCGGCAAGGGCAGCGCCGACAAGGTGCAGGTCCAGCATATGATCGGCGTGATGCTCAACTTGAACGGCAAGATCCAGGCCGATGCCGCCGATGCCCTGGCGGTGGCCATGACCCACGCCCACGTGCGCGCCACCGCGCTGCGCATCGGCGTCAGCGCCCGCGATGTCTGGAGGCGCAAGATGATCGGCCGGTTGAAAGGCGCGCTGGTGCACAAGCAGCCGCCGTGGCTGATGATCGATGTCGGCGGCGTCGGCTATGAGCTGGAAGCGCCGATGTCGACCTTCTACGACCTGCCGGAAGTCGGGCGCGAGGTGACCCTGTTCATCCATCACGCGGTGAAGGAGGACGCGGTCGCGCTGTACGGTTTCATGCGCGAGATCGAGCGCCGGCTGTTCCGCGATGTGCAGAAGGTCACCGGCATCGGCGCCAAGATCGCGCTGGCGATCCTGTCCGGCGCGAGCGTCGATGAATTCGCCCGCCTGGTGCAGACCGGCGATGTCGACCGCCCTGACGCGCATTCCCGGCATCGGCAAGAAGACCGCCGAGCGCATCGTCGTGGAACTGCGCGACCGCGCGGCGGATTTCACCGGCGGCGCGGCGAGCGTGGTCGGCACGGGGCGTGCCGCAACGACCCGGTGGCCGAGGCCGGCAGTCGCCCTGCAGCAGCTGGGCTACAAGCCGGCCGAGATCAGCCGCATGCTCAAGGAAGCGCGCGCCCGGCGACAGTGCCGAGGACATCATCCGCAAGGCGCTCAAATCCGCGTTGCGCAACGGCTGAGCCGCCCAGGAAGCGAACCGACATGTCACAGAAAACGAACGGCACCGGAGCTCAGAAACCCTGGCCGCTGGTGATCGGCGCCATCGGCGTCGTCTTCGGCGACATCGGCACCAGCCCGCTGTACACGCTGAAGGAAGCCTTCGGCGAAAAGTACGGGCTCGCTGCCCGATCCGGCCAACGTGCTCGGCATCCTGTCGCTGGTGTTCTGGGTCGATGATGCTGGTGGTCACGCTCAAGTACGTCACCGTGATCATGCGCGCCGACAATCGCGGCGAGGGCGGCATCCTGGCGCTGATGGCGGTGGTGCAGCGCAGCCTGCCGATCGCGTCGCCGCTGACCTATGGCATCGGCATGCTGGGCATCTTCGGCACGGCGCTGTTCTTCGGCGACGGCGTGATCACGCCGGCGATCTCGGTGCTGTCGGCGGTCGAGGGCCTGGAGGTGGCTGCGCCGGCGCTGCAGCCACTACGTCGTGCCGATCACCGCTGGCTGGTGCTGCTGGCGCTGTTCGCCTTCCAGCGCCACGGCACCGAGCAGGTCGGCAAGATGTTCGGGCCGGTGATGGTGGCTGTGGTTCCTGGTCCTGGCGCTGCTCGGCGTCGATCGCAGGTGCTCAAGAATCCGCGGTGCTGCAGGCGCTCAATCCCGGTGTGGCGCGTGCAGTTCTTCATGCACCACGGCGTGCACGCCTGGCTGGCGCTGGGCGCGGTGGTGCTGGCGGTCACCGGCGGCGAGGCGCTGTACGCCGACATGGGCCATTTCGGCCGGCAGCCGATCCGCATCGCCTGGATGGGCTTCGTCGATGCCGGCGCTGGTGCTGAACTACTTCGGCCAGGGCGCGCTGCTGCTGCCGACCCGGCGGCGGTAGCCAATCCGTTCTACAGCATGGTGCCGGACTGGGCGCTGTTCCCGATGATCGTGCTGGCCACGATGGCCGACGGTGATCGCCTCGCAGGCGGTGATCTCGGGCGCGTTCTCGCTGGCGCGCCAGGCCATGCAACTGGGCTACCTGCCGCGCCTGCAGCTGGTGCACACCTCGGCGGACACCATCGGCCAGGTCTACGTGCCCTGGGTCAATCGCGTCCTGCTGGTGCTGGTGATGATCCTGGTGGTGGCTTCCAGACGTCCGAGCAACCTGGCCGTCGGCCTACGGCGTCTCGGTGACCGGCAGCATGCTGATCGACACCATCCTGCTGATCGTCCTGGCCGGCCAGAAGTGGCGCTTGCCGCCGCGCATCATCTGGCCGTTCGGCCGCTGCTGTTCCTGACCGTCGACATCGCGCTGTCTGTCGGCGAACGCGGTCAAGTTCCTCGAAGGCGCCTGGTTCCCGGTCGCGCTCGGGCATGCATGGCATTCACCGTGATGCGCACCTGGCGGCATGGCCGCGACCTGATCCGCGAGCACGTCAATCGCGACAGCCTGCGCATCGAGCACTTCATCCAGAGCGTGCTGATCGCGCCGCCGGTGCGCGTGTCAGCGGCACGGCGATGTTCATGACGCCGTCGAACGAATACATGCCGCCGGCGCTGCTGCACAACCTCAAGCACAACAAGGTGCTGCACGAGCGCAACGTGCTGCTGAGCGTGGAGACCGCTCAGCGTGCCGCGCGCCGACGAGAGCGAGCGCGTGGCGTACAGCCGACCTCGGCGCACGGCTTCTCCCGCGCTGACCCTGCGCTTCGGCTACATGGAGGATCCCGAACGTGCCCAGCGCGCTGCAGCACTGGCCGATCCCGGGCTGCGCCGTTCGACCCGATGGACACACTTACTTCGCCAGCCGCGAAATCGCTGACCGCCGGCGCCGGGCAAGGGCATGGCCGATGTGGCGCGACAAGCTGTTCCTGCTCATGTCGCGCAACGCCACGGCCGCCACCGAATTCTTCGGCATTCCCGGGCAACCGGCTGGTCGAGCTCGGCACGCAGGTTGTCATCTGAGCCATAATGCCGCGCGCATCGGACAGAAGCGCGCGTCCATGGCCACCGCTCGTGTCGCCACCCGCGAAGACGAAGCGCGTCGAGGCCAGCATCCGCCCGAAGCGGCTCGACGAATACCTCGGCCAGGCGACGGTCCGCGAGCAGCTGAAGATCTACATCGAGGCCGCCGCGCCGGCGCGGCGAGGCGCTCGACCACGTGCTGATCTTCGGCCCGCCGGGCCTGGGCAAGACCACGCTCGCGCACGTGATCGCCAACGAGACTGGGCGTGAACCTGCGCCAGACCTCGGGCCCGGTGATCGAGCGCGCCGGCGACCTGGCCGCGCTGCTGACCAACCTGCAGCCGCACGACGTGCTGTTCATCGACGAGATCCATCGCCTGTCGCCGGTGGTCGAGGAAGTGCTGTATCCGGCGATGGAGGATTTCCAGATCGACATCATGATCGGCGAAGGCCCGGCGGCGCGTTCGATCAAGCTCGACCTGCCGCCGTTCACCCTGATCGGCGCCACCACCCGCGCCGGCCTGCTGACCGGCCCGCTGCGCGACCGCTTCGGCATCGTCCAGCGCCTGGAGTTCTACGCCGCGAGGAGCTGACCCGCGATCGTGCGGCGCTCGGCGCGGCATCCTGGACATCGCCTGCGACGACCGATGGCGCGGACGGAGATCGCCCGGCGCTCGCGCGGCACGCCGCGCATCGCCAACCGCCTGCTGCGCCGGGCGCGCGACTTCGCCCAGGTCCGCGCCGACGGCCACGATCAGCAAGGAGGTCGCCGACGCGGCGATGCAGATGCTGCAGGTCGATCCGCGAGGGCTTCGACGAGCTCGATCGGCGCCTGCTGCGCACCATCATCGAGAATTTCGACGGCGGCCCGGTCGGCGTGGAATCGCTGGCCGCGGCGCTGAGCGAGGAGCGCGGCACGATCGAGGACGTGATCGAGCCCTACCTGATCCAGCAGGGCTACATCGTGCGCACCGCGCGCGGCCGGATGGCCACCGCCAAGGCCTACCAGCACCTGGGCCTGAAAGCACCGCGTCGTCCCTCGGACGTCGACCTGTTCGAGGATTGATCGGGTGTTCAGCTTCCCGATAAGGGTTTACTGGGAAGATACCGATGCCGGGGGCGTGGTCTATCACGCCAACTACCTGTGTTTCCTCGAGCGCGCGCGCACCGAGTGGCTGCGCGCGCAGGGCATCGAGCAGCAGGCGCTGCGCGAGCAGCACGACCTGGTGATGGCGGTGCGCGAGATGCGCATCGATTTCCTCAAGCCGGCCCGGCTCGATGATCTGCTGCAGGTGAGCGTGGTCCTGAAAGAGCGGCGTCCGGCCAGTTTCCTGGTGACGCAGGAACTCTTTCGGGGCGCGGGAGTGTCTGTTGCGTGCGCGAGGTCAGGATTGCCTGCCTGCATGCTTCAAGTTTTCGACCGCGGGCGATGCCGGATTGGCTGGTGCCCGAATTGAACCGTACCGATGCAAGCAATGGAGACTCCATCCGATGATCGATGCCCTGATGATGCTCGCGGCGGCCCCCGCTTCCGCCTTGCCCGAGGAAGCCGCAGCCAGCCTCGCCAGCGCGCCCGCCGACTCCGGACTGAACTACATCGAGCTTGTCCTGCACGCCAGCCTGCCGGTGCAGATCGTGATGCTGCTGCTGCTGGTCGCCTCGGTGATGAGCTGGTTCGTGATCTTCCGCAAGATGAGCGTGTTCGGCCGCGCCAACGAGGAGGCCGAGGAATTCGAGGGCCGCTTCTGGTCCGGCGCCGACCTCACCGCGCTGTATCGCACGGCGACCGAACGCAATCGGGTGGTGACCGGGCTGGAGGCGATTTTCGAGGCGGGCTTCCGCGAGTTCACCCGGCTTCGCCAGCAGCACAAGCTGATCGATGCCCGCAGCCAGCTCGAAGGCGCGCAGCGCGCCATGCGCGCGACGCTGGCGCGCGAGGTCGACAGCTCGAGCACAACCTCGAACTGCTGGCCAACGTCGGCTCGACCGCGCCCTACGTCGGCCTGGTCGGCACCGTGTTCGGCATCATGATTTCCTTCCATGGCCTGGCCAACAACAAGCAGGCGACCATCGCATCGGTCGCGCCGGGCATTTCCGAGGCGCTGATCGCCACCGCGATGGGCCTGTTCGCCGCCATCCCGGCGGTCTGGGCCTACAACCGCTTCGCCACGCGGGTCGAGCGGCTGTCGGTGCGCTACGAGAGTTTCGCCGAGGAGTTTTCCTCGATCCTGCAGAGGCAGTCGCACACCGACGAGCTGTGAATGAGTTGACCCCGTTCGCGCCGTTCGCCCGTTGAGGACCTGCCATGACTACCGCCGCCTTCACCCGCCGCCTGCGCAAGCGCAAGCTCAAGTCCGAAATCAACGTCGTTCCCTACATCGACGTGATGCTGGTGCTGCTGATCATCTTCATGATCACCGCGCCGCTGCTGAACCTGGGCGTGGACATCAACCTGCCGCAAGTCGAACGCGCGCGCGCGTCGAGGCCAAGAAGGATCCGGTGGTGGTCAGCGTCGATGCGGACGGGCGGCTACACGCTCAAGTTGCCCGATGCCAGCAAGAAGTCGGTCAATGCCGCCGAGCTCGACGCCGAAGGTGCGGGCCTTGACCAAGGCCAATCCGACGCTGGCGGTGTTCGTGGCCGGCGATGGCAAGGCCAGCTACGACACGGTCTACGCAGGCGATGGTGCTGCTGCAGCAGGCCGGCGTCGAGCAGGTGGGCTTGATGAGCAAGCCCCCGACCGAGAAGCGCTGAGGCGGATGGAGTCCTTTTCCGACCAGGCACGGGCGCTCGCGCTGGCGGTGGTGATCCACCTGGCCTTGATCGTCGTGATCTGGTTCAGCGCGCTCTGGGCGTTGCCGCAGAACGACGATGCCGCCGCCGGCGAGCCGATCCGGGCGACGCTGCAGGTTTCCAAAGCCGACATCCGCCGCGCCAAGGCCGCGATCAAGGCGATGCGCCGAAGCCGGCCAAGGCCCCGGAAGCGCCAGCCGCGCCGGCGCCCCAGCCGATCCCCGAGCCGCAAGCCGCAGACCAGCGACATTCCCGTGCAGATGACCCCGCAGGCGCCGCAGGACCGGCCCGACACGGTCGACCAGGAGCGCATCTCGCGGCTGGCGCAGGAGCAGGCCGACGAGCTGGCGCTGGAAGAGCAGGAAGAGCGCCGGCGCCAGGAGCAGGTGGAGCTGACCGAGGACCTGAAGCGCCAGCAGGAAGTCGAGCGCCAGCAGCGGCTGCGCGAGCAATACGAAGCCGTGACCGCGCGAGCGCGAGGCGGCGACCAAGCGCACCCGAGCTGGAAGAGCAGCGCCTGCAGCAACTGGCCGACGCGCAGGCGGCGGCCCCGGCGCGCCGGCGCCGCGGGCGAGCAATGCGCCACCGCCGGGCAATCGCGGCATCGACACAGGGCCTGCTGGCCCGCTACAAAGCCGCTGATGACCCAGAACGCGGACGACAACTGGAACCGCACCGGCGCGCCGGAGCTGACCCACTGCCAGGTCCGCTTCACCCAGATTCCGGGCGGCGAGGTGATCGATATCGACTTCCTGAACTGCCCCTACGATGAGCAGGGCCGCGACTCCGTCGAACGGGCCCTGCGCAAAAACCCCATGCCATACTCGGGATTCGAGAAGGTTTTCCTGCGGCAATGGGCACTGGATTTCTGTTACCCGAGAGAGGAATGCGAACGATGAAACGACTGCTCACCCTGGTACTGCTCTTGCTGCCGTTCTCCATGCTGCATGCCCAGGGGCTGGATATCGGCCTGGTTTCCGGCAACGAAGCGTCATTGCCGATCGCGGTGGTGCCGATGCCCTACCAGGGCAGCGCCGGCGCGCCCGACACGGACGTGGCCGAGGTGATCCGCAACGATCTCAACCGCTCGGGCCAGTTCCGTTCGCTGGCCGTCGCCAGCATCGTCGAGAAACCCGACCCGTGGCAGCGAGATCCAGTTCCCCACCTGGCGCCTGCTCAAGCAGGACTTCGTGGTGGTCGGCCGGGTCCTCGACGCGACCGACGGCGGCTATCGGGTCGAGTACGAACTGTACGACGTGGCCAAGCAGGAGCGCCTGCTCGGCATGGCGGTGGGCGGCCGGGCCAAGGGCATGCGCGATGTCGCGCACCAGATCGCCGACCAGATCTACGAGAAGATCCTCGGCGTGCGCGGCGCGTTCTGGACCCGGGTGGCCTACATCACCGCCAGCGGCATGGGCCAGGGCACGCAGTACGCGCTGATGGTCGCCGACTCCGACGGCTTCAACCCGCAGACGATGGTGCGCTCGCGCGAGCCGCTGCTGTCGCCGGCCTGGAGCCCCGATGGCACGAAGCTCGCCTATGTGAGTTTCGAGCGCGGCAATTCGACCATCTACATCGCAGGAAATCGGCACCGGCGCGCGCGAGGTGGTGGCCAGCTTCAAGGGCATCAACGGCGCTCCGGCGTTTTCGCCGGACGGCCGGCGCATGGCCATGACCCTGTCCAAGGCCGGCAATCCGGAAATCTACGTGATGGACCTGGCCAGCCAAGGGGCTTACCCAGATCACCCGCCACTACGGGATCGACACGGAAGCCGTCTGGATGCCGGACGGCCAGACCCTGCTGTTCACCTCCGACCGGGCCGGGAAGCCGCAGGTCTACCGGTGTCCGCCAGCGGCGGCGAGCCCGACCCGGCTCAGCTTCCAGGGCGAGTCCAATGCGCGCGCCACGGTATCCTTCGACGGCAAGAAGATCGCCATGGCGCAGGGGGCGGGAAATATCTATCGCATCTGCGGTGCTGGACCGCAGTTTCGGCGGCACCGGGCGCTGGCAGACCCTGTCGCCCGGCAACCTGGACGAGTCGCCCAGCTTCGCCCCAACGGCAGCATGCTGCTGTATGCGACCAAGGAAGGGCGTGCGGGGCGTGCTTTATGCGGTTTCCGCCGATGGCCGGGTCCGGCTGCGCCTGGTGACCGCGGACAGCGACGTGCGCGAGCCCGCTTGGTCGCCGTTCAGGCAGCGCTGAGTGTTGCACGTGCACAATGTTCAAGAATCGACGGCATCCTTTCACAAAATCAACAAGGACCACCCATGAACAACACCACCCGCCTTGTGATCGCCGCCGCCGTCTGCGTGGCCTTGGGCGCTTGCACCAAGAAGGTCAAGGAAGCTCCGGCCGCTGAAACAGGGACCGGGACCACCACCGGGGCCGCCACCGCAGGCATTCCCGAGACCACTCCCGGCAAGTACTCGCCGGCAGACCTGGACACCAATGCCTGCCTGCGCCAGCGCGTGGTCTATTTCGATTTCGACCAGGACACGCTGCGTCCGGAATTCCAGGCGACCATCGCCTGCCACGCCAAGTACCTGCGTGACCGTCCGGAAGCGCGGATGACCATGGAAGGCAACGCGGACGAGCGCGGCACCCGCGAATACAACCTCGGCCTTGGCGAACGTCGCGGCAACGCGGTCGCGGCCGTGGTCGGCTCGGCCGGCCAGATCACCGTGATCAGCTACGGCGAAGAGCGCCCGACCTGCGCCGATTCGACCGAGGAGTGCTGGTCGCAGCAATCGCCGCGTCGAAATCGTCTACACGACGAAGTAAGCGATGACTTCGACCTTTTCGATGCGCCTGCTGCTGGCGGGCCTGCTGCTGACCGCAGCGGGCCCGACGTTTGCGCAGAAGCTGAGCCTGGCCGAGCGCGTTGCCCAGCTGGAACAGCAGGCGGCGACGCAGGGCTCTGCGGCCGGGCAGGCAAATGTCGAGTTGATGAATCGCCTGACCCAGATGCAGTCCGAGGTGCAGGCGCTGCGCAACCAGCTCGAACAACTGCAGAACGAGAACGAGCAGCTCAAGCAGCGCAATCGGGAGCAGTACGTCGATCTCGATACCCGCCTGCAGAGGATCGAAGCGGGCGCGTTGCCTGCGCCGGGCCCGGCTCCGGCGGCGCCAGCACCAGGCGTGAAGCCGTCGGCTGCGGCCGCGAAGAAGCCTGCGGCGACATCGGGCAAAGCGGCGCCGTCTACTTCAGCGCCTCCGTCGGCCGCCGAGGAGCAGGCCGCGTACGGGTCGGCGTTCGAGGCGCTCAAGCGCGGCGACTATGTGGAATCGGCGCGAGGTTTCAAGGCGTTACCTGACCGCATTTCCGCAGGGCTCGCTGGCGCCCAATGCCTGGTACTGGTTGGGCGAGAGCTACTACGTCACGCAGAATTTCCCGATCGCGCTGGATTCATTCGATTCCCTGCTCAGGCAGTTTCCCGATTCCGCCAAGGCGCCCGACGCGCTGCTGAAGATCGGCTATTGCCAGATCGAGATGGCGGATGTCGGACGGGGGCAGCAGACCCTCAACCGCGTCATCGACCAATATCCCGAACAGCGATGCCGCTCGCCTGGCGGTAAGCCGCCTGCGCGCGTTGAGCCTCGAGTCGCGCTAAAGCTCCGTGGCCGCGACGATGCAAGTTGAAACGGCGGATCGGCTGCGCCTGACTGAAATCTTCCTGTCGGTGCAGGGCGAGGCGCGCAGCGTCGGCTGGCCGACCGTGTTCGTGCGGCTGACCGGCTGCCCGCTTCGTTGCCAGTACTGCGATACCGCCTATGCCTTCCATGGCGGCCAGTGGTGGGAGATCGATGCGATCCTCGCCGAGGTCGCCAGCCATGGCGTCCGCCATGTCTGCGTGACGGGCGGTGAGCCGCTGTCGCAGAAGCGCTGCATCCGCCTGCTGGAGAAACTCTGCGATGCCGGCTACGAGGTTTCGCTGGAAACGTCGGGCGCGATCGACATTTCGGACGTCGATCCGCGGGTGTCGCGGATCGTGGACCTGAAGACACCTGCCTCGGGCGAGCAGCACCGCAACCTGCTGGGCAATATCGCGCTGCTGACCGCGCACGACCAGGTGAAGTTCGTGGTCTGCGACCGGGGCGACTACGACTGGGCCAAGGCGATGCTGGCCGAGCACGCAATCGCCGCGCGCTGCGAGGTCCTGTTTTCGCCAAGCTTCACCCAGGTATCCCCGCGCGAACTGGCCGAGTGGATCCTGGCGGACCGGTTGCCGGTGCGTTTCCAGATGCAACTGCACAAGCAGCTCTGGGGCGACGAGCAGGGGCGCTGAGGCGCAGCCTCGCGGGATCGCAGAATCGCTGACGTGCAGCCGGGGGCCGGCCTTCATTTTTAGTCGCCGCCCGGTACCGGCTTGGTAAAAATGAAGGCCGGCCCCCGACTGCAATCGCTGAGGTCTGCGGGCGCGACCTATCTATAATGGGCCTATGAACAAATCCGAGAGTGGCAAACAGCGGGCGGTGGTGCTCGTTTCCGGGGGCATGGATTCCGCGGTGACGCTGGCGCTTGCGCGCGAACAGGGCTTCGATTGCCACGCCTTGTCGGTGAGCTATGGGCAGCGGCATTCGGCCGAGTTGGTGGCCGCGGCCGAATTGGCGGCGAGCCAGGGCGCGGTCGAACACAAGACAGTGGTTGTGGACCTGCGCAGTATCGGCGGCTCGGCGCTGACCGCCGACATCGCGGTTCCCGAGTCGGCCGGCGAGGGCATTCCGGTCACCTACGTGCCGGCGCGCAACACCATCATGCTGTCGATCGCGCTCGGCTGGGCGGAGGTGCTTGGCGCGCGGGAGATTTTCTGCGGCGTGAATGCCGTGGACTACTCCGGTTACCCCGACTGCCGGCCGGAATTCATCGCCGCATTCGAGAGCCTGGCCAACCTGGCGACCAAGGCTGGGGTCGAGGGCCATGGGCTGCACGTGCGTGCGCCGCTGATGCGGCAATCGAAGGCCGACATCGTTCGCGAGGGCATGCGCCTTGGCGTGGATTTCTCGCGCACGGTGTCCTGTTACCAGGCCGACGAACAAGGCCGGGCCTGTCGGGTCTGCGATGCCTGTCGCCTGCGGGCCGAGGGTTTCGCCGGCGCGGGCGTGGCTGATCCGACCCGTTATTACTGTTAGAATGCGCACCCCGGCACCGCCGGGCTGTTTTTTTTAGATGGGTCGTTAGCTCAGCCGGTAGAGCAGAAGACTTTTAATCTTTTGGTCCCGAGTTCGAATCTCGGACGACCCACCATCTTTCAGCAAGGGGCTGCAGCGACGCAGCCCTTTTTGTTGTCTCCCTCTTTCCTCAATAGGAATTGAGAGGTCGGGCCAGGTCGAGCCGAGGCTTTTGCTCTTTGTCCTCGATGGCTCCGGGCCGTGGAGTATTCTCGGGCCGGGAGAGGCTTGGGATTCCCGGTGGCCTTTGCCGATTTCCGTCATAATCTTCGCGCGCGCGGCCACGCCGCGCCGGGGTGGGGCTGATGCCGCGCAGGTTATTGCATAGAGTGATGTCACGGCTGGACGCTGCGATGGCGTGGTCGGCTCGTGCGTTCATTGATTTCTGGACCCAGGTCGAACACAGCTTCCGGCGCCCGCTGTCGCGCCTGTCCCGGCGCATGGGTTTCGCTTTTTACCCATTGTTGGCGCTCGGCGCGATCCTGTGGCTTGGCTGGGACTGGTCGCACGCGCGCTCTCTCGATGCGGCCGAGGACGCGATCTTCGACAAGGCCGTCAAGTGGCGCCCGGTGGAGCCGAAACCATCGGGACGCGTGGTTGTGGTGGAAATCGACGATTGTTCCATCGAACACTTCCGCCGCCAGGGCGAGGGCGGCTGGCCGTGGGGCCGGCAGCGCCACGCCGACCTGCTCGACCAACTTGATCGGGCTGGAGTCCGCGCCGTCGGCTACGACGTGTTGTTCAGCGATCGCTCCATCCAGGATCCAATCGGTGACGCGACTCTCGATGCGATGGCCGACGGCGGAGGCGGGCGGTTCCTGTTCGCATCCTCGCGCATGCATCCAGATTACGACGCGGCCTCGACCCTTCGCGCGGCCTACTTGCCTGGCGCATTTGCCCTGCGCCCCGACAGCTCTCGCCCCGGGCCGCGAGTCGCACTGCTGCTGCCATACGGAACATCCATGGCCAGGCACAGCGCGGTGACCAATATCACGCGGGGCGAGGATGGAATCCTCCGCGACGTGCCGCTGCGCGAATCGGTTGGTGGCTGGGCATTGCCGTCGTTGCCGCTGCAACTGGCGGCCCTCGGCACCGCGCGCGCCGCGAACTCTTTTCCGGCGTCGGTGCGGGTGAACTGGCGCAAGTCTTCGCGGCTGCCGCGGATCAGCGCAGCCGACTTGCTGGAAGGTGGGAAGCCGATCTGTCGCGATGAAGGCGCATCGCTTCCGGCGTTGCGTGACCGGATCGTGCTGGTCGGCTACACCGCGGCCGGCCTGAACGATTCGAAGCCGACACCGGTGGACCCGGTGATGCCCGGGGTCGAGGTGCTGGCCGAGGCGACCGAGGCGCTGGTCGCCGGCAGTGCCATCTGGATGCCGCCAACGTCGGTAAAGTACGTGCTGGCTGGAATACTGGTATTGCTGGCCAGCTTCGCATTTTTCCGTGGCGAGCCAGCCAGCGACGTCGACTCCGTGTTCGTTGCCACCAACCTCTCGTTGCTGCTTCTGGCCTTTTCGGGACTTACGTTCTTTGGCGCGTTCCTGGACATCTTCGCCAGCATAGGTTTTGTCAGTCTTTGCTTCGGGCTGTGTCGGCTCTATGCGGGTATCCAGCGCGGCCGCGCGGTCGGCCATGGCGACTTCCTGGTGGAGTTCGATCCGGAAGTCGACCGCTGGCTGGTGTTGGCCCGGCTGCGATTCAATACCCGCCCGTCGCTGGATGCCGCCGCCGTCTCGCGGCTCCAGCGCGAATACCGGCGGCGGCTTCGCCGGTTCCTCTACGCGGGCTGTGACGCGGTGATGCTCGAAGGCGTCGTGGAACGCAAGAGCTGGCTGCATGCCACCCTCGACGAACTGATGGTCCTGGTGTGGAAGGGCGGCGAGGAATCCGTGGCGCGCGCCGCCGCCAGGCGCGACCTTGACGCCCTGTACGTTCACCTCAATGAATACGACGATCGCATCGATGACGATGGCGCCGTGAGGGTATGCCTGCTCTCCGCCGAAATCGACGACAACGCCGATGAGCCCGACCATGGAAAGCGCTTGCGCGAAGCGCTCGGTCGCGTGCTGGTTTCGTCTGAAGAATGTCCGCTTTCGAGTGCGAATTCGTTTGTCAGTAAGCAGGATGCGCCGTAGCAACCATTCACCGCGGCTCCAGCCCGGGGCCGACCGCAAGTCCGGAGAACACCGATGCGCACCAACACCGCCCAGTTGACCACCGCCATTGCCCTGATCCTCGCGGCCACCGTGGGTTTGTGTGCCGACGGCGCGTCGGGTCTCGCCGCCATCGTGCACAAGCCATCGGTATCCGTGCACAGCGCCCCGGATCTGAGTGCGCCCACGGTGGCCACGCTGAGCAACAATGCGCCGGTCAGGATTTCCGCCCAGCAGGGCCTGTGGTTCAAGATCACCCTGCCGGCGGGCGCGCCCGGTTTCCTGCGGATCAACGAAGTGCGCATGGCCGAAACAGGCAAGCAGAACTCCAGAAGCGTGCGAGCGCTATTCAGCGGCATGGCCGGCACGGGCCGTACAACTGAAACGGCTGGCGTGCGCGGGCTGAACGAGAGCGATCTGAAATCCGCGGCGTTCGATGCCGCGCAACTTGCCAAGCTCGAGTCGTATCGACTGACGCCAGAAGCCGCAGCCGACGATGCACACGCGAGCGGCTGGGCGGAAACCACGGTTGCCTATGGCGCCGAAGCGAAGGCCGCCAGCCCGAGTGCCAGCAAGGGCGCCACGCAGGCGCAGAAGCGCACGGGAATCTCGATGGCTCGCGGGTTCCTGGGAGCGCTGGGAAGTAGCGCCATCGGTGGATCGGCGGCTGACGTCGCCGACGCCGCCGTCGGCAAGTCCGAGCAGGAACAGTCAGCGGAGGAACTTGCACTTGGCCCGCAGATTGCCGGCTGCATCCTCGGCGCCGCCAAGCTGTGGCCGGACGAAGAGGCGCAGCGTCGGGTCAACCGTATCGGGCGCTGGATGGCATCCCGCACCTCGAGGCCGTCATTGCCCTGGACATTCGGCGTGATCGACACGGCCGAGGTCAATGCCTTCGCGGCGCCCGGCGGCTACATACTGATGACGCGAGGGATGTACGAGTTGCTCGCGGACGACGCCGAGGTCGCGGCCGTGCTCGGCCATGAAATCAGTCATGTCGTACAGCGCGACCACTACAACGTGATCCACAAACAGCAGATGAGCTCGGCAACCACCGACCTGGTCGCCGGGCAGGTCAACGTCGGTGGCGGCGCCGCGGGCCTCATGGCCAAGGAATACGTTCGCAGGTTTGGCGCCAGCGTCATGCTCGCCAGTCTCGACCAGGGGGCCGAATACCGGTCGGATGAAGCATCGGAGTTCTACCTGGCAAGGTCTGGTTTCAATCCGATGGCGCTGTACGTGGTGCTGCAGAAGATGACCGCGTTCGGCCCTGCTTCGGACAGCCTGGCGCAGTTGTACAGGACGCATCCCCCGCTGGACGATCGCCTGGATCGCATCGACCGCCGAGCTTACGCCGGCATGGACCAGTATCTCTTGAGGCCGCTGTAGAAGATCGGTCCCAGTCCGGGGAGGCCGGGAGTCGGGCTATCGACGACAAGGGCTGGCCGGCCTACGCGGCGAGCGCCTCGCGAAGCACTTCCAGCATCTGCTCGCCATAGCGTTCGAGTTTGGACACGCCGACGCCGTTGATCTGGCCGAGCTCCTTCAGGGTCCGCGGCCGCTGGGTGGCCATCGCTCGCAGGGTGGCGTCGTGGAAGATCACATAGGCGGGCAGGTTCTGTTCCCGCGCGAGGCTGGCGCGCAGGGAGCGCAGGGCTTCGAATACCGGAACATCCGCAGCCGACATGTCGGCGATGGCCGTTGCCGCCGCAGCGGTTGCGGCTCGCGGATTGCGCTCGCGCTTGCGCTCGGCTTCGCGGCGCAGCGATACCGCCTGCTCGCCCCGCAGCACGGCCCGGCTGGCCTCGGTCAGGCGCAGGCCGCCATGGCCCTCGCCGTCGACCTCCAGCAGCCCGATGGCGACCAGTTGCCGGAACACGCCTTTCCATTGGCGGGCATCGAGATCGCCGCCGATGGCGAAGGTGCTGAGCCGATCGTGGCCGAACTGTGCGACACGCTCGGTCTTCGCGCCGCGCAGGATGTCGATCAGGTGCGCCGCGCCAAAGCGCTGGCCGCTGCGGAAGACGCAGGACAGGGCCTTCTGCGCGGCCACGGTCGCATCCCAGGTTTCCGCCGGCTCCAGGCAGTTGTCGCAGTTGCCGCAGGCTTTCGGATAGACCTCGTCGAAGCTCGCCAGCAATACCTGCCGCCGACAGCGGGTGGACTCGCAATAGCCGAGCAAGGTGTCCAGCTTGCGCCGCTCCAGCCAGCGTCGCTCCTCGCTGGCGTCGGAGGATTCGATCATCTTCTGGAGCATGACCAGGTCGCCCAGGCCATAGGTCAGCCAGGCTTCGGCGGGTTCGCCATCGCGGCCGGCGCGGCCGGTCTCCTGGTAGTAGCCCTCGAGCGACTTGGGCAGGTCCATGTGCGCGACGAAGCGCACGTCCGGTTTGTCGATGCCCATGCCGAAGGCGATGGTCGCCACGATCACGATGCCGTCCTCGCGCAGGAACCGTCGCTGGTTGACGCTGCGCCGGGCCGCTTCCATGCCGGCGTGGTACGGGAGCGCGGAGATGCCATGCCCACTCAGGAATTCGGCGGTCTCCTCGACCTTCTTGCGCGACAGGCAGTAGACGATGCCGGCCTGGCCGCGATGCGTCGCCAGGAAATCGAGCAACTGGCGGCGCGGCGTTGTCCTTCTGCACGACGCGATAGTTGATGTTCGGCCGATCGAAGGAGCTGATGAACTGGCGGGCCGATTCCAGGCCGAGGCGTTCGACGATTTCGGCGCGGGTGGGGGCGTCGGCGGTGGCGGTGAGCGCGATGCGCGGCACTTCCGGCCAGCGCTCGTGCAGCAGGTTGAGTTCGCGATACTCGGGCCGGAAGTCGTGGCCCCATTGCGAGACGCAATGTGCTTCGTCGATGGCGAACAGGGCGACCTGGCAGCGATCGAGCAGCGACAGGAAGCGCTGCGTCAGCAAGCGCTCCGGCGCGACATAGAGCAGGTCGAAGTCGCCAGCCAGCAGTCCGCGTTCCACCTCGGAGGCGGACTGCGCGTCCAGCGAAGAATTCAGGAAGGCCGCGCGCACGCCCAACTGGTGCAGCGCCTCGACCTGGTCCTGCATCAAGGCGATCAATGGCGAGATGACGATGGCCGTGCCCGGCCGCAGCAGCGCAGGCACCTGGTAGCACAGCGATTTGCCGCCACCCGTGGGCATCAGCACCAGGCAGTCGCCGCCGGCGAGGACCTGATCGACGATGGCGGCCTGTTCACCCCGGAAGGCGGCGTGGCCGAAGACGCGGCGAAGTACTTCCTGGGCGGGTGTCATGCCCTCAGGGTAGCAAACCGGCGTGTTCGCGCTGTCAGGAAACGCCGGGAATGGCCGTACGAAAGCGTCGGCCGTCCGCGGTAATCCAGAAACTGCGCGCTTATCCGGGCATGCCCGAGTGCACGATCAACTCATCCTCGGCTTCGACGAAGCGCTGCAGGTCGATGTTCTCCAGGCGCAGGCGCTGCTGCGCGGCGGAGAACGCCATGGTCGCCAGCACGCGCTGCGGATCTCGGGCCCAGGGCGGCACATAGTGCGGCCTGGCGATCACGCCGCTGTCGCGGAAAGGCGCCAGCGTGATCACGTCGGAGGTGGTCAGGCGTCCGGCAAACAGCATGCCCAGCAGATCGGCCTTTCCTTCCTGCAGCACCTTGCGGATGAAGACGTGGACCAGCATCACGCCCTGGAGATAGGCGCCGTCCTTGGTGAAACACACCTTGCCTTGCACGTCGCCGCCGCGGAAGAGGCGGGCGGCGCTCCGGTAACTCTCGACCTCGGTCTGTCCGGCGGCGAGAAAGGCTCGGAATATCTCGATGAAGTCGGCGCCATCGAGCGCCTGCTTCAGGAGCACGACGCGCAAGGCGACCCGCCGCAGCCGCGCAATGTCGATCGCGCCGGTGAATATTTCGGCCCAGGTCGCCAGCCCTTCCTGGGTCACCGTCGTCCGCGGCGCCCCCAGCGAAAGGGACTTCAGATGCGGCTGATGCTGGCCGTTGAGCGAGGTCAGGGTATGGACATAGGCTTCGTGCTCGGTGAGCTGGTCCAGGTCGCGCAGGGAGAACAGGGCGCTCGAGCGCAGGCTGATCTGCTTGCTCGAGGCAGAGGCCTTCGAAGCGAGTATCGGGTTCAGGACCACCTCGACCTTGTCGTCCTTGAAGGTAGTGCCGATGCGATCGCGCAGCATCACGGCGAAGGCGTCCGCGGGTATGTCCGAGGGAATCGACGGCAACATCCGCAGGCCGACCATGCCGTCGGTGATGTCGAGCATCTCCTGCGCGCTCTCGGCGTTGGTCACGTCCTGGGTTCGATACTGGAAATCGGGACGGCCGTACAACAGCGTCGAGCACCGCGTGAACTCGGGCGTGCCGATGCCGGCCAGCATTTTCGCGGCCACGTAGTAGCTCCACGCGGACTTGTACAGCCAGTTGCCGACCGGATGGCCGCGGTCGATTCGCTTCATCAGCGCTTCGAGCGCGCCTGTTTCCTTGGCCAGCACCTGCGGCTTGGTGCCCGGCGAGGGGAGTTCGGGCTTTCCCCGCTGCCATGAGGACAGAAAGCGCTCCTCCTGCTCGAGCGGCCAATCGATGGCCTTCAGGACCTTGATCTTGCGGCCGATCTTCACCAGTTCGCGATCGTGTTCGAAAAACGGCGCGAGCGCGGCGAGTTCGGAGGCGCTGGCGCCGGGATGAGTTGCGGACATGGTGGTCCCTCCCTGGATTTACTGTAGCAGCGAACGCAGCATCCACGCGGTCTTCTCATGCGCCTGCATGCGGGTTGTGGCGAGGTCGGCGGTGGGCTGGTCGTTGGCGGCCTCGGCGCGCTTGAAGGCATCGCGCGCGGTGCGTGCGCAGGTCTCGTGGCCGCTCACCAACTGGCTGACCATGCCCTTCCAGTCGGGCACGCCGGTTTCTTCCTTGATCGAGGACAGCTTGGCGTACTGGGCGCCGGAGCCCGGCGCGAACTCGTCCAGCGCACGAATGCGCTCGGCGATCTCGTCGAGCGACAGCCACAGCTCGTTGTACTGGACCATGAACATGTTGTGCAGGGTGTTGAACATCGGCCCGGTCACGTTCCAGTGGAAGTCGTGGGTCTTCAGGTACAGGGTGTAAGTGTCGGCCAGGAGACTGGAAAGGCCGCCGGCGATCTTCTTGCGATCCTTGGCATTGATCCCGATATCGATCTTCATGACTTCCATGACGCGACTCCCTGTGTGATGGGACAATTGGACACCCAATAAGTCGATTAGCTCGAATGTGAATATAGATCAAGCATTTCCAGTCAATCTGGCGCTGAGCAGGGACCAGGCCCGGCTGCGCCGGATGCAGTCGGGACTCCGGGAGCGAGCCGGAGGACGCCGGCCTGCGGGAGAAATTCGCCCAGGCCCTGGCCGTTTCCGTGGCCGCGCGCGAGCGCCGCGGCGCGAGCCAGGCGCCGAAGCCGACGTTTCGACGACGACCTGCCGGTCGCCCGCGAAGCCGAGACGCATCATCGAGCTGATCCGCAAGCACCAGGTGGTGGTGATCGCCGGCGAGACCGGCTCCGGCAAGACCACGCAGTTGCCCAAGCTGTGCCTGGCGGCGGGCCGCGGCGTCGACGGCCTGATCGGCTGCACCCAGCCGCGCCGGATCGCCGCGCGCGCGGTGGCGCGGCGGGTGGCCGAGGAGCTGAAGACTCCGGTCGGCGGCGCGGTCGGCTACCAGGTGCGCTTCACCGAAAACGTCGGCGACGACACCTACATCAAGTTCATGACCGACGGCATCCTGCTGGCCGAGATCCAGTGCGACCGCTGGCTGTCGAAGTACGACACGATCATCATCGACGAGGCGCACGAACGCAGCCTCAACATCGACTTCCTGCTCGGCTACCTGCAGCAGCTGGTGACGCAAGCGGCGCGACCTGAAGCTGATCATCACCTCGGCGACCATCGACACCGAGCGCTTCGCGCGCCATTTCGGCGGCGCGCCGGTGGTCAGCGTCGAGGGCCGCAGTTATCCGGTCGAAGTCCGCTACCGCGCGCGCCGGAAGGCGAGGGGCGAGATCCCGCGCGGCGAGCCGCACCGATGAACGACGCGATCGTCGCCGCGGTGGACGAGATCACCCGCGAGGATCCGCTCGGCGACATGCTGGTGTTCCTGCCCGGCGAGCGCGAGATCCGCGACGCGCACCTGGCGCTGGCGCAGAAGAAATATCGCGCAACCGAGGTGCTGCCGCTGTATGCGCGCCTGTCCGTCGCGCGACCAGGACCGCGTGTTCCATCCCGGCCCGCAGCGGCGCATCGTGCTGGCCACCAACGTGGCCGAGACCTCGCTGACCGTGCCGCGGATCCGCTACGTGATCGACCCGGGCGTGGCGCGCGTCAAGCGCTATTCGCCGCGGCAGAAGCTCGACCGCCTGCACATCGAGCCGGTCTCGCAGGCCAGCGCCGACCAGCGCAAGGGCCGCTGCGGCCGCATCGCCGCCGGCATCTGCTATCGCCTGTATTCGGAGGCCGACTTCCAGTCGCGCCCGCGCTACACCGATCCGGAAATCCTGCGCGCGTCGCTGGCGGGCGTGATCCTGCGCATGCTTCGCCTCAGCCTGGGCCGGGTCGAGGATTTCCCGTTCATCGATCCGCCCGACCCGCGCGCGATCGCCGACGGCTGGCAGCAGCTGGCCGAACTCGGCGCGGTCGACAAGGAGCGCCGCCTGACCGCCGATCGGCCGGCAGATGGCGCGGCTGCCGGTGGACGTGAAGCTGGCGCGCATGCTGATCGCCGCGCAGCACCTTGGCTGCCTGCGCGAGGTGACCGTGCTCGCGGCGTTCCTCGGCATCCAGGATCCGCGCGAGCGGCCGAGCCGATGCGCGCGAAGCGGCCGACGCCGCGCACGCGCAGTTCGCCGATCCGAACTCGGAATTCGTCGGCGTGCTCAAGCTGTGGGACGACTATCGCACCGCGCACGAGGAGCTGACCCAGTCGAAGCTGCGCGACTGGTGCGAGAAGCGTTTCCTCGGCTTCCTGCGCATGCGCGAGTGGCGCGAGTTGCACCGCCAGCTGCTGCTGTCCTGCGAAGAACTCGGCTGGGTGATCAACGACCAGGTGGCCGAATACGCGCCGCTGCATCGCGCCCTGATCGCCGGCCTGCCGACGCAGATCGGCCATCGAGTCGAGAAGGGCCTGTACGAGGCGCCGCGGCAACGCAAGTTCGCGCTGTTCCCCGGTTCGACGCTGGTCAAGCAACCGCCGGCCTGGCTGCTGGTGGCGACCATGCTCGACACCCAGAAGATCTGGGGCCTGATGGGCGCGCGGATCGAGCCCGACTGGGTGATCGCCGAGCTCGTCGCATCTGCTCTCGCGTCGCCATTTCGATCCGCACTGGTCGCGCGCGCAGGGCCGGGTGATCGGCTCCGAGCAGATCAGCCTGTTCGGCCTGGTGCTGGCGCCGAAGAAGCCGGTGCATTACGGCGGCCTGTATCCGGCCGAGTCGCGCGATATCTTCGTGCGCCAGGCGCTGCTTGACTGGGGAGATAAACACCCGCGCGGCGTTTCGTCGCGCGCAACCTTGCCACCCTGGACAAGGCGCGCGAGGAGGAAGCCAAGCTGCGCCGCGCCGGCCTGATCGCCGACGAGGACTGGCAGGCGCGCTGGTACCTGGATCGACTGCCGCCGGAAATCAATTCCGTGCAGGGGCTCGACAGCTGGTACGGCAAGTTGCCGCCGGACAAGACGCAAGCACTGGAGTGGTCGCTCGCCGACCTGTTGCCGGGCGAGGGCAGCGAGGCCGATCGCTTCCCGAAATATTTCCCGCTGGGCGATGCCGGCTGGCGCTTGCATTACCGCTTCGAGCCGGGCGCCCCGGACGATGGCGTGACCCTGGACGTGCCGCTGCACCTGCTCAAGGCGCTCGACCCGGCGCGGCTGTGCTGGCTGGTGCCCGGACTGGTCGAGGAGAAGGCTGCGGAATTGATCCGCTCGCTGCCGAAGGCGCTGCGCCGCAACTACGTGCCGGCGCCGGATTTCGCCCGCGCCTTCTTCCAGGCGCAGCAGCCATCGATACGCAAGGCCAACGCGAATGAACAGGGCGAGGCTGATTCGATGGCCGGGTGCGCTGGCGCGCTTCCTCACCCGCAGCACGGGTGCGCCGGTGGCGGGCGTGGATTTCGACGAGGCCGCGCTGGATCCCCATCTGCGAATGAACTTCCGGCTCTGCGAGCGGGATGGCAAGGTGCTGGCTGTATCCCGCGACCTGGCGCAATTGAAGGAAAGGTTCGGCGTCGCCGCCGAGCGCGCGTTTGCGCAAAGCGCCGGAGAGCGGCTGGCGCGTAGCGGGACTGACCGGATTTCCGGAAACGCCGGTGCCACTGCAGGTGAGTGGCGCCGCCGGCGTGCCGGCCTATCCGGCGCTGGTCGACGAGGGCGACTCCGTTGCGCTGGCGGTGTTTGCCGACCCGTTGCAGGCGCGAGCCGAACACGAGCGCGGCGTGCGCAAGCTGGCGCTGCTCGGCGCTGGCCGACCAGGTCAAGCAGGCGCGCAAGCAGCTTCCCGTCTCGCCCAAGCTGGGCCTGCTGTATGCCGCGATCGAATCTTCCGAACGGTTGCGTTCGGACATCGTCGAGTCCGCGCTGAATGCCCTGCTCGCCGATGGCCTGGCGGAGATTCGCGACAAGGCCGGCTTCGAGTCGCTGATGGCGAAGATCGGCAGGCAGTTGTTCGAGCAGTCGATGCAGCGCCTGCAACTGGCCGAGACGATCCTGGCGGCCTATGCCGAGATCAAGCCGAAGCTGGAGTCCAAGCTGCTCGGCTGGGCGCGCGGCAACCTGGACGACATCACCGCGCACTTGCGCAGCCTGGTCCACGCCGGCTTCCTGCGCGACACGCCCGCCGCGTTCCTGGCCGAGTATCCACGCTACCTGAGGGCCGTGAACCTGCGGGTGGAGCGGGCCATCGCCGATCCGGTGAAGGACCAGGCGCGCATGCTCGAGCTTCGGCCCTATGTGGAGGCGCTGGAAGCGGCCCGGGCCCGCAATCCGGTCCTGGACGCGGCCTGGCTGGAGTTCCAATGGGACCTGGAGGAACTGCGGGTGCAGACCTTCGCCCAGGAGCTGGGCACGCGCAGGCCGGTATCGCACAAGCGCCTCGCGCGCGAGCTCGAGCGCCTTCGCTGAACGGGAGCCAAGCGCGGTATTTTGCGCGCGGCGAAAAAAAGGCTAATTTGGGGGCATCCATCCACAAAGCAGCATCGTGACCGCCATCGCGCCCGCCAACGACCTTGCTTCGCCCAAGACGCTCGTCGACTGGCTCGATCGCCATGCCAACGTTCCTGCGCTCAAGCCGCTGCTGACGGTGCTCCACGACTATCACGGGCCGCTGCCCGCGCTGGTCTGGCCGGTCATCGAGACCCTCGACCTGTTGCGCGCCGACAGCGAGGTGCAGTTGGCCGCGATCGTGCACCTGTGTCCGGCATTGCGCGAGAAGGCCGCGCCCGCATTGCAGAAGTCGCCCGGACTGCGCCCGCTGCTCGATGGACTGCAGGCCGCCGAGCAGGTCTGGAGCCTGCACGCGCAGCGCGAGGGCCGCGGCAGCGCCGAGGGCCTGCGTCGCCTGTTGCTCGCCCTGATCCGCGATCTGCGCGTGGTCCTGATCCTGCTGTCGGAACAACTGGTGCGCCTGCGCGCTGCCGCCAACGCGCCTGCGGCCGAGCAGAAGGCATTGGCGGAACTGACCGTCGATATCCATGCGCCCCTGGCCAATCGGCTGGGCATCTGGCAGCTGAAGTGGGAACTGGAGGATCTCGCCTTCCGTTACCTGCAGCCGGAGACCTACCAGCGCATCGCCCGCCTGCTCGACGAAAAGCGTACCGGGCGCGAGCGCTTCATCGAGGAAGCCAAGCAGAAGATCCGCGTGGCGCTGGCCGAGGCGGGCATCGCCGCGGACGTGGCCGGACGGCCGAAGCACATCTTCAGCATCTGGAAGAAGATGCAGCGAAAGGGCCTGGAATTCAGCGAGCTCTATGACATCCGCGCGATACGCGTGCTGGTGGACGACCGTCGCCGATTGTTACGCCACGCTCGGCCTGGTGCACCAGCTGTGGACGCCGGTGCCGTCCGAATTCGACGACTACATCGCCAAGCCAAAGGAGCAACGACTACCGCTCGCTGCACACCGCGGTGGTCGGGTCCGGAGGGACGCACGCTCGAAGTGCAGATCCGCACCCATGCCATGCACGAGCATGCCGAACTCGGCGTGGCCGCGCACTGGCGCTACAAGGAAGGCGGCAAGGGCGAGGCCAGCTTCGAACGCAAGGTCGCCTGGATGCGGCAACTGCTGGAAGTGCGCGAGGGCGACGACGAGACGACGCTGCTGTCCGGATTCAACACCGCGCTGCTCGAGGACCGGATCTACCTGCTGACGCCGAAGGGCGAAGTGGTGGACCTGCCGCAGGGCGGAACGGTGCTGGATTTCGCCTACCACGTGCACACCGAAGTCGGCCATCGCTGCCGCGGCGCCAAGGTCAACGGACGCATCGTCCCGCTCGACTTCAAGCCCGCCAGCGGCGATCGGGTCGAGATCCTCACCCACAAGATCGGCGAGCCGCGTCGCGACTGGCTGCTGGCCTCCAACGGTTTCCTTGCCAGCGGCCGCGCCCGCGACAAGGTGCGGGCCTGGTTCCACAAGCTCGACCGTGCGCGCAACGTGCTGGCCGGCAAGGAGATGCTCGACAAGGAACTGCGCCGGGTGGCGATGCTGCACGCGGACCTGTCGCCGGCACTGGAGAAGTTCCATCTTGCCAACGTGGAGGAGTTGCAGCTCGGCCTGGCGCTCGGCGATTTCGGACCGAGCCAGGTCAGTCGCGCGTTGCACGACCACGCCCAGGCACTGCTGCAGGCACAGGCGCCCGCCAAGCCCGCCGAGCGGGCGCCGCCGAAGCCCAGCGCGCGCCCGCGCACGGACGACAAGGCCAGCCGCTTCACCGTGGAAGGCGTCGGCAACCTGCTGTCGCAACTCGCACGCTGCTGCCAGCCGGTGCCAGGCGATCGCCATCGTGGGCTACCTGACGCGCGGGCGCGGCGTCAGCATCCACCGGAAGAACTGCCAGAGCCTGCAGCGATTGGTCAGCGCGCAGCCGGAGCGCGAGCTGCCCGTGAACTGGGGCCAGGCCGCCAGCTCGAAGTACGAGGTCGAACGTGCAGATCCGTGCATTCGACCGCAAGTGGCTGCTCAAGGACGTGACCAATGTCATCGCGCAGGCCGAAGTCTCCATCCTCGGCATCACTTCGCATGCCGATGAATCGCGGGGCCTGGCGGAAATTCGCCTGACGCTGAAGGTCAGCGATTTCGAGCAGCTGAGCCAGCTGCTCGGAAAACTCGACGCCGTGCCGGGAGTGCAGGATGCGCGCCGCCTGGGCTGACCGGCTGGATGCCTGGTTGCACAGGTTTCGCGGCAGCGCGTGGGGCTGGCTGATCGCGGCCGGAGTGCTGCTGGTGTTGGCTCTGGTGTTCTGGCGTGATCCGATCAGCGAGCGCTTGCTGCCGGACCCGCGCATGAACCGCCAGCTCGAATTGGCGCAGCTGGCCCTGGTCCACGGCAAGCTCAGTGCGGCCGATGGGACCGGCGCCCGCGAGCTGTTCGAGTCCGTGCTCGCCGCTGATCCCGACCAGATGGCAGCCCGGCAAGGGCTGGTGGAAGTCAGGAATGCGGCGATCGAACGCACACGGCAGGCGTTGGCCCAGCATCGGCTGCTGCAGGCGAGGAACAGCCTGGCGCTTGCGGAATCATTGTCGGCGCCCGCCGTCCAGTTGCAACCGCTCAAGGCGAGATTGCGCGATCTCGAGGAGGCGTCGGGCGACATTTCCGGAATGCTGGCGACCGCGGCCGTTCCGGGGGTCACCGACGAGGCCGCCTTGGCACTGTTCGATCGGGTGCTGCAACTGGATGCCGGCAATGCGATCGCGCTGGAGCGACGTGGCGAGTTGCTCGCACGCTGGCTGGTCCGGGCGGAGGAACTACTCGCGGCCAACAAGGTGCGTGAGGCGCAGCGACTGGTCGAGAAGGTGGTCGCCGAGGATCCCGGGCATGTCGACTTGCCGCCGGTGCAGGCCAAGCTGGGCGAGGCGATGGCGCGATTGCAGCGGGAGCAGGCGCGGACGTTGGAACTGGCGCAGGCGGATGAGCGCGCCGGTCGCCTCGACAGCGCGGCGGACAGGTATCTCCGACTGGTCGATGCAGGCGATGACTCGGCCGTCGTCCAGGAAGGATTGCAGCGGCTGGCCGCGCTGGCCGCCGCGCAGGCGCAACGGCAGGCGGCGGACTTCCAGTTCCGGCGCGCCCGGGCTTCGCTCGAGAAGGCCAGGCACTGGAGTCCGCAGGCGCCCGAAATCGTGGTCGCCGAGCAGCGCGTCGCTCAATCGCGGCAGGCGCAGCAGCGGCTGCTTCGCAAGCCCGAGCGCGGAGAACGCGAAAAGCTGCCGCAATTGCTGGCCGAAGCCGAGCAGGCGATCGCCCGTGGAGAGTTCATCACGCCGCCGGGCACCAGCGCCTGGGACAAATTGCGCGTGGCCAGCGCGATCGCGCCGGAATCGCCCCAGGTGCTGGGGCTGCAGCGCGAATTCGGCCAGCGCAGCCGCGAATGCTTCGAGCGGGCGATGACCGACAACCAGCTCAAGCGAGCGCAATCCTGCCTGGAGGCGAACCTCGCTCTGGAGCCTTACTCCGCGGCGGCATCCGATGCGCGAAGCCGCCTGGCGGATCGCTGGCTCGCCTACGCGGAGGAACGCATCGCCGCCGGCGACTATCCCGAGGCCGAAGCTGCCCTGGCCAGCGCCAGGCAGTGGCAACCTTCGCATCCGAAGCTCAAGGCGACCACCGCGCGCCTGAAGCGCGCGCGCGGCGAGTCACATTGACCGCAGGCTTTCCAGCCAGGGCCGGATGACATCCCGGGCCGCCTCGCGCGAGAAATGACGCCGGGTATTTTCGAAGCCGGCCAGGCGCAGTTTCTGCCACAGGGATTCGTCGGCATACAGGCGCACGATCGCGTCCGCGAATTGCCCTGCGCTGTCGGCGCACAGGAAGTCCTCGCCATCGACCAGGAACATGCCTTCGACGGCGCAGCTGGTCGCCACCACCGGCAATCCGCGCGCCAGGCTCTGGTTGATCTTGCCCTTGATGCCGGCGCCGAAACGCAGGGGCGCCAGGCTTATCCGCGTGCGGTCGAGCAGGCTCTCAGGCTCGGGCACGTGCCCGAGCAAGTCCACGCCGGGCTGTCCGGCCAGGGCGAGCACCGACTCGGGCGCATCGGCGCCGACCAGTTGCAGGCGAATCCCGGGCAACTCGCGCCTGACGATCGGAAGGATCTCCTCGACCAGCCAGCGCGCGGCATCCACGTTCGGAAGGTGGCGGAAACTGCCGACGAAAACGAGGTCCTGGCGTTCGGCGAATCCGGGCGTGTCGCCGGCGATGGAATGGATGTTGGAAACGACTTCGACGCTTGCAGCGGGCTCGATTTCGGCCAGCAAGTCGCGCTCGAACGCGCTGACCACCCAGGTCGTGTCCACCGCACGCAGCAGGCCGAGCTCGACTTCGCGCGTGCGCGCCGCGCCAAGCTGTGCCGCGGTGTCGCTCGCTTGCTCCGCCGCGCGCTGTTCGCGCAGGAAATGCAGATCGACGCTGTCGAAGACGATTCGCGCCTGCGGCGCGAACTTGCGCAGGATCGGCAGCAGCGGCGAGAGCACGTAGTGCCTGGACACGATGATCGCGTCGAAGCGGCCGCCATGGCGGCCCAGCCATTCCGGAAGGTTCCTGATCCAGGGCCGCCACCACGCCTGAACACCGAGCTGTTGCAGCGCCTGTGTGTACCGGCCCTCGTGGGCCAGTGACTGGCTGACGAAATCGACGGCGCATCCTTCCTCGACCAGCAGGCGCATCAGCTCGACCATGCGCGCCGATCCGGAATCGCGATCCGGCTTGGGCGTGTGCGAGTCGATGACCAGCACGCGCCGGGTGGCGCGATGGGTGGCGTCGGTCGCGGCCCTTGCTTCGCTCAGGTCCGAACGGTCCGCCATGGGCTGCGAGTTGGCCAGCTCTGCGCGCCAGCGATCGGCGAACTTCCGCTCGTTCTGCGCCTGGTAGGACTTGACCCCTCGTCGTATGTCGGTTCCCGAGCTTGCTCCCTCGAAGTGCACGACCACCGAGGCTGGCTGGTAAATGACTTTCAGGCCGCGCTGGCGCACGCGCATGGCCAGGTCGGTGTCTTCGTAATAGGCAGGGCGATAGTGCGGATCGAATCCGCCAAGCGCGGCGAACAGCGAGCGCCGGATGGCGATCGCCGCGCCGGAGCAGTAATCGGCCTCGCGCACGAAGTTGTAGCGCGGGTCGGCCGGATCGCCAATCCGCCCGATAGTTCGCGGCGCTGCCATCGGAATAGACGAGGCCGCCGGCCTCTTGCAGGCGACCGTCGGGATAGACGAGTTTGCTGCCGGCCAGGCCGGTGTCCGGCCGCGCAACGAAGGTGTCGAGCAGTGCATCGAGCCAGCCCGGCTGCACCACGGTGTCGTTGTTGAGGAAGATCAGGAACTCGCCGCGCGCCAGCGTGGCGCCGGCGTTGCAGGAATCGATGAAACCGCGATTTTCCGGATTGCGCTGGTAGCGCAGGCCTTCGATTCGCGGAAGCACTTCGGCGCTCGCATCGTTCGAGGCGTCGTCGATGACGATCACTTCGAACGGCGTGGCGTCGCCGCTCTGGCCCAGCGAGTAGAGACAACGCAGGGTGAAGTCCAACTGGCCGTGCACCGGCACGATGATGCTGGCCAACGGCTCGACATCCGGCAGCCGGATGCTCCGCGGGGTCCACTGCACCGGCATACAGGAGCAGGATGCCGGGCTCGCGCCTGGCCGGGAACAGGCGGGCGAGGGCCATCCGCAAGGTCGCCGACGGGCCTCGGGCCCTCAGGCTGTGCTGGCCCCGGCTGAACAGGGCCGTCGCATCGCGCAGCCGATAGGCAAGCAAAGACTGTTGCCGCGACAGCCAGTCAACCAGCCGGCCGCGAAAATGCGCTGCGCCCGGCAGTTTGCCTGGCTCCGGCGATCCCGATGGTCCTGCCCCTTCCGCTTTCATTGCCTGGCCCGAAGATTCCTGCTTGCGCCTGATAAACTGACACAAATCATGAATTATCCCCATCCTTGAGCAAACACGCTTCCCCTCCCTCCGACGATGAACTCCAGCCGGGCTTGCTGCGGCCCTGGATCTTCCGTGTCGCGCTTGTCTCGCTCGGGCTGCTGGTTGGCCTGGGGCTTCCCTACGTCTGGTACCTGGACAAGCAGGTGCGGGCCGAATTCGCGCACCTGCAATGGCAGGTGCCGACGCGCGTCTACGCAAGGCCGCTGGTCCTGCGCGACGGGGTCCGCCTGACGCCGGAAGCGCTGGAACTGGAATTGACCGCCGCCAGCTACCGCAACGATGGCGTGGGCCAGCTTCCGGGCACCTACTCCCGTGCCGGTCCCCGTTTCCGGATCGGTACGCGAGCGTTCACCGACATGGATGGGCCGGTCCGCGAGCATCAACTGGAAACGCTGCTGGTGGCCGGGCGGGTCGCGCAAGTCAGGGACGCGGCCAAGAAGCGTCGCGTGCAGAGCGCGCGGATCGATCCGGCGCGGATAGCGACGCTGTACGGCAATCGACGAGGAAGAGCGCCGGCTGGTTCGCATGGACGAGGTCCCCGCTGCTGATCACCGGGCTGCAGGCGGTCGAGGACCGCAATTTCAAGCACCACCACGGCATCGATCCATGGGGCGTGATGCGCGCGATCTGGGTGAACATGCGCGAGGCCGGGTTCGAGCAGGGCGCGAGCACGCTGACCCAGCAGATGGTGCGCAGCATGTTCCTGAGCAACTCCAAGACGCTGGCGCGCAAGGTCAAGGAAGCGGTGTACGCGCTGATCATCGAGGCGCGTTTCGAAGCGCACGCATCCTCGAGGCCTATCTGAACCAGGTCTACCTCGGCCAGCAGGGAAGACAGTCCGTGCATGGCGTGGCCGCGGCGCCGATTTCTGGTTCGGCCGCGAGCACGGCGATCTTGCGCACCAGGACATGGCCCTGCTGGTGGGCATGATCCAGGGCCCTTCGGCTACTGGATCCGCGCCGCTACCCCGAGCGCGCCAAGGCGCGCCGCGAGGTGGTGCTGCGACGCGTTGGCCGAGACCGGGCTGATCAGCGCCGACCGATCGCGCGGTCGCGGCGAAGGCGCCGCTGGGCGTGACCGCCGCCGGCGCGCTGCCGCGCAATCGCTGTCCGGCCTTCCTCGAACTGGTGCGCGCGCAGCTCTGCGCGCGACTATCGCCGACAGCGTGCTCGTGCGCGCGGCCTGTCGGTCCTGACCACCCTCGCGCCGTCCACCCAGAGTCTGGCGGAGGCTGCGGTCAGCGAGCGCCTGGCCGCGCTCGGCAAGCGCGGCGAAGGCCTGCAGGCGGCGATGGTGGTCACCGACGCGCGCAGCGGCGCGGTGCTGGCGATGGTCGGCGGACGCGACGCGCGGCCCGGCTTCAACCGTGCGCTGGCCGCATCGCGTCCGATCGGTTCGCTGGTCAAGCCCTTTGTCTACCTCTCGCGCTGGCGCAGCCGGAACGCTGGTCGCTGTGAGCCCGGTGAGCGACGCGCGGTCGCGCTGCGCCAGCCCAACGGGACAGTGTGGACGCCGGCCAAGAACCGACGGCAAGTCAGCACGGCGAGGTGACCGCTGGTCGACGCGCTGGCGCGCTCCTACAACCTGGCGACCGTGAACCTCGGACTTGAGCATGGAGGTCGGACCAGGTCGCGCGCGTGCTCGAGGCCTGATCCCGGGACTCGATGCAGCCGCCCAATGCCCTCGCTGCTGCTGGGCGCCGTGGACCTGTCGCCGTTCCAGGTGGCGCAGGCGTACCAGTACCTTGCCGCCGATGGCCACCCACGCCGCTTTATTCGCTCGAGGCGGTGCTCGATGACAGCGGCAAGCCGCTGAGCCGCTACGTGGCCAAGCCCACCGCCGGCGACGGTCGATGCCGCACGACTGGTCACCTTCGCGCTGCAGGAGGCCGCGCGCCGCGGCACCGCGGCCTCGCTGGTCGGGCTCGGACTGGGCAACCTGCATGCGGCGGGCAAGACCGGCACCAGCAACGACCAGCGCGACTCGTGGTTCGCCGGCTACACCGGCCGGCACCTTGCGGTGGTCTGGGTCGGAACGCGACGACAACCGCCAGACCGGCCTGTACGGCGCCACCGGCGCGATGCGCGTGTGGTCAGCGCTGATGGCCAAGCTGCCGACCGAAACCTTGCGCGTATGATCGCAAGGGCATCGAATGGGCCTGGCTCGATGGCGCGCGAATACGCGACCACCGAAGCAGAATGTCCGGGCGCGCGCCGTGCGGCGTTCGTCGTCGGGACATCTTGCCGCCGAGCACAAGACTTGCCAGCAGAGCACCTGGCTGGACTGGTTCCAGCTGGGCGGCGATAGCGAGCAACCGAAGACACCGCCGGAGCAGGCGCCGCCTGAGCGCCGCCACGGAGCCAGTGCAATGATGTCCCGAACAGACTTTGTCCCCGCGTTCGCGCCCGCCGCCTGGTCGCATGCGCCGCCCTGGTCGCGGGACTGCTGGCGTGCTTGCAGCGGCGGCACCAGTTCCGGCATCACCGACTCGGCCCCGGGCACCAAGCGCGGTATCCGGCGGGAGGCTCGTGCAGCAGGTCCGGGCCGCAGGCCAGGTCGGCAATGAGCTGACAATCA
>CAVSCB010000006.1:0-357364 GCA_963726305.1 uncultured Gammaproteobacteria bacterium
TCAGTAAACAGTACCAGGCGTCAGGCGCCAGGCGTCAGGCATCAACAAACACTTGTCAGCCACTTGCGATTCGCCATTTGCCATTCGCCATTTGCCATTCGCCATTTGCCATTCGCCATTTGCTATTTGCCATCCGCCAGCTTGCCGTCCCCCGGCCCCGCCACCGCCAAAACGTAGGCGTTCGGGTCCAGGTACTTCTGCGCGGCGGCCTGCACCTGCTCGACCGTCAGGCTGTTGATGATGCCGGGGTAGCGTTCCAGGTAGTCCAGCCCGAGTCGATGCCACTCGATGTCCACCAACAGGCTGGCGACGCCGTCGTTGGTTTCGAGTTGGAGCGGCATGGAGCCATCGCTACTGGCGACCCGATGACCCGGAGGCGAAGGCAAGCGCCGAAATCCAGGCCGCGTTCCCGGGCAAGCTTGCCGCCGTCGTCAGCGCCACCAAGGACGGCAACCTGGCGGTCGTTTCGGTCTGGAGCGATCGCGACCCGGGCGCGTTCTACCTGGTCGATCGGATCGCCCGCAAGGCAACCATCATCACGCGCGAGAAGCCGTGGATTGACCCGAGCCAGCAGGCCACCCAGCAGGGCTTCGCGCTGGAAGCCCGGGACGGGCTGAACCTGCACGGCGTGCTGACGCTGCCGCCCAAATCCAGCGGCAAGAACCTGCCGATGGTGGTGCTGCCGCACGGCGGGCCCTACGAAGTGATGGATGCCTGGGGCTACGATCCGGAAGTGCAGATCCTGGCGCAGCACGGCTACGCGGTGTTGCAGGTCAACTTCCGCGGCTCGGGCGGCTATGGCCGGCAGTTCAGCGACCGCGGCGATCGCCAGTGGGGCAGGGCGATGCAGGACGACGTCACCGATGCAACCCGATGGGCGATCGCGCAGGGGGTCGCCGACCCGCGGCGGATCTGCATCTACGGCGCCAGCTACGGTGGCTACGCCGCGTTGATGGGCACCATCCGCGAACCGGGCCTGTATCGCTGCGCCGTGGGCCTGTCGGGCGTGTTCGACCTGGGCAAGATGTACAAGTGGGGCAGCATCCGCCGCTCGGACTTCGGACAGATCTACCTGAAGCGGGTGCTCGGCGAAGACAAGGCGGAGCTGGCCGCGAACTCGCCGGCGAAGCTGGCCGACAAGATCACCGTGCCGGTCTTGCTGGCGCACGGCACGCGCGATGCGCGGGTCGACATCAAGCAGGCGCAGTTGATGAAGCACGAATTGAACCGGCTCAGGATGCCGGTGGAACTGATCGAGTATCCGGCCACCGGCCATACCATCATGATCGAGGCGCATCGGCTAGATTTCTATGCCCGATTACTGGCTTTCCTGGGAACCTACATCGGCCCCGGCGCCACCACCGTGGCCGCAACGCCGCCGCCTGTGCTGACCGGCGGGCGCTGACTGTTCCCGGGGGCGTGCAGGCAAGCGGCCACGCGGCCTGCCTGCGCGCCATGAACGGTTACAGGTTGCTTCCCGGTTCCCAGGATTTCTTTGCGCGGCGATCCTTGCCCGAACGACGGTCGGACTCGAAGCGGATCTCCATGCGGCGGTCGGCCACCTGGCGGCGCTCCTTGCCGCTGCGGACGTCCGCGTGGAACTTGGCGTCGGCCGGCGCGCCGATCTGCAGCGGGCCATCTTCCATCGGCTCCAGGGACAACTCGAGCGGCGGGGAATCTGCTTTGTCGGGGATGGTCACGGCTACGCTCCTTCCTGATCCTGACATGCTCAGGCTAAGTCAGCTGTGTGAAAATGACAACGAAGCCGGGCACTGTGGTCGGCCATGCGTTTTAATCAGTTCAGGAGAGGGCCGGGATGGAAGTCAGGGACAGTAATGGCACGCTGCTTAGCGAGGGAGATTCGGTCCTGGTGATCAAGGACCTGAAGGTGAAGGGCACGTCGATCACGCTCAAGCGCGGCACCGTGATCAAGAACATCCGCCTGCGCGAAGGCGACGAAGCGGTTGAAGGCAACTCGGACAAGGTCAAGGGCCTGATGCTCAAGCCGGAGTTCCTGAAAAAGGCGTGAGCCTGCCCCTGGCCGGCAGTTGATTCCCGGGGGGAGGGGAATATGATTTCCCGCGCAAGCCCACTTCCACCGAGGAGCAGTCCATGAACTACGTCGATGGTTTCGTCCTGCCGGTCCCGGTAAAGAACCTGCCGGCCTACAAGCGCATGTCCCGGGTGATGGGCAGGATCTGGCGCGAACACGGCGCGCTCGAGTACCGGGAATGCATAGCCGATGACGTCAAGCCGGGAAAGGTGACCTCGTTTCCGCAGAGCGTGATGCTCAAGCGCGGCGAGACGGTGGTCTTCTCATGGATCGTCTACAAGTCGCGGGCGCACCGCGATCGCGTCAACGCCGCGGGCATGAAGGATCCGCGCCTGGCCAAGTGGATGGATCCGAAGAAGCTGCCGTTCGATGGCATGCGCATGTTCATGGGCGGCTTCAAGGTGATGATCGACCTTTGAGTTCCGGCGGGGCGTTTGCCGCGGTGCGGTCGCCAAGCACCTGGCGCATGGCGCCCAGGGTCCTGGCGCTGAACAGTGTTTCGTTGGCGCCTTGCACGTTGACGTTTCCGACCTCGCGCCAGTTCGACGCCAGCACTCCCAGCGAAGCCAGGTGGGTCATCGACCCGTGCGTACCGAAGCGGCCGCGCAGGCTGGCCAGCGCCCGGACTTCGGCGTTGGCCGCCTCATAGCCGTCGGCCAGCGAAACCAGGATGGGACTGGGCTGCTTGACCTCGCCGTGGAAGGCTCGCCACAGCCGGCGCAACGGGTCCGGCCGGGGTGCATCGACGGTTCGATTGAACAGGCTGGCCTGGTCGAATATCTCGACGCCACCCACGTTCACCGGCAACGCCAACTGCAGCGGATCGCCGCTCAGTACGCGGTACTCGTAGGCTTCGTTGCCCTTGCCCGCAGGCCTTACCTCCGCCTCGCCGTTGATCGAGAGCACGCCGACGGCGTCGCCGCGATCGACCGCGACCAGGTCCACGCCATCGGCCCCGGCCAGGCAGCGCGCCACGCCTTCGGTGCTCTCGGGCGATGTCGTGATGGCCACCGAACCGATGATGCCGGCCAGCGAATAGGCGACGTCGGTTGGCTGAGTGATCCGGTCGTTGCGCCGGAAGCCGCAGTCGCCGAGCATCTTGTCCAGCGGCACGATCTTGCCCTTGATCATGGTCGAGCCATGGTCGGAAACGATATCGACCAGCAATTCCCGGCCGGTTCGCGCCTGCACCTGCGCCTGCAGGTCCTGCAGGAAGATTTCGACCTGCAGCAGCAGTTTTTCCGCGCCGGCGCGGCCGGCGACGTGCAGCACCGAATCGCTCTGTCCGAGCATCGCGACATAGGTTTCCCGATCGCTGGAAAGGAAATCCTGGCCGATCTGTCGCAGGTCCCTCAGCGCGACACTGTAGGCCGCCATGTAGCCGACCATGCGGTGCAGGCTCGAATAATTCCTCGAGTCCACCCAGGTGCGGGCATGCGCCCGGCTCGAGAGCGAGCCGATGGTATTGCCCACGACCTTGTTTTGCGCCGGGTCGAAGCGCATGACCTGATAGCCCTCCGGCGGCTCGCCGCCGCCGATGGCGGCGAAGGCGACATCCGACAGCGAGGGGAAGGTGGAGACCATTTTCGCCGCCGGCTTGAAGCCGGCGAAGTGCCCTTGCCGCTGGAGATCGGCGAACACCTCGTAGGGGATCCCGTCCAGCGCCAGCACCAGCCGTTGCGGCGCACCATCGGTCGACAGGCGCGGTCCGGGTTCAGCGGCCGCCGCCGCATTGCCCGCGACCAGGGCCAGCAGCAGCGCAAGCAGCCAAGGCGGCGCCGGCAGCAGTCGGGTCATGCGCGGGAGCATCGGGTTCGGTCCATGAAGATAGGCGCCAGTACCGGTGGAAAGTCGGGCCGTTCTAGTTGAACATCGTCAGACCTTCGAGGATGACCAAAACATGAACGATCCCACGCGAGATTTCCAGAGCCGCCACAAATGGCTGTCTCCCGGTCACTGGCTGCTCATGCTGGCCCTGCTCTGCGGGCCCGCCGCCCATGCCGCGACCAATTCGGCGCAGACCATCGAGGGCCTGGGTACGCTGAGCTTCCCGACCTCCACGCAGTCCAGCGACGCCCAGACCGCCTTCGTGAAGGGCATGCTGCTGATGCACGTGTTCGAGTACCCGCGCGCCGAGCAGGCGTTCCAGGAAGCCGAACGCCTGGATCCGGATTTCGCGATGGCTTACTGGGGCGAGGCGATGTGCGCCACGCATCCGGTCTGGAACCAGCAGAACGTCGAGGCGGGCCGCGCGGCGCTGGCCAAGCTCGGCAACTCGCCCGCGGCGCGCGCCGCCAAGGCGCCGACGGCGCGCGAGAAGGCTTATCTGGCGGCAGCCGAAACGCTCTATGGCGAAGGCAGCAAGCTCGAACGCGACCAGAAATTCCTGGCGGCCATGGAAAAGATGGCGGCCGATTACCCGACCGATGACGAAGCGAAGGCGTTCCAGTCCCTGTTCCTGCTCGGTGTCAGCCAGGGCGAGCGCAACGTGCCCAATTTCCTGAAGGCCGCCGAAATCGCCCAAGGCATTTATTCGCGCAACCCGAACCATCCTGGCGCCGCGCACTACTGGATCCACGGCATGGATGATCCGGCGCATGCCGCCGGCGCGCTGGAAGCGGCCAACGCCCTTTCCAGGATCGCGCCCGACGCCGGCCATTCGCAACACATGACCGCGCATATCTTCATGGCGCTGGGCATGTGGGATGCGGTGGTCGCCGCCAACGAGGCGGCCGGCCGGGTGGTCGCCGCCGAACTGCGCGCGAAGGGGCAGCCGCCGTTCACCTGCGGCCACTATGCCGAATGGCTGCAGTACGCGTACTTCCAGCAGGGTCGCCATTGGGAGGGCCTGCAGGTCCTGCTCAACTGCCAGACGCAAAGCCAGGAAACGCTGGCCTGGTTCCGCGCGCATCCTGATCAACGCGTGCTCGCCATGCGCACGCCCGCGGCTTTCAAGGAGCGCACGGACGGATCGAAGGTCGGCATGCGCGCGGTTGCCATCGTCGAGTCGTCGCGCTACCGCGAGCGTGCCGCCGCGATCGACCTGGATGTGAGCGACATCGGTCGCGACAAGGGCTGGGCGGATTTCAGCCGGGGACTGGAGCAGGCGTGGAGCGGCGACTCGGCGGCGGCCGCCAGGAGTCTTGCCGCGCTACAGGCATTGGCCGCGCAAAAGGGCGAGCCTGGCGAAGGCGCCACCACCAGCGCGTACCTGGGCCTGATGGCGAAGATGCTCGAGGGCGTGATCGCCCAGAAGGCGGGCAAGACCGAAAAAGCGTTGCAGCTGGTGGCGGCCGCGGCGTCGGCATACGACGCGATTCCTTTCGATTTCGGTCCCCCGGTGCCGGTCAAGCCGCCGCATGAGTTGCGCGGCGAAATGTTGCTGGCCGCCAAGCGGCCGGCCGAGGCCGTGGCCGAGTTCGACCTGGCGCTCAAGAGCGCGCCGTTGCGCGCGCTGTCGATGCTGGGGCGTGCGCGTGCGCTGGCGGCGTCTGGTGACGCCGCGGGCGCCAAACAGGCTTACGCGGCGTTACACGCAATCTGGCAACGCGCCGACAAGGACCTGCCCGAACTCGCCGAGGTCAACGCGCAGCTGCGATGACCGGCCGGTCCATCCGGTTGAATTCGGCCTCGACCAGCGGCGCCAGCTCGGCCGTGTAGCGGTTCGCTTCGGAGGCCGACATGTGCGACCACTCGGGCATCTCGTAGCCCTGCAGCTGCGGGTAGTCCTCGAAGTGGATGCCCGGCGCGCCGGTGCGTTGCAGCAGCAGGTCCCAGGTCTCGGCGCGCGGAAGGTACTTCTGTTCGAACGCGTAGTACTCGCCGCTGGAGGGCGGGCGGACGAACACGACCTGCACGCCGCGCGAGCGCAGCGTCGCTGATCGCGGCCACGGCCTTGGCGATCTCCCCGTCGATGATTTTCTTCTTGCCGGCCGGCGTCTCCATGCCCGGCAGCGGCTTGCCGAAATCCTCGGCCCAGATCCGGCGGCATAGCGCCCGATAGTCAGGATCCACCTCGACCTTGCGCCACATGTGCGACTCGCGATCGGTCGACACCTGCATCATCAGCTTGCGCACCCGCATGCCGAATTCCAGGCCGGGCCGCGCCGGCCACGCCTGGCGACGGACCACGGTGGCCAGCGCGTAGTCGGGGTCATAGAACGCGAAATACGGTTCGAGGAAGGTCATCGACAGCCAGTTGCCGATGCGCTGCGACGGCCCCTGCTTGTGATAGTAGGGAACCACTCTGCCGCGATAGGCGAAGCCGGTGAAGAATACGTCGGGCGCCACGCCGACCAGCAGCCGTCCGGTGAAATGCGGATCGGCGGCCAGGTCCTCGAGCATCGGCATCGGCGAGGTGCCTTCCATCGCCAGCTGGATCGGCCGCTCGCCGGTAAGCCTTTCCCAGACCGGCAACTGCACGTCGAACAACACGCGCGAGGCGCCGATCAGTACGGTCTTGTTGCCTTCGCCGTTGTCGATGCGCCGCCGTTGCGCCGCCCACTCGCCGTCGCTGTTGCGATAGCCCGGGGTCGACGCCGTACGCGCGCCAGTAGGCTTCCCAGCCGGCCATGAAGACGCACGAACAGCACGAGCGCGACGCACCGACACCCGCGCCCCAGGGCTGCGGCGGAACATCGCGCTCGGGCACCGGCTGGGCCACGCCGGGGCGATCCGAGGCGGTCTGCCGCACGAAGCCGGGCCGCTCGAAGGACAGGGCCACGTGGCCCGCCGGATCAGAACTGGAAGTAGATGAAGGCATTGCCCGATCCCTTGTGCGATGACGATGGCGAAAGCCATCAGCGCCCAAACTCCCGACACCAGCAGCGCCGGCGTCCGCGCGATGGCCGATTCCAGCGTGCGGTTGCGCATCTGCCAATGGGCGAAGACCAGGCCGCCCACGATCAGCGTGACCATCACCAGGTGCATCATCGGGAGGATCGGCTCGGCGTCGTCGTTGGCGCCGAACATGCCCTTGAGCACCTGCCACGCCGTGTCGAAGGTCTTCGCGCGGAAGAACACCCAGGTCATGTTGATCAGCGCGTAGGTCAGCAGCCCCAGCGCCGAGCAGCGCCCACGGCCCGGGCCGGTAGCCTGCGAAACGCGATCGCAAGCATGCGTTCGACCGCCAGGTAAGGTCCGTGCAGGCCGCCCCAGACCACGAAGGTCCAGCTGGCGCCATGCCACAGGCCGCCGAGCAGCATGGTCGCCATCAGCGCCAGGTAGGTGCGCGCCGCGCCATGCCGGTTGCCGCCGAGCGGGATGTACAGGTAGTCGCGCAGCCAGGACGACAGCGTGATGTGCCAGCGTCGCCAGAAATCGGAGAAGCCGATCGCCGCGTAGGGGAAGCGGAAGTTGTCCGGCATCGCGAAGCCCAGGCACATGCGCCGCGCCGATGGCGGTGGTCGAATAGCCGGCGAAGTCGCAGAAGATCTGGCCGCTGAAGGCAAGCGTCCCGATCCAGGAGTCGAGCATGCCGGGCAGGAAGCCGCGGTCGTAGACCATCTCCGCCGACGGCGCCAGGAAGGCATCGGCCAGCACCACTTTCTGGAACAGCCCCAGCGTCATCAGCACCAGGCCGAAGCGCAGCATGTCCGGCGATGGCCTTGCGCGGCTCGATCGAACTGCGGCACCAGTTCGGTCGGTCGCATGATCGGCCCGGCCACCAGGTGCGGGAAGAAGGTCACGAACAGCGCGTAGTCGAGGAAATTGCGCGCCGGCGCCGCGCGTCGCAGGTAGACGTCGAGCGTGTAGGACATGGTCGCGAAGGTGTAGAACGAGATGCCGACCGGCAGCACGATGTCGAACGCCGGCGGCGTGTACGTCGATCCCCGATCGTGCCCATCAGCGCGCTGAAATTCTCCAGCAGGAAAGTGCCGTACTTGAAGTAGCTGAGCATGCCGAGGTTGGCGACCACCGACAGCAGCATCCAGGCGCGTCGCGCCGCGGGCCGCTCGGCGTGCACCAGTTTCTGGGCGGCGTACCAGTCCACCACCGTGCTGACCCAGAGCAGGATGACGAACGGCGGATTCCAGGCGGCGTAGAACAGATAGCTGGCGACCAGCAGGTTGATCTTTTTCGTGGTCCAGCGGAACGGCATCGAATGCAGCGCGAGCACGAGCGCGAAGAACACCACGAAGGTGAGCGAGTTGAAGACCATCGATGCGCCTCCCCAGGCGGGCCACCCTCTCCCGGCGGCGGGGTGAGTGTACAACGCAGGCGACCGGATATAGCGGACACGCAGGACGGCCGCTGGGAAAAGCCGCCGAATCCGGCGGCTTTTTTTGCCGATCACGAAAAATTCTGCACTTTCCAAGTGTTTTAGGCTTGGCTACAGCGCAAACTTGGCCTACATTTCGCTTACCTAGGGGATTTCCAGGTAAGCGGCACCCATCCACCCATCGAGAACCACCAGGACATTGAACATGACGAAGACCAAGAAAGCGGCACCGAAGAAAGCTGCAGCGAAGAAAGCTGCTCCGGCCAAGGCCGCGAAAGCCGCCGCCAAGCCGGGCGTGCTCAAACCCATCAAGGATGCCCTGACCAAGTCCGGTCTGGTCGCCCACCTCGCCGAAGCCAGTGGCGTTCTCGGCCGTGACGTGCGCGCCGTGATGGCCGCGCTCGAAGGCGCCGTTGTCGCATCGATCCAGAAGAAAGGCGCCGGCTCGTTCACCCTGCCGGGCCTGCTGAAGATCACCTCGGTCAGCGTTCCGGCCAAGCCCAAGCGCAAGGGCGTCAACCCCTTCACCAAGGAAGAGCAGTGGTTCGCCGCCAAGCCGGCCACCACCAAGGTCAAGGTGCGCCCGCTGAAGAAGCTGAAGGACGCCGCTGCCTGAGTAGCGGATCCAGAAACGGAAAAGGGCCTCTTTCGAGGCCCTTTTTTTTGCGGTGTGCGATCATTGGCAATCGAAATATCCAGGTTCGCCATGGCCTCCTTCAAATCAGCATTCAAGCTCGAAGCACTCGGGCGATACCGGGAACCGGCCATCCTGTTCGGCGGCGGACTGTTGGCGGGGCTGCTGATATTCCTGGTCTGGCTCGCGTTTTCCACATCCTCCAGCGTGGACACGGCGACGACCGAACCCGAGGCGGAGGCCGTGACGCAGAAGTTGCAGGCGGGCGGCGCCGGCGTGCTCGGAGGAATCTCAGGCGGATCGAGCTCGGGCAAGGTGCGCTCGGTCTCGCAGGCGCCCGCCGACGCGGCAGCTTCGGATGCGACCGCCGCCGACCAGCAGGCACGCGCTACCAGCGATTCCGGGGGAACTGCACCGGTGGCGAATGCCGCCAGCGCCGCCAGCGAAGGCGAAGCACTCACCAGCGGGTTGTTCGGTCCGGACGAAGCGCCGACCGCGGAGCCTGCGCCGGAGGCCGCGCCGGAAGCTCCCGTCAGCGAGCCCGCGAAGGATCAGTGAGTTTCAGCAGACGCGCTCCGGCGCCGTCTTCCAGCAGCCACAGGTCTCCAGCCGGCCCTTGCTCCACCTCGCGAATGCGCTGGCCCATGTCGTAGCGCGCCACCTCGCGCGCCTCGTTGCCGTTGAAGGCGACCCGAATCAGCGAATGCGACGCCAGCCCGGCGAACAACGCGTTGCCCTTCCAGTCCGGAAATTCACTGCCCGAGTAGATGATCATGTCGCCCGGCGCGATCACCGGTGTCCAGCTGATCTTCGGCGCTTCGTATTGCGGCGCGGTGTCGTGGTCGGGAATGACCGAGCCGTCGTAGTTGTCGCCGTTGGATACCTTGGGCCAGCCGTAGTTGCGACCGCGCAGGATCAGGTTCAACTCATCGCCGCCCTTGGGGCCCATCTCGGCCACCCAGGGCTGGCCCTGCGCATCGAAGGCCAGGCCGAGCGGATTGCGATGGCCAAGACTCCATATCTGCGCGGTCACGCCGCCCTTGTCCGCGAACGGATTGTCCGGCGGCACCGAACCGTCGTCGTTGAGCCGCAGGATCTTGCCCAGATTGGTGGCCATGTCCTGGGCGGGCTCGAATTGCATGCGCTCGCCCGAGCTGATCCAGAGCTTTCCGTCCTGGCCGAAGGCGAGGCGATGGCCGAAATGGGCGTTGCCGCCCACCTTGGGGACCTGGCGCCAGATGACGGTCATCGCCGAAAGCGCGCCGCCGCCATCGCCGTCCAGCGTGAGCACGCCGCGCGCGACCGCGGCGCCGCTGCTGTCGCCTTCGCCCTTTTCCGCGAAGCTCAGGTAGATGATTCCGTTCTTCGCGAAATCCGGATGCAGCACCACGTCGCCGAGTCCGCCCTGGCCGCCGTACTCGACCGCAGGCACGCCGGTGATGTCCGCAATCCTGCCCCCGGGTTCGACCAGTTTCAGCCGGCCTGGCTTCTCGGTGACCAGCAGCCGGCCATCCGGAAGAAAAGTCATCGCCCAGGGCGAGTCAAATGTTGCAATCTCGGTTATCGCGAAAGGCGCCGCGGTCGCTGCGGGGGCGACGGCCTCCTGCCCCCGGGTGCTTACTCCGCCGGGCGCATCGCAGCCGGCCACGAGCGCGGCGCAGCCTATCAAGGCCATGAGGACCTGGTTCATCGCGGGCGCCTCCGTGTCATCGTGTCGACGTTAGAATGTGGCCACGAACGGGAGATGACAATGAGCAGTTTCGATTTGAGTCCGCCGACCATGGAGCAGCGACGGGCGCTGACGACCGGCCTGGATGCCGACGAGCGCCGCGTCCTTCTCGAACACGGCACCGAGCGTGCCTTTTGCGGCGTCTTCCTCGACAACAAGCTTGATGGTGTCTACACCTGCCGCTTCTGCGGCCTGCCGCTGTTCCGTTCGAGCGCCAAGTTCGATTCCGGCACCGGCTGGCCAAGTTTTTTCGCGCCATTCGACAGCGCGCATGTCCGGGTGCTTCGCGACAACAGCCACGGCATGGTGCGCGACGAGATTGTCTGCGCACGCTGCGACAGCCATCTTGGGCACGTATTTCCCGACGGTCCGCCGCCCACCGGCGAGCGGCATTGCCTCAACTCGGTTTCACTGGCGTTCACGAAAAACGGCGAGCCGTTGCCGGACGTGCTCGGCCGCGGCGGGCCGGAGGCTCAGCCGGCGGCCTGAATCATCCGCATCGGATCAGCGCGGCATCGCCAGCGGATCCAGCCGGTGCAGGGCGCTGCAGGCATCGGCTATCAGCGGACGGGCGACCTCCCATTCAAGGCTGGATTGGCCGCGGACACGTTCCCAATGCGCGGTCAGCTGGCGCTCGCAATCGTCATCGAGCTCGACGAACAGCGCCGCATGCGCCGACAGGGCGATCGCATAGACCGGACAAGCGTCGTCCCAATTGATCTCGGGATGGATGCGCTTCACTGAGGCGAAGTGGGTCCGGCAAAACTTGTCGAAGGCCGAGGGTACTTCGAGCAGCGACTGGTGGCTGGGCCGCCGGTCCGCGGAAGTCAAATCCAGAGCGGTCGCATGGCCGGAGAAAATGGCGCGACAACGCGACAAGGCAGTCACGTCCACCAGCCACCGGTGCGTCGGTTCGGTTGGGCTCGGCGCGGCGGTGGACCTGCGATCGAAGCGGGTGAACTGATGGGCCGCGGCGGAAGGCTTGCTCGCCTGCGGAAACCGGGAGAGGGTAATATCTTGCGGAAAGGCTGTACTCATTTGCTGCAAGTTCCCTTGGGATCGCGATCGATCCGCTCAACTCGAATGTGACAACGAACGCTTTAATGGATACTGAAGACAGGCCCGACTGGGTGAATGGGAGTGAAACCGATGCTCGCACCGGTAGTTAGATTCGCTGGGGCGGCGCGGCCTGCGCTGGCGCTCGCCATGTGCGCGGCGTTGCTCTGGACGCCCGCCGCGGTCGCTGCCAGCAAGAACCTGTTGTACAAATGCGTCGATGCCGCCGGTGTCGTCAGCATCCAGTCGGTTGCCTGCCCGGCAGGTTCGACCCAGGTGTGGAAGCGCGACGCGACGCCGGAGCCGGCATTGACGCCGGAGCAGAAGGCGCAATTGGAAGCCAAGAACCTGCGCGACGAGCAGAATGTCCGCGAGCAGTTGGAGATCGTCGACCGCAAGACGCGCCCGGTGGCGCCTCCGGTCGCCGAGGCGACGGCGCCAGCGCCAGCGCCAGCGCCAGGCGATGCAGCGCCCGCCGCTGGCGAGCCGCCCAAGGAAGCCGCCGAGTCCGATGCCTGCGTCGCCGCGCAGACCTTCGCCGGTTCGATCCGCGACAAGGCGTGGCTGGGGTTGACCGAGGATCAGGTCAGGCGCCTCTACAGTTGGGTGGCGGAACAGTGCAAGGCCCCCAGCACCCGCTGACGCGCGGTCCGGTTCGCGACTGAATGCGTTTCATCGCACCCGGACGCGACGCCGTCGAGAGCCGTTTGTTCGAGCAGCCGGTCTTCGCCGGGCTGGCGGATTTTCGAGAGCTGTTGCAGCGAACGTCGTGGCCGAGCCTGGACGAGTTGAATTCGATCCTGCAGCCGCTGCAGCATCGCGTGACCGGCCGGCCGCTGGCGCTACTCGCCCAGGAAACCATCGACGACCAGGATAATTACGAGCGCCGGATATTCCAGCGCGGCCTGATCGCGACGCGTTCGGGCAATTGGCATGATCTGTTGAACGCGCTGGTCTGGAAACAGTTTCCGGCGATCAAGTCGGCGCTCAATGCCGGCCAGGTCGAGGACATGGCGCGGGTCGGCCTGCAGCAACGCACGCGACGGCAGTGTGCCTTCACCCAATTCGACGAGGCCGGCGCCGTGCTGGTCCTGCGCCAGCCGCACTTGCTCGCGCTGTGGGACCGCCATGACTGGGACGCCCTGTTTCGCCTGAACCGCGAGGCCTGGCAGGACGGCAGTATCACGCTTGCGTTGTTCGGCCACGCATTGTTCGAGCACGCGCTCAATCCGGACATGTTGCTGGTCTCGAAAACCCTGGTCATCGCCGATGGCGGAGACAACATCGGCCACGATTCAATCGATCGGCGAATCGCTGCCGCCATCGCCGCCGGGCACTGCCTGGGCGACCCGCAGGAACTGCGGCCGCTGCCACTGTCCGGTATTCCGGGCTGGCATCGCCAGGCGCAGGACGCCGGCTTCTATCGGGACCAACCCTGCTTCCGTCCCGTGCGCGCCGGCCGGATCTACCCCGGACCGTTGTGACTGCGTGGCGACGTACCCTGCCGGTCGCTTCGACGCGATTTTTTTCGCCGCGAGTCCAGGTACTGCATCATTGAAGTCGATGCCAGGCCGTGCATCAGGATCGACAGCAGCACCACGAACGATACCGTCGCCCACAGCTCGCGCCGCATCGGAAACCAGCCCTGGTTGAGCGCGAAGGCCAGGTAGTAGAACGAGCCGATGCCGCGCACGCCGAACGCGCTGACGGCCAGTCGTTCCCGCCACGGCAGCGCACTGCCGATCATCGACAACAAACCGGCCGCCGGTCGCACCAGCAGCACGAACGCAAAGCCGAATGCCATCGACTGCCAGGTGAGAGGATCGAGGATGCCATTGGCCAGGGCGCCGCCGAACAGCAGCAGGATCGCGGTCATCAGCAGGCGCTCGCATTGTTCGGCAAACAGGTTGAGCGTGTCGTGGAAGCGGTGCGCACGCTCATAGTGGCGAATGGCCAGCGCCGCGATGAACACGGCCAGGAAGCCATAGCCGCCCGCCACTTCGGTCACGCCGTAGACCAGCAGGGTGATGCCGAGCGCCGCGAGCCCGTCCTCGTTCTGCGAGATGCGGGTGCTGCTCTCGACCCGGAAGATCAGGTACATCAACGCGTAGCCCAGGCCCCAGCCGATCGCGATCCCGGCGCCAGTGCGATACGCCACGTCGAGCCATAGCCAATGGCCGACCCAGCCGAAGTCGCCAGTGCTCGAACTGGCGACGGCGATGGCCAGCCAGACAAAGGGAAATGCGAGTCCGTCGTTGAGCCCGGCTTCCGACGTCAACGCGATGCGCACCGGATCTTCCCGACCCTCGCCCGGCGGACCGACCTGCACGTCGGAGGCCAATACCGGATCCGTCGGCGCCAGCACGGCGCCGAGCAGGCAGGCGCTCGCCAGCGACAGGCCGATCACCACTTGGCCGAGCACCACGCCCAACACGATGCATACAGGCATGGCGATCGCCAACAGGCGCCAGGCTGAATTCCAGCGTTTCCAGCCGATCGGCGTGTCAATGCGCAACCCGGCGCTGAGCAGCGCCACCAGCACCACCAGTTCGGTCAGATGCTCGGCAGCCTCGCCCGAGCGTACGGGGTCGGGATCGGGGAATGGCAGTGGCAACTGGTAAAGCAGATAGCCAAGACCGACATAGACGATCGGAAAGGACAACACGCGCTGCTTCAGCAGATGCGGCAGCCAGGTGGCGCCGATCAGCACCAGGCCCATCAGCCCGAGGGTCAACTCATAGGTGTTCACGGTGCCTGGACGCGATGGCCGCCGAGCAGGGGGAAGGGATTGACGGCTGTTCCCTGCCACCATTTCTTTTCAGGGCCGAGCACGAAGACGGCGAAATGCAGGTGCGGACCATCGGGGCTGGCATTGCCAGTGCTGCCGACATAGCCGACCAGTTCGCCGCGCTTGAGTTGCTTGCCCTCGAGGACACCGGATGCGTAAGCGTCCAGGTGGGCATAGTAGTAGGCGATCTTTTCCTGGCGATCGAACTGATACACGGTCAGGCCGCCGGGAACGCTGGTGAACAGTTTGGCCACCCTGCCGTCATCCACGGCAAGGACCGGGGTGCCGCGCGCGGCCGCGATATCAATGGCGTCATGACTGCGCCCTGCGCCCCGGCTTTGAGTGTAGGTGTCGTTCAATTGTCCGGCCTGCACACCCTGCACCGGAATGAGCAGGGAGCCGGGGCTGATCGGAATCGCCATGGCTGTGTCCATCGCGGGCGCAGGCTCGGCCGGGCTGCCTTCGACGGAGCCGAGCCGCGGCAAACGATCCACGCCCGGTTGCACCGGCGCGAAATTCTCGCGAACGATCGAAGGTGCCGTGGAGTCGATCGTCGTCGAAACCTCTGGCACCGCCATCGTGGCGCGCGCGGGCGCGACACCGGCGCTGTGGGGCATGTGTTCGCCGTATCCCCGATAGGCGATCCCGTGGGCCAGGATGCCGCTGGTGCACAGGCAGTAGACGGCTACGCCGCCTGCCAGTGCGCCCAGCAGGAACAGGACGAGACGGTTCACTCCTGGAGGATGGCCAACATGCCGGGCTTGACGGCCGCGGACATCGCCAATGCGCTCCAGTTGCTCATCCGGATGCAGCCATGCGATTCGGTCTTGCCGATCTTCGACGGCTCCGGAGTGCCGTGGATGCCGTAGTGCTCCTTCGACAGGTCGACCCAGACCACGCCGACCGGATTGTTCGGGCCGGCGGGAATCTTCGCCTTGGAGTGCTCGGGGTTGGCGTCCCAGAACAGGGCCGGGTTGTAGTTGAACGTTGGATTGGCGGAAACGCCCTGGATCTTCCATTCGCCGACCGGCAACGGATCGTGCTTGCTGCCGGTGGATGCCGGGTATTGCGCCACCACCTTGTCCGCCGCGTCGAGCAGCGATACGGTGAAATCGGATCTGTCCACGACCAGCTTGGCCACGGCCGGCATGGCGGTGGTCGGTTCCACGCTCGGCGCAATGATCTGCTCGCCGCTACGGCTGAAGTCCTTGCCCGGGTTGAGCTGCGTCAGCAATGCCGGACTGGCGTGGAATTTCTCCGCAAGGGCTTCCAGCGCCGACGCATAGCCGAGTGCGGGCAGTTTCGACTTTTCCATCATGTCGGAAGGGATCTTGGTGAACGGGCCGGCCACGTCCTCGGCGCTGAGGGTGTAGGCCACCAGTGCTGGCGCGGTGTCGCGATCGAGCGCGGCCCAGGTGGCCGGGTCGACGTTGCCCGATGCTTCGATGCCATTGCTGGCCTGGAACCCCATCACTGCGCGCTGCATGTTCGAGCCGTAGGCCGCATCGATCTCGCCGGGCGAAAAGCGGGCACGGTCGAGCAGGATCTGCGCGCGCAGGACGGCGGCGCCGCGCGATCGGCTGGTGACCAGCGTAACCAGGTCCGGCTGCATTGACCGCCTCGGTCGTGAGCGTCGCCGTGGCCGCCATTGCCATCGGCGAAATGCCGACGCCGACTGCTGCCGCAACCATCCATGTCATGAGCTTTGCAGAATTCAAGGCGATGCCTCCGATGAGTGATGCGGTGGAGCATGCATGAGCGTTGATGAACGGAGACATTTTCCTGAGTGCCAGCTGAATATCGCTGCGATGGCCTGCTAGACTTCGACACCTGTCCCCCTGGCGTCACTTCAATCCATGATCCGACTGGTCGGCTTCGACGGTGACGACACCCTCTGGCACAGCGAGGGCTATTACCAGGCAGTGCACGACGAGTTCGAACGACTGGTCGGCAACTACATCGACCTGGGCGATGCGCGCGTGCACGAGCGCCTGCTGGAAACCGAGAAGCGGAACATCCGCTTGTTCGGCTACGGCGCCAAGGGCATGACCCTGTCGATGATCGAGACGGCGATCGAGATCACCGGTGAGCGGATCGCGGCCGCGGATCTGCATCGCCTGCTCAGCCTGGGCAAGGAGGTGCTGGCGCATCCGGTGGAGTTGCTGCCCGGCATTCGCGAGGCGGTGGAAGCGGTGGCGCGGGATTTCCAGATCGTGCTGATCACCAAGGGCGACCTGTTCCACCAGGAAGCCAAGGTGCAACGATCGGGACTTGCCGAATTGTTCCATCGGATCGAGATCGTCTCCGAGAAGGATCCGCAGACCTATCGTCGCGTGCTGGGCGAGTTCGACCTGTCGCCGGGCAATTTCGCGATGGTCGGCAATTCGCTTCGCTCCGACATCGAACCGGTCGTCGGCCTCGGCGGTTGGGGCGTGTACATGCCTTACCACGTGACCTGGGCGCACGAACAGGAAACCGACTTCGACGAGGCGAGCACGCGAATGGCGCGCGTGGCGCAGGCAGGCGAAATCCCGGGGGCGCTGATCGAGCTGAGGGATCGCGCCATCAACCTCGATGCACGGACCGGACAGGGAATTTCCTGATGCTGCTATTTCGAAGCAAGCGCAGCTGGCGGATCCGTCTGCTGGTCCTGCTGGCCATTGCCATCGCCGCCTTTGTCTATTCCCGGCAGTTCCATCCCGAGGCGGAAGACGTGCCCGGGCAACGCGCGCTGTTGGCCAACCGCGACCGCGCGGAGGAGCCGTGGAAGGTGGACGCACTGAGCCTGCTGGGCGACGTGCGAACCCTGTCGGCGCCGGCGATGGAAGGACGCGGCATCGACACGCCAGGGGGCCGCAAGGCGCGCGAGTACCTGATCGGGCGCTACACCGCGATCGGGCTGGCGCCGGTGGGCAAGGACTACCAGCATCCCTTCAGCTTCACTCCCGGGCGCGGCATCAGTTTCTGGCGGGCGAAGTTCTGGCAGACGCCGCAGCCAGTGGCCGGCGTCAACCTGGTCGGCAGCATTCGCGGCCGCGCTGATCCGGAGAAGTACCTGGTGATCACGGCGCATTACGACCACCTGGGCATTCGCGAGGGCAAGGTCTATCCGGGCGCCGACGACAACGCCTCCGGCGTGGCGGCGATGCTGGCGACGGCCAGTTATTTCCGCGCGCATCCACCCAGGCACTCGATGTTGTTCGTGGCTTTCGATGGCGAGGAGCGAGGCGAGCAGGGCTCGCAGGCCTTCGTGGCCCAGCCGCCGATCGCGCTGGATGCGATGTTGTTGAACATCAACCTCGACATGGTTTCACGCAATCCCGCTGGCGAGGTATTCATCAGCGGCATGTATGCCAATCCCCAGTTGCATGCGCTGGTCGATCCGGTGCGCGCGAAGGCCGTGCCGACCATCCTCTACGGCCACGACTACCCGCGCCCGTTCTGGAATTTCGATGACTGGACCACCCAGTCCGACCACAGCGCATTCAATGACAAGGGCATTCCGTTCCTCTACCTGGGCGTCGAGGACCATCCCGACTACCACCAGCCGACCGACACCTTCGAGCGCCTCGACCAGAAGTTCTATACCTCGGTCGCCAACACGGCGATCGACCTGGTCATCGCGCTCGACGCCGCCAACGCCCCCGAATTGGCCAAGCGGCAGTAAGATCCACGAAGCTCGGCGCTGTCGGGAGGCGGTGACATGACATGGTGGATGTGGCTGGTGGCCGCTGCATTGCTGGGCATGGCCAGCGCGTTTTTCGCGATGCTCAGCCTGTCCGCCGGCACCGCCTACGGAACCAATTACCACACGCTGAGCCGGCCGCAACGGGTGATGGCGCGCGCGCTCTACCTGGGCGCCCTGCTGGCCGCGATCGTCTGCGGCTTGGCAGGGCTGGCGCTTGCCGCCTGGGCGGCGAAGCTCATTTTTCAATGACGAAACTGATCGGCACCAGCGCGTAGGCCTCGATCGCCGTGCCGCCCTGGGTGGCCGGGATGAAATGCCAGCGCGCCAGCACGAACTTCAGCGCCGTCGTGTCGAGCAGCTTCGAGCCGCTGCTGTTTTCGATGACGGCATCGACCGGACGTCCCTGCGCATCCACGCGCACCTTCAGGGTGACCACGCCGCTCACGTGCATGCGCAAGGCCTGTGCCGGATACGGCGGCGGAGGCGCGACATCGGGGCTTATCTGCGCGAACGCGGGCGGTAATTCGGGCTGGTAGCTGTCGATGACCGCTGTGTCCGGCGGCGAGGTCGGAATGTAGGTGTCCACGGGAGACGGGGTGCTGTCCACCGGAGCGGCCTCTTGTTGCACGGGCCGTTGCGGAGTCGCCTCCGGGCGCGGCCTCGTCGGCGTCACCGGAATCACGGGAATCAGTTTTATCACTGGCACGAAGCTCATCGAAATCTCCTCGACGAGCGGCTGGGACGGCGCGGTTCGCGTCGGCAGCAGCAGGAGCATCAGCACCGCCACGTGCACGGCGATCGCCACGCTGGTGGCGGCGATGCGCTTGGGATCGAGCGACAGGTTCGGAAAAAGGGCTTGGGCGCGATCCATGGCTCACCTCCGGGTTGGGTTGCCAGTAAGAACGTCCGGGCCGGGCGAATGGGGTTGGACTTTCTTCGGGGCCGGCGAGTGCGGCTGCAACAGGCGCGGGAAGTCGCGCTAGGATGGCGGCATGAAGTCCCGCCTGCCGCTGAAGAAATCCATCTGCCTGCTAGCCCTGGCCTGCCTGCTCGCGTCCGGTTGCAGCCGGGACACCGGCAGTGCTGCGACGGATGCCGGGCAGGTGCCGCCCGGATCGGCCGCCGCGGGGGAGGCCCAGGACATGCAGAACAGCGAGCGCACCTGGGTCGGCTTGCTGCCATGCAGCGATTGCCAGGGCATCGATACCCGGCTGGTGCTGCGGTTGCGCGACGGCCAGCGCGACTACCTGCTGACCGAAACCTATATCGGTGGCCGCGGCAAGAACACCTTCAGTCGCGAAGGCAAGTGGACGCAGGTCAACGGCACCGGCGATCGCGAGCCGCTGACGCTGTACGTCCTGGATCCTGAGCAGGCCGGGCAACGCTTCTCCCTGCAGCCCGATGGAGCGCTGGAATTGCTCGAGGGCAATGGCCAGCACTCCGGGCAAGCCGTGGCGTATCGGCTGCAGCGCCTGTGAGACGGTCTTAAGCGCGAATTCAGGCGGCGGGTCCAGACTGGCCGCCAACCCAAGGAGGGATCCTCATGAAGCTTCGGAATTTTGTACTCGCCGCCACGCTCGGTCTTACGCTGACTGGCGCCGCCAACGCGCAGGTCATCAGCTACAACCCACGCACCGGCGATGTCTCCGTGGACAGCCAGTTGGGTTACATGAATGACTACGGCCGCAACAACCGCGACTATTTCGTCGACGACGTCGTCAACACCTACGGCGCGCCGCGCTACCTGGTCAACGACTTGCTGACCACGCGCCGCTGGGCGCCGGGCGATGTCTATTACGCCTGTGCACTGGCCTATCAGGCGCGCCGTCCGTGTGGCGACGTGGCCAAGATGTACGAACAGGATCGTGGCCAGGGCTGGGGCGTCGTTGCGCAGCGCATGGGCATCAAGCCGGGCTCGGCGCAGTTCCACGCGCTGAAGGGCGACATCGGCAAGTCCAATGGCCGCTACAAGTCGCATCCGGGCAAGGGCAACCAGGCCAAGGGCGGCTATGACGACAGCCCCGGGAATTCGGGCAACAAGGGCAAGAGCGGTTACGACGACGGCCCGGGCAACTCGGGCAAGTCGACCAGGGCAACTCCGAGAAGGGCAATTCCGGCAAGGGCAATTCCGAGAAGGGCAATTCCGGAAAAGGCAAGCCCAACGGCAGCGCTCATTGACCTTGGCTGATCCGCAACTGGTGACCCATCGCGGCGGCTGTCATTGCCGTCGCGTTGTGTTTGAAGTCGACGCGCCGAGCGCGTTGGTCGTGCAGGACTGCAATTGTTCGCTGTGCCGGATGAGCGGCTTCCTGCACCTGATCGTGCCGGAATCGCGGTTCCGCCTGTTGACCGGACACGAAGACCTGGTCGAGTACACGTTCAACACCGGCGTGGCCAAGCACCGTTTCTGCCGCGTCTGCGGCATCAAGAGCTTCTACATCCCGCGATCGAATCCCGATGGCGTGGACGTCAACGTGCGCTGCCTCGACGAGGGCACCGTGACCGGCTTGACCATCGAACCCTTCGACGGCCGCAACTGGGAACAGAACGCCGATTCGCTGGCGCACCTGAGCCAGGGCTGATCCGCCGCCTGCTCAATCGAGCCGCTTGCTGATCCGTCGCGTCGAAATCACCAGCAGGACGACCGCGATGATGGCCAACGCCAGCATGTCCATCGGCAGGTCGGCCAGGCCGGCGCCGCGCAGCATGATGCCGCGGATCAGCCGGATGAAATGGGTCATCGGCAGCACTTCGGCGATCCATTGCGCGGCCGGCGGCATGCCGGCGTACGGGAACATGAAACCCGAGAGCAGGATCTGCGGCAGGAAGACGAAGAACGCCAGCTGCATCGCCTGGAACTGGCTCCTGGCCAGCGTCGAGAGCAGGATGCCGAGCGACAGGTTGGCGATGATGAACAATAGCGCCGCGCCATAGACTTCGATAAGCAGGCCGCGAACCGGCACCGAGAACACCAGCTTGCCCAAGCGCCAGCACGACGGTGACCTGCACCAGGCCGATGCCGACGAACGGCAACACCTTGCCCAGCGTCAGCTCCCACGGCGAGACCGGCGTGGCGATCAGCATCTCCATGTTGCCGCGCTCGCGCTCGCGCACCAGCGCGATGGCGGTGAACATCACCAGGGTCATGGTCAGGATGACGCCGATCAGCCCGGGCACCGTGTTGACCGGCGCGCGCCGCTCGGGATTGTAGAAGTTCACCACCTCCACGCCCTGGTAATTGGCGCGTACGCCCGGCAGCGGAATCGCGGCGAGTTGCCGGGCGGCCGATTGCACGGTCTGGTCGGAGCCGTCGACCATCACCTGCAGGGCAGGGCGGTCGCGCAATTCCAGCCGGCGCTCCAGGTCGCGGGGCAGGACGATGCCGATGTTGATCTTGCCCTGGCGCAGCAGATCGTTCAGTTGCTCCGGAGTGGAAACCGGCGGCTTCAGGCGAACCACGCCGGTGGCATCCAGCGCGGCGACGATTTCCCGCGAGTGGACGGTCTGCGCCAGGTCGACGACGGCCGTGTCGATATGGCGGATGTCGAGGTTGATCGCGTATCCGAACAGCAGCAGTTGCAGGGTCGGAATGCCCAGGATCATGCCGAAGGTCAGCCGGTCGCGGCGCAGCTGGCGCAGCTCCTTGAGGATGATGGCGAACAGGCGGGTGGGGTTCATGCCGCATCCTTGCGCGCGATGCGGGTCGCCGCGACGAAAACGTCCTCCAGGTTCGGCGCGACGGTCTCGATATTCGCAGAGGCGCCATCCGGCAGCAGCCGGCGCAGCCCCGGTCTCATCCAGCGACGGCTCGGCCAGCACGCGCAGGGAGTTGCCGATCTGGGCGACGCCGAGCACTTCGGCGTGCTTGCGCAGCGCCGCCTCGGCCGCGCGCGTGTGCGCGGTGCGCAGCAGCCAGACCTTGCCGGGCAGCGCCGCGCACAGCGCCTGCGGCGTGCCGTCGGCGACCAGGCGGCCGCTCTCGAGAATCGCCAGCCGGTGGCAGCGTTCGGCTTCGTCCATGTAATGGGTGGACACCAGCAGGGTCGTGCCTGCATCGGCCAGCTCGAACAGGCTGGCCCAGAAATTTCGCCGCGATTCCGGATCGACCGCGCTGGTCGGTTCGTCGAGCAGGAGCAACTCGGGCTCGTGCAGCACCGAGCCGGCCAGCGCCAGTCGTTGCCGCTGTCCGCCCGACAGCGTTCCGGCCAGCTGCTTGCGAATCTCGCCCAGGTCGTAACGATCGATGACTTCCTGCAGCCGCGGCGCCGCCCTGGCGCGCGGCAGGTCGTGGATCGCCGCCAGGAACTGCAGGTTCTCCAGTACCGTGAGGTCTTCGTACAGCGAAAACTTCTGGGTCATGTAGCCGATGCGCCGCTTCAGCGCCTCGGCTTCGGCAGGAATGCGCAAGCCCAGCACTTCGACATCGCCCGCGCTGGGCGTGAGCAATCCGCAAAGCATGCGCAGGGTGGTCGACTTGCCGGAGCCGTTCGGGCCGAGGAACCCATAGACCTGGCCGCGCGGAATGGACAGGTCGATGTGGTCGACCGCAACCAGCGTGCCGAAGCGCCGGGTCAGGCCATGCGCGCGGATGGCCAGGTCGTTTCTCCGGGTCGGCTTCCATGCTCCGTCGCTCAGTTCGCGACGTGGACCTGCACCGGCACGCCGGCGGGCAGGCTGCGCGCTTCCGGATCGGTGAGCACCATCTCGGCGCGATAGACCAGCCGGCTGGCGTCGTCTCCGGTCAGCGCGTAGTAGGGAGTGAAGGCAGGCTCGCGCGCGATGCTGCGCAAGGTGGCATGCAGGTCGTGATCGCTGCCCTGCACGCGCACCAGGAATTTCTGGCCCTCGCGCATGCCGACGCGGCTGCTGGTCGGGACGAACACGCGCGCATACGGCGCGGCTGCCGACCAGCAGGCTGGCGACGCTGGCGCCGACCGGCGGCTGGTCGCCGGCCTTGAAGGGCAGCGCGTCGACGCGGCCGGCGCGCGGCGCGCGGATCTCAAGCCGCGCGCGGCTCATGCGCAGCTCTTCGAGGCTGGCGAGCGCGGAGGCGAGCGCGGCTTCTGCCTGCGCGATCTGCTCGGGCCGGGTGCCCGCGGTCAGCTCCTGCAGTTGCGCGTTGGCCGAGGCTACCTGCGCCGACGCGCGATCCAGGCTGGCGCGCGCGGCATCGAGCGAGGAGCGGGCAACCAATTGCTTCTTCGACAGCTCGACCATCCGCGCGTATTGCTGCGCGGCCTCGACCCGGCTGGCGCGGGCGCTGGCGAGCGCGGCGCGTGATGCGTCGAGTTGCTCGATGCGCGCGCCGTGGATCAATTCCGACAGCCGCGCCCGGGATTGCTCGACGATGGCCTCGGCCTGCGCCAGGCGCGCGTCCATGCGTTGACCGTCCAGGCGGAGCAGCAAGTCGCCCGCCTTGACCTGGGCGCCCTCCGTCACCTCCAGCCGCAGCACGCGCTCGCTGGCCTCGGCCGGCAGGCTGATGCGGTCCCATTCCAGGGTGCCGAGCAGGGCCGGCGCGCTCGAGCGGGCGCAACCGGCCAAGGCGCAGAATTCCCAGCGTGGCCACGGCAACGAGACTCGCTGCAACGCGCATTTTCGCCTCCAGCCCCGGCACGACCTGCGACGGGGCAACGCGATTCATTCCGCGCCGGTCAGTTTGACGACCATGGCCTCGAATTCGTCAACCGTAATGAAGCCCAGGCGCGGGAATTCAAAATCCAGGATCAGGTACAGCGCCAGTGACAGCACAACGACGAAGCTGACCGCATGCAGCCAGTCGCGCCGGGTCGATCCACCCATTCCGTGCCCTGCGAGCACCGCGCTGCACAGCGCCAGGGCGAACAGCAACAGGTAGACCATGGCCGGTGGGTGCATCTGGGTCGCCATCGCGCGGGTCGTGGTGATGTCGATCATTTCGTTGATTGCCGGCAGCAAAAGCATGTTCGTCGCGGGCAACGCGTCCGGCCTGCGACCGGCTTCGACCGCCAGGCGCCAGACTTCATTCTGGATGATGTTCGACTTGGCCAGTCTCAGTTTGAACTGGTCGAAATCGCGGACGCCCTGGTTGACCTCGATGCGCGAGGCGATATAGCGCTTGAACGCCGCGCGCAGGGCAGGCTGCGCTGCCTCGGGGGCGAGATCGACACGCAGATAGGCGGTGCCGATTGCATTGGCCTCGTTGACGATCATCTCGCGCCGCGTATCGAACCGCGACGCCGCGCCGGTGAAAGTGAAGGCCAGCAAGAGCCCGAGCAGGGCGAAGATCACGCCGTCGATGGCGCCGGTGCCGACATGGGCGCCGTCGGCCGCCGCCAACTGGCGCCTGCCCAGCAGCCGGCCGATCTCCAGGGACAGCAGCAGGGCCACCAGGAGGGCGAGGAACACCTCGACAGAATGTTCGGCGAGTAGCTGCATCAGTTCGGCTTCGCGGGACTGGCAACGGGAAACTTCGCGAAGGCGGCAGCCACGGCATTGTTGATCGCCGCTTCCAGGTTGTCGAGGTCGTGCTGGCTGACGCTATGGGTAACCACGCTCTCCCAGACGAGCTGCTTGCGCGCCGCGTCGACCACGTCGATATTGAGCGTGCCCTGCTGGTACTGGCTGACGATGGTCGCGTCGTTGTACATCGGCCACGCCGAGTACATGCCGTAGCGATATCCGTAGTAGCCGCCCATGCCGTAACCAGCCATCGGCACAGTGGTCACCCGCAGCTTGTCGTCGAGGCTCGCGTTGAAATTGACCAGCAACTGCGGCGCGTTGGCGTCGAAGCGGATGCCGCGCGCTTCCATCTCGCGCTGGGTGGCGGCCTTCAGGTTCTGCGACACGATGCTCTGGTAGCCGTCGCGATCGGTGCCGAGCGGACTGACGAAGGCGAAGGTCCGGTATTGGCTGAAGTCGGCGCTGCGGTCGGTCTGGACCCGCACGTCCGGGCCGGTGGAGCAGGCGACCAATGCCAGTACGGAAGCGGCCGCAACCGTGCGAACCAGGTTTTTCATGTTCAGGAATTTCATGTTGCGAATACTCCGGTATTTTCGTTGCCCCAATCGATTTTAACCCCTTCGATCACTTCGGATACAGGAAGGTCACCACCGCCCTGATTTTCCAGCCCTTGGCCCCCGTGTCGGTGGATTCCACGTAGTAGCCCGCGCCGCCGGTGAAGCTGACCAGCTGCTTGCCGACCCGGGTCATCTTGGCCACGGTGAAATTGAGCGGCACCGACCACTGTTCGGTTTCCCAGTCATACGTGGACTCGGTGTTGAAGGCGTAGGTGATCGCCTTGGGCGTGGTGTAGGAAACGAACGGCTGCAGGAAGGTGCTGTTGATGTCACTGCGATCGCTGCTGCCCGCGAACGACCAGATGTGGTTGCCCAGGAAGCCGACTGTCCAGGGACCCTTCTGCTTGAGCAGCACGGCCGTTGGACCCGCGCCCCATTTTTCTCCGCTCAACAGGTCGTCCGTGCCCGTGGGCACCAGGAACACCGGACCCACGCCCCAGATCAGGCCGCTGGAGGTGGGCGCCTTGGGCGAGAAGAACAGGCTCTGCAGCGTGTCGCCAATGCCGAACTGGTTGCCGGCGCCCGGATAGATGTCGTCCTGCGAGATCACCGGAACGATGGTGCGGGAAATGAGGTTCCACTTTTCGCTGATGCTGATCGGTATCACCGGCTGGACATTGAGCGTCCACTGGGTGCCGTCATCGACCGGGCCGATGTTCTGCGTGTAGTTCAGCTGCAAGGGCACGCTGATCAGCGCCGCGACCGGGTTGGAGAGCTTCTTGGCCAGCGCCTCGGCGCTTTCTTCGGCGAAGGCCGGCGGGGAGAGCAGTGCGGCGAGAACAAGCGGCGTCGCCAGCCGCTTTGCGAGGGATTGATTCATCGATGGCTTCATTGGGCGTTCCAGGGCTGGATTCGGTCGTGAAAGTTGCCGGATGGCATGACCGGGACAATGACTCAGCCGCGCGCGATCGTCAATTGCGCGCGAAGCCATCAGTCAAGCGTGTTTTTATAGATTTTTCCGTCCTTCATGATGACCACGAAATTCTTGTCCGGGTCGGCAATCAGATCGAGGTTGGCCAACGGGTCCCCGTCCACCAGCAGCGCATCGGCGAGGGCTCCTTCCTCGATCACGCCCAGCTTGCCCGGATAGGGGTTGCGCGGACCGGAGAGTGCGAGCAGCTGGGCATTGTCGTGGGTTACCAGGCGAAGCGCTTCGGCAGGCGTCATCCAGGCCTTGAGCTTGAGGATGTCCGTGTTCTGGTTCTTGTTCTGGGCCGGTACGAACATCAGGTCCGTACCCCAGGCGAGTTTCACGTTGTGCTTTTTCGCCCACTTGAAGGCGTTGTCCGTGCCTTGGACGACCTGGTGCTTCTTGGCCTTCACCTCTTCGGTCTGGGTCGGCAGGCGCTTCATCCAGTGCCTGCAAGCTGAGCCAGATGCCCTGGTCACCGAGCAACTTCATCGTCGGCTCATCCAGCAATTGGCCGTGCTCGATGCATTTGACGCCGGCCTCGACCGCCCGGCGTACGGCTTTCGGGGTATAGGCGTGCACGGTCACATAGGTGCCCCAGTCGTCGGCGGCCTCGACCGCGGCCTTCATCTCGTCCAGCGTGTACTGCGCCACATCCAGCGGGTCGTAGGCCGAGGCGGCGCCGCCGCCGGCCATGACCTTGATCTGGGTCGCGCCGGCGCGCAGGTCTTCACGGGTCGCGGTCAATACCTCGTCCCTGCCATCGGCGATGAAGCCCACGCCCATCAATTCGCCAGCCGTAACCGAACCACCGAACCGGCGGGAACGATCGCTCGGCATCCGGAAGTCACCGTGGCCGGAGGTCTGCGAGATCATCGCGCCGCTTGGGTAGATGCGCGGCCCGATGTGCTTGCCCTGGTCGATCGCCCGCTTGACACCGAATACCGGGCCGCCCATGTCCCGGGCGGAAGTGAATCCGCGCAGCAGCATCTGCTGCGCTTCATAGGATGCTTTCGCTTCGAGGGTCCCGAAGCTTGCCTTGGGGTCCATCATTTCCGCCTGCGAACTGGCGCTCATGAAGATGTGCACATGCATGTCGCTCATCCCTGGCATCAGCGTCCGGCCACCGCCGTCGATGAGGGTCACCGGCTTGCCGGCATCGGGCTCGATCGCTTCGGTACTGATCCGGGAAATCCTGTCGTCGACGATGAGGACGTTCGACGGCGCGGAGAGTTGCGCATCGGTGCCATTGAAGATGCGCACGTTGCTGATCAGCACCTGGCCTGGCGCGGCCGCCGGCGGAGCCTGCATGGCCGGGGTTGCGGGCGGCGCGGCCGCAGCGCTAGCGACCGGAGCGCTGGCCGCTTCTGGTTGATCCTGCACGGCGGTGGCCGCGGGCGGCGACTGGTCGGAGCAGCCGGAGAGAGACAGCAGCGCCGCTGCCAGGGAAACCAGAATGCCGTTGCGCATCTCGCTTGCTCCAATGAGGGCCAATCCGTTTTTGGCACGGTCAAGAATAACGGAAGGCTTCGCTGGAATGTCCTCTCGATGCGGTGGCCTGCCCGCGCGCCGGATGTGCGGCCAAGGTCCAATCGCGCACTCGCAGGCGCCGGCTCAAACTGGATCCGATGGGCGATTTGCTGGCTCGCTCGTCACGTGGCCGTCACAAGCGCCACGACCGGCATTCCAGCGCTGGTCTAGCTTCGCCGGCCAATGGGCGATAGATTGATGCCCGGCACCCTAAGGGCGTGCCGCGGTTGCTGATTGCGGGGTAGTCCTGACTTCAATACCAATAAGGGGAGCGGTGCGATGAGCATGAGCAAGAAACTGTTTGCGGAATTCCTGGGTACGGCGTGGCTGGTCCTGGGTGGCTGCGGAAGCGCGGTGCTGGCGGCGGGAATTCCCGACGTGGGGATCGGCTATGCCGGCGTGGCGCTGGCCTTCGGCCTGACCGTGCTGACCGGCGTCTATGCGCTGGGCGCGATCTCCGGCGGGCACTTCAATCCGGCGGTGTCGTTCGGATTGTGGGCGGCGGGCCGGTTCCCGGCTGCTGAGCTGCCGAGCTACATCGTCGCGCAGGTCCTGGGCGGCATCGCCGGGGCCGGCGTGCTGTTCCTGATCGCCTCCGGAAATGCGGACTTCAGCACCGCCGCCGGGTTCGCCTCCAATGGCTTCGGCGAGCACTCGCCCAACGGCTATTCCATGGTCGCCGGCCTGACCACTGAAATCGTAATGACCTTCATGTTCCTGATCGTCATCCTGGGCGCGACCCACAAGCGGGCGCCGGCCGGTTTCGCCGGCCTGGCGATCGGCCTGGCGCTGGTGTTGATCCACCTGATCAGCATTCCGGTCACCAACACCTCGGTGAATCCGGCCCGCAGCACCGGCCCGGCGATCTTCGTCGGCGGCTGGGCGCTGCAGCAGTTGTGGTTGTTCTGGCTGGCGCCGATCGTCGGCGCGATCATTGCCGGCTTCACCTATCGCCAGTTCATGGAAACGGATGATTGATCCGCGAATCTGCGGCGGCGGCCCTGGTGGCCGCCGCGTTGACGGCTTGTTCGACGCACCCTGCCGCCATCCAGGCGGCCGGGATACCGGCGACCGCGGCCAGTCTGCAGGGCAGCGAATGGGTTCTTGAGCGCATCGGCGACTCTGCGGTGCTCGCAGGAGCCAAGCCAACGCTCGCGTTTTTCGAACCGGGAAGGATCGCTGGCAACGCATCCTGCAACCGCTACACGGGCCCGGCCGAAATCACTCCTGATGGAATCCTCAGGTTCGGATCACCGGATGCGGTGGCGACGACCCGCATGATGTGCGGACCCGAAGCCATGGCGCAGGAGCAGCGCTTTCTGTCGGCGTTGGGTCGTGCCGGGGCGATGACGCTGACGGGCGACCAGTTGGCCATCCAGACGGAGAATCCGGGTGAATCGCTGATTTTCGTTCGAAGCAAGTAGTCCGCGAACGGCCGAGTTGGTTGTTCATCCCAGCGGGCGGCACGATCGCCGCGGCCTGCCTCTGGGAAAAGCTCGGATGCGGGATACAATCGTGCAGGGCAACGCCACTCGTGGGGAGACCTGGATGTTCCAGGTTGGCGGACGCTGAGTCTGGAGACTCGATATGCGGAAGTTCGTCGCGGCACCGTTGTACATGCAACTGCTACTCGGGCTGATGGTGGCCTCGGGTTGCGCACGCCTGCCGCCAAGGCCCGACCTTCCAGACCAGCAGGCGCTCCCGGTCGCGACGGTGACGAAACTGGACAGCGTCATCGCGCCCGCGAATGCGGCACATCCGGGGAGTCCGGCTTCCGGCTGGTTTCCAGCGGCGTGGAAGCCTTCGCCTTGCGCGCACTCACCGCCCGCGCGGCCGGACGCAGCCTCGATGTCCAGTACTACATCTGGCATGACGACCTGACTGGAAAGCTGCTCGCCAAGGAGTTGGTGGAGGCCGCCGATCGCGGCGTGCGGGTGCGCCTGCTGCTTGACGACATGGACGCCCGCGCCAAGAACTTCGCCCTGGCCGGGCTCGATGCGCATCCGAACATCGAAGTGCGCCTGTTCAATCCGTTCGGCTCGCGCAAGGGGGGCGGACGCAAGGCGGTGGAAATGACGTTCGGCCTTTCCCGCCTGAACCATCGAATGCACAACAAGGCCTGGATCGCCGATAACCGCATCGCCATCGCCGGCGGCCGCAACGTGGGCGACGAGTATTTCTCGGCGGGCGAGGGCGTGAATTTCATCGACCTGGATTTCGCCATCGTCGGACCGGCGGTCGAAAAGCTGAGTGCTTCCTTCGACAACTACTGGAATTCCGTCGCCGTCTGGCCCGTGGCCACGCTCAGCCCCGAACTGGCCAACCAGCAATCACTCGACGCCATCCGCGCGCGCGCTGGCACCGTCGCCGCGGAGGCCGCCGCTTCGGCATGGGTGCAGGCGCTGGCCGGCACCGATGCCGTAAAGCAGATCGGGTCGGGCACGCTGCAGTTTCACTGGACGCCGCGCTGGCGGGTCGCATCCGACGACCCGATGAAGGCCCTGGGCGCGAACGATCCGCTGGCGGGCTCGGCGGTGGCGCATGGTTTCGCCGAGGAGATCAGCCAGGCCAAGTCGTCGATCGTGCTGATTTCCCCGTACTTCGTCCCCGGCGACCAGGGCTCGCTGTCGCTGACGAATGCGGTGAAGCGGGGTCCCAAGGTATCGATCCTGACCAATTCGCTGGCCGCCAACGATGTGGCCGCGGTGCACGGCGGCTACTCGAAGTACCGCGACAGGTTGATCGATGGCGGCGTCTCGATCTGGGAACTTAAGCCCGATCCGAAGCAGACCAGCAAGAGCAGCATGACGGGATCTTCAGGCGCCAGCCTGCATACGAAATCGGCCATCTTCGACGACCAGACCAGCTTCGTCGGCTCCTTCAACCTCGACCCGAGGTCGGTCAAGCTGAACTGCGAGCAAGGCGTGTTCGCAACGGACCTGGAGCTGTCGGCGGAATTGGCGGCGATGTTTTCCCGCGGGACGTCGGGCGAGGTTTCCTGGCGGGTGGATCACGATCCGAACGGCGAGCTGCGCTGGACCGACGCGACCCGAGTGCTTCACAAGGAGCCCGACGCAAGCACTTCGCGTCGATTCCAGGCATGGCTGTTCCGTTGGCTGCCCTTCGATTCGCAACTATGATTGCCAGAGGTCCGTGATCCTGGGGAAGACATGAAGTATCTGTGGCTCGCGATCTTCCTGGCCACGCTGCTCTGGTCAGGCATCGAACCGAAGGACCGGATCACCTGGTGGCTCGAAGTGTTCCCGGCCATCGCCGGCGCGCTGGTGCTGGCTTTCACCTATCGCAGGTTCAAGCTGACCGGGCTGGTCTATGCGCTGATCCTGTTCCACTGCATCGTGCTGATGGTGGGTGGCCATTACACCTATGCCGAAGTGCCGTTCTTCGACGGCCTGTTCGGGGACGCCAGGAACAATTACGACAAGCTCGGGCATTTCACCCAGGGCTTCGTGCCGGCGCTCATCGCCCGCGAAGTCTTCATCCGCAACCATGTAGTGCCTGGCAGGTACTGGCGCAATTTCCTGATCGTATGCTTTTGCCTTGCCTTCAGCGCGTTCTACGAATTGATCGAATGGGCGGTCGCATTGGCCAGTGGCGAGGATGCGGTTGCGTTCCTGGGCACCCAGGGCTACGTCTGGGACACCCAGTCCGACATGGGCTACGCCCTGGTCGGGGCGATCCTTTCCCTGGTGACGCTAGGTGGATTGCACGACCGGCAATTGCGAGCGCTCGGTCGCGGGAGTCCTGCACTATCAGGCGCCAGTGGCGTCCGATGAGAGCCGGGGCAGCCCTGGCTGTGTTGGCGCTGCTCGCCGGCTGCGCTTCGGAACCGGTGGCGGAGCATGCTGGCCCGAATCCCATGTTCCATGATCAATGGTTCGCCGCGCCATCGGAGCGCATCAGCGCCGACGACCTGTTCGCGATGAGCCCGGAGATGCGCCAGTACCTGGCGGAGGAACTGGTCCCGGCCACGGAGGAGAGCGGCGACCGCTACGTCAGCTATGGCGTACAGCTGACTCCTAGCTTTCCGAGCTTGCAGCGAACCAAACCCGAGAAAGTTGATATCCGCAACATCCTCTACGACAAGCTCTATGCCGCAGGGAAACTCAAGCTCGAGTACGACGCGACCATGACCCGGAACGCCGCGCAGGCGTTCGCCGCCAGGTCGGGGAACTGCCTGTCGCTGGTGCGTGTTGACGGCGGCGTTCGCCAAGGAATTGGGCGTCCCGGTCCAATTCCAGTCGGTGTCCGTTGACGAGGACTGGAGCCGGCGGGACGGCATCGAATTCTTCACGGCGCACGTCAACGTGACGCTCGGCGCGAGCGGCGACGCCCAGGATACCGACCTGATCGTTGATTTCCTGCCGCCCGAAGACTTGGGCCATCACCGCATGCGCAGGCTTGCAGAGAACACCATCGTCGCCATGTACATGAACAACCGCGCAGCCGAGTCACTCAGGGAGCCGCCGTTGGACCGGGCCTATTGGTGGGCGCGCGCCGCGATCTCCCAGGATCCTGCCTATATGCCCGCCTACAACACGCTGGGCATCATCTACAAACGACACGGAAAGCCGCGCGAGGCGCAACAGGTGTTCGAGCGGATCCTCGAAGCCGAGCCCGAGAACGCCATCGCAATGGGCAACCTGGTGCTGGTATTCAACGAGCTTGGCCTTGCCGTGCAGGCCGAAGACATGGCCGCAAGGCTGAAGGCGGTCCGGCCGTAATCGCCGTTCTACTACTTCGACCAAGGGCTCCAGGCCATGGAGCAGGAAGATTTCGTCGCCGCCAGGGAACTTTTCACGCAGGCAAATCCAGCGCGACTCGATCAACAGCCAATCGCATTTCTGGCTCGGCCGCGCCTATGGCAAATTGGGCGACGCGAAGAGCGCGGACAAGGAGTATTCCATCGCGATCGATACCAGCACTACCGCCGGGGATCGCGAGCTCTATGCCGCCGAGCGGGCACAGCTGCGTACGACGCCCCATTGAAATGAACTCGATCCCGATCAGCAGGCACTCGACCGAGCGACTGTCCGTCGCCCCGATGATGGACTGGACCGACCGGCATTGCCGCGCGTTCCATCGCGTGCTGGCGCCGGACGCGCGCCTGTACACCGAGATGGTGCACGCGCAGGCGGTGATGCACGGCGACCGCGAGCGGCTGCTGGGTTTCGATCCACTGCGAGCATCCGGTCGCGCTGCAACTGGGCGGCAGCGATCCGGCGCACCTGGCCGAGGCGGCGCGCATCGGCGAGCAATGGGGCTACGACGAGATCAACCTCAATGTCGGTTGTCCGTCGGACCGCGTGCAGGCCGGCCGCTTCGGCGCCTGCCTGATGAAGGAGCCGGCCGCTGGTGGCCGAATGCATCGCGGCGATGCTTGCCGCGGTGCGGATTCCGGTGACGGTGAAGTGCCGGCTGGGCGTCGACGAGCAGGAGGACTACGCCAGCTTCCTGGCTTTCGTCGACACGGTGGCCGCGACCGGCTGCGAGAACTTCATCGTGCACGCGCGCAAGGCCTGGCTGCAGCGGCCTGTCGCCGAAGGAGAACCGCGAGATCCCGCCGCTGCGCTACGACTGGGTGCACCGGCTCAAGCGCGAGCGCCCGCGGTCTGACGATCGTCCTCAATGGCGGCCTGGACGACGGTCGAGGCGTGCCTGGCGCAGCTCGAGCACGTCGATGGCGTGATGCTCGGCCGCACCGCCTACCACGAGCCCTACCGGCTGCACCTGCTCGACTGCGCGCTGTTCGGCGCGAGCTGCGCAGCCGCGCGAGGCCCTGCTGCGCGCGTACCTGCCGTACGTCGCGCGCCAACTGGACGCCGGCGTCGCGCTCAAGCACATCACGCCGGCACGTGCTCGGCCTGTTCCATGCGCAGCCCGGCGGCCGCGGCGTTCCGGCAGATACTGAGCGAAGGCGCGCCGAAGCCCGAGGCGCGGCATCGAATTGCTGGAACAGGCCCTGGCCGTCACCCGGGCGCCAATGGGGAACGCCGCATGATCACCCGCGACACCGGAGCGCTTCCTCGGTTCGCCCGCGCCTGTCCCGCCGATTTCGGCGCGGCCTGCGCCAAGGCGGCCTTCCTGGTCGCGCCGGAAGGCTTCGCCCTGGCCGAGCAGTCGGCCAGCGACAACAGCTACATGGACCTGCGCAAGCCGGTCGATGCCGGCGCGCCCTGGCCGAGCACCGCGGCCTGCAGCGGGCGCTGTCGCAAGACCCTGCCGACGTTGTGCTTTCCCGGGCGATCCGGACACGCCGGACGCGCTGTTCCCGAACAATGTCTTCGCCAGCGCGCCGGGCCGGCTGATCCTGGGCCACATGCGCCATCCGGTGCGCCAGGCGCGAAGTGGAGCGCGCCGACATCCGCGGTTTCTTCCGCGACGCTGCTCGGCTATGCGTGGAGATCGACCTGCGCGCGCAGCCGGGAATCTGCGAGCTGACCGGCTCGCTGGTGATCGACCACGCGCGCGGCCTGGGCTTCTGCGGCCTGTCCGAGCGCTGCGACGAAACCGGCGCGGCGGCCATGCACGCCGCGTTCGGCCTGCGCGCGACCCTGCTGTTCGACCTGGCGCCGGGCGAATACCACACCAATGTCGTGCTCAGCGTGCTGGCGGGCCGGGCGGTCGTGATGGCGCCCGGACGGCTTCGCCGATCCCGCGGTGGCCGAGGCCATCGCCGCGCTCTACGCCCCCCATGCGGTGCGGCTGTCGGCGGCGGAGAAGACCGGCGTTCGCCGGCAACTGCATCGCCCTGTCGGAGCGCGAGGTCTGGATGAGCCGCGCGCGCCGCGGGCGCTTTGCGGCCGGCAATCGCGGGCCAGCTGGAAGCGGCCGGCTTCGAGCTGCGCAGCGTGCCCCTGGACGAGATCGAGAAGGCCGGCGGTTCGCTGCGCTGCTGCGTCGCCGAGATCTTTTGAGTCGCGCCGGGCGTTCAGGGTTCAGACCGGATTCACCGCCTGACCGCCAGACTTCGGCGCCGTGAGCATTGGCTCCAACTGATCTCGCCTCGCGGATACCATCCCGCCATGTACCGCGTCCTTCGCCCGCTGATTTGCTCTGTTCTGCCGTGCTGCTCTTCGGGCCGGGCAGCGTTGGGCGCAGCCAAGGCCGGGCCCCAGCCGCAGCGCAGGCGCCGATGCGCCAGGCGTCGCACCCCAGCCGCCGCCGCCGCCCAGTCCCGCCGGGACGGCCAACCGATCAGCGACGCTGCCCGATTCGGTGCGCCGGGTGGAGCGCACAGACCGGTGGCGAGGTGTTGCGCGCCGAGCCGATGCAGCGCGACGGCCGCGAGGTCTATCGGATGAAGGTGCTGACCGCCGACGGCCGCGTTCGGGTCGTGCAGGACGATCCGAGCGACCGACGCGCCGGATCGCCGGGACCCGCGCAAGGACAGGAGCAATGACGCGTCGTCCGACGATGCCAGGACGCCGACAGGCTCCGCCGACGAGTATTGATCTGGCGCTTCGCAGGACCGGATACTGTCCAAGGAGACGACATGCGTATTTTGCTGGTCGAAGATGAAGCCCCGCTGCGCGAAACACTGACCGCCCGGCTGAAGCGCGAAGGGTTCGCGGTCGATGCCGCCGGCGATGGCGAGGAAGGCCTGTACCACGGCCGCGAATTGCCGTTCGACATCGCCGTGATCGACCTCGGCCTGCCGAAGATGTCGGGCATGGACCTGGTCCGCAACCTGCGCGCCGAGGGCAAGAAATTCCCGATCCTGATCCTGACCGCGCGCTCGAGCTGGCAGGACAAGGTCGAAGGCCTGAAGGCCGGCGCCGACGATTACCTGGTCAAGCCCTTCCATGTCGAGGAGTTGCTGGCGCGCATCAACGCCCTGCTGCGCCGCGCCGCGGGCTGGAGCAAGCCGTCGCTCGAATGCGGTCCGGTCAGGCTCGATCTGTCCGCGCAGACCGTCACCGTCAACGGCAGCCGGCGTCGACCTGACCAGCTACGAATACAAGGTGCTCGAATACCTGATGCTGCATGCCGGCGAACTGGTCTCCAAGGCCGACCTGACCGAGCATATCTACCAGCAGGATTTCGACCGCGACTCCAACGTGCTCGAGGTGTTCATCGGCCGCCTGCGCAAGAAGCTCGATCCCGAGGGTGAGCTCAAGCCGATCGAAACCGTGCGTGGCCGCGGCTACCGCTTCGCCATTCCGCGCAACGAATAAGTCCAGCGGCATGGCGCGGCGTGCCCTATCCCTGCATGCCCGCCAACTGCTCGCGGCGAGTCTTGGCCTGATCGCCTTCCTCGGCTTGACCGGGGTGGCGCTGGACCAGGCCTTTCGCGACACCGCGATCAGCAACCTGCGCGAGCGCCTGCAGAACGACGCCTATGCCTATCTGGGCGATTTCGAGTTCACCCGCAACAGCGAACTGATCGAGCCGCCGCCGGGCCAGGCGCCGGACTCGCGCTTCCTGCAGCCGGGCAGCGGCCTGTACGCGATCGTCCGCGGCCAGACCTTTCGCTGGGATTCGCCGTCCGGTGCTGGGCCGGTCCCTGCCCGAGCCGGAGTTGCTCAAGCCGGGCGAGCAGCGATTCGAAGAGACGCCCCTGACCTTCGTCGATGACAAGGGCGTGCCCACGAGGTCTACCGCTTCAGCTACGGCCTGGCCTGGGAGCAGGGCGAAACCGGCCAGCCGGGCACGGTCGACCCGTTTCACCATCGCGATCTACGAAGACACGCGAACAACTCGACGTGCAGGTCGGCGTTTTCCGTCGCGCGCTGTGGCGCTACCTGGGACTGGCGGCGCCTGTCTGCTGCTGCTGGTGCAGATGCTGGTGCTGCGCTGGAGCCTGCAGCCGCTGCGCGTGCTGGAGCGCGAACTGTCGCGCGTGCAGCGCGGCGTCAGCGAGCGCCTGTCGGGCAAGCCATCCGCCGGAGCTGGAGCAGATCACCGACAGCATCAACGCCCTGATCGAGAGCGAGTACAAGCACCTCGACCAGAGCCGCAACACCCTGTCGGACCTCGCGCACAGCCTGAAGACGCCGTTGGCGGTGCTGCGCGCGCGCCTGGACAGCGGCGACCAGCGACGGCGAGTTGCGCCGCGAGGTCGACGGGCAGATCGCAGCGCATGAACGAGATCGTGTCCTACCAGCTCTCGCGCGCCGCCCGCAGCGGCCATGCCTTGTTCTCGGCGCCGGTCGCCGATCGAGCCGCGCGCCGAGGAGATCGTCGCCAGCCTGGAGAAGGTCTACGCTGAGCAAGGGCGTGGTCTGCGAGTTCGAAATCGATGCCGGCCGCCAGTTTCTACGGCGAACTGGGCGACCTGCAGGAACTGATCGGCAACCTGCTCGAGAACGCCTTCAAGTGGTCGGCGCAGCGGGTGTTGCTGACCGTGAGGATGGAGCCGGGCATCGGCGATCGCCGCGCGCGGCGTGCTATATCGCAGTGGAAGACGACGGCCCGGGCATTGCGCCGGAAGAACATCGATCACCTGCTGCAACGCGGCGTCCGCGGCGACGAACGGGTGCAGGGCCACGGCATCGGCCTGGCGATCGTGCAGGACATCGTGCGCGCCTACCGCGGCGAGCTGACAGTGGAGCAATCAACGGAGCTTGGCGGCGCGCGTTTCAGCGTGCATTTCCCGCCGGGACTCTGAAGCTCAGCGGATCATCCCCGGCAACAGGCTGTGCCATCGCGGCGTCACGGCGTGCGAGCTGCTGCTGTGCGCGGGAGTGATGACCGGACGCCCACCCACCTTCGCATCGCCGTCCGGCGTGCTGCTCGTCGTGGCTGCCTTGACCGGCTTGCACGCTGTTGTCGACAGGGTCATCGCCCGCGACTGGCGTGCCGGCCGACGCCGTGGCGGCGAACAGGAACAGGCATAGGACGGGCAGAAAACGTGACATGGTCGTGCTCGGAAAGGCGGGCTTGCAAGTCAGATGCCCTGGACAGGCGTTTGGTTGCATCGGGATTGTATCCGCAACCCTTCGCCGATGCAGGGCCGTGATGCGCCGCAGCATGTCCTGGATGCCCGCCATGCGGCAGACTGCCCGGCAATGAATTCGATCGTCCTGGATACCCCACGCCTGCGCATCCGCGGCCCAGCCCTTCGTCGGGCGCTCATAGCCGGTGCCCGGCGGGTGATCGCCGATCGCGATGTCCTCAACAAGATCAACGTGTTCCCGGTGCCGGATGGCGATACGGGCAGCAACCTGGCCTTCACCCTGGGCAGTGTCCTGACCGGTGCGCTGAGCCGGCGCACGGCCGGGGCCGGGGAGTTGATGCGCAAGGTCGGCGAGGACGCCATCGACGGCGCCCGCGGAAATTCCGGCGCGATCCTGGCGCAATTCTTCACCGGCGTGGCCGAGAGCATCGGCAGCCGGGTGGCGATCGAGCCCGAGTACATGGCCTGGGCGGTGCGTGCCGGCTCGCTCTCGGCGCGACAGGCGCTGTCGGAGCCACGCGAAGGCACCATCCTGAGCGTGATCAGCGCGTTCGCCGAAGCGCTGGAGCCGCAACACGGGGTCACGGATGCCCGCCGTTGGTTCGGCCGGGCGCTGGAACAAGCCCGTCGCGCCCTGGCCAATACGCCAAGGCAACTGCCGGTGCTGGCCAAGGCCGGTGTGGTGGATGCCGGCGCCCAGGGCTTCCTTGACCTGCTCGAGGGCATCGGCGATTTCATGGCCAGCGGCCACGTCGATGCGGAGACGCTCGAGGCGGAGGCCGACCTGGAGGCGGCGCTGGTCCATGGCGAGATCTTCGATGCCGATCCCGAGCATCGCTGGTGCAGCGAATGCCTGTTGCTCGGCGAGGGACTGGATCGCGCCGGACTGCGCGCGGCGGTCAGCGATCTCGGCGCTTCCTGCGTGGTGGTCGCCGGTTCGCATGCGCGCATCCGTTTGCATGCGCACGTAGGCGACCCGCAAGCGCTGTTCGACGTGGCGGCGCGCTTCGGCCGGGTCGAGGCAACCAAGGCGGATGATATGCGCGCACAGGCGCGAACGGCCGCCGGCGGCAGCGGCGTGGCGATCATCACCGACAGCTCGGCCGACCTGCCCGAAGGCCTGGCCGAAGCACTGAATATCCACGTGGTGCCGCTTCGGCTGAACTTCGGCGACCAGGATTACCTGGACAAGATCGGGCTGACGCCTTCGGAGTTCTATCGCAAGCTGCGCGAGGAAATCGTGCTGCCGCGAACCAGCCAGCCTTCGCCCGGCGATTTCCGCCGGCAATTCGAATTCCTGCTTTCGCATCATCCGGCCCTGATCTACCTGGGTGTCGCGCGGGCGGTATCGGGCACCATCCAGTCGGCGGAAACCGCGGCGCAACGCGGCCATCCCGATCGCACTTTCATCTTCGACAGCGCCAATGCCGCCGGCGGGCAGGGCCTGCTGAGCATCGCCGCCGCCGAAGCCGCGCTGCGCGGCGACGATGCCGCCAGCATCCTGCGAACGATCGAGCGCCTGCGCGGCCAGACGCGGACCTGGGCGGTCACCCGCGACCTGACCCTGGCCGTGCGTGGCGGCCGCGTTCCTGCCTGGAGCAAGCCGCTGGTGCAGGGGCTCGGCCTGACGCCGGTTGCCAAGGTCACGCCGGAGGGACGCTTGCGGGTAGCCGGCGGCCTTTTAGGCAAACGACGCGTGCCCGAGCGGTTCGCCGCCTACGTAGCCAAGCGCCTCGACCATTCGAAACGCTGGCGCGTCATCGTCGGTCATTGCGATGCCCGCGCCGATGGCGAAATTCTCCTGCAGCAGATGAGGCTCCTGCTCGACTGCCAGGATGCCTGGCTGGTCGAAACCGGCCCCGCGATCGGCGCGCATGCCGGACCCGGGCGCGCTGGTGATCAGCGTGCTGCCGGTCGACGCCTGAAACACTCGCGTCGTTTCGCGCAATAATCGCGCATGGTCACCGCGCTGCTGCTCCTTTTGATTGCGTACTTGCTCGGCTCGGTGTCGGGCAGCCTGCTGCTCGGCAAGGTGCGTGGCGTGGACATCCGCACCGTGGGCAGCGGCAATGCCGGCGGCACCAACGCATTGCGCACGCAGGGCCTGAAGTTCGCGCTGGGCACCGTGCTCATCGATGTCGGCAAGGGCGCACTGGCCTGCTGGCTGGCCTTGCGCTTCCTGCCGCCAGCGGCAAGCCCGGCATGGCCCTACGCCTGTGCGCTGGCCGCCGCGGCCGGACACGTCTGGCCGATATTCCACGGCTTCCGCGGCGGCAAGGGCGCCGCCACCGTCGTCGGCGGGCTGGCGGTCCTCTGGCCGCAGGGCTTGCTTCCCCTGTTCGCGATCTGGTTCCTGAGCATGATGTGGGGCGGCTATGTCGGGCTGTCGACGGTTCTGGCGGGGGTGAGCCTGCTGCTGTTCGCGCTGGTCTCGGGCGCCGACGGGGCGAGGATCGGTTTCGCCGCCATCGTGGCCTTGTTCCTGATCTACACCCACCGCGGCAACCTGGTCCGACTGCGCGCCGGCACCGAGCCGCGCTCCGAGCGGATGCGGGTACTCGGCCGCCTGTTTTCCCGGAAGCGCACGTGAGCGAGCACGCGCTGCTGATGCGCTTGTGCCGCGGCCCCGCCACGGCGAGCGAGCTGGCCAATGATCTTTCGCTGGATGAGTCCGCGGTGAGCGCCGGTTTCGATCAGCTGCGCGAAGCGGGCGTGGCCATCATCAACAATGGCGGCGCCCGATTCGAGTTGGCCGACCCGGTGCAACTGCTCGATCGCGATGAAATCCTGTCGGCCATGGATGCCGCATCGCGCGCGCAGGTCGCCTCGGTGTCCCTGGCCTTCGAGACCGGTTCGACCCAGGCCGATGCATTGGCAGGGCCGACGCCGCAGCAAGGTTGCGCGATCTTCCTGGCTGAGCGGCAAACCGCCGGGCAGGGTAGTCGCGGTCGCGCCTGGGCATCCCCGCTGGCCGCCAATCTGTACATGAGCCTCTCGCGCCGGTTTGCCGTTGCAGTAGCCGGACTCTCCGGTCTGAGCCTGGTGGTCGGTGTCGTCGTCGCCGAGGCCCTGAATGCCCGGTTCTCCCGGGCGCAGGGTGGGGCTGCCGGTGAGTCGGTCGAGAACCGCATCGGAGTGAAGTGGCCGAACGACCTGGTCGCGGATGGAAAAAAACTTGGTGGCATCCTCGTGCAGTTGGGCAGCGACGCCCGGGCAGGAACGCAGGCGGTCATCGGCATCGGCATCAATGTGCGCATGCCTGAAGCCCACGCCGCGCAGATCGACCAGCCCTGGTGCGACCTGGCCGGCCTGGGTGGTGGCGCGACCTCGCGCAATGCGCTGGTTGCGGCGCTACTCGATGCGCTGTTGCCTGCGCTCGAGCAATTCGAACGGGAAGGCCTGTCGCCGTTCCTGCCGCGCTGGCGCCGACTCGACACGCTCGCCGGGAAACCCGTACGCATCCTCGACGGACCGGCCGTGCACGAGGGCATCTGCGCGGGCATCACCGAGTCCGGCGCCTTGCGCGTTCGCCAGGGCGAACGGGAACGAAACTTCCACAGCGGCGAAGTGAGCCTGCGCCCGGCATGAACGCGATTCGAAAACACTGGCTCATCGACCTGGGCAACTCGCGCCTGAAATGCGCGCAACTCGATGCGCATGGCAATCTCGGCGAGGTAATCGCCATCGGTCACGGGGAATTGGATCCACTGGCTGCGTTGCTCGAGCGCATCGGCGCGGACGGCGCCGGCGCGCAAGCGTGGCTGGCCTCGGTCGCGTCGGTCGGGCGCACGACGGCGGTCATCGAGGCGTTGCAACAGGCCGGCCTGTCCGTGTTCCCGGTCCAGACGCAGGCCAGGCGTGGAAGGCTGCGCATCGCCTATGCCGAGCCCTCGCGCCTGGGCGTCGACCGCTTCCTGGCATTGCTCGCCGCTTGCGAACGCAACGATGGTCCGTGGCTGATCGTCTCGGCCGGCAGCGCGCTGACCGTGGACCTGCTTGGCGTCGATGGCGTCCACGTCGGCGGGCTGATCTCGCCCATGCCGGCGCACATGCGCGCCGCGCTCGCGCAGCGTTTCGCCCAGCTCGATTTGCCTGAAGGCCGGGCCAGCGATTTTGCCAACGATTCCGCGGACGCCATCGCCTCGGGCGCACAGTCGGCCGCGCTCGGCCTGGTCGAGCGCTCCCTGCGCAAGGCGCAGGAAAGACTGGGTTCGATGCCGACCTTGCTGCTCACCGGCGGCGGAGCGGAAATCCTCGCCGCGCTCGAGCATCCTCGAACGATCAGCCTGCCTTCGTTGGTGCTGGACGGGCTGGCTTTGTTCGTCCGGGACGCGGAGCGCTGAATGCTGCTGCGCGCGCTGATCGTATTGTTGTTGTGCATGAACCTCGGCGTCGCCGTCTGGTGGGTCGTGCATCGCGAACCCCCATCGCCGGTGCTTCCAGCCGCCGACCCGGGCGTGCCCTCGTTGACCCTGCTCAGCGAGACCGAGCGCTTGCCGGCGCCGGTGGATGCGGCCGAACTCACTGCGGCGCCCGAAGTCCCCGGTCCGACGTCGGTGTGCCTGAGCCTGGGCCCGTTCTCCACGCCGGCCGACCTGCGCAAGGCGATGAACACGCTGATGCCGCAGGTCGAGAGCATCCAGTTCCGCGAAGTGGCGGCGGTTTCGTTGCGCGGCTACCGTGTGTTCCTGCCGGCCGCGGGAAGTCGGGCGCAGGCGCTGGAAACGGCGCGCGCCTTGTCCGCCAAGGGCATTACCGATTATTACGTGGTGACCGCCGGCGACCAGCAGGACACGATCTCGCTCGGCATCTTCCGTGAACTGGAGAACGCCACCAAGCGCCGCGAACAAGTGGCGGCGCTAGGCTACAACCCGACCGTCGAAACGCGCACCGAGCCGGTGCAGCAGTGGTGGATCGACCTGGCCGCGCCGGCGGGCTTCGACTGGCAGGCGGCGTTGCCCGGCACTGCCCAGAAGGCCGTATCCACGCCATGCGCGGCAGCGCCGCCCGGCCCGTGATTTCGGTTTGGCCGCCACCCCGGTAGAATTGACCCTGCGCCGGCATAGCTCAGTTGGTAGAGCAACGCACTTGTAATGCGTAGGTCCCCAGTTCGAATCCGGGTGCCGGCACCAGGACCGTTCACCTGAATCGGTGGCTGATAGCCTTGGGAGAATGCCCATGCTCCGGTTCCGACAGTCACTGACGACGATCGTGGCCTGTGGCCTTCTGGCGACGGCACATGCTGGCGGTTTGCCTTCGGAGCGCGCCATGACCATGACCCTGACTTCCACGGCCTTCGCCCCCGGCGGAGCGATACCTTCGCAGTACACCTGCGAGGGCCAGGATCTTTCTCCGCCGCTGGCCTGGCAAGGCGTACCGGCAAGTGCGAAAAGCCTGGTGCTGATCGTCGACGATCCGGACGCTCCCGATCCCGCGGCGCCGAAGATGACCTGGGTGCACTGGCTGCTGTACGACCTGCCGCCAAACTCGCGTGGATTGCCGCAAGCCGTGGCGAAGGCCGCGCTGCCGGCCGGCACGCGCCAGGGGCGCAACGATTGGAAGCGCGCCGGTTATGGCGGGCCATGTCCCCCGATCGGGAGGCACCGATACTTCCACAAGCTGTATGCACTCGACGTGCTGCTGGGCGATTTGTCCACGCCCGACAAGCGCGCCCTTGAAGCAGCGATGCACGGGCATGTCATCGCCAGCGCGGAACTCGTCGGCACCTACCAGAAGCACGGCGCGCGCTGAGCCGGACGTCCTGGCAGCATCAGCTCATCTTTCGACGACTGGCGGCAACGCGACGTCGAATCGAACCGCGCCAAGTTGTCTGGGCGCCTTGCCCAGTTTCTCGAGCAAGGGCAGCCAGCGCGCGTCCCCGTGCAGGGACGCCAGCGTGGGCTCGAAGGCGATGTCCGACAGGCCGGTGTCGTGGTTTTCAATCGCCCGTTGCAGCCACTCGAAGGCCAGGTCGGTTTCGCCGCGCATCGCGTGTATGTAGGCGATGTTGTAGGCGGAATCGCCCGCATTCGACGCCGTCAATGCCGCAAGGGCCGCGTCCGATTCCGCATGCTTGCCCAGTGCGTGGTAAATCATCGGCAGCCCGATCATCCGCCACACCGGCTCCGGCTCGGCTTTCAGCGAGTCCATCGCCGCTTCGGGCTCATTGCGCAGCAACTGCGCCACGGAGATGTTGAACGAGGCGCCGATGAATCCGGGACTCAGGGCCAGGGTTTCGCGCCAACTGGCGATGGCTTCGTCCAACTGCCCGGCGTAGAAATGGTCGACGCCAAGGTTGTACAGCGCACGCGCATTCAGCGGGTCGTGCGTGGCCACGTACTGGTCGAATGCCGTGGCCTGGTCGAACCGGCCCAGGGCTTGCGCGAGCCGCGCCGCGTTGAGGATGCTGCCGACGTCATCAGGGGCCAGCGCAAGCGCACGCTCAAGGTGGCTTGCCGCCGCGACCAGGTCGCCATCGTGGTTCATCGCGATGAAGCCGAGCTGCGCATAGGCGCGTCCCGAATCGGGATCGATGGCGATGGCCTTGTCCACCGCATCGCGAGCCAGCCGGAAGCCTTCCTCGATCGGCAACTGGCCAGCGTTGGCCTGGTTGGAATAGCGGGATGAAAGGCCGACCCACGCCGGCGCGTAGTTCGGATCGATCGCCAGCGCCTGCTGGTAGAGCGAGATCGCAAGATCGAGGCTTTCGGCGTCGCCGCGGCGCGATGCCTGGCGCGCCTTGAGGAAAAGCGCATAAGCCCGGGGGTCGGTCTGCTGCACGCGCGGCGGTTCGCCCATCAGGGTGATCTTGAGCTGAGTGACCACGGCCGCGGCGATCTCGTCCTGCACGGCGAAGACATCATCGACCGTCCGGTCGTAGGTTTCCGACCAAACCTGGGAACTGTCGCTCGCCCGGATCAATTGCGCGCTTATGCGAATGCGTCGCCCGGACTCGCGCACCGATCCTTGCAGGATGTGGTCCACGCCAAGCGCCTTGGCGATGGTCGCCACGTCCGCCGACTTGTCCTTGAACGAGAACGACGACGTGCGGGCGATCACCCGCAGTCCCGGAACCTTGGTCAGCAGGTTGAGCAGTTCTTCGGCCAGGCCTTCGGACATGTAGGCCTGGTCCTGCTTCTGGCTCAGGTCCGCGAAGGGCAGCACCGCGATGGACCGCATCGTCGCCTCGGGCGACTTGGGCACGGCCGCAGTCGCCTGCGCCGACTCTGCTTGGGTGACGGGGGGTGGAGTCTTGTCGCCAGCAAGGCGAAAGCTCAGCACTGCGACGAGCATCGCGGCCACGGCGATCAGCGCCGCTATCGCGACGATGCGTTTTCGCGGGCGTGCTGCCCCGTCCGGCACGGCCAGATTGCCGGTGGAGGTCATCAGCGATTCGTTCGACAGCAGCGCTCGCACCGCGGTGGTCGGGAAGCCCAACTGGTGCAGGCGTTCGGTGGGACTGACCGGATTCGTGCCCGGCGGCGCCCTCAGCAACTCCGGCGCATGCAGCAGCCGGCGGCCCAGGTCGGCAAGCATCGAGGCCAGGTCGGGATAGCGCGCGGAAGGCCGCTTGGCCAGCATGCGTTCGATTACCGGCTGCAGCGCGGCCAGTTCCGTCGGCAATTCCGGTATCGGCCGGGCCAGGTGCGCGACCAGCAGGTCGGCGGTGCTCTCGGCCTGGTAGGGCGTCCTGCCGGTCAGCATCTCGAACCACATCGCACCCAGGCTGTACTGGTCGGCCCGGCCGTCGATCGGATCGTCCGAGATCTGTTCGGGCGACATGTAGCTGGGTGTTCCAACCGCCAGGCCTGCCTGGGTCACGCGTTGGGACTGACCGGAGATCCGGCGGGCGATGCCGAAGTCGGTGAGTACGGGCGTGACCGGGTCACGGAACAGGACGTTGTCGGGCTTGATGTCGCGGTGGACCACGCCCTGGGCATGGGCCGCATCGAGCGCCGAGCCAAGTTGCGCGAGTATCGACAGGCTTTCCTGCAGGGTCAGTCCAACGGCCAGGCGATCGGCCAGGCTGCCGCCTTCCAGGTACTCCATGCTGATGAAGTCGCCCTGGTCGGATTCGACGATGTCGTAGATGGTGACGATATTGCGATGGCGCAGCCCAGCGAGCGTGTGCGCCTCATTGATGAAACGCTGCGCGATCTCGTCGTAATCGGCCGCGTTGCGATCGAGCAGCTTGAGCGCAACCGGCCGCTGCAGCGACGTCTGCGTCGCCAGGTAGACCACGGCCATCCCACCGCGCCCGAGCTCGCGAATGAACTCATATCCTGGAACATCCCGCATCGCATGCCCCCCGCGGCACTGGTCGCCGAGCCTGCGCCCGCATTGTAACAGCCCCTGCCGCTCGATCACTTTGCCGCGAAGCGGCCCAGCCTGGCTTGTGCGAATATCCTTTCGCAGGTTTTACCGTCGAGCGATGGTCAATCGCGGCCGCGTCGGCCGCGGGCACGCGGAGTCCACGCCATGTGCGGCAGATTTTCCCGGGACATGACCTGGCAACAGGTCCACGCATTTTCGCAGGGGCTCGACCTGATCGTGCCGGACGATCCGATCGAGCCTTCCTGGAATGTCGCGCCCTCGCAATCGAGCTGGGTGCTGATTGCCGAGGGGCCGGACAAGGCGTCCGCCGAAAAGATGCGCTGGGGCCTGCTGCCCGGCTGGGCGAAGGACATGAAGATCGGCGCTTCGATGATCAATGCGCGCATCGAGACCGCGGCGACCAAGCCGGCCTTTCGCAGCGCATGGAAAACACGCCGTTGCCTGGTGCCAGCCAGCGGCTACTACGAATGGCGCGTCGAAGCAGGCGTCAAGCAACCGTACTGGATACACGATGCGGCCGGGCCGGTATTGATGTTCGCCGGGTTATGGGAAAACTGGAAATCGCCCGCGGGCGACTGGATCAGGAGTTTCAGCATCGTCACCCGGGACGCCGAGGGGGCCATGCTGGAACTGCATGACCGCGCACCGATGATGCTCAAGCCGCCGGTGCTGGGCGAATGGCTGCATGGCGGCGTCGAACAGGCGGCGGCGATCGCCGCCAGCGCGCACCCGCCCGCGCTGGCCTGGCATGCGGTGAGCCGGGCGGTGGGCAATCCACGCAGCAATGGGCCGCAGTTGATCGAGCCGATCGACCGCCAGTGAAGTCGATGCCGATCCGGCGGGTCTGCTAACCTTCGCCGCAAACGAACCAGGGTTCCCCATGCAAACCGAAAGCACTCCCCGCACCATCGCCTTGATCGGCGCGCCGACCGACATCGGGGCCGGTCATCGCGGCGCCTCCATGGGACCGGAGGCCCTGCGTGTGGCCGGATTGGCGCAGGCGTTGCGCGAGCGCGGCCTGCAGGTGCTCGACAAGGGCAACCTGGCCGGCCCGGTGAATCCCTGGCTGCCGCCGGTCGATGGCTATCGGCACCTGCCCGAAGTGGTGGAGTGGAACCGCGCCGTGATGGATGCGATGTACGCCAGCCTGCAAGCCGGCGAGCTTCCGATCCTGTTGGGCGGCGATCATTGCCTCGGCATCGGCTCGATCACCGCCGTCGCGCGCTACTGCACCGAGCGCGGCAAGAACCTGCGCATCCTGTGGCTTGATGCGCACGCCGATTTCAACACCCATGAAGTCACGCCGTCCGGGAATATCCACGGCATGCCGGTCGCCTGCCTGTGCGGTGTCGGACCGGCCGCGTTGACCACGCTGGGGGGCAGCGCGCCGGCGATCCGCGCCGACAGTATTCGCCAGATCGGCATCCGCTCGGTCGATGCAGGCGAGAAACGCCTGGTCAAGGAACACGGGCTGGATATCTACGACATGCGCTACATCGACGAGCTCGGCATCAAACGGGCGATGGAAGAGGCGCTGGAAGGCATCGATGCGAATACGCATGTGCACGTGAGCTTCGATGTCGACTTTCTCGATCCTGCGATCGCACCGGGCGTCGGCACCACGGTGCCTGGCGGCCCGAACTATCGCGAAGCGCAACTGGTGATGGAGATGATCGCCGATGCCGGCAGCCTGGGTTCGATCGACATCGTCGAGTTGAATCCCGCCTTCGACGAGCACAACAAGACGGCCATCCTGGCGGTGGACCTGGTCGAGAGCCTGTTCGGCAAGTCGACCTTGATGCGCGACGTTGCCTGAATCGCAGCCGGCAGCCCTGCCAACCTTGCCTGAACGAAATTCGATTGGCGCCTGCGTTGCCAGCCTCCCGTTCATGGGGCGGCCCGTACAGTGCACGCGCACCCAACCGAACTGGAGTTCCATCATGAAGCGTTTCGTACTCACCTTGCTGCTGCTCAGCTTCACCACCGCTTTCCTCGGCGCGTGCCACACCATCGCAGGCGCCGGCAAGGACGTCTCGGAAGTGGGCGAAGAAGTGACCGAGACTGCCCAGGGCAATTAAACCGATCGGCTTGCGCCGATAGTTGATTGCGTTTGAACGCGGGCCGGACGGCAACGTCCGGCCCGTGTCGTTTTGGACCTGCCCGGGCCAAGGTGCGCAGGAGGTTGCGGCCGGCCGGACTAGCTGGCTAGACTAGGCCGTCAATCCCGCAGCGGGAACGAGTTTTCCCGCGCACCCGCAACCCCACTGGAGGTAACGAATGAAGCGCCTCGCACTAACTTTCGCTCTGCTCAGCTTCACCGCGCTGTTCCTGGGCGCGTGCCACACCGTGGCTGGCGTAGGCAAGGACGTCCAGTCCGCAGGCAAGGGAATCGAGGACGCCTCCGGCAAGGATTGATTCCCGCGAGATCGAACACGAAGGCCGCCGGGAAACCGGCGGCCTTTTTCTTGCCTGGATGTCACTGGGGGTCCGGCACGAAACCGATCGGAAACGGGTCCGGCTGCCGGCCATAGCCGCGGTCGCGGATGATGCCGCGCGCCACCAGCGCGTCGATGGAATCGTAGTACACGGCGATACGCTGGTCGGGCCACTTGCTGGCCCGCTCGAACTCGGTCTGGCTGACCGGATCGTAGCGGCGCTGGCCGTGCCCGGTGCCGATCTGCTGGGCCATGGCGGAGGGCGCGTTCGACTCGGCGCGGCCAGCGCTGGCGCCGGCGGAACTGTCGGCTGCGGACTTCTCCATGGCGCCGATCATCGGCGCGGGCTGGTAGGCGATGGGCTCCCGCCGGCGCTCGCGAAACGCCGCGACGCCGACCACGCCGACGTTTTGCGGTCGCCCGGTGCGCGCGGCATAGCTGTCGGGCAGCGCGGTGAAGTAGAACTCCGCGATGTCGGCATAGCTCTTGCGCCAGCCGCGGATCTCCACCTGCTGCCAGGGCTCGAGCACATAGCCGGCCTGCGAGGCGCTGGCGGTCTGGCCGCTGACCGCGTTGACGCCATCCACGGAAAGCACGGCCAGCACGCGTTCGCCGGTCAGGTTCTGCAGCGATACGGAGAAGCGGTGGCCGGGTTGGCCCGCGACATAGTCGCGGCCCGCGTAGGGAATGCGGCCGAGGGTGTTGCCCTGGTCCAGGTCCACGACCTGCACGTCGATCAACGAGTCGGCGTGGGCGCAGGCGCTGAGCGGAACCAGGCAGAGCAGGGCGAGGCAGGCGAGCAGGCGTTTCATGGCGGGTCTCCGGTTGGGGTACACAGACAAACGCACAGCCCTGCAAAACGGGGTTAGCCGCTAAACTAGCGCCAGGGCAACTCTGGCGATTCCATGAAAAAGCAACGCGTCCTGACCGGCATCACCACCTCCGGCACACCGCACCTGGGCAATTACGCCGGGGCGATCCGCCCGGCCATCGAGGCCAGCCATCAAGCTGGCGTCGAGAGTTTCTACTTCCTGGCCGACTACCACGCGCTGGTGAAAGTGCAGGATCCGGTTCGCGTGCAGCGCTCGACGCTGGAGATCGCCGCAAGCTGGCTCGCTGCGGGCTGGATCCGAACACGGTCTGGTTCTACCGGCAGTCGGACATTCCGGAGATTCCGGAGCTGACCTGGCTGCTTACCTGCGTGGCCGGCAAGGGCCTGCTCAACCGCGCCCATGCCTACAAGGCGGCGGTGGACAGGAACGTCGCCGACGGCGAAGACCCCGATGCGGGAATCAGCGCCGGGCTGTTCATGTACCCGGTGCTGATGGCCGCCGACATCCTGATGTTCGGCGCGCACAAGGTGCCGGTGGGTCGGGACCAGGTGCAGCATATCGAGATGGCGCGCGACTTCGCCGCACGCTTCAACCATATCTACGGCGAGCACTTCGTGCTGCCCAGCGCCGCGATCGATGACAGCGTGGCGACCTTGCCGGGCCTGGACGGCCGCAAGATGAGCAAGAGTTACGACAACACCATTCCACTGTTCGCCCCGCCGGCCGAATTGAGGAAGCTGATCTTCAGCATCGTCACCGACTCGCGCGCCCCGGGCGAGGCGAAAGCCACGGACGGGTCGGCGCTGTTCCAGCTCTACCAGGCCTTCGCCTCGGCGGAGGAAACCGCGGGAATGCGCGCGGCCTTCGCCGACGGCATCGGCTGGGGCGACGCCAAGCAGGCGCTGTTCGAGCTTGTGGATCGCCAGGTGGCGCCGATGCGGGACAAGTACCAGTCCCTGATCGACCAGCCGATCGAGATAGAGGCCGTGTTGCGGGAGGGTGCAATCAAGGCGCGCACCATCACCGTCCCGTTCATCGCCGAGTTGCGGCAGGCAGTCGGGCTGCGCGACCTGTGCGAGCTGCCCGGCAAGTCGAGCAAATCGGGAGCGGTCGCCGGCCAGCCAGCCAGGCAGGCGTCGTTCAAGCAATACCGCGACAGCGACGGAAAATTCTACTTCAAGCTGCTCGATGCCGACGGCAGGCAGTTGCTGCAGAGCGCGGGCCATACTTCGGCGCGCGATGTCGGGGTGTTGATTGCCCGTCTCAAGCACGGCGTGTCTGCAGAGCTTCGGCACGAAGTTGCGTTGGGCCTGCACCTGGGTTCGGAATTTCTCGGCGCCCTGTCCGAAAACGTCGAGCTGGCTGATGTGATCGAGGCCCTGGCGACCTTCGCCGAAACAGCGGCCTGACAACGGGGCTGCTTCAGCTCCAGGCGTTGAGCCTGATGCCGGGCTTCTGCGGCTGCTGGCGCACCACGCAGAACCGATGACCGGTGGGCGCCTGCATGACCCACCAGCGCCGCACGAAGGCGATGCGTTGCGCGCCCAACGCTTCCAGTCGCCGGACTTCCGCATCGAGATCATCGGTTTCGATGTCCAGGTGGACGCGCGCCGCGATGCTCGACCTTCTGCAGCAGCAGGAAGGGCTCGTCTTCGGCTGACTGCAGTTCGGCGTACTTGCCGTCGCCGTCCTGGTCGTGGCTGACGATCGGGCGTTGCAGCGCGGCGCTCCAGAACTGCAGCGCCGCTTCGAGGGATTCGACCGGGCAGTCGATCACCAGCGCGACCAGGCCGCTGTGGTGGACGGACGTCTGCCGAGGTCGATGCGGGAGTCGAGGGCGCTCCGCGATCGCGCCAGCGGATCACACAGAAACGATGGCCGCTGGGCGCCTGCATGACCCACCAGCGTCCACGTGGATTGCCGATGCGCGTGGCGCCCAGCGCCTCCAGGCGGCTGGCTTCCGCGTCGATGTCATCGGCTTCGATATCCAGGTGCAGGCGCGACTCGTGCTCGACGCTCTGCACTTCGACATGCAATCCGCCGGCGGCGTTGCCTAGCACCGCGTAGCGGCCTTCGCCGCCTTCATCCGGATCGAGAACCGGCAAGGCCAAGCGCGCTGCTCCAGAAGGCGCTCGCCGAAGCCAGCTCCGCGCCCTGGCAATCGATCATGAAGCCGGCAAGGCGACGTGCCACGCGCGCCGCCCCGGTCAGTTCGGCCGTTGCAGGTCGTCGATCAGGAAGCGCAGGAAGCGCGCGGCCTCGCCACCGGTCACCGCGCGGTGATCGAAGCTCAGCGACAGCGGCATCATCCGGTGCGTTTCCATGCCGCCGAGAACCGGAATCACCGCATGGTGCAGGCGTCCGGCGCCGACGATGCACACGCAGGGCGGCACCACGATCGGCGTGGCGTACTTGCCCGCGAACACGCCGAAGTTGGAGAGCATGAGCGTGTAGCCGGTCAGGTCTTCGGCCGGCAGGCTGCGATTCTTGACGCCGTCGCGAAGGCGGTTGAGTTCGGCGCGCACCTGCAGCGGATCGAGTTGCTCGCAGTTGCGCAACGCGGGCACGAACAGGCCCTCCGGCGAATCGACCGCGATGCCGACATCGACGCGCGAATGACGACGCAGCGTGCCTTCCTTCGCGTTGAGCCAGGAATTGAGCGCGGGCTCGGCTGCGGAGGCAACGACCAGTGCGCGAATCAGCCGCGCCATGATGTCTTCGCCATGCGACCAGGCATGCAGGTCGGCATCGTCCATCAGCGTGGTCGGCACCACTTCGGCATGGGCCTGGCTCATCACCCGGACCATGTTGCGGCGCACGCCGCGGATCGGCTCGTCGGTATCGAGCGCGGAAGTCGCGCGCGGCATCGCTTCGCTGCGCGTGGCGACCGGGGCGGCAGGCGCGCGGTAGGCCTGCGCCGGCGCAGCCGCCGGGGCGCGCACGGGAATGGCGGTTTCGACAACCCGGGCAGGCGCCGCGCCAACGCGCGCGCTGCCGGCGTCGGCGGCCTGCTTCACGTCGGCGAGCGTGACCACGCCATCGGCGCCGGTGGCAGCGACACGATTGCAGGTCGACGCCGAGTTTCTTCGCCAGCGCGCGCACCGCCGGCATCGCCTTGACGCCGCCGATGGCGATCGCCAGTTCGCTGCGCACCGCGTCGCTCGATTGCATCGCGCCGACCACGGTGCCGGCGTCGGTTTGCCGCATCTTCGCTTCGACGCGAGCGCTGGCCGGTCCGGTGCCTGCTTCCCATCAACGGCAATTGCTCTGGCGGCGGTGGCGCGGCATGGCCGCCGCCGTGCGCATGCCCGGTGTCCTGCGCCTCGGCGCGTTGCGGCAGGCTCGGGTCCAGTTCCACTTCCACCAGCCAGGCGCCGGTGGTGATCACATCGCCGGCGCCGCCGGCGACGCGCAGCAGCTTGCCCGAATAGGGCGAGGCACTTCGACCACGGCCTTCGCGGTTTCCATCGACACCATCGGCTGGTCCAGGTGGATGACATCGCCGACCTTGACATCCACTCGACGATTTCGGCATCGGGCAGGCCTTCGCCGAGGTCGGGCAGGAAAAACGTCTTGTTCGTTGCCATGTTCGAATTCTCGTGCCGCGCTCAGCCGGCCGCCAGGGTGCGCCTGGTGGCGGCGACGATTTTTTCGACGCTCGGCAGGTATTTCATTTCCAGCCGGAACAGCGGGATGTGGGTGTCGTAGCCGGTGACGCGCTCGACCGGGGCGACCAGGTCGAACATCGATTTCTCGGCCAGTTGCGCGGCGATCTCGGCGCCGAAACCGGCGGTGCGCGGCGCCTCGTGCACGATCACGCAGCGGCCGGTCTTCTTCACCGATTCGTGGATGGTGTCGAAGTCCAGCGGCTTGAGCGTGGCGACGTCGATCACTTCGGCGCTGATGCCTTCCTTGGCCAGCGCCTCGGCGGCTTCGAGCGTTTCCTTGACCTGCGCGCCCCAGGTCACCAGGGTCACGTCGCTGCCGTCGCGCAGCACGAAGCAGACATCCAGCGGCAGGGCTTCGCCGTCGTCCGGCACTTCTTCCTTGTACTGGCGGTAGATGCGCTTTGGCTCGAAGAAGATCACCGGGTCCGGATCGCGGATCGCGGCCAGCAGCAGGCCGTAGGCGCGCTGCGGCGAGCGAGGGCATGACCACGCGCAAGCCGGGCACGTTGGTGAAGATCGCTTCGTTGGCTTCCGAATGATGCTCGGGCGCGCGGATGCCGCCGCCCCAGGGCACGCGCAGCACCATCGGGCAGATGCAGGCGGCCGCGGGTGCGATGCCGGAAGCGCGCCGCATGGCAGATGATGTGGTCGACCATCGGATACATGAAGCCGTCGAACTGCGCTTCGGCGATCGGCTTCATGCCCTGCGTGGCCAGGCCGACGGTGAGGCCGGCGATGGTGGTTTCGTCGAGCGGCGTGTCGATCACGCGCTCGCGAGCCGAAGGTCTGCTGCAGGCCGGCGGTGGCGCGGAACACGCCGCCGTTGACGCCGACGTCCTCGCCCAGCACGACGACGCGTCTCGTCGTGCTTGAGTTCCCAGGCCAGCGCCTGGGTGATGGCTTCGATCAGGGTAATCGGCGGCCATCAGCGTTTCTCCCAGGCCAGCGCTTCGGCCCGTTGCGCGGCCAGATCGTGCGGCAATTCGGCGAACATGAAATCGAACATCGCTTCCACCGGCTGCGTCTTGGTTTCCAGGTAGGCGTTGACCTCGATGTCGGCCAGGCGATTGCATTCTTCCTTCCAGGCCGCTTCCTCGTTGCTTCGTCTCCACACGCCTTCGCGGTCAGGAACTTGCGCAGGCGCAGGAACGGTTCGCGCTCCCAGGCCGGCTTTCACTTCCTCTTCGTCGCGGTAGCGGCGGGCGTCGTCGGCGGTGGTGTGGTCGGACAAGCGGTAGGTGACGAATTCGAGCACGCTGCCGCCGTGGCCGTTGCGCGCGCGCTTGAGCGCGAAGTCCATGGCCGCGCGCACCGCGATGATGTCGTTGCCGTCCACCTGCAGGCACTCCAGGCCGCCGGCGATGCCTTTCTGGGCCAGGGTCTTGGCGCCGGTCTGCGCCTTGCGCGGCACCGAGATCGCCCACTGGTTGTTGATGATGCATTGCACGAAGGGCAGGGTGAAGGCGCCGGCCGAGTTGATCGCGGCGTAGGTGTCGGTCTTGGACGAGCCGCCGTCGCCGACGCAGGCGACCGCGACCCGCGGCTCGCCGCGCAGCTTGAAGGCCAGCGCCGCGCCGGCCGCATGCAGGCATTGGGTGCCGATCGGCACGCACCAGGAATAATCGTGCGGCGGGCCGGAGAAATCGTTGCCGCGCTCGTCGCCGCCCCAGTACATCAGCACTTCGCGCGGCTTCACCCCACGCATGAACTGCGCGCCGTACTCGCGGTAGCTGGGGCGCGAACACATCGTCGTACTGCATCGCGCTGCCGATGCCGATGTGGGTGGCCTCGTGGCCCAGGCAGGAGGCGTAGGTGCCGAGCTTGCCGGTGCGCTGCAGGGCGACCGCCTTGCTGTCGAAGACGCGCACTATCAGCATGTTCTTGAACAGCTCGACCAGCTTGCGGCGGTCCTGCGCGAATTCGGGCAGGTCCTCGCGGACCAGGGTGCCGTCGGGGCCGAGGTATTGCAGGTATTCGATTTCGAAAGTCGCGACAGTTGGCATGGAGCCCTCCCAGGCAGGCCATCTAGATTGCGTCCGCGGGAATGCCTGGCGCAGTCCGAGGACCGCGCATTGTATCGCGACTGTCGGTCGCCGGGCCGATGCGTTACCCTTTAGGGCCAGCCCGTCCAATATTATTGAGCACGCCATGTCCCAGCCCCCCAACCAGCGCCCGCTCGAAGCAGGGCATCACCACCGACCTGCGCGAGCGCCTGAGCTACAGCGGCTACCTGCAACTGCCGACGTTGCTGTCGGCGCAGGTGCCGCTGTCCGACCCGCCGCACCACGACGAAATGCTGTTCATCATCCAGCACCAGACGTCCGAGCTGTGGATGAAGCTGGTGATCCACGAACTGCGCGCGGCCATCGCCCACCTGCAGCGCGACGAACTCGACCCGTGCAGAAGATCTTCGCCCGGGTCAAGCAGATCCAGCGGCAGCTGTCCGAGCAGTGGTCGGTGCTGGAAACGCTGACGCCCAGCGATTACCTCGCGTTCCGCCACGTGCTCGGGCCGGCCTCGGGTTTCCAGTCGCTGCAGTACCGCATGATCGAGTTCCTGCTCGGCAACAAGAACGCCGACATGGTCGGGTGTTTCGACTACGACGCCGCGGCGCAGGCCGAGCTGCGTGCCGTGCTGCGAGGCGCCGAGCCTGTACGACGAATTCCTGCGCCACCTGGCCCGGCGCGGCCACGCCGTTCCGGCCGACTGCCTGGATCGCGACTGGCCGCAGCCGCACGCGCGCGAGCCGGGCTGATGCCGGTGTTCCAGGCGATCTACGAGGACACGCGAGGCGCATTGGGACGCCTACCAGCTGTGCGAGCAGCTGGTGGACGTCGAAGAGAATTTCCAGCTCTGGCGCTTCCGGCACATGAAGACGGTGGAGCGGATCATCGGCTACGGCGCGGCACCGGCGGCAGCTCGGGCGTGGCATTCCTCAAACAGGCGTTGGAGCTGAAATTCTTCCCGGAACTGTTCGACGTGCGCACCGTGCTGGGCACGCGGGTCCTGATGCATTGCGTCGCAGCAGCCGTTCATGTTTGACGGATCGGCGCCGTCAGCGGTTACATGTTGCGGGCCATCGCGGCTCGGCCGCAGGGCCGGGCACCGATCCGCGCAATCCATCCGATCCAATTTTCCGGGAGAAACCGCATGAGCGGTGCCGCAGACACGCCTCCGACCGGGGCTGCCGATTCCAGAGTTCAAGCAGGTCATGGGCCACCCGGCGCCCCTGTGGATGCTGTTCATGACCGAGTTCTGGGAGCGCTTTGCGTTTTACGGAATCCGCTGGGCGCTGGTGCTGTACATCGTCGCCCAGTTCCACGGCGGCAGCGCAACCGGCGAGCAGTCGGCCAGCCTGACTCTACGGCGCGTACCTGGCGCTGGTCTATGCCGGCGCGATCTTCGGCGGCTATATCGCCGACAAGATCCTCGGCTACCAGCGCTCGATCCTGCTCGGGCGCGGTGATCATGGCCGTCGGACTGTTCATGATCACGCTGCCGAGCGAGCAGATATTCAAGTTCGGCCTGGCGACGATCATCGCCGGCAACGGCCTGTTCAAGCCGAACATCTCGACCATGGTTGGCAAGCTGTACGCGTCGCCGACGAACGCCGCGATTCCGGCTTCACCATCTTCTACATGGGCATCAATGCCGGCGCGTTCTTCGCGCCGCTGCTGACCGGCTGGATGGCCGAGAACATGTTCGGCGGCAACGCCATGACATGCCGGCGTACAAGGTCGTGTTCCTCGCCGCCGGCTTCGGCATGCTGGTAGTCGCTGGTGTGGTTCTGGTTCGGGCGCCGCCAGCTCGAAGGCATCGGCCGCCCGCCGGAAGGCGACGGCGGCAAGCAGAAGGTCCTGATCGTCCTGATGCGGCGCCGCTGCTGGCGATTCCGCTGATCTACTTCCTGCTCTCCATCAACGCCAAGACCATTGCAGTGGTATCGTGCTGGCGCCGATGTTCGTGGGCCTGTGCGCGATGATGCTGGTCGAGGGCGTCCGCGACGGCGGCGTCGCGCGCGATCGCGCGATCGCCATGCTGATGATCTTGCTGTTCAACATCCTGTTCTGGATGTTCTTCGAGCAGGCGGGCAGTTCCTTCAACTTCCTCGCCGACAAGATCGTCGACCGCGACTTCGGGCGGCTGGCCGTGTTCCCGGTCGGCTGGTTCCAGTCGGTCAACTCGGTCGCGATCATCGCGCTGGCGCCGGTCCTGGCCTGGCTATGGGTGCGCATGGGCAGGGCGAATCCGTCGATTCCGCGCAAGTTCGGCCTCGGCCTGATCATCAACGGCCTGGCCTTCCTGCTGCTGATGTTCGCGCTGTCAAGTCCCTGGTCGACGACACCGGCAAGATCCCGTTCTGGACCCTGTTCATGGTCTATGTGATCCAGTCGGTCGGCGAGCTGTGCCTGTCGCCGATCGGCCTGTCGATGGTCACCAAGCTGGCGCCGCTGCGCCTGGTCGGCCTCGCCATGGGCGGCTGGTTCCTGTCCACCGCCATCGGCAACAACCTGTCCGGCATCTTCGCCGGCGAAGTCAGCGGCGAAGGCGGCATGACCGTGGCCTCGGCCTTGCCGGCTACACCTTCGGCTTCTGGATATTGCTGGGCGTGGGCGGGCTGCTGTTCCTGATCGCGCCGCTGATCCAGAAGCTGATGCACGGCGTCAAGTAAACCCGCTGCACACCCGGCCCGTGGCGACCGCGATGGTCGCCACGGGCTTCGTTCATTCGACTACCCGATTCGAGCGACCAATGACATGAAGAAGTTGCTCGGCCAGGCGTTGTCCGTGCTGTTGTTGCTTTCCGGCCTCGCCGCCGCGGCGAACGCCGCCACGCCGCCGGCATCGAGCAAGACTCCCAAGGCAGTGGCGCAACGGCTTTACCAGGCCTGGCGCCTGCGCACGCGGGTCTCCGCCCAGCGCGTTGCCGCGCCCGAGGCGGTGGACAAGCTGTTCGGGGTCAAATGGCGAACGATGAATTTCGAAGGCTGCCGGCAACGCGAGGAGGGCGGCTTCGAGTGCATTTATCGGGATGCGAAAAATGATTTTTCGCTGGCGATGATCGTCGAGGGCGGCGCCAGCATGGGCGGCTACAACGTGGCGTCCGTGAGTTTTTCGACTGAAGAGTGAGCGCGGGGCCGGATCGCCCCGATCCGACCGCCGCGCGGCGTTCCTGCCCGCGCTTGTCGGGGGCTAGTCCTCGCCCGCCGGCTCGCGGGTGGCCAACTCGCTTTCCTCCATCAGGCTGAGCAGGCGATCGAGCGCGGCGCGCTCGTCCGCGCGCAATCCTTCCAGCAGGCGCCGCTCGTAATCCAGCGCCAGCGGCGCGACCTCGTCGTAGACGCGATAGCCCTTGGCCGAAAGCTGCAGCACCGAGCGGCGGCGATCCTGGCCATGCAAGCGCCGTTTCAAACGACCGCTGGCCAGCAGCGAGGTCACCGCGCGGCTGACCGCGACCTTGTCCATCGCCGTCCGCTCGGCCACTTCGGTCGCCGACAGGTCCGGGTAGCGGCCGAGCACCGCCAGGACCCGCCATTCGGTGACGTTCAGGCCGAAGCGCTCACCATACAGCGCGGCGATGTCCTGGCTGATCCGGTTCGAAAGCACCGACAGCCGGTAGGGCAGGAAGCGGTCGAGCTCGAGGACGGCGTGTTCGGCGTGCGGTTTGGGGTCATCGGCATGGTCGGCTTGCAAATAGTTTCAGATGAAACTATATAATCGCCGCCACCGCTGCAAGCCGCGCAGGAGAGCTGCCATGAACGCCCAGCCCAATCCCGCGAACGCCCAGCCCAACCTCGGCATCAAGCCGACCACCTTCGAGAACCCGATGGGCATCGACGGCTTCGAGTTCGTCGAGTTCGCCTCGCCGGAGCCGGAGAAGCTGCACGCCTACTTCAAGATGCTGGGCTTCACGCCGGTGGCGCGGCACAAGACCCGCAAGATCACCAATTACCGGCAGGGCGACTGCACCTTCCTGATCAACGAGGATCCGGATTCCTTCGCCGCCGAATTCGCCAGACAGCACGGTCCGTCCGCCTGCGGCTTCGCCGTGCGGGTGAACAAGCTGGCCGAGTGGGTGCGGGTGCAGGCGCTGAAGAACGGCGCCGAGCAGATCGGCGACCTGGAACTGACCAAGGCCGTGGCGGCGCCGGTGATCAAGGGCATCGGCGGCTGCATGCTGTACATCGTCGACCGCTATGACGACAAGGGCACCATCCACGATCCGGACTGGGAGTGGATGCCGGGCGCGGAGATGATGCCGAAGGGCTTGGGCCTGACCTTCATCGACCACCTCACCCACAACCTGTACGCCGGCAACATGGAGAAGTGGGCCGGACTATTACGAGCGCCTGTTCAACTTCCGCGAGATCCGCTATTTCGACATCAAGGGCGCCAAGACCGGCCTGCTGTCGAAGGCGATGACCGCGCCGGACGGCATGGTGCGCATCCCGCTCAACGAATCGCACGATCCGAAGTCGCAGATCAACGAATACCTCGACGCCTACGACGGCGAAGGCATCCAGCACATCGCCTGCTTCACCAACGACATCTACACGACGGTGGAGGCCATGCGCGCGGCCGGCGTCGAGTTCCTGGATACGCCGGACACCTATTTCGACGTGGTCGACGAGCGCGTGCCCGAACCACGGCGAAGACGTGGCGCGGCTGCGCAAGAACAAGATCCTGATCGACGCCGATCTGGAGACCAAGACAGCGCAAGCTGCTGCAGATCTTCACCACCAACGCGGTCGGCCCGATCTTCTTCGAGATCATCCAGCGCAAGGGCAACGAAGGTTTCGGCGAAGGCAATTTCCAGGCGCTGTTCGAGAGCATCGAGCGCGACCAGATGCGGCGCGGAGTGCTCTGACCGTGCCGGCCTACCAGTCGGGCTTCGGCAACGAGTTCGCCACCGAGGCCTTGCCGGGCACGCTGCCCGAAGGCCGCAACTCGCCGCAGCGGGCGCCGCATGGCCTTTACGCCGAGCAGCTCACGGCACGGCGTTCACCGCGCCGCGGCACAGAACCGGCGCAGCTGGCTGTACCGCATTCGCCCGGCCGCGCATGCACGGCGCCGTTCGAGATGCTGTTCGACGGCGGCTTCCACAACCGCTTCGACGAACTGCCGGCCACGCCGAACCAGCTGCGCTGGAGCCCGCTGCCGCCGCCGTCGGCGCCGACCGATTTCATCGACGGACTGTTCGCCATGGCCGGCAACGGCGGCGCGGCGTCGCAACAGCGGCATCGGCATCCATCTGTACGCCGCCAACGCCTCGATGCAGCGGCCGCTACTTCTACAACGCCGACGCCGAGATGCTGATCGTGCCGCAGCAGGGCCGCCTGCGCCTGCACACCGAGTTCGGCGTGCTCGAGATCGAGCCGCAGGAAATCGCGCTGCTGCCGCGCGGCGTGCGCATGCGCGTCGAGCTGCTGGACGGCGACGCGCGCGGTTACGCCTGCGAGAACTTCGGCGCGCAGTTCCGCCTGCCCGATCTCGGGCCGATCGGCTCCAACGGCCTGGCCAACGCGCGCGATTTCCTCACGCCGTGCGCGGCGTACGAGGACATCGAGGGCGACTTCGAGCTGATCGCCAAGTTCCAGGGCCGCCTGTGGCGCGCGCCGATCGGCCATTCGCCGCTGGACGTGGTCGGCTGGCACGGCAACTACGCGCCCTGCAAGTACGACCTGCGCCGCTTCAACACGATCGGCTCGATCAGCTACGACCACCCGGATCCGTCGATCTTCACCGTGCTGACTTCGCCCTCGGCGACGCCGGGCACGGCCAACATCGATTTCGCGATCTTCCCGCCGCGCTGGCTGGTGGCGCAGGACACCTTCCGGCCGCCGTGGTTCCACCGCAACATCGCCAGCGAGTTCATGGGCCTGGTCCACGGCGTGTACGACGCCAAGGCCGAGGGCTTCCTGCCCGGCGGCGCGTCCTTGCACAACTGCATGAGCGGGCACGGGCCGGATGCGGCGACCTTCGAGAAGGCCTCGCAAGCCGATCTGTCGAAGCCCGATGTCATCACCGGGACCATGGCCTTCATGTTCGAGACGCTGGCGGTGATCCAGCCGACCCGGCAGGCGATGGAATCGGCTACGCTGCAAGCCGACTACCAGCAGTGCTGGGAAGGGCTGCAGCGCAACTTCACGGCACGGAAGACTCCATGAAACTCGGATCACTGAAGGAAGGCGGCCGCGACGGCACGTTGATCGTCGTGTCGCGCGACCTGGCCAGGGCGGTCAAGGCCACCGGCATCGCCGCCACGATGCAGCGCGCCCTCGAGGAGTGGGAGTCGGCTGCGCCGCGCCTGAACTCGCTCTACGAAGTGCTCAACCTCAGCAAGGCCGAGACGATCAACGGCGAGCCGGTGTTCGCGCTCGATTACGCCGCGCTCGCCTCGCCGTTGCCGCGCGCCTACGAGTTCGTCGATGGCAGCGCCTATCTGCCGCACGTCGCCCGTGTTCGCAAGGCGCGTGGCGCCGAGGTGCCGGAGAGCTTCTACGTCGATCCGCTGATGTACCAGGGCGTCAGCGCCGGCTTTTACGGCCCGCACGATCCGGTGCGCGTGCCCGACGAGGCCTACGGCATCGACCTCGAAGCCGAAGTGGTGGTGGTCACCGACGACGTGCCGATGGCGGTCACGCCGGAGCAGGCCGCCGGCCATATCCAGCTGATCGGACTGATCAACGACGTATCGCTGCGCAACCTGATTCCGGGCGAACTGGCCAAGGGTTTCGGCTTCCTGCAATCCAAGCCGCGCTCCGCGCTCAGCCCGGTGCTGGTGACCCCCGATGAACTGGGCGACGCCTGGCAGGACAGCAAGGTGCACTTGCCGTTGCTGACGCATATCAACGGCGCCTGGTTCGGCGCGCCCGAGGCGGGCGTGGACATGCAGTTCAATTTCGCCCAGCTGATCGCGCATGCGGCGAAGACGCGGCCCTTGTCGGCCGGCACGATCGTCGGCTCCGGAACGGTCGCCAACGAGGACACTTCGCTCGGCGCTTCCTGCTTTGCCGAACTGCGGACCGTGGAAACCCTGCGCGACGGCAAGCCGAGCACGCCCTTCATGAAGTACGGCGACGTCGTGCGCATCGAGATGCTCGATCGCGCCGGCAACTCGATCTTCGGCGCCATCGAGCAGCGGATGGCGCCTGCGGCCTGAAGCCGGCGGTCAGAGCTTCGGCAGGTCGAACACGAGCACCTCGGCCTGCTCGCCGTGCGCGATCGTCGATCAGCGGCTCGTCCTGGAGGAGCAGGGCATCGCCTGCCGCCAATTTGCGCTCGTTGACGGTGACCTCGCCGCGCGCGACATGCACGTAGCCAAGCCGTCCCGCGGCCAGCGACAGTTCGGCCCGCTCGCTCGCCATCGAACAGTCCCGGCCAGCATCGATCGCGTCCTGGTGGATGCTCACCGAGCCGTCGCGCCCGTCCGGGCTCACCACCACGCGCAGCCGACCGCGTTTTTCCTGCTCGGGAAAAGTCTTCTGCTCGTACGACGGCTCAACGCCGGTCTTCGACGGGATCACCCAGATCTGCAGGAAATGGGTGACGCCCGACTGGCTGTGGTTGAACTCCGAGTGGGTCACGCCGGTTCCGGCGCTCATCCGCTGCACTTCGCCCGGAACGATGGTCGACTCGTTGCCCATGGAGTCCGCGTGTCCGAGCGCGCCGTCGAGCACGTAGCTGATGATCTCCATGTCGCCGTGGCCATGCTTGCCGAAGCCGCGGCCCGGCTGCACGCGGTCCTCGTTGATGACCCGCAGCGGGCCCCAGTGGATGTGCGCGGCATCGCGATACTCGGCGAACGAGAAGCTGTGCCACGAATCCAGCCAGCCGTGGTCGGCGTGGCCGCGCTCGGCGGCCGGTCGAAGGGTGATCATCGTGAGCTCCCGGAAGTTTCGATGTCAGGCGCGATTGCGACGCGCCTGCAGCAGGCGTGTCGACGCTGAAGCGGCCGGCGCCCTGCGTGGCCAGGACCAGGAAGCCACCGGCGATGGCGACATTCTTCATGAAATTGATGAACTGGTTCTGGTCGCCCAGATTGGCATGGAACAGCACGGCGGCGACCAGCGTGAAGCCGGCCAGCGCCAGCGCGACCCAGCGGGTGGCGAGCCGCCGAGGATGGCCAGGCCGCCGCCGAGTTCGACCAGGATCACCAGCGGCAGCAGCGCGCCGGGGACGCCCATGGCCTCCATGTATTGCTGGGTGCCGGCATAGCCGGCGATCTTGCTCCAGCCGGACAGGATGAAGATCAAGGCCAGGCCGAAACGGCCCAGCAAAACGGCGAAATTGTTCATGTGCGACTCCTGATTGGTTCGAATGAGGGAGGCGCCGCGCTCCGGTGATCCAGCGTCGGCGGCCTTGGCGAGAAGTATGGTAGTTGCTACAATCGCAACAAAGAGCGCATGATTCGACGCATCGTTGCCGAAATGTGAGCAACTAGCTTTAACGCGAGCGCGCGCTGGCGTAGCCTTGTCGAGAAGGTACCGGAGAGGCGAAACCCATGGCTGCGGAAACGATCAAGCTCTATTCGTACTGGCGCTCCAGCGCCTGCTACCGGGTGCGCATCGCGCTCAACCTCAAGGGCATCGACTACCAGCACGTTGCCGATCCACCTGCTGCGCGACGGCGGCGAGCAGCACGGCGCGCAGTTCAAGCCAGCGTCAATCCGCAGGAACTGATTCCGGTGCTGCATGCACGGCGATCGCGTCTTGCGCCAGTCGCTGGCGATCATCGAATACCTGGACGAGATCTTGGCCGAGCAATCCGCTGTTGCCGGCGATCGCCCGCGACCGCCAGCGCGCGCGGGCGATCGCCCAGATGATCGCCTGCGACATCCATCCGCTGGGCAACCTGCGCGTGCAGCAATACCTGGAAAGCCACTTCGGCGCCGACCAAGCGCAGCGCGACGACTGGACGCGGCACTGGATGCGCAGCGGCTTCGCCGCGATCGAGAAGGTGCTGCGGGACAATCCGTCGACCGGAACCTTCTGCGAGGGCGACATGCCGACCATGGCCGACTGCTGCCTGGTGCCGCAGGCCTACAACGCGCTGCGCTTCGGCATCGACCTGGCGGAATTCCCGAACATCGCCCGGATCAACGCCGCCTGCATGGAACTGCCGGCCTTCGACGCCGCGCGGCCGGAGAAACAGGCGGACGCGCCTGCGTCCGCCTGAGGATCAGCCGCTCACGGCATCCTGCCTAACGCGGCATTACCAGCTCCGCTGTTGAGAGGCGCTTCGCACATCCATGTGCATCAGAAGCCCGCGCTCGCCGCGTCGCCGGTGCCGAACACATCGGCGTAGGGATCGTGCTCGCCGGTCGAACCTTCGGCCAGGCGGATCTTCAAGGCCAGGCCATCGCGCGAGTCGGCCTTGCGCAGCGCCTCCTCCAGTTCGATCTTGCCGTCCTTGTACATGCGGAACAGCGACTGGTCGAAGGTGTGCATGCCTTCCTGCAGCGACTTGTCCATCGCGTCCTTGACCTCGTGCACTTCGCCGCGGCGGATCAGGTCGCGGATCATCGGGGTGTTGATCAGCACTTCGCTGGCGGGCAGGCGCTTGCCGTCCTTGCCGATCACCAGGCGCAGCGAGATCACCGCCTTCAGGTTCAGCGACAGGTTCATCAGCACGTTCTTGTGCGCCGTTTCCGGGAAGAAGTTCAGGATGCGGTCCAGGGTCTGGTCGGCGTTGTTGGAGTGCAGCGTGGCCAGGCACAGGTGACCGGTTTCGGCGAAGGCGATCGCCGACTCCATGGTCACCGCGTCGAGGATTTCGCCGATCAGGATCACGTCCGGCGCTTCGCGCATGGCGTTCTTGAGCGCGTTGTGGAAGGCGTGGGTGTCCAGGCCGACCTCGCGCTGGTTGACGATGGATTTCTTGTGCCGGTGCAGGAATTCGATCGGGTCCTCGATGGTGAGGATATGCCCGGTGTTGTTGGCGTTGCGGTGGTCGATCATCGCCGCCAGCGCGGTGGACTTGCCCGAGCCGGTGGAGCCGACCACCAGCACCAGGCCGCGCGGCTCCATCACGATGTCCTTGAGCACCTGCGGCAACTTGAGCTGGTCGATGCTGGGAATCTCGGACTTGATCGCGCGGATCACCATGCCGACTTCGCCGCGCTGCTTGAAGCAGTTGACGCGGAAGCGCCCGGCGTCCTTCACGGCGATGGCCATGTTGAACTCGAGGTCGCGTTCGAACACCGGCACCTGGCCTTCGTCCATCAGCGAGTAGGCGATCTTCTTGACCATGCCTGCCGGCAGGCCGGTGTTGCCCAGCGGATAAAGCTTGCCTTCGACCTTGATGAACACCGGCGCGCCGGTGGTCAGGAACATGTCCGATGCATTCTTTTCAGTCATCAGCTTGAGGAAATAGCCGATATCCATTCGTAGTCCTTTAATCGAGCCGTCCGTTGCGCGGGGGCGAACGCTTGCTGACAATAACGCGTATAAGCTACCCCTGAATGAGACGTATGACACGAACTAAACGAAATTCAGGCTCTGGCGCTGGCACTTTTGCTGCAGTGCGGCAGCGTTTTTGCGGCCAATCCGCCCGATGCAGAGATGGCCGCGGCCGGCGCGGCCATCGCCAGCGCCGAGCGCGCCCAGCCGCGCGGACCCGCCGCCGATGTTCTGTTGCAGAGCCGCGACAAGTTCGCCCAGGCCCAGGAGGCCATGGCCCGGAAGAAGTATCGCGATGCCGCGCAACTGGCCGATGAGGCACGCGCCATCGCCGATCTCGCCCTGGCCAATGCGCAGTTGGTGAATGCCCAGAACGGCTTCGATGAGCGGTCCGCGCGCAATGCAGACCTTCGCCGCCAATTGCTGGTCCAGCCCGAGAGCCAGCGATGATCCCGCCCCGGCTGGTCCTGCTCGGTTGCCTGATGTTGTCGGCTGCGTACTTGGTGGGCGGTGGTGCGGCGCGGGCGGCCGATCAGCCGGACCCCGCGATCGCCCGGCTGGCCGCCGTGCTCGGCGCGCTCGACAGCGACCCGGCGCTGGCCGACAAGGCCCCGCTGGAACGGTTCAAGGCGCGCCAGTCGCTTGCCGACGCGCAGGTCGTGCGCTCCCGCGACCGGGCCCACGCACTGATCCTGGCCAACGCCTGGGTGCTGGCCGCGCGCGATGCCGCGCAGGCCGAACTGCTCAACCAGCAATCGGCCCAGCTCGATCGCGAACGCGACCAGATCATGCTCGAGGCCAGCCGGCGCGACGCCGAGCTGGCGCGGCGCGAAGCCGATCGCCTGCGCCTGCAGAGCCTGGCGCGCGAGGAAGAAGCGCAGCGCCTGGCCGAGTCCATGGCGCAGGACCAGCAGGCCGTCGAACATTCCGAAGCCCAGGCCTCGCAGGCGCTCAAGCTCGCCGACGCCCGCGCCAGGAGGCCGAGTTGGCGCGCAAGGAGGCGGAGCTGGCCGCCGCGGTCGCCGCCGATTCGCTCCAGGACGATGCGGCGCCGCCGCCGTCGCGCCGCTCGGGGAACCGGACCATCTACACGCTGCCCGGTTCTGCCTTCGCCAGCGGCAGCGCCCGGCTGACCGCGGCCGCGCAGGCGAGCCTGAAGCGAATGGCCGATGCCGTCGGCGGGAAGAAATCCGTGCGGGTCGAAGCCCACACCGACAGCCAGGGCGCCGACGCGGCCAACCTGGCGCTCTCGCAACAGCGCGCCGATGCCGTGCGGCAGGCATTGCTTGCCGCCGGGTTGTCGCCGGGGCGGGTGAAGGCGATCGGCAAGGGCGAGTCCGACCCCTTGACCGACAACGGCACGGCCGAGGGTCGCGCGCGCAATCGCCGCGTCGAGATGATTGTCGAATAACAATTAAAAACAATGGCTTGGCAGCTGACCATACGGTAGCTGCCTGAGCTAAGTGCTTGAATAATCTGGTTCTGGGCAGGTCCGCCAAACGCCTCGGTTCATTTTGATGAAATCAAATAGAATCAAAAGCTTACGAATGTCCTTGCCACTCCCGAAAACCGGGAGTAGCGTCGAGCTTGCCCTTCGGCAAACCGCCGCCGGGTGAACCGAGCCAGGCCGATGAAAGCAGAAGTCGTTCCAACGGGAATCGCCGCCGCACACAGTTCGGCGCGCGCGTTTTACCGGAACGACGCCCGCGCCAAAGACCTGACCTTGTCTCAAATCCGCTCGCCCCATGCCTGATAAGCGTGGGGCGTTTGCGTTTCAGAAGGAGGTCAAAATGTTTGAAGGTCAGCCACAGGAAGAACTTGAAGCAATGATGAAGAGCGATGCGGAGTTCAGGCAGCTCCTGCATCGCCATCGCGAACTGGACAAGCAGGTCCTCGACGCGGAACTCGGCGTCCTGCCGCTCGATGACAACACCCTCTCGCGCATGAAGCGCGAAAAGCTCTACGCCAAGGACCGGCTGCTTCGGATGTACGAAACGAAGCATCACTGACTTTACCGCTGTGGTGGCGGCGGCCCTCCTCGTCGGGCCGCCGTCACCCGCACCCTGCCGGGCTATAATTCGCGGTCGGCCAAGTGGCCCCTGATCGAGAGCGGCAGCGCATGACCGTCCATCAAAGCGTACTCGAGCTGATCGGCGAGACCCCGATCGTCAAGGCGCAGCACCTCGACACCGGCGTCTGCGAGCTCTACCTGAAGCTCGAATGCATGAATCCCGGCGGCTCCATCAAGGACCGCATCGGCCTGAAGATGATCGAGGCCGCGGAAAAGGCCGGCAAGATCAAGCCCGGCGACACCCTGGTCGAAGGCACCGCCGGCAACACCGGCATCGGCCTGGCGCTGGTCGCGCAGCAGAAGGGCTACAAGCTGATCCTGGTCGTGCCCGACAAGATGAGCCGGGAGAAGATCTTCAACCTGCGCGCCATGGGCGCCGAGGTCGTGCTGACCCGCTCGGACGTGGCCAAGGGCCACCCGCAGTATTACCAGGACATGGCCGCAGAAGCTGGCCGACGACACGCCGGGCGCCTACTTCATCAACCAGTTCGGCAATCCGGACAACCCGCTCGCGCACGAGCAGGACACCGGTCCGGAAATCTGGCGGCAGATGGACGGCCAGATGGACGCCATCGTGTTCGGCTGCGGCTCGTCCGGCACGATGACCGGCCTGTCGCGGTTCTTCGCCAAGGCCGCGCCGCACGTGGAATTGATCCTGGCCGACCCGGTCGGTTCGATCCTGACCCAGTACATCAACGAAGGCGTGCTCAGCACCAAGTCGGGCAGCTGGCTGGTGGAGGGCATCGGCGAGGATTTCCTGCCGTCGATCTCCGATTTCACCCGGGTCAAGAAGGCCTATGCGATTTCCGACAAGGAAAGCTTCCTGGCCGGCCGCGAACTGCTGATGAAGGAGGGCGTGCTCGGCGGTTCGTCGACCGGCACGCTGCTGTCGGCGGCGCTCAAGTACTGCCGCGAGCAGACCACGCCGAAGAAGGTGGTGGTGTTCGTCTGCGACACCGGCAACAAGTACCTGTCGAAGATGTACAACGACTACTGGATGCTCGACAACGGCTTCATCGAGCGCCAGCAGTACGGCGACCTGCGCGACCTGATCCTGCGCCCCTACGCGCAGCGCGACACCGTGGTGGTCGGCCCGAACGATTCGCTGACCGTCGCCTACCAGCGCATGAAGATGTACGACGTCTCGCAGCTGCCGGTGATGGACGGCGACCGGATCGTCGGCATCGTCGACGAGTCCGACGTGCTGCTGCACGTGTACGGCGACGAGAAGCGCTTCCTCGATCCGGTGTCCACCGCCATGGTCAGCAAGCTGCATGTGCTCGACGTCACCGCGCCAATGGAGTCGCTGCTGCCGGTTTTCGACCGCGGCCACGTCGCAATCGTCGTGGACGGCCAGAAGTTCCTCGGCCTGATCACCCGCATCGATTTGTTGAACTATCTGCGCCGCCGCGCGCAGTAACCAGCGGACTCCAGCATGACTCCGACAAAGACAACCCCTACGGCCTCGGCACCCTGGCGATCCACGCCGGCCAGTCGCCCGACCCGAGCACCGGCGCGGTGATGGCGCCGATCTACGCGACCTCCACCTACGTGCAGAGCAGCCCGGGCGTGCACCAGGGCTTCGAATATTCGCGCAGCCACAACCCGACCCGCTTCGCCTACGAGCGCTGCGTCGCCGCGCTCGAGGGCGGCAGCAACGGCTACGCCTTCGCCTCCGGCCTGGCCGCCACCTCCACGGTGCTCGAGCTGCTCGACAGCGGCAGCCACGTGGTCTGCATGGACGACGTCTACGGCGGCACCTATCGCCTGTTCGAGCGCGTGCGCCGGCGCTCGGCGGGCCTCGATTTCAGCTTCGTCGATCTCAACGACATCGGCCGCGCTCGAAGCCGCGGTCCAGCCGAACACGAAGATGATCTGGTGCGAGACGCCGACCAACCCGCTGCTCAAGCTGGTCGACATCGCCCGCCTCGCCGAATTCGCCCGCAAGCGCGGAATCTGGCTGGCGGTCGACAACACCTTCAGCTCGCCGATCCTGCAGCGCCCGCTCGAGCTGGGCGCGCACATCGTCATGCATTCGGCGACCAAGTACCTCAATGGCCATTCCGACATGGTCGGTGGCATGGTCGTGGTCGGCGATGACGCCGGCCTGGCCGAACAGATGACCTTCCTGCAGAACGCCGTCGGCGGCATCCAGGGGCCGTTCGACAGCTTCCTGGCGCTGCGCGGCCTGAAGACCCTGCACCTGCGCATGAAGGCGCATTGCGACAACGCCATGCAACTGGCCGCCTGGCTGGAGAAACATCCGGCGATCGAGAAGGTGGCATGTACCCCGGCCTGGCTTCGCACCCGCAGCACGCGCTGGCCAAGCGCCAGATGCACGGCTTCGGCGGCATGGTCAGCGTCTGGCTCAAGGGCGGCCTGCCCGCGGCGCGCAGCGTCATGGAGCGCACCAAGCTGTTCGCCTGCGCCGAGTCGCTCGGCGGCGTCGAGAGCCTGGTCAACCATCCGGCGATCATGACCCACGCCTCGGTGCCGGTGGAGCGGCGCGAAGCGCTTGGCGTCACCGACAACCTGGTGCGGTTCTCGGTGGGCGTGGAGGATGTGGCGGACTTGCGCGCGGACCTCGAGGCTGCGCTGGCATGAGTCCGAGTCCAACTGCATGGAAAGCAGTTTCGCAAACGCGAATGGCCTGGAATGACCTCCGGGACGGATTGAAGATGCACCGCGTCTGGGTCCGATCTGGCGCAGATGGACATCAGGCAGAAGCTATCGCCGGTCGATGCTCGGTCCGTTCTGGATCACCCTGACCATGATCATCTGGATCGCTGGCGATTGGGCCGTTGTACAGCCATCTGCTCGGCGTCGGTTCAAGGTCCTTCATTCCCTACCTGGCCATGGGCATCATCACCTGGGGGCTGATCTCCGGCGTGATCCTGGACGGCGCCGCTGCCTTCGTCGCCGCCGAAAATCTGGTGCGCTCGGTCAAGCTTCCCTACACGGTGCATATCCTCAGGGTGTTGCATCGGAACCTGATCATCTTCGCCCACAACCTGCGTGGCCTTCATTCCGTTCATGATCTACCTGGGCATCTGGCCCGAGTGGCGATGGCTGGTCGCCATACCCGGGCGTTGCCTTGATCCTGCTGGCCGCGCTGCCCACGGCGTTCCTGCTGGGCACCCTGAGCGCGCGCTATCGCGACCTGCAGCAGATGATCGCCAGCATCGTCCAGCTTGCGTTCTTCCTGACGCCGATCTTCTGGCAGCGCGAACTGCTGAAGGATCGGGCCTACATCGCCGACTACAATCCATTCCAGGTCCTGCTCGAAGTGGTTCGCCGTCCGGTGGTCGAGGGTATTCCGTCGCTGGCAACCTACAGGAAGATGCGTCCTCCTGATCGCATTGCTGTACCTGGTGACCGCGCCTTTCTTCGCGCGCTATCGCCGTCGTCTCGCTTTCTGGGTCTAGCGCCGTGCCTTCGATCATTCTCAGGAATTGCAGTCTCGACCTTCCGATCTACGGAACCATCAACCGTTCGCTGAAGGGAACGGTCATGGCCTCCGCGACCGGCGGGCGGATAGCCGCCGCCAGCCGAACGTGACGGTGGTCAAGGCGCTCAACAACGTCAGTCTTGAAATCAATGCCGGCGACCGGGTCGGGATCATGGGCCATAACGGGGCCGGCAAGACCTCGCTGCTGCGAATGCTCGCCGGGGATCTATGAGCCCACGTCGGGGCAGCTCCAGGTCGCAGGGCAAGGTCTCCAGCTTCATCAATCTCGGGCTGGGCATGGATGCCGAGGCGACCGGCGCCGAAAACATCCTGCTCTGCGGCCTCATGTTTGGCCTGGAATACGACGAAATCCAGAGGCTGACGCCTTCCATCGGGGAGTTCTCCGGCCTGGGCGATTTCCTCGACATGCCGGTTCGAACCTATTCCAGCGGCATGATGATGCGACTGGTTTTCTCCATCGTCACCAGCGTGCAGGCCGAAATCCTGCTGATGGACGAATGGCTGAGCGTGGGCGATGCCGATTTCGTGGTGCATGCCCAGGAGCGCATGACCGCAGCTGGTGGATTCGGCAAGCATTCTGGTGCTGGCATCGCACAATGAAGAACGTGATCGAGAGCCTGTGCAATGTCATCGTCCGACTGGAGCACGGAGAGGTCGTCGAGGTCAGCCGGAGTCCAAGATGAAATCGCCGGTCCGGTCGCGATCCGTTGGAATCTTCGTGCTGGGCATGCACCGGAGCGGAACATCGCTGCTCACCCGCGTCCTGAACCTGCTTGGCTGCGCCCTGCCGGGCAATCTGCTTGGCGCCCACGAGAGCAATCCGACGGGACACTGGGAAAGTCTCGATGCAATCGAGATAAACGACACCCTGCTCGCGGCGCTCGGTCGCCGGTGGGATGACGTCAGGGAGCTTCCCGTGGATTGGCTGGACAGGCCTGAAACCGAGTTGGCCAGGCAGCGGATCCGCGTGTTGCTCGAGCGGGAATTTTCTGCCCGCCCGCTCTGGGTCCTCAAGGAGCCGCGCCTGTGCCGGCTTGCGCCGATCTGGCTGGAGGCCGCGGTCGCACTTGGAATGGAAACTCGGGTGATAGTCCCGGTGCGCCATCCCGGTGAGGTCGGCTATTCGCTTGCCCGGCGCAACGGCATGGACTCTGGACGCAGCCACCTGATGTGGTTCCAGCATCTTGTCGAAGCGGAGCGCGGCTCGCGCGGCGCGCAAAGATCCTTGCTGCACTTCCATGCCCTGGTAGCTGACTGGAAGTCGGAGACGGCCCGCATCGGCGAGGAATTGGGAATCGAATGGCCCATCGGCCAGTCCGAAGCCGAAGTGAAAGTCGATCGCTTCCTCGATCCGGATCTGCGCCACGCCGAAGTCCTGGCCGAGGAGCCGGCCGGAAACGACGCAGTTCTGCCCGTGGTCATCGATCAGCTGTACCAAGGATTGATCCGGGCGCCCACCGAACAGGCTTGGCGGCTAATCTCCGGAAGCGAGGCTGCCATCGATGCATGCAGGTCTCTTTACGCACCGGCGATCGCTGGCCTGGCGCTTGCCGTCGAGCGAAGCGAGCGCCACGCGGCTGCCGTGGATGCAGTGCTTTCATCGACCCTCGTCGATCGCCCGAACCTGGTCCTGGATGCCGACGAAGTCAGGCTGTTGCGCGAGCAAAGTTACGATATCCTGGGCAAGATCGAGCAGAACGGCCCCCTGGTCGTCGAACTGGTTCGACAGATCGAAGCGCAGCGGTCCGAGTTCGCGCAGTTTGCCCGCGGGCTGATGGACCAGCAGTTGAACCTGACCGAGATTTTCGACTCCCGGCTGGAGCAGGCTACGGAACTGCAACGCCAGGCAGCTGAAAAGAACCAGGAATTGGCGGCACTGTTATCGGCGCTGGATGCCGAGCTCGGCACCAAGATCAGCGAGACGGAGGGATACGAGAGCGCCGTCTCGCTGCTGGAAACGACGGTTTCCGAGCTGGACCTGGCGCGGGCCCTGCTCACTGAACGTCACGCCCAGGACAAGGAAACCATCAGTTCACTGCAGCGCGAAGCCGAGTTGCTGAAAGACGCAATTGCGATTTCCCACTCGGCGCTGGACCGCTACGACCGGGATCTGAAGCAGGCAAAGAGCGCCGTTGATGATGCGCAGGCGCAATTGGCCGCCGCGTTGGCGAGCAGCGAAGTCCTGTTCGAAAAGGCGCAGGCGAGCGAACGCGCGGCCGCGATACTGGATGCGGAACTGTCGGAGCAGCGAAGACTGGTTGCCCAATTCGAGAATTCGACCAGTTGGCGATTGACCGCGCCGCTTCGTTCCCTCATGCGGGTGCTGCGGCGCGTTATCGGCTGAAGCTGTCGCTGCCCGGGAATTAACTGCCGGTGCCCGACCGGATTTGCTCGAGGCGTCGCCGGTACGACATTCCCACGGCGCGATAGCCCACCCGCGAGCGAATCATCCGGCTTGCACGCTGGCCCAATTCGCGACCCCAGCGGGGGTCGTCCACCAGTCGGCGCATATGCGCCGCGGCCTGGTCGACGTCCGCGTCGGCCCAGACCTGGCCGGCATGGTGCGGGTATTCACCGTCCAGGACCGGAATGAGTTCGTAGTCCACGAGAAGCGCCGAGTCGGCGTCCATGAAATCCAGATTCCCGGAGTAGCCGGTGGCGATGACCGGCTTTCCCAGGTACATCGCCTCTGCCAGTCCGCGACCGAAACCCTCGGAGCGGTGCAGCGAAACGAAGCAATCGCAGCACCGCACCAGGTTCTTTATCTCGTTGTCAGTGACGGTCGCATCGATCAGCAGGATCTGGTGCCGGAACGGCCTGACGTCCTCGCGAAGCCGGGCCAGCGCCGCCGGATCGGCTTCGCTGCCGGTGACCTTGATCACCAGGCATGCATTGGAAGTGGGCCGGCTTTCCAGCATCTTCCTGAATGCCTCGATCACCGCCCGGGGGTTCTTCCGGGTCGCGTAGGAGCGGAAGTCGAAGAAAAACAGGAATGCGTAGGCGCTTTCCGGAATCCCGAAATATCGGCGGGACAGCAGGCTGCTCATCTCCACTTCGCAGGCGGTGGGCAGGTGGTGCACGGGCCTGTCGGTGCGCGCGCGCAAGGCGTCGGCGATGAACTCCGAAGGCGCCCAGATCTCGTTGAATCGCTCGAGTTGAGGCTGCCAGGCCTCCGGAAACACTCCCAATTCCCAGTAGGGGTAGAGAATGTTGTGGCTTCGTTCGAACCCGCGCTTGCCCATGTGCGCCAGCGCCGGATCGACCTCGTCGGCGTTGAGGTGGAATATATTCACGTCGCCGAACTTGTCGGTCATCGCCGGCTCGAACTCGCGCCTGGCATCGTCGTCCGGCCGGTGGATGCCGAACACATCGACCAGTCCGGGACGAACCGCCACCGAGCGAAACGCGCGATACGAGCAGCGCAGGCTCTCGCCGCAGCCGATCGGTGCGAACGGGTGGCCGATCAGGGAAATCGTCTGGGCAGGGCGCGGGGGACTCATCCGAGCGAATACTTTCCGTGCGTCAGGAGGTGGCTTGATTCCCTGGCGTTGGCGTGCGCTTCCAGGAAACTGTGTCCGAAGCGCCGGTCGGGTTCCAGGTAGGCGCCTTCGGCCCATTCATTCCAGGCATTGATGAAGACCAGTCGCTCATCGCCGCTGTACTGGCGCTTGGTTCGCGCGATCGCGGCTTCCAGCCAGTGCCTGGAACGCGCCAGGAGTGGCGATGTTCGAAGCAGTAGCTGTTGTTCTGGCGGCGGGCGGTGTTGTCCCAGGCCGGCATGACGCCCATGAAGCGCTTGTAGGCCGGCAGTTCGCGGGTCGCTAGCAGCGCGGCCAGCTCCCGGTAATCGGCGACGGCGCCGTCGAAGTCGGGATTCAGCAACGGCGCGTCGAGCGGATGCGGATCGGCCGATGCCCTGCGGGGGGAACTCGATGGCGGCGTCGCAGCCAAAGTGGCCGGCGAGATCCGTCGCTGCCAGTTCGAAGACTCCACATGGCGCCAGGTAGATCTCGCCGATGCCCTCCTCGCGGCAGATCCTCGCGCCAGAGCTGCGGCGGTCGCGCGCGGAATTCGGGAACAGCGTCGACCCGATAGACGACGAGCAGCGGCTTGCCGTCGACGCGAATGTAGTTCGGCTGTCGCGAAGTGCCGGATCAGGTCCCGGATCACAGCTACGTCGTCCTCGGTCGGAGTGCTTCTGGGCCATCAGCATGTCCTGGTCCTGGCCATCCCAGCGCCGCGTCCAGTTTTCGTTGGCCCAGCACAGGCAGAACGGAAAGTCGGGTCGTCCGGCTCGGCCAGCATGTGTCGATCGGCCGTTCCAGCAGACGCTTTCCGCCGAACCAGTAGTAGTAGAAGCAGAACCCGTCGATGCCGTAGCGTCGCGCCAGCTCGGCCTGCTCTGCGCTGATACCTCGGCCAGCCGCAGGTCGTAGAAGCCCAGATCGGCCGGAAGGCGCGGCTGGTAGTGGCCGACGAAGTGCGGGCGCGCCTTGCGAGACGTTGCGTCCACTCGGTGAAGCCCTTGCCCCACCACAGGTCGTTCTCCGGGATCGGATGGAACTGCGGCAGGTAGAACGCGATGGTGCGGACGTCGTCCAGGCGATCGAGTTCGGGCTGCCAGCGTTCGTCAGTTCCTGAAGATTTCGACCGATGCAGCGCAACTTGTATTCGCTCGGCAGGGCATCCGACGTTGCGCACAGGTGGTGCACGACGAGGGCATCCGCGCAATACGACGATTCGCCCCCCGGCCGCCCGCAACCGCAGGCACAGGTCTGCGTCCTCGCAGTAGGCCGGCACGAATGCTTCATCGAATCCCCCGAGCCGCTGGAAATCGGTCGTCCGCAGCAGCAGGCAGGCGCCGCTGCAATAGTCGACGTCGCGATTGTAGGAATATCGGGGGAGCTGTGGCAGATCGTTCAAGCCGACCATCTCGGATGTGCCATCGCGCTTCAAGGCGGTTCCTGCCTCCTGGAGCCACCCGGACGGATAGCAGATCTTCGGTCCGACCGCGGAAACGCCCGGGTCGGCGGCAAGGCAGTCGAACATTGCGCCCAGCCAGCCGCGGCTGACCTGCACATCGTTGTTGAGCAACACCAGGTAATGGCCGCGGGTGAACCGGCAGCGGAATTGCAGTTGCGCAGGAAGCCCAGGTTGGCAGGCTGCGTGACCATCCTCAGGTTGGCAACGCTGCCGAGGACCTTCTCCGTGTCGTCGGTGGAGGCGTCGTTGGCCACGATGACCTCGAAGGTCGGACCCGCTGGGTCGGCGTGTGCGGCGATCGAAGCCAGGCATTCCAGGGTGGTCGCCAGATGGTTGAAGGCCGGCACCAGGATGGTGACGTCAGGCAGGGCCGGCGGAGCAGGCAGGTTTATGGTCGCTGCGGCCTTTGCCGGCGGCACGTCGGAGAAGTCCGTCATGGGCAGTGGCTTGGGGGCAAGGTGCTCGGCCGCGGGAGCCAGCCCGGCGTCGATACTGGCGCGCACCGAGGGGTAATCGGCCCATTCGAGACGACCGTCCGCCGTCCACACTTCGTTGACCAGGACGCTTGTCTGCGACTGCGCGCGCTCGATGAGGGCCAGCGGCGGGGTCGCCTGCATAGGCTGCAGCGGGCCACGGGTGCTGACCTCGGCCTGCCATCGCTGGTAGGCAACGGTTCGGCTGAATAACTTGCCGGTCGCGGTGAAGATCGCTGCCTTCACCTTCTTTGCAAAAGGCAGGGGCAGGGCCCGGTACATTTGTTCGAGCAGGCTGCGATGGGAATGCCGGGATGCGTTCTCTCGACCACGAAGGAAGTTCGATACATGGCGCAGGGGGGCTGTCAGAGTCCAACTGAGGGAGCCTTCCACCTGCTTGAGTCTCAGCGCCACCTGCTCGGCCCGGATTTCATTCGCGCGGGCGTCGGCCAGTGCGGCCTCGAGTTCCTCGATTCGCTTGCGTGCCGCCTGGTTCAGACGGATGAATTGCTCGCTGGTGGCCTTGCCCTCGTCCACCACATCCCAGAGCCGGTGGATCTCGTGGACCTTCTCGCCGACGGCGACCGACTGACTCGCGGCTTCTTCGCGCAGGGAGTCGATCGTGCCGGCCAGGAGCCGCAGCTCCGATTGGAGTTCCTTGATCGCGGCGCGATGCCCGTTGGCATCAGGACGCATTGCCACCGATCCCGGCTTCAACGAAATCATTGCCTCGACTCTCCCGTGCTCCACGCCCGCCGCCTTGTTCATCGTCAACCAGGCCGGGTGCATGGCCGCTGCCTGAGGAGGTCGGCTATGTTACCGTAAGACGCAGCCGAAACATGCCGCGAGCCGTGTTTCCCGGGCGCTTGTCCCGGTCATTGCGTTCAGCCGGTGATCTCGAAGGACCTCGAAAGACAATGACGCAGACTGATGGGCAACCTGCCGCGCGCCGCTGCCCGGGCAACGGCGGGCATCGTTTGCTGGGACGAAGCGAAGCCGAGTTGGCGCTGGGTTACCTGCGCGCCCAGGCGGATCTGCTTGAAGAGGAGGCGCGCCTTCGTTCAGGTTCCGCATGGCTACTGTCGTGGCTGCGGATCCTGGACCTGGTTCAGCCTGGCGGCGGCAGCCGAGGGCAACTGGGTCAACGTCATGGAAGGCCTGGTCTGCGAATGCGGATTGAACGGCAGGATGCGCGGCATCCTCGCTTCGATCGATCTGCTGGCGCTCCCCAATCCGGACCTGGCCGAGGTGGTGGTCTTCGAGCGCCTTACACCGCTGTTTGCGCATTTGCTCGACCGTTTCCCCCGCCTGGTTGGCAGCGAATACCTCGGGCCCGAGCACCAGCCCGGGGACCTGGGGGAAGTGCGCGGCGAGTCGATCAGGCATGAAAGCATGCTCGCCCCGTCCTATGCGGATGCATCCGCCGACCTGGTCATGCATTTCGACGTTCTGGAGCACGTGCCGGACCCGGTGCTTGCCCTCGCGCAATGCCACAGGGTCCTCAAGCCCGGAGGCTGGCTGCTGTTCTCGTGCCCCTTCTATGAGGAGCTGGAATCGTCGATCGTTCGCGCCCGGATCCACGGTGGACAGCTGCGGCACGACTTGCCGCCTTGCTATCATGGCAACCCCGTCGATGGCGGCGGTGCGCTTGTTTTCACCCAATTCGGTTGGGACCTGCTCGAGATGATTGGATTGGCAGGATTCGCCGAAGTGGAGTTGTGGCTTAACTTCAATCCGGTTGAGGGAGTGCTCACCGACGGTTGTCCCTATCCCGATGGCCATGCCTGGCCGATTGTTTTTGTCGCCAGGAAGCAGCTTGAACAAATTTGATTTTCACCGATAACCGAGGAATCCCCCATGCGTCTGGTTTGTGTTGCGTTGCTTTGCCTTTCCGCCGTTGCCTGTAACCGCGTCGATCCTGGCAGCACTGCCCCGGCGCCCGCCGCGACGGCCGTGGCTCCCGCGGCGGCTCCAGCCGGACCGGCCGGGGTCCTGGGCGAGTTGACGCCCGAGCAGACCGCGATTGCGCCGATGCTGACCGATACCTGCAACCTGGAGAGCATCGACGGCGTCACCGTCGTGGATGCCAATCCGATCGATGCGAAGTCCCGACTGGTGCCATTCGGTGGCTGGCTGGTCGACAACGTGAAGAACGAGCTCCCCGCCCAACTGTTCGTGCGCATCCAATCCACGTCGGGCGATGGCAGGATGTGGCAATTCCCGGTCGCGCAGCAACTGGAGCGCGCCGATGTGCAGAAGCAGTACCGTGGCGTGCCCGCGCTGCTCAGGAGCGGCTTCGCCGGGCAAATGGACCTTACCCAGCTCGCTGCCGGCAAGTATCTGCTTCGGCTCGCGTACGATCGCGACGGGGAACTGGTGGTGTGCGACAACGGCCGGTCCGTGGTCCTGAAGTAACCTGTTCGAAATTCAATCATGATGAGGAATCTGCCAATGCGCCTGGCTTTCATAGCTGTACTCTGTTTCACCGCGGTTGCCTGTGATCGCTCGGAGCCCGCCAACACCGCAGCAACGGGGACGGCATCTGCCGAGCCGGCAGCGCCCGCGTTGCCCGCCATGACCGAGCTCAGTTCCGCCGAGGCGGTCGTCGCGCCGGTGATCAACGAAGCCTGCAACCTGGAATACGTCGACGGCGTCCTGGTTCCCGATGGCAATCCGATCGAGGCGAAGTCGCGTGTGGTCAAGGTCAGCGGATGGCTGGTGGACAACGTGACCAAGACGCTTCCCGGCCAGTTGTTCGTTCGCGTCTATTCGACCTCCGGAAATGGCCGCATCTGGCAGTTGCCGGTGGCGCAGACGATGGAGCGGCCGGAAGTGCAGCGGATATTCGGCGGCGGCGAAGCCGCACTGCTGAAGAGCGGATTCGAGGGTCAGCTGGACATGTCCGACCTGGCCAGCGGCAAGTACACGCTTCGACTCTCCTATGACCGCGCCGGGGAACTGGTCCTGTGCGACAACGGCCGAGCCGTGGTCCTGAAGTGAGGTGATGGCTCGCCTGTTCCCTGGCGGCCACTCGGCGGTTCCGCGGGCGCTGCTGGCGGCGGCCATGCTCGCGTTCGCGATCCTGGTGCTGAGGATTGCCGCGGTCGAGTCGCCGATCATGGCGAGCGACGAGTACGCCTATGTCGGCGCCGCCAGGTACGCTGCAACGCCGGACCAGATGTACCAACTGGATCCGGGGATGCAGCCGCTCGGCAACAAGTTCTACCCGGCCCTGTATTCGGCCTGGACGCATGTCTCCCCGGAGCACACCGAGTTGGTCGGCCGCGTCTTCAACGCCGGCCTGTTCGTCCTCGGTAGCCTGCTGCTATTCGGCATCTTCGGTCGGATATTCGATCGTGGCAGCGCGTTGGTGTCGGCGTTGCTGTACCTGGCGCTGCCGTTTTCGTTCTATTCGACAACGCTGTTGCCGGAAGTCGAGTTCCAGTTATCGGTCTACCTGGTGTCCTTCACCGTGGTCGTTGCCGGAGTCCGGCCGCGTTACCGGTGATCGCGCTTGCGGCCGCCATCAGCGCCCTTGGCTATTTCGTAAAGCCGCATGCCGCGGCCATGATCGCCGCCTGCGGCGCCTACTGGTTTGCCACTGGCCTGCTCGATCGGTCCGGAACGATGGCGCAGCGCCTGTTGCGTTCCGTGGCCCGGGCCGGACTTTACCTGCTGGTTACCGGCGTGCTGATAACGGTGGTCAACAGGCTGATGTCCACCGGCGCTGCCGCGGGTGCCGGCGTGGTCCCCTCGTTCTACCAGAAGTATCTCGGCCAGATGTTTGCCGGCGAGTCCCTGTTATCCAGCCTGGGGACTTTTCTGGATTACCTGCTGGGTCATCTCTGGCTCCTGGCCGTGTACTTCGCCCCTGGACTGGTCGTGATCGCCGTGGCCATCCGCGGCTTGCTGCTTCGCAGTCCCGAGCAGGAAGCGTCCGAGGATGAGGTGCGCAGGAACTACTTCGCCCTCTACGTCGCGCTGCTCCTGTTGTCGTTCCTGGCCATGATCGCCATGTTCACGGCGTCGGCGGCATCGATGGGTGCGGGTGAGGAATACCGGATGCACGGGCGATACCTGGCGGCGCTGCTCCCGCTGCTGCTCGGATATTCGGTCTGGGCCTGCGGCCGATTCAGCAGTCGCGCCGTTGCGGTGCTTGCGCTCGCGGCACTGTGGAGCTTCGCCCTGGTCGGCCGTGGCCTCTACAAACTGTATCCCTGGGACTATCCCGACGCGTTCGGGTTCTTCAATCCTTCCGTTCGCTACTGGTCTTTCGAAGGATCCCAGGCACTGGACTTTGTGGTTCATCCTGGTCGTGGGCACGGTCTGCTGGCTTGCTGCGATCCGCTCCAGATCCGCGCGCAGCGCCTTTGTCGTGTTCTCGTTGGCGTGGATGCTCGGCTCGCATGCCCAGATGTGGAAGTGGCTGGACCAGCAGTCGGCGAGCAGCCGCGCGTATGTCGAGCCCGCCCACGCCATCGAGGTGTTCCTGGGCCCGATGCCCGCCGGCAGCGGACTGGTGCTCACGCAGGAACGCTACGGCCTGACCTCCAACTTCCTGATGGGCATGCACACCCTGCAGCACGTCAAGTCCTATCCCGCCACGCACATCGTCAAGCGCGCGACCTTCCGGCGGGCGTGGAGTGGGTGGTGGCCCCCGAGGCGATGGAAGTCGGATATCGCCGGTTCGGCCAGGCTCAAGTTCGGCAACCAGAACCTGTTCCTGCTCAACGGCCGCTATCAATGGCCGATGGCTGGCGAGAACGCCGGCCCGGATCAACCGCCAGCGGGGATCGCAACCGATGCGCCCGGCCAGGACTTGCCCGCGCAGGTCGTTGCCCCCGTTGACGCCGCCGCTGGCGCGGCGACCACGAACCAGCGCTGAGCCGGGAACCTGCACTCGTGACTGGTGTAGAGCAACCGCAGCCGGGCAGGGCCGCCTCCTTCAGCCGGGTACTTGCCCGGCAGGGCCTTCCCTATGCCCTGTTCGGCGTCGGCGTGCTTTTCGTCGACTGGGGGACCTTCGTGCTGCTGTCCTGGTTGGGTCTGGCGGTGCCAATCGCCAATGTCGCCGGGCGCGTGGTGGGTGCGGTCATCGGCTTCCTGTTGAACGGCCGGTACACCTTCGCCACCGCCGGAAAATCCATGCTCGGGCGGCGACAACTGCTCAGGTACTTCGCCACCTGGGCCGTGCTGACGATACTCAGCACGCTGGCCGTGACGGTGTTGGCCAGCGAGCAGTGGCTCTGGCTCGCCTGGTTGGCCAAGCCGGTCATTGATGCGACACTCGCCGGCACTGCCTTCATCGTATCGAAGTACTGGATATTCCGATGACCACCCAAGCGATCCATTGGACTCGTGGTATCGCCGTCGTCGTTCCCTGTTATCGCGTCACCCGGCACATCGCCAGCTGTCATCGCCGCGATCGGCCCGGAAGTGGACATCATCTACTGCGTCGATGACGCCTGTCCGGACGGCAGCGGCGACTTCATCGAGCGCGAGGTCACGGACCCGCGCGTCAGGGTCCTGCGCCACGCGGAAAACCAGGGCGTCGGCGGCGCGATGATCACCGGTTATCGGCAGGCGATCGCCGACGGCGCCGAGGTAATGGTCAAGATAGACGGCGACGGCCAGATGGATCCAGCGCTGCTTCGTTCCTTCGTCGCGCCGATCCTGCGTGGCGAGGCCGACTACACCAAGGGAAACCGTTTCTGGAATCCCAGCCGGCTCAGCGCGATGCCGCTGGTTCGCAAACTCGGCAACCTTGGACTGAGCTTCATGGCGAAGGCCTCGGCGGGATACTGGGATATTTTCGATCCCACCAACGGCTACACGGCCATCCATGCGGCAGTGGCGTCGCGCCTGCCACTCGAAGGGCTCAGCAAGCGATATTTCTTCGAGACAGACATCCTTTTTCGCCTCAATACTCTGCGGGCGGTCGTGGTGGATGTGCCGATGGACGCAAGATACGGCGACGAGACCAGCCACCTGAAGGTGTCGACGGTATTCTGGGAGTTTTCGGCCAAGCACCTGCGCAACACCTTCAAGCGCATCGTCTACAACTACTACCTGCGAGACCTGTCCATCGCATCGCTGGAGTTGCTTGCCGCTGTCGTCCTGCTGGGCTTCGGCGCGGCCTTCGGCGGCTGGCACTGGTGGTACTACAGCCAGCTGGGCGTGGGCGCCCCGGTCGGAACGATCATGATCGCCACGGTGGCGCTGGTGAGCGGACTGCAATTCCTGCTTGCGTTCCTCGGTTACGACATCGCCAACGTGCCGCGCAGGCCCTTGCACCCGCTGCTGACGCGCGAGTTTCCGATTCTGCCGGAAAAGTAACCGGGTCCGGCTGCCGTCAGCTGCCGGCTTCCGTAACGCCCATCGCCCCGGTTGGCTTCGACCGCTGGGTCATTCGCTTTCCCCAGTCCATGCCGGGCTGTTCGATGAATCGAAACGTCAGCGTGGAGATGCCGGTGATGATTACGCAGGGAAATGATCAGGCAGGTGAAATAGGCGAGGCCCCGGTGGCCGGGAAATTCCTCGTAGATGCGATTGTAGAATCCGGCCTGGCCCAACTGGTAGAGCACCGTCGGGTGGACCAGGTAGAGGCTGTAGCTGACCTTGCCCAGGTATCGGGTCAGCCAGTTCGAGAGGATGCGCGTCGGATGCACCGCCAGGCCGATGCAGAGCAGGCCAAACGGGATTCCCCACAGGCTGTCCCAGGTGGTGCGCATGTCGCGCACCCAAAAATACTGATACAGGCTGGAGCTGTGGTACAGCGTGAGGATTCCGGCAACCGCCACCGCGCAGATCGCCCAACCGGTAAATCTTGCCGCTGGAGTTCGGGCGATGGCGGCATGGACATGCCGGCACATGATTCCCCACATGAAGTACGGCAGGTTGGTGATGAAGTTGTGGTAAACGAAAGATGGAACCTGATCCACGACCGGCTTCATGTCGATGGAAAACTTGGTGGCGAGGACCGTCGACAACGCCAGGATAACCGCCGTACGCGCCGCGTTCGTGCAGGCCATCAGCAGCACGGGAAGCAACAGGTAAAACAGCATCTCGATGCCGATGGTCCAGGATGCCGGAACGATGCCCTCGGTAAGATGCGGCACCAGGTTGAAGGCGAAGCTCATGTTGATCAACACGTCGGAAACGGAGTAGGTGATTCCGTTCTCGAAGTACAGGTTGACCAGCTGGAAGGCGAGTACCAGGTAAAACAGCGGCGCGATTCGCGCGAGCCGGCGCCAGAAGTAGTTGCCAACGGCTTCTTCCGTGCCGAGCTTCCCGCCGTAGCCATAGGCAAGGCTGAATCCGCTGACCACGAAGAACAGCGGAACGCCGAATCCGAAATGGGAACTGATGAAACCGAGGCTCTCGGGGATCGCTGCGCCGCCGACTCCCACCAGATGGAAAAAGATGATCGCGACGGCTGCATACGCCCGCAACGATTCGATGCCGTCGAGCCGACCGTGCTTGGCCAAATTCATGCGTTTACGCCGATTCCCCGAGGACTGCAGACTAGCGCCCGATTGGCGGAATAGCAACCGAGCGAACTGCTTTCTACGGAGTGTTTTGGGCCGGGAAGGACCAGCGCTTGTGCCCTATGTAGCTGGTGAACACCGGCACGATCACACCAATGACGTGCGCGACCGTTTCGGGCTGACGGCTCCAGCCAATCCAGGGCAGGATCCAGTCCGACAGGGCAACGCTTACCAGCAAGGTCTGCGCCAGCGCGGCAATGTTGATCGCGACGAACCAGAACACCTGCTGGTGCAGGGCGTTCCCCGCGCCCCGGAATACGAAGCGTCGATTGAGCAGGAAAGCGGTGAGCATCCCGATCAGGTAGGCAACCAGGATGGATGGCACGTAGGCCATGACGAAACCGAGCAGGTATCGCGAGCCCATGTTGGCGAGAGCGGCAATGCCCCCGGCGAGCAGGAAGCGGGGGAATTTCCTGCTCATCATGTCGGGCTTTCCGCAGCTCGATCTTCCAGTCCGATGGTCAGTTTCACCACCGCAACGGCCAGGGCGACGTAGGCAATCAGTGCCACGGGATCAAGTCGAGCCGCACCCGACAACGGGTCGTACACCCAGACGAGCACTCCATAGGCGATCGAGCTAAAGGCGGCCAGGGCGCCGAATCGCGGTGGTCCCAGTTTGAGCAGGAACAGCAGCAGCCCGACAATGATGGCAAGGATGGATTGGTAGGACTGGGTATGGATGAGCTGGCAATCCCATGCCGTGGCCACGTCCATTGCGATGCCCAGCAGGCCAACGCCGAGGAACATGCTGGCCGAGCGATATCCCGCCGTGCGCCGGTTGCGGATGGCGAGCATGGCGAACACGGCCAGGCCCAGCCAGAGGAACCTGATTGAGGGGGCAAGGGACATGAAGTCGGCTATGCGCCACCTGTCGACCACGGTGCCGCCAGTCGCCATTTCGGCGTAGCCGCAAGTCTTCTCGCCAGCGGGCAAGAGCAGGGCGCGCAATATCTCCGCCTTCATCGTCAACCAATCGCCTGGCGTTAGCCGGCTGTAGCTGCGGCGGATCGTTTCAATGACCCCCATGGTCTTCTCGTCGAAGCCGTAGACGCCGGCGAACACGGACTTCACCAATGCGTTGCCGGGAGGCTGCACGAGTTTCTGCCAGAGCATCCAGGGCAGAAGCAGGCATGCGGCGGCAATGCCGGAAATCAGCAAGGTGCGAAAGCGGGGCACCGACAGCACGAACGCCGCCACCAGGAGCATTGCGACAATGCCGAACACGGTGCCGCCGTGCGACAACAAGGCCAGCGCCGAAAGAATCGCCGCCTGCACCCAGCGCCCAGCCAGATCAGACTCCGGCGTGCCGTCGCGGGGCTCGACCAGCAACACCCATATGGCCAGCAGGCCAAAGCATCCACCCAGCAACTTTGGCCAGATGTAGATCGAGTTGAAAAGGCAGAACGGCAGCAGCGCGGCGACGCACACTGCAATCGCGATGCGTCGTGGAGTCATTCCCAGCCGATGCAGGATGTGGATCAGCACCGGCACCCACGCCGTGTTGATGATGATGCCAGCCATGGTATGGACGTATGGTGCGATATAGGCGCCGTCATTGCCGCGGGTGATCAGCAGGGACTGCAATCGAAGCCATGCATGCATGCCGTAACTGAGCGGCGTGCGATCGGAGACCAGCCACGCACCCAGGTCCAGGTCGGCAAGTTTCAGCCTGACCAGGTATTCACCGATCAGCATCGGCAGCTGGTTGTCGAAGGACCAGCGGACCGGAGAGAAGCGGGCGTTGGCCAGCCAGGGCCCGGCGCCGTTATCGACGCTGTACAGCAGCAGGAAATACGACAGCGACACGACCAGCCAACCGAACAGCGGGACGAGCCATGCCTTGAGCGCCTGATCCGTCGGCCCGGCCCAGCCGAAGGCAAGCCGGGGCGACAGCCTGGCCAGACGTACCAGGCCGACGACCACCGCAAGCAAGGCCGCGACGGAAACGATCAGGCCAACCTGTCTCGAATGGTAGAAGGCGAAGAACATCGAATACCCGGTCACGCCGAGCCCGATCATTCCCAGCGCAAGCGCATCGCCCCGTGGCCACACGCGGCGGAGCAGGATCGACAGGGCGAGGCACAGCCCGGCCACGCTGGCGAACAGCAGCAGATACATGCCAAACAGTCCGATGACGCGGGTCTTCAGCCAGGAGATGGCGGAAATCCGAAAGGGAGTGCCGAAGGAAATGTATTTCTCGCGACTGCTGCTGTGCGCGACCAGGCGGGTATCGCCCTGGCACCAGTGCCTCGGACGGGACACCAGGGCTTCAGCCCACTGCGTATTCGTGCGCGCCGTGGCTACCTCCAGCGTGGCGCCACTGGCCAGGCACTCCAGATAGAGGCGCAAGCCTGGATCGCCGGCGAAGCCCTGGTACGGAATCGCCATATAGCGCGGCATGTGGAACGGAGCGGTGTGCGCATCGCCCGGCACACTTCCGTCGACTGGATTCCAGGTGCGCCACGTGACCAGTTCCGGCGAATGCAAAATGCTTTCGCGGACCTCAAAATCCTTGGGCGTGTCGTTTCGGGCAAAGCCACTTTCGATGACGATGTCTTTGGCCGAAACCAGGGCGCGCGCCTGTGGATCCGGATAAATCGCAATGGCCAGGCTGAGCAGAGCTATCGCCGCAATCAGGCACATCGCCAGCCGTTCCGCGGTGCCCATTCGTGATTCGCCCATACCCACCCTTGGCTGTTGAGCCTGGCAGTCAGGCGCACTCCTACTGGCCGGTAATATACATCTCCAACTCGTCGCAGTCCCGCCAGATGCGGGGCGCCGAGGGGCAAGCGCCGGGCTCGGGATCGTGGTTCGCATGCCGGGGCTTGATGTAGAGTTGCAACTCAAGCCAGGCGCCCCGTCGGCCCTGCCTTGGTGGCGCGGAGACACACTTTGCGAATTACCCTCAGTAACTCCACGGCCAACCGGGTCCTGCTGGTATCGGCCCTGGCAATCTCGGCGGCCATGCTTTTCCTGAGCTGGAACCTGCCGCTGCTCGAGTACCGTTCGTTCCGGCAGACCCAGACCGCGCTATCGAGTTACTGGATGGCTACAACGAGCAACTGGCTCGCCTATCCGACGCCGATGTTCGGCTACCCCTGGTCGATTCCGTTCGAATTCCCGCTGTATCAGGGCATTGTCCTGGGCGTGGCCAACCTGCTTCCGATCTCGCTGGACCAGAGCGGTCGCCTGGTGTCATGGATTTTCGCGCTGCTGACGCTGGTTCCACTCTGGCATTGCGTGAAGGAGATCACCGGCCGGGCCACGCTGGCGAATACGCTGTGTCTGTTCTTCGTGCTGTCGCCGCTGTACCTGTTCGGCGCCAGGAGTTTCCTGATCGAGTCGACGGCCTTGTTCTTCTCGGTCTGTTTCATGGCGGCGCTGGCCAGGTTCTGGCGCACGCCATCCCCGGCGATTTTCTCGCTGATGCTGGTGGCCGGCTGCCTGGCGGGACTGGTCAAGATCACCACCTTCTTCGGCGCTGGCGTCATGGGGCTCTTGTTCGTCGCCTGGAAGTTCTCGAGCGAGCAGGAGGGACGGACCTTCAGTCGCCTTGTCAGCCGATACCTGCCGGTCGCGATGGCCGTTCTCATCGCGGTACTGCTGACGGCGATGTACATTCGATACAGCGATCTGCGCAAGCAGGAAACCGTGGTCGGCGCAGCGCTGACCTCAAGCAACCTGTCCGCCTGGAATTACGGCACCTGGGAGCAGAAGACAAGCAGCCGCCTTTGGCTGGATGTGGTGTTGGGACGTGCGCCGCGTCAACTGCTTGGATCGGCCCTGGTGCTCCCGTTCGCCCTGTTGCTGCTCGCGTTCTTCGGCCGCGGCATCCGGGCGTTCGCGGCCTGCCTGGGCGGTTGGCTACGTGGTCCCCTTCATGGTGTTCGCCAACCTGCACGAGGTGCATGGCTACTACCAGCAGGCCAACGGCGTTTTCCTGCTGGGGGTGGTCGCCTGTGCGGTCGAGGCGGTGCGCATGCGCTTCAACGAGGTCGCCGCGCTGGCCGTGACCGTGGTGCTCGCGGTGGTGATGATGCTGGGCTTTCGACGCGACTTCCTTCCTTACATCGTGTCCCCCCACATCAATCAGAGAACCGTTGCGCTGGCTGACTTCGCCAGGCAGAACACCGGGTCCGACGACGTCCTTCTCATCTTCAACGATGAGGTTTCTCCCGAGGTGGCCTACTACGCGACCCGGCGCGCGATGATCGTCAATGACAGGACTACCGCGGAAACAATGCGGCGAATGCGGGACAGGCCGTCAAGCTACACCGGGCCTTACGCATTGGGCATGGTGATCGTGTGCCCGAACAAGATTGCCGAGCGGCCGCAACTGGCGGCCGAGTACAAGCGGCTTCTGGACTCGGTCGGTTCCGGGCGCGAACGATTTCATATCGCCGGCTGCGATGTGTACAAGTAACGGGCTCGTCGCGGATTAAGAGCAAACAGCGCAGCAGCGATCCCTGTCTCAGTTCGAACTGCCAGCCGCCAGGCGCGCCAGCGTCGAACCGACCGCGATGCTCTCGCTGATCGAACGATCCTCCGGGTAGTAGTACGCCGTGTCGGCCATGAACAATCCTTCGATCGGAGTCTTCATCGGCGGCAGTTGCGCCTGGAAACCCGGTGGACAGATCGTCTGCGCCAGGTCATAGCGATGGCAGTGCCGGGCCAGAACCCACTCCGGCTTGAAGGCGGGATTGAGGCGGACCAGGTAGCCGATCACCTCGTCGATCAACTCGGCGTTGCTGCGCGCCCACTTCGGATGGGTCTTGGGCATGTAGAACGGCGCGTACAGGATATGTTCGCCGTCGCGCGTGCCGGGGTTGAGGTTGCTGTACTCGATGACGCCGGGGATTTCGATCGCCGGGTCGCTGATGTTCATCCAGAAGTTTTCGGTCAGGCGCTGGGTCAGCTTGAGGATGACGCAGGCAACCGGGATGTTCTCGATGCTGCGGATGCTGTCGGCGAATTCCGGCGGGAAGTCCGGCACCAGCGCGCGGCAGATAGGGCAGCGGTGCGGTGGAAACCACGGCATCGCAATCCACGTCCTGGCCCGCCACGCGAATGCCGGCTGCACCTTGCCGTCCACGACCAGCACCTTCTCGATGCCCGAGCGCAGGTGGATGCGGCCGCCAAGTCTGTCCGATGACTTCCTCCAGTCTGGCCAGCAGCGTGTCCGAACCGCCTTCGATATAACCCAGGCTTTCCTGCAGCAGGTTCTTGCGCGACAGCGCGATGCGCTTGATGCGCGTGCCGATCCAGGCGGCCGAAAGATTCTCCGTGTACTCGAAGAACTTCAGGTAGAAGGTGCGATGCCACAGCACCTCGTAGCCCTGGTTGCCCAGCCACCTGCGCAGCCAGTCGGTGGCGCTGACCTTGTCGAGCGCCGACCAGTCGCTGACGTTCTTGGTCACCATCACCTGCAGCGCGTAGCGCAGCTTGGCGATCAGGCCCAGCTTCGGGAAAGCGAGCAAGGCCATCGGCGTGCCCCATTTGTACAGGGTGCCGTTGTAGTAATAGCCCATGCGCGTATCGGTCCACTTCAACTTGTCCGACAGGCCGAGCTCGTCCAGCAGCGCGAACAGCGGCGCGTCTGTCTTGCAGATGAAGTGGTAGTAGCGCTCGATGGTCAGCCCGTCGAAGTCGAAGCTGGCCGACATGCCGCCAATGCGGTCGTCGCGCTCGTAGATGTCGACCTGGTGGCCGTGCTTGAGCAGTTCGATGGCGGCCATGCAGCCCCATCGGGCCGGCGCCGAGCACGGCGTATTTCTTCGCGGTCATTGTTCGATTATCGCTTGAGGATGATATGGCTGTAGCGGGGGTCGCAGTAGCTTTCGCGAATCGCCTGTTCGAACGGCGTCTGGCTCACGCCGAACACGAGTCGGCGTGTTCACGCCACTGAAGTCGTCGCCCGCCGTCAATGCGGTGAGCTGGTCGGCGGTGAAGGGCGGCTTGCTCGAGAACAGGGAGTAGATGCGCAGCAGCAGCGAGAAGAATCCAACCGGAATCTTCAGGATAAGCGTATGCAGGCCCTTGGCCCGCTTGATGGTCCGGATGATGTCGATGTAGTCGACACGCGTGTCGCCGACGATGTCGTAGGTCGCTCCATCCGGCTGGTGCTCCATGCACCAGGCGATGCAACGGCAGAAGTCGCGCTCGTACAGCGGCTGGCGCATGTAGCGCCCGTTGCCGGGAATCGGAAACACCGGTGTCCTGGCCATGAAGCGCGACAGCCAGCCCAGGTGCTTGGGATCGAACCAGCCGAACATCAACGTCGGCCGCAGCACGCAATGGCGCAGCCCGCTGGCCCGCACCAGCGCTTCCTGGTCGCGCTTGGTGCGCGTGTAGCTGTCGTCGGCCACCGAGTTGACCACCGACGAGCTGATGTGAACCAGGTACGGAACCGCGTGGCGCCTGCAGGCATCGAGCACGCGTTGCGTCGCCTGCACGTTGTTGCGCTCGAATTCCGCATGGTGCTTGCCGGTGATCTGCGCGTGCAGCTGCACCACCACCTGCGCCCCGGCGAAAGAATCCTCCCACGCGCCCGGCTCGGCCAGGTCGGCCTGGATCACTTCGACCTTCGGATGCAGCTCGCGCAGGATGTCCAGGTTGTAGGCGTGCTTGTCGATCGCCACCAGCTGGTCGTAGCCCTGCGACTCCAGTTCGACGAGCAGATTCTGCCCGACCAGTCCGGCGGCGCCGGTCAGCACGATCTTTCCGCTGCGCAGTGCTCACAGCTTGATCCTGCGGAAGACCGATCTCGGGAATCGAACGGATGACCAGCATGATCACCGACCAGAACCACGGCAGGTAGACGACGCTGCGCCGCTTGTCGATCGCGCGCACGATGCCGGCGGCGACCTGGTCGGCGCTGGCCCACAGCGCGCCCTTCTTGAACTGCGCGGTCATCGGCGTGTCGACGAAGCCCGGCTTGATGGTCAGCACGTTGCACGCCCTCGCGGCGAAAGCCGCTGGCGCAGTCCGCTGAGGAAGGCGCTGACGGCGGCCTTGGCGCTGCCGTACAGGTAGTTGCTGGCGCGGCCGCGGTCGCCCGCCACCGAGGAAATCACCGCGATGGTGCCCTGCCGCTGCGCCTGCATCCGCGGCGCGATCCGGGTCAGCAGCGCGATGGTGGCGGTGGCGTTGGTGTTGAACTCGGCCACGCGCGACGGCGGCCGAAGCTCTCGCAGGCCGTCTGGTCCGGGAAGCGTGCCGTGGGCGACCAGCACAACGTCCACCTGTCCGAGCGCCAGCCAGGCCGCTTCCACCGCCTGCTGCTGACCGGCGTCGTCGTTGACGTCGAGCACCTGCGAATGCACCGCGGCCGCGCCGCGCACCTTCAGGTCATCGGCGATCACCTGCAGGCGCCCGCGCATCGCGGCCGGTCAGGAACAGGCTGGCGCCCGCGCCGCGTAGCGTCGCGCAACGGCTTGGGCGATCGCCGAGGTGGCGCCGACGATGAATATCTTCTGCATTGCTCAGGATTCCATGACGCGGCGCCAGAAACTGGACGAGACCCGCGGATCGACGAAGGACTGGAATTGCTGCCAGGCCGGGAAGTATTGCCGAAAATGCTGGCCGGACATACGCGCATCCTTGGCCGGGTAGACCGCGCCGCCGGCCTCGGACGACCACCGCGTCGAGGTGGTCGAGCAGGTCGAACACGCGGCGGCCCGCGTCGATCGGGAAATCCATGCGCCAGCGTGGTGCCCGGGCGAGGAAAGGACAGCATCCCGACCGGCGGCCGGTCGCCGAACTGCTTGAGCACCGCCAGGAAGGATCCGGAGCCGCTGCGCTGGATGCGCCGCAGCAATTCGGCGGTGGCGTCGGCGGCCGACGGCCGGCGGGACCACGCACTGGTACTGCAGGAAACCGCTCGGGCCGTACATCCGGTTCCACTCGGCCAGCGCGTCCAGTGGGTAGAAGAACGGCTCGTAGTGGCTGATCGCGCTGTGCTCGCGGTCCCACTGGCGATTGCCAGTAACAGCGTGTTGAAGGCGCGCAGGCTGAGCGGATTGACCAGCGAGAACGGGCGGGGTGAAGGGCAATCGGCGCGAGCGCGCAGCGGTGCGCTGGCGCGGCGGCGTCGACGGCGCGACGTGGTTGCCGCGCGAGAACAGGCCGCGGCCGAGCGCCTTGCCCTTGGCCAGGCAATCGATCCAGGCGACCGTGTATTCGAAGTCCGGTCCGGATGCGGCCGACAGGCCGAAGAATTCGTCGAGATTGTCGAACTTGCAGGTTTGCGTCTGCAATCCAGGGCCCGGGCACGCGCCGCAGAGCCCAATTCGGCCCAGGTCATCAGGCCGGTCAAGCCCGAGCCCGCCGACCGTGGCGGCGAACCAGTCCGAATTCTGCTCGGGCGAGCACAGCAGGCGCTCGCCGTCGCTGCGCAGCAGTTCGAACGCGCGCACGTGGTCGCCGAAGGTGCCGGCCACGTGATGGTTCTTGCCGTGCACGTCATTGGCGATCGCGCCGCCGACCGTGACGAACCGCGTGCCCGGCGACACCGGCAGGAACCAGCCGTGCGGCGACGACCAGCGCCAGGATATCGGCGAGCAGCACGCCCGACTTCGCAACGCAAGCACGCCGCGTGGCGCGTCGAAGCGATGAAGTGGTCCAGCCGCCGCGTGTGCACCAGGGTGCCGCCGTCATTCAGGCAGCTGTCGCCATAACTGCGGCCGTTGCCAAACGGCAGCCAGCGCTCGCCGTCCGCAGTCAGGCGGCAGGTCTCGCTGGCTCGGCGTGACCACCCGTTGGCTGGCACGCGGGATAGCGCCCCCAGGATTGGCCACCGGCTGTCAAATCGCCACCGATCGCCACCGCCGCGCACAGCAGCACGATCACCTGGCTGGTGCGATCGGTCGCGGCGAAGACCACCGGGTCGTCGCGCATCAGGCCGCGGTGGGCGATCATCCAGACCCGGCTGATCCAGTACAGCAGCAGCGGGCAGAGCAGCCAGAGCACTTGCGGGTGCCGGTAGAGCAGTTCGCTGGCGGAGCTGTTGATGTACAGCGCCAGCACCAGCACGGCCTGGTAGCCGCTGCCGCGCCCATGGACTGCAGCAGTTGCAAGGTCGTCGACCTGATAGCCGCGGCCCTGGCTCTTGTTCTTGCCGTCGCGTCAGCAGCCTGAGCAGTTCGGTGTAGCGCTTGAGCATGGCCAGGCTGAGGAACAGGAACATCGAGAACGCCAGCAGCCAGAACGACGGCGCGGTCGCGAGCAGCGCCGCGCCGCCGATGATGCGCAGGGTGTACAGACCGGCCAGGACGATCACGTCCGCCATCACCCGCTGCTTCAGGCGCAACGAATAGGCGAGCGTCAGCAGGAAGTAGAGCGCCGAGGACGCCAGCGAAGCACCGGCGACAGCCAGAAGGCCAGCGCGAGCGAGGACAGTGTCAGCAGGGGCGACGCCACCATGCCCTGGATCAGCGGCAATCGGCCGGCCGCGAACGGTCGCGCATGCTTGGTGTGATGCTGGCGATCCGCGGTCAGGTCGAGCAGGTCGTTGAGCAGATACACGCTGGAGGCGCACAGCCCGAACGCCAGGAAGCCGAGACTGCAGGCCAGCACCGTTGCTGGATCGAGGAACCGGTGGGCGGCGAGCATGGGCACGAACACCAGCAGGTTCTTCAGCCACTGGTGCAGGCGAAGCGCTTTGATCCACTGCTTGATGCGCTCGCCGCCGGCCGGCAGGTGCGTCTCGACCGGACACAGGCTCCGCAGCCGCGCGCGAGAGCGGCCGAGGCGTTGACCACGATGGCCTGGCGCGCGCTCGCCCAGACCAGCAGGTCCACGCGCGCATTGCCCGCGTAGTCGAAGCCCTGGTGGCCGTAGCGCCCGACCAGGGCCTCGGCCTTGGCGCGGCCGGAAAGGTTGCGCTGCCCGTCGCTGGCGAGCACAGAGGTCGAACAGTCCCAGGTGGTCGGCGACGGCCGAGGCCAGTCTCTCGTCGCTGGCGGTGCACAGCACGATCTCGCGTCGCCCGCCGCCGCCTGCACCAGCCCAGCATCGCGCTCGTCCCAGGGCAACGACGCGATATCCAGTTCGACCCGGCGGGCGATCTGCCACTTCAGATGGGCCTTGCCGCGCCAAAGCCAGAAGGGAACGCGAACAGCAGCCAGGGCTGTCGGCCGAGCAGCGGCCAGGGCCGATTCCAGCAGCAGGTCGGATCGAAGCAAGGTGCCGTCGAGGTCGACGGCCAGGGCGGGACCAGGCCTCGGCGTGTCCTGATCGCTGGAAACGGTGTCCATGCGTGCGGTTCCGGCAAAGGTGGCCGGCTATATGCGGGATAAGGCAGCAGAGTCTACCGTCCGCCGACCCGAAGCAGGCATTGTCCGAAGGTACGAGTTCGATCGCCGATGCCGGCCGCTACAATGCAGCATCACTCACGACGAGGCCGGCCTGATGACCGACGCCAACGCCAGCGCCACCCCCCGAAGCGCCATGGACAAACTCTACCCCTCCGCCACCGACGCCCTGCGCGACATCCTGCGCGACGGCCAGACGCTCGCGGTCGGCGGCTTCGGCCTGTGCGGCATTCCCGAGGCCCTGATCGTCGCCCTGCGCGACAGCGGCGTCAGCGGCCTGACGGTGATCTCCAACAACGCCGGCGTCGATGGCTTCGGCCTGGGCATGCTGCTGAGCACGCGCCAGATCAGGAAGATGATTTCCTCCTACGTCGGCGAGAACAAGGAATTCGAGCGCCAGTACCTGGGCGGCGAACTGGAGCTGGAATTCAATCCGCAGGGCACGCTGGCCGAGCGCCTGCGCGCCGGCGGCGCCGGCATCCCGGCCTTCTTCACCCGCACCGGCTACGGCACCATCGTCGCCGAGGGCAAGGAGACGCGCGTATTCGACGGCCAGCACTACGTGCTGGAAACCGCGCTGCACGCCGACGTGTCGCTGGTGAAGGCCTGGAAGGCGGACACGGCCGGCAACCTGGTGTTCCGCAAGACCGCGCGCAATTTCAATCCGGCGTGGCCATGGCCGGAAAGATCTGCGTGGTCGAGGTGGAGCAGGTGGTGGCGGTCGGCTCGATCGATCCCGACCACGTGCACATGCCGGGCATCTACGTCGACCGCATCGTGCACAACCCGACGCCGGAAAAACGCATCGAGCAACGCACCGTGCGCCAAGGAGACAAGTGATGGCCTGGACCCGCGACGAAATGGCGCAGCGCGCCGCGCAGGAACTCAGCGACGGCGCCTACGTCAATCTGGGCATCGGCCTGCCGACGCTGGTCGCCAACCACATTCCCGCCGGCATGGACGTCTGGCTGCAGTCGGAGAACGGCCTGCTCGGCATCGGCCCGTTCCCGACCGAGGACGAAGTGGACGCCGATCTGATCAACGCCGGCAAGCAGACGGTCACCGCGCGCGCCGGCGCCAGCTATTTCGGCAGCCACGATTCCTTCGCGATGATCCGCGGCGGCCACATCGACCTGGCGATCCTCGGCGCGATGCAGGTCACCGAGCGCGGCGACCTGGCCAACTGGATGGTGCCCGGCAAGATGGTCAAGGGCATGGGCGGCGCGATGGACCTGGTCGCCGGCGTGCAAGCGCGTGGTGGTGCTGATGGAGCACACCGCGAAGGACGGCGAGCACAAGATCCTGCCCGAATGCACCCTGCCGCTGACCGGCGTGGGCGTGGTCAACCGCATCATCACCGAGCTGGCGGTATTCGACGTGACCGCCGCTGGCCTGCGGCTGGTGGAAGCGGCGCCGGGCGTGAGCGACGAGGAGTGCGGGAAAAGACCGGCGTTCCGTTCAAGCACGCCGCCTGCGTCCGGAGCGGCGGCGCGCTTGCGCGCCCGCGCGGCTGAGCCTATTCGCCCAGCCGCAAGGTCTCGCGCGCGGTAAGCGACGCGCGCTCGCCGGAACACCAGCGTCCCGGATGGCGGGAGAAATACGCGGCGGAAAAACGTCGTCCGTCATCGTCGTTGCAGAAACCCAGCGGCATCGACGGAAACGGCGCGCTGCAGGCCAGGTCGCCGGCTTCGGCGAGCAGGGGCAGGCCTGATTCATCGAGTATTTCGACCTTCATGCCCAGGCCGCGGCAGGCGATCTCGCCGCGCCAGACCGGCAAGATCGGCGCGCCCAGCCCGAAGCAGGCCAGGGTGTCGCCGCCGGTGGTGAGTGGCGACAGCAGGACGCGTTGCTTGATATCGCGATAGACGAAGTCGTAGCTCTCCGGCGCCAGGGCGGTGCCCGCGGTCAGGATGGTCTTGAGCGAGAGCAGGCGATGCGTTTCGAGCGGCTTGAGTCCTGCGCGCGCGGCGGCGTCCAGCCACAGGCCGTGCACGCCGAGCACGCTGATGCCCAATTCGTCGACCAGGTCCCACAGCGAACCGTCATCGGGCGGCAGGTCCGAGCCGGCGTGCAGCACCAGGGTGCAGCCGATGGCCAGGCTCGAGGCCAGCCAGTACCAGGCCATCGAATCATTGCCGGCATGGAAGAAGATCCTGTCCTCGCGCTTGAGGTCCGCGTGCAGCACCAGTTCCTTGAGGTGCTGGATCAGCGTACCGCCGGTGCCATGCACCAGGACTTCGCCGCGATTCGCAGGCAGCACGGCGTGGGTGAGATAGAGCGGATGATCGAAAGCCACGGTCGTGAACGCGAGTTCGGCATCGACGAAAGGCGCGACGAAATCCTCCAGCGCAACGGCGCCGGGAGGCATCGCGCCATGCGGTTGATGCACGGGCACGAACAACAGCACGGTCAGTCCCGGCAGTTTCGTCGCAGGCAAGGCAGCCGGATCGGCGAACAGCAGCATCTTCGGCGCCAGCGGCGCCAGCAACTCGCCGGCCGCGGTCGCGCTCGACCCCGACGGACAGGCGAACCAGATGGCGCCCAGGCTGGCGGAGGCCAGCATCGCCACCAGCGCATCGGGGACATTCGGCAACAGCGAGGCAACCAGGTCACCCTCTCCCAGGCCGCTCGATTTCATCGCCGCCGCCAGCGCGGCGACGCGACGTTGCAGCTGCGCGTAAGTGACGGGCGGATGTTCGCCATCGGTGTCATGGCAGCGGATGGCGATGCGCTCGTCGTCGAAGCGCAGCAGGTTCAGCGCGAAATTCAGGCTCACGCCGGGAAACCAGCTGGCCTCGGCCATGCCCTCGTCGTCGATCAGCACCGGGTCGCGCTCGCCGCTGGCGCGAATGCCGACGAAGTCCCACAGCAGCGTCCAGAACAGCGTCGGCTGGTCGACCGAGAACTGGTAGAGCGGCGCGTAGCTGTTGAGGTCCGCCTTGCCGGTTTCCTCGCGCACGAAACGCATGAACCGGCTCAGGTTGGCGCGATCGACCCGGTCGTCACCCGGATTCCAGAGCGGCCGGTCAAGGGCTATCAAAGCGCTTTTTCCAGCTCCGGCACGATCTGGAACAGGTCGCCCACCAGGCCGAAGTCGGCGATCTCGAAGATCGGCGCATCGCCGTCCTTGTTGATGGCGACGATGGTGCCCGCGTCCTTGATGCCGGTCAGGTGCTGGATGGCGCCGGAGATGCCGATCGCGACGTACAGCTCCGGCGAGATGATCTTGCCGGTCTGGCCGACCTGCATTTCGTTCGGCACATAGCCGGCGTCGACCGCCGCGCGTGAGGCGCCGACCGCCGCGCCCATCTTGTCGGCCAGCGAGTAGATGATCGAGAAGTCATCGGCCGAGCCGAGCGCGCGGCCGCCGGACACCACCTTGCGTGGCGCTCTGCAGGTCGGGGCGGTCGCTCTTGCCCTGCTGCAGCTCGACGAAGCGCGTGTGCGTGGGCAGGCTGGCGTCGACGCTGAGCGCCTCGATGGCTGCATTGCCGCCGTCGCCGGCGGCCGGCCAGGACGCCGTGCGCACGGTGGCGACCACGGTTTTGTCGGCCGGCGCGTTGACGGTGATGATCGCGTTGCCGGCGTAGATCGGGCGCTTGAAGGTGTGCGCGTCTTCGACCGCCATCAGGTCGCTGACCTGCGCCACGCCGAGCAGCGCGGCGACGCAGGGCATCAGGTCCTTGCCGAAGGTGGTCGATGGCGCCGAACACATGGGTGTAGCCCGCGGCGATCTCGGCGATCTGCGGGGCCAGCACCTGGGCCAGCGCATGCGCGTTGGCCGGATTGGCGACGGTCAGCACCTTGCCGACGCCGGCGATCTGCGCGGCTTGCGCGGCGACCGCTCGCGGCGCATCGCGACAGCACCAGCACATCGATGCTGCGGCGTTGACGCCGTTGGCGCAGGTGACGCAGCGCGCGGTGGCGGAATTGAGTTTGCCGTTCAGGTGTTCGGCGATGATCAGGACTTTGCTCATGATTCTTATCCTCTGAGTTACGCTCAGGCCCCTTGGCCTTCAGCGCCGCACCAGTTCGGCCACGTCCTTGACCATCACGCCCTTGCTGCGCTTGGCGGGCGGTGCGTAGTGGCGTGGCGCTCAGGTGGTCGCCGGATTCGACGCCCAGGTCGGCCAAGGCGAGCGTTTCCATCGGCTTGCTCTTGGCCTTCATGATGTCCGGCAGCTTGATGAAGCGCGGCTCGTTCAGGCGCAGGTCGGTGGTGATCACCGCCGGCAGGTCGACTTCCAGGGTTTCCAGGCCGGCGTCGACTTCGCGGGTGACGCCGCGCGTTGCCGCCGTCGAGCTCGAGCTTGCTGGCGAAGGTCGCCTGCGGGCGGCCCCACAGCGTGGCCAGCATCTGGCCGGTCTGGCTGGCGTCGTCGTCGATCGCCTGCTTGCCCAGGATCACCAGGCCCGGCTGTTCCTTCTCGACCAGCTTGAGCAACGCGCGCGCCGCGGTCAGCGGCTGCACGGCGCTGGTCGGTGACCACGTGGATGGCGCGGTTGGCGCCCATGGCCAGGCCGTTGCGCAGGTGCGCCTGGCAGTCGGCCGGGCCGATGGTGGCCACGACCACTTCGGTGGCCAGGCCCTTGTCGCGCAGGCGCAGGGCTTCTTCCAGCGCGATGTCGTCGAACGGATTGGCGGAGAGTTTGACGCCGTCGGTGACCACGCCCGAACCATCGGGCTTGACCTGGATGCGGACGTTGTAGTCCACGACGCGCTTGTAGGCGACCAGAATCTTCATGGTGACGGCGTTCCTGACGGAATCGCAGCCGGCAATTCGACCGGCCGAAGGGATCCAAAATGGACCGCAATTCTACCTTGGTCAGGCCGCCACGGCGTGAACTCCAGTGTCGCCAGCCACTCGTCATCCGAGCCTTCGGCCACGCCTTCGAACAGGAAGGTCGACAGGTAGCGCTCGCCGGTATCGGGCAGCATCGCCAGCAGGACCGAGCCGGGGGGCGCCTGTTCGGCCACCTGCAGCGCGGCCGCCACGGTGGCGCCGGCGGAAATCCCGACGAACACGCCTTCTTCGCTGGCCAGCCGGCGGGCGGTATCGCGGGCGGTGAGGTCGTCGACCGGGCGGATCTGGTCGGCGATGCTGCGATCGAGCACCGCCGGCACGAAATCGGGGGTCCAGCCCTGGATCTTGTGCGGCTGCCAGTCCTTGCCGCCGAGCAGGGCCGCGCCGGCCGGCTCCGAGGCGATGATCTGCAGGTCCGGGCGGGCGAGCTTGAGCATCTGGCCGGCGCCGGTCAGCGTGCCGCCGGTGCCCCAGCCGCTGACGAAGTAGTCGAGGCGCTTGCCGGCGAAATCGCGCAGGATTTCCGGGCCGGTGGTGCTGCGGTGATAGGCGGGATTGGCCTCGTTCTCGAATTGCCGCGCGAGGAACCAGCCATGCTTCGCCGCCAGTTCCTCTGCCTTGCGCACCATGCCGCTGCCGCGTTCGGCCGCCGGCGTCAGGATGACCTTGGCGCCGTAGGCGCGCATCAGCTTGCGCCGCTCGATCGAAAAGGTTTCCGTCATCACCGCGACGAACGGATAGCCGCGGGCGGCGGCGACCATCGCCAGCGCGATGCCGGTATTGCCGGAGGTGGCTTCGACGATCGGTCTGCCCGGGCTTGAGCGCGCCGCTGCGCTCGGCGTCGAGGACGATCGCCAGCGCCAGGCGATCCTTTACCGAGCCGCCGGGATTGAAGGCTTCGACCTTGACGTAGAGCGAGACGTGTTTCGGGGCGAGCCGGTGGAGCTTGACGATCGGCGTATTGCCGATGGTGTCGAGGATGCTGTCGTAGAGGGCCATGGGATGTTCTGCCTTGTGGGGAGTGTGGAAGGCAGAGGGGCGTGCGCCGAACCAGTGCAGGCGTTCGGGCCAGCGCCGCGACTTCGCCGAGGATCAACAGGGCCGGCGACGCACGGCTTCGGCTCGTCGCGCGTTCGGGCAAGTCGTCGAGCGTGCCGAGGATCACGCGTTGCTCGCGGCGCGAGCCGTTTTCGATCAGCGCGAAGGGCGTGCCGGCGGCGCGGCCGTGAGCGAGCAGTTGCGCGCGCAGGCCGTCGAGTCCGGCCACGCCCATGTAGACCGCCAGCGTCTGCCGTTCCTGCGCCAGCGCGGGCCAGTCGAGTTCGTCGAGCGATTGCCTTGGCAGTGCGCGGTGACCAGGCGCACCGATTGCGCGTGGTCGCGATGGGTCAGCGGGATGCCGGCATAGGCGGCGCAGGCCAGCGCGGCGGTGATGCCGGGCACGACCTCGAAGCGGATGCCGTGCGCCGCGCAGGAACTCCAGTTCTTCGCCGCCGCGGCCGAACACGAACGGATCGCCGCCCTTGAGCCGCACCACGCGCTTGCCGGCGAGGGCGTGCTCGAGCATCAGCGCGTGGATGCGCTCCTGGGTGGTGTGATGGCTGCGCGGCCTGCTTGCCGACTTCGATGAATTCGGCGTCGCGTCGCGCGAGTTGCAGCACGTCGTTGCTGACCAGGCGATCGTGCAGGATCACGTCGGCCTGGTTGAGCAGGCGCAGGGCGCGCAAGGTCAGCAGGCCGGCATCGCCGGGACCGGCGCCGACCAGCGCGACGCTGCCGGGCTTGAGCGACCGCGGCGTGGGCGCGAGCGCAGCATCGAGAGCGCGTGCGGCTTCGCTCGCTCTGTCCTTGCCGCAACAGCCCCGGTATCGGACCGCCAAGCAGCTCGTCGAAAAAACGCCGGCGTTCGTCCAGGCGCGGATAGCGCGCGCGGATGCGCCCGCGCGCCTGCGCCAGCAGTTCGGCCAGGTCGCCCAGGGATTCGTCGAGTTCGGTCTCCAGCCGCTCGCGCAGATGGCGCGCCAGCATCGGCGCGCCGCCGCCGCTGGAAATCGCCAACTGCAGCGGGCCGCGTTCGATGCGCGCGGGCATGTGCACAGCTCGATGCCTTGGCATCGTCCACGACGTTCACCCAGATCCGCTGCGCTTCGCCGGCGGCCGCGACGGCGCGATTGACCGCGTCGTCGTCGGTGGCGGCAACCACCAGCCAGGCGCCGGCCAGCCATTCGGCCTCGAATTCGCCGGCCAGGTATTCGATGCGCTGTTGCTCGAGCAAGGCCTGCAAGCGCCGCGCCCAGCGCCGGCGCGCCGACGCGAACGCGCGCGCCCGCCGCCAGCAGGGCGCGACCTTGCGCGCCGCCACCGCGCCGCCGCCGACCACCAGCACGGTGCGGCCGCGCAGATCGACGAAAGCGGGAAACAGCGGGGCGGTCATGGCGGTATCGTTGCGGGCAGGATGGGAGCGTCCACGCTAGGCCTGCCGCGCCGCGTGCGGAAATGACCCTTGGTGCTGGTGATATGCCGGGTGGTGATAAGCCACGCAGCGAGTTGGCTGGACGCCTCGAAAGTAATCGGCTAGGTTCGAACCAACATGACCCTGACCCAACTTCGCTACCTCGTCGCCATCGCCGATTCCGGCTTCAACATCACGCTGGCCGCCGAGCGCGTGCACGCGACCCAGCCGGGCTTGTCCAAGCAGCTCAAGCTGCTCGAAGACGAGCTCGGCTTCCTGTTGTTCGCGCGCAAGGGCCGCAGCCTGGACGCGATCACGCCGGCCGGCGAACGCGTGCTGTCGCATGCGCGGCGCATCCTCGACGAGGCCAGCAACATCCGCGCCTACGCCGCCAACGAGCGCGGCGAGCACGAGGGCCGGCTGGTGCTGGCCACCACGCATACGCAGGCGCGGCACGTGCTGCCCTGGGCGATCGCCGGCATCAAGCGCGCCTTCCCGCAGGTCAGCGTGCATCTGCGGCCGTTCGCCGACGGCGAAGTGCTGGAGCAGCTGGCGCGCGGCGAAGCCGATTTCGCGGTGATCAGCACCTCCGGCGAAACGCCCGAGGCGGACTGGCGGTGCCGCTGTATCCGCTGGCGGCGCGTGGTGCTGGTGCCGACGCGCGCATCCGTTGGCGGCGCTCGACCATGCGCCGACGCTGGCCGAACTGGCCGCGCATCCGCTGGTCAGCTACGAATCCTCGATCCGTCCGGAGTCGTCGTTGCGCCGCGCGTTCGCGCCGCGCCGGCCTGGAGCCGAAGCTGGCGATGACGGCGCGCGACGCCGACCTGATCAAGACCTATGTGCGCGCCGGCCTGGGCGTCGGCCTGCTGGCGGAGATGGCGGTGGGCGCGAAGGAAGACACCGATCTGGTTGTCCCGGCCGGCGCCGCCGGAATTTCCCGAGTGCATCACCTGGGCGGTGTTGCCGCGCGAACGCGTGCTGCGCGATTACGCGCTGGAACTGTTGAAGGCGCTGGCGCCGCAACTGGATCGCCGCGACCTGCGCCGCGTGCTCGAAGGCAATGCCGACGCCGACTGGCCGACGCCGCCGAGCTGGGTCGAGCTGAGCCAGACGATCACGGTTAGATCTTGTAGGAGGCCGCTGCGGCCGATCGGGCCGAGGGCCCTCCTACGCCGCGCGTTCGGCTGCCTCGTCGTCGAAATGCAGGCCGCACTCGCGCTTGATGCCCGAAGAAGCGGGTGTCTTCCTCGCGCATGCCCGGCTCCCAGCGGCGGGTCGTGTGGACATCGCCGATCGAGACGTAGCCCTCGTTCCACAGCGGGTGGTAGGGCAGGTCGTGCCGGGTCGAGGTAGCGGCCGACATCGCGATCGCTCCAGTCGGCCAGCGGATGCAGTTTCCAGCGGCCGTCGCGCAGCTCCAGGAAATCCACGCCGGCGCGGGTCTCGGTCTGGCTGCGGCGCAGGCCGGCGATCCAGGTGCGCGCGTCGAGTTCGGCCAGCGCGCGCTGCATCGGCTCGACCTTGCGCAGGCGGTTGTAGCGATTGATGCCGTCGACGCCCTGTTCCCACAGGCGGCCGAAACGCGCCTCCATCCAGGCGATGCCGAGCTTGGGCCGGTAGATCTTCAGGTTCAGCGAGAAGCCGGTCGGTGAGCTCGTCGACGAAGCGATAGGTTTCCGGAAACAGGTAGCCGGTGTCGATCAGGATCACCGGAATGTCCGGCTTGATCCGGGTGACCAGGTGCAGCGACAGCGCCGACTGCGCGCCGAAGCTCGACGACAGCGCGTGTTCGCCGGACAGCGATTCCAGCGCCCAGGCCACGCGCTGCTCGGCGCTGCGCGTGCCCAGCCACTGGTTGAGTTCGGCCAGCGCGCGGGGGGATTCGGCGGCCGTGACCGCGTCGGGGATGATGCTCATGCTTGCAACTCCAGGGGAATGGTCGTGCGCGCGGCGATCACGCCGGCGCGCAGCAGGAAATCGCCGAAACCTTCGTCGGCCCGGCGCTCGCCGGCATAGCGCGCCAGCAGCGGATCGAGCGCGGCCAGGATTTCGGGCTCGGCGATGTTGTCGCGATACAGCGTGTTCAGGCGCTGGCCGCGGTGGTCGGCGCCGAGCATCAGGTTGTAGCGGCCGGGCGCCTTGCCGACCAGCGCGATCTCGGCCAGATACGGCCGCGAGCAGCCGTTCGGGCAGCCGCTGATGCGCAGGCTGATCGGCGCGTCGCGCAGTGCATGGCGGTCGAGCAGGGCTTCGAGCTTGTCGAGCAGGTCCGGCAGGTAGCGCTCGGCCTCGGCCATGGCCAGGCCGCAGGTCGGCAGCGCGACGCAGGCCAGCGACTTCAGGCGCAACGGGCTGGCGCTGCGGTAATCGTCCAGCCCGTACTGCGCCGTCAGTGCCTCGATGGCGTCGCGCTGATCGCGCGGGCACATCGGCGATCACCAGGTTCTGGTTCGGCGTCAGACGGAATTCGCCGGTGTGGACCTTCGCGATCTCGCGCAGGCCGCTGAGGTGCTGCAGCCCGTCGCGGTCCCAGATGCGGCCCGACAACAGGCGCAGCGTCAGGTGCCAGCGGCCGTCCTCGCCTTCGATCCAGCCGAAGCGGTCGCTGTTGTGATCGAAACGAAAGGCGCGCGCCGGCGCCAGCGCGAATCCGGCGCGCCGCTCCACCTCGGCTTTGAACCAGCCGAGCCCGCGATCGTCGATGGTGTATTTCAGCCGCGCACGCTTGCGCACCACGCGGTTGCCGAAATCGCGCTGCGCGGTCACCACCGCGGTCGCCAGCGCAATGACCTGGTCCGGCGCGATGAAGCCGATCACGTCGCCGATGCGCGGATAGGTCTCGGCATCGCCATGGCTGGCGCCCATGCCGCCGCCGATGCTGACGTTGTAGCCGCGCAATTCACCGGCTTCGATCACGGCGATGAAGCCCAGGTCCTGGGCGAACACATCCACGTCGTTCACCGGCGGAATGGCGAAGCCGATCTTGAACTTGCGCGGCAGGTAGCTGTTGCCGTAGATCGGCTCGGCTTCCTCGCCGCTGCCGGCGACCTGCTTTTCGTCCAGCCAGATCTCGTAATAGGCGCGGGTGTTGGGCAGCAGGTGCTCGGACAGCGCCGCCGCCTGCGCGTAGACCGCGGCGTGCTGGCGCGACTCCAGCGGATTGGCGGCGACCACCACATTGCGATTGACGTCGCCGCAGGCGGCCAGCGTGTCCAGCAGGGCCGCGTTGATCGCCTGCATGGTCGCCTTCAGTTCGCGCCTTGATCACGCCGTGGAACTGGAAGGCCTGGCGGGTGGTGATGCGCAGCCCGCGCTCGGCGATAGGTGGTGGCGATGGCATCGAGCTTCAGCCACTGCGCCGGCGTGATCACGCCGCCCGGCGTGCGGGTGCGGATCATGAAGCTGTGCGCCGGCTCGAGCTTCTGCTGGCGGCGCTCCTCGCGGATATCGCGATCGTCCTGCTGGTAGCTGCCGTGGTACTTGATCAGCACCTGGTCGTCATCGCGCAGCGCGCCGGTGACCTGGTCGGCCAGGCTCTGCAGCAGGGTGCCGCGCAGGCGATGGCTGTCGTGCTTGATGTCCTCGACCGAGTGCGCGCTCATCAGTAGATGTCCCGGGCGTAGCGGCCCTGGCGCTGCAGCTCGTTGAGGTAATCCTGTGCCTGTTCCGGGTCCTGGCCGCCGTGTTCGGCGATCACTTCGAGCAAGGTGGCCTGCACGTCCCGCGCCATGCGCAGGGCGTCGCCGCAGACATACAGGTGCGCGCCTTCCTGCAGCCAGGCGTAGAGTTCGCGACCGTTCTCGCGCAGGCGTTGCTGCACATAGATCTTTTCCGCGGTGTCGCGCGAGAAGGCAAGATCGAGCCGGTGCAGCTGGCCGTTCTTCAAGGCCCGCTGCCATTCCAGCTGGTAGAGGAAATCGCTGCGGCTGTGCGGGTTGCCGAACAGCAGCCAGTGGCGGCCGCTGGCGCCGGTGGCGATCCGCTCCTGCAGGAAGCCGCGATACGGCGCCACGCCCGTGCCCGGTCCGATCATGATCAGGTCGCGCGCGCCGTCGCGCGGCAGGTGGAAGCGTTCGTTGCGTTCGATGTACACCGGCAGCCGGTCGCCATCTTCGCGCGTGGCCAGGAAGTGCGAAGCCGCGCCCCAGCGGGTGGCGCCGTCGCGCTGGTATTCGAGGTGGGCGACGGTGAGGTGCGCTTCCTCGCCGACCGCTTTCTGGCTGGAGGCGATCGAATACAGCCGCGGCGTCAACGGGCGAAGCGACGCAACCAATTCCTGCGCCGAATGCGCCGCCGGCAGCTGCGGCAGCCGGGTCAGCTCGCGCTTTTCCGTCAGCCAGGTGTGCAAGGGCAGGGTCTGCCCCGCGTGCGTGACTTCGGCATCGGCATCGAGCTTCAGGCTGCCGAGCACTTCGGCGCACCAGCTCCGGCGAATTGCGCGGCCACACGCCAAGCGCATCGCCCGGCTCGTAGGACAGGCCGGAACCTTCCAGCGAAATTTCCAGGTGGCGGATATCTTTCGAACTGCCGCGTCCGGTGATGCGCTGGTTGACCAGCAGTTCGGCGGCGAAGGGTTGCTCGCGCGTCCAGGCCGGCGCGCTGGGCAAGCGGCGCAACGCCGTCACGTTTGCCGGCGACGCGTGCGGCTTGAGTGTCTGCCGGGCCAGCGTCAGCGCCTGTTCGACCCAGGGATTGGCCACCGCCTCGATATCCAGGTCGACATCGGCGCGCGCCAGCCATCGGGTCGCGCCCAGTTCGGCCAGGCGCGCGTCGAGCTTGCGGCTGACTTCGCAGAATTTCGGGTAGCTCGAATCGCCCAGCCCCAGCACCGCGAACTTCAGCTCGGGCAGCAGGGGCGCGCGCTTGCCGAGCAGGAATTCGACGAAGGCGCGCGCATCGTCCGGCGGATCGCCGTCGCCCTGGGTGCTGATCACCACGTGCAGGTGGCGCTCGTTCTTCAACTCGCGCAGCGGGTACTGGTCGGCGCGCAGCAGGCGCACCGGCAGGCCGGCGGCTTCGAACTGCTCCGCCAGTTTCTCGGCCAGTCGCCGGGCGTTGCCGGTCTGGCTGCCGTAAACGACGGTCAGTGGCGCAACGTCGGGCGCCTCGGCGGCCGGCACCACCGCCAGGCTCGGCGTTCCGGGCCGGCTGGCCAGTCCGGCCGCATACCCGGACAACCACCACAGCGCGGACCCATCCAGGCCGTCGATCAGCTGCGCAAGCAACGGCGCCTTGTCCTCGGACAAGGGCGACAGCGGCAACAGGTTGGGAACGGCAGTCATGGGCTTGGCGTCGGACGCGACGAGGGCGATGCAGCCAAGCTACGCGCACGCCTTTCCGCCCGGAAAGGACAATGCGATATGGGGTCATGCCCTGCGCTTATATCGCCGGCAGGGCGATTGCCGGCTCAGGCCAGCCGTTTCTTCAGGCTGGCCGCGAAGCGGTCCGCCGCGCCCTTGTCGAACGGGAAGAACAGCGACGGCTCGGTGAGCTCGAGCTCGAGCAGGCAGGGCGAGCCGTCCGCCGCGCGGATCAGGTCGACGCGCGCGTAGGCGAGCGGTCCGCCGGGCAGCGCCGCCAGGACAGACTTGGCCAACGGCCAGTTCGTCCGCGCCGGGCGTGCGCGCGGTGATCTTCTCCGGCGCGAACAGGGCCCGGGTCGGACCTTCGTCGCGCTGCAGCAGCGCGCCCTTGCGGATGGCGTGGCTGAACACGCCGTCGAAGAACATCAGCGCGGTCTCGCCGGCCACATCCACCGACGCCAGGTAGGGCTGCATCAGCACGCTGCGGTTGCCATCCAGCAGGCGCTTGATGTGCTCGGCGGCCTCGACCGCCTGCTCGCGGCCGTAGCGTTGCGCATCGCGCGAACCGGCGCCGATGGCGGGCTTGATCACGAACTCGGTGGCGTCAGGGAATTTCTTCAGGAAATCGGCGAGCGCCCCGGCGCGCGCTGTCGCCGGGTTCGGCGAATTCGCTCGGCACCACCGACAGGCCCAGCCTTGGCCAGGTCGGCCAGGTAGTGCTTGTCGGTATTGCGGCGAATCACCTCGAGCGGATTGAGCAGCCGGGTCTGCTTGCTGACATTTTCAGCCCAGCCCAGGAATTCGGGCAGGCGCTCGGCGTAGTCCCAGGGCGAGCGCAGCAAAGCCGCGTCGAAGCGCGACCACGATACGGTCGGGTCATCCCAGGCAACGATCGGCGCCTGCACGCCGGCCTTCTCCAGCGCCTGCTGCAGGGGCGCCAGATCGTCGTCGAGCGCGAACGCGGCAATGGCGGTGACCAGGGCAATCTTCATGGATCGATTTTGTCACGAATGCGGTCCACCCACAGGGTGTACATCGCGGCGGACGGATGCAGCCCGTCGGCGACCAGTTCATGGGCCAGGTCGGGCCGGCGGGTCAGGCCGGTGACGTCCACCCAGATGGCGCCGCGGCTGCGGCACAGCGCCGCGGCGGCTTCGTTGTACTGGTCGATCTCGCCGGCGATCTGCGCGCGGTCGCGGCCGCCGGCCCGCGCGAACGGCGTCGTGCCCCAGTCGGGAATGGACAGCACCAGCACATGCGCGGGATCGCCGCGGGCGAAGCCGACCGCGCGTTCGAACAGGCGCGAAAACTCCTCGCGGTAATCATCCACGCCGCGGCCGCGATACTGGTTGTTGACGCCGATCTGCAGGCTGACCAGGTCGTAGTGCGGCTGCAGGTTTCCGTGCCCATCCTCGGCGTCGATGGCGGCCGACAATTCGTCGGTGGTCCAGCCGCTCTTGGCGATGATCTGCGGATGGGCAATCGCCACGCCGCGCGCGCGCAAGGCCGCCGCCAGTTGCACCGGCCAGCGCTGACCATCCTCGACGCCTTCGCCGATCGTGTAGGAATCGCCCAGCGCCAGGTAGTCCACCGGCGCCGTCCCGAAATCGATGAGGACGGGCATCGTCGCGCCGTCTCAGGCGACGGCGATGTCCTGCTGGCGCTTGGCTTGCGCGTAGCGCTCGAGCAGGGAATCGATGCGGCGGAACACTTCGCCCATCGTCGCCGCCTCGGGCAGCAAGGTGACCCGGAAGTGGTTGCGATACTGCACGTTGAAGCTGCTGCCCGGCACCACCAGCACGCCCTCGGCCTCGAGCAGTTCCAGCGCGAACGCGTGATCGTCGAACGCGGATGCGGCATCGCCAACCACGGCGGGGAACGCATACAGCGCGCCCTGCGGAAGCACCAGCTGCAGATGCTCGCTCTCCGCGCAGGCCTTCACCACCGCGCGTCGCGATTCGTAAAGCCGGCCGCCTTCCACGCACAGCGGCGTGATCGTGTCGGGGCCATTGAGCGCCGCCGGCACCGCGAATTGCCCGGGCACGTTGGCGCACAGGCGCAGGGCGCCGAGCAGGTCCAGCGCATGGTGGTAGTCGCCGAGCCGCGTCGCCTCGCCGGACAGCAGCGCCCAGCCGATGCGCCAGCCACAGGCGCGATGCACTTTCGACAGGCCGCCCAGGCTCATGCACGGCACTTCGCCGGCGATCGCCGCCAGCGGTTCGAACTTCGCCTCGTCGTAGGTGATGCCGTCGTAGATCTCGTCGGCCATCAGCAGCAGGTGATGCCTGCGCGCGATCGCGACCAGTTGCTCGAGCAATTCGCGCGGATACACCGCGCCGGTCGGATTGTTCGGATTGATCACCACCAGCGCGCGGGTGCGCGGCGTGATCAGGCTTTCCACCTGCGCCGGATCGGGCAGGAAACCATTCTCCGGCCGGCAGTCGTAATGCACCGCCACGCCGTCGTTGAGGATGGTCGCCGCCGTCCACAGCGGGTAATCGGGGCTGGGCACCAGCACTTCGTCGCCGGGATTGAGCAGGGCGCGCAAGGCGATGTCGATCAGCTCGGACACGCCGTTGCCGATGAACACGCGCTCGGGCACGGCGTTGGGCGCGCCGCGCAGCTTGTAGTGCGCCGCAATCACCTCGCGCACGCCCGGCAGGCCCTGCTGGTGCGTGTACGGATCGGAGCCCGGCAGGTTCTGCGCGATCGCCTCCTGCAAATGCTCGGGCGCGCGGAATCCGAAGGCGCCGGGATTGCCGATATTGAGCTTGATCAGGGTGCGGCCGCGGGCCTCGAGCTCCAGGGCGCGACGGGCGAGTTCACCGCGGATTTCGTAGCGGACTTCGGACAGGCGTTCGCGGGTGACGATGGGGGGCTTGGACATGAGTTAAGAATTGGTGAAGACCTGTGGAAAAGACTACCGGAAAGTAGGCGTTTATGGGAGCGCCCTCCGTTAAGCTGCCTGAACCCCAGCGCAGGCCAGCCGATGTCCCCCAACCGACACCCCATTCGCCGATTCCTGAGCTGGACCGGGCTGGTCTTGCTGCTGGCTTGCGCGGCGCTGACTGCCGCCTTCTGGGCGCCGGATCGGCCGGTCGCCGAGCTCACCGCCCGCTGGGCGCCGCCGCCCTCGCAGTTCATCGCCATCGAAGGCATGCAGGTGCACCTGCGCGACGAGGGCCCGCGCGACGACCCCAGCCCGATCCTGCTGCTGCACGGCACCTCGGCCAGCCTGCACACCTGGGAGGGTTGGGCGCAGGTCCTGCGCCGCCAGCACCGGGTGATCAGCGTGGATCTGCCCGGCTTCGGCCTCACCGGGCCGTTCCCGGACGGCGACTACAGCCTGCCGCACTACACCCGTTTCGTGAGCGAGCTGCTCGACGCCCGGGGCGTGCGCCATGCGGTGATCGCCGGCAATTCCTTCGGCGGCCAGGTCGCCATCGAGATGGCGCTGGAACGACCGGACCGCGTGGACAAGCTGATCCTGGTCGATGCGCTGGCCTACCCGGGCGACCCGGCGTCCATTCCAATCGGTTTCCGCATTGCCCGGATGCCGGTGCTCAACCAGGTGATGCAATACCTGTTGCCCCGGCGGGTCATCGACGACAGCCTCCGCAATGTCTATGGCGATCCGTCCAAGGTCACGCCGGCGCTGGTGGACCGCTACTTCGACATGAGCGTGCGCGCCGGCAACCGCGCCTCCTTGCCCGCGCGTTTCCAGTACCTGCCCACCCAGGCCAGCGCCGCGCGCATCCGGCAACTGGGCAAGCCGACGCTGATCCTCTGGGGCGCGCCGCGACCGGCTGATCCCGCCGGAAAATGGCGAGCACCTGCTGCGCGATATCGCCGGCAGCCGGCTGGTCATGTTCCCGGGCCTGGGCCACGTTCCGCAGGAAGAAGATCCGGCGACCACGGTTGCCGCCGCAATCGAATTCCTGAACCGATAGAATCGTGTCGAACCGTTTTGGAGAAAGTGGATGAGTGCGCTGGCAAGTCTGGTCTTTTCCCTCGGCGCCATGGCCGCGCCGACCGGCAGCGACTACCTGTTCCTCTGGACCGGCGATGAAGACCGGCGCAGGAGGATTTCCTGGTGGTGATGGACGTCCGCGATGGCTCGCCAACTTTCGGGCAAGTCATCACCACCCTGCCGGTGGGCCAGAAGTCCACGGTGCCGCATCACACCGAGCATGAACTCGACGCCAGCGGCGAATTGTTCGCCAACGGGTTTTCCTCGCAGCACACCTTCGTGTTCGATCTCAACGAGCCGGAAAAACCGCGCCTGCTCACCACCTTCAAACCGCCGGCTCCGTTCCAGCGGCCGCACAGCTATGCGCGCCTGCCCGACGGCAACCTGCTGATGACCTTGCAGGAACAGGGAGCCGGCGAGGAAGTGTTGCCGGGTGGATTGATCGAAGTCACCCCGCGCGGCGAAGTGGTCAAGACCGTGGATGCGCGCGACGACAAGGTCGACAAACGCATCCTGCCCTACAGCCTGGCGGTGGTGCCCTCGCTGAACCGGGTGGTGACCACCAGCGCCGACATGCACGAGCGCTGGGTCAGCCAGGCCGTGCAGGTGTGGAACCTGCCCGACCTGAAACTGGTCCGCTCCATCCAGCTGCCCCCGGGCCCCAAGGGCAGGGAAGGCTGGGATCCGGCCGAGCCCCGCCTGCTGGCCGATGGCAAGACAGTGCTGGTCTCGACCTTCAGTTGCGGGCTGTACCAGATGACCGGACTGGACAGCCATGCGCCGTTTGCAAGGTTCGTCTATAGCTTCGGCGGCGGTGGTTGCGCGCTGCCGGTGGTGATGGGCAATTACTGGGTGCAGACCGTTCCCGACGACCACGCGCTGGTGGTGCTGGACATCACCGATTCGCTGAAGCCCCGCGAGGTCAGCCGGCTGGTGCTTGGGCGCGGAGTTCAAGCCGCACTGGATTTCCGCCGAGCCGGGCGGCAACCGGATCGTGATGACCGGCTACGGCCCGCGGGTCATGCTGTTTTCGATCGATCCCGGCACCGGAAAGCTGAGCGTCGTCGAAAACTTCCGCGACCCGGGCACCGAACTGCCGGGCGTCAGCTTCAATCGCAAGGAGTGGCCGCACGGTTCGAGCGGCAGCGCCGTGCCGCATGGCGCGGTTTTCAGCCGGCCGCGACCGGCAACCGAGGGTGGCGCCGAGCCGCCGCAAGGCGCCATTTCCGGGCAGCAATAGGGCCGCAAGCGCTAGAATGGCGGCAATGCAAGACCAAGCCGATGTATTTGCCCGTTTGCGCCCGATCGGCTGGTCCGACGATGCCGAGCTGGTTCGGGCTGCCGGCGCCAGCCGCGTGGCCCGGGTGATCGGCCAGCATCGCAGCGGCTTCGACGTGGCCGAGTTCGCCGGCGACCTGCGCCGGGTGCAACCGCCGGCCGGCCTGGACCCGCCCGCGCGGCGACCCTGAACTGCGCGCCGTGGTCGGCGACTGGGTCACGCTCGACGAAGAAGGAAAAAACATCCTGACCTTGCTGCCCCGGCGCGCGCTGCTCAAGCGCGCCGCCGCCGGCGAGCATTACCGCCAGCAGCTGATCGCCGCGAACATCGACCATGTGCTGGTGGTGTGCGGGCTCGACGCCGATTTCAATCCGCGCCGGATCGAACGCTACCTGCTGGTGGTGCAGAGCAGCGGCGCCTCGCCGGTGCTGGTGCTGACCAAGGCCGACCAGTGCGCCGACCTGGAAGACGTGCTGGCCGCGCTGGAATCGGTGCGCATGGTCGGCATCCCGGTGTTTCCGCTCAACGCCAAGAGCGCCGACGACGTCAAGGCGCTGCATCCCTACCTGTGCGCCGGCAAGAGCGCCGTGCTGGTCGGCTCGTCGGGCGCCGGCAAGTCCACGCTGACCAACACGCTGCTCGGCACCGAGCGCATGAAGACCAACACCGTGCGCGAAAACGATTCGCGCGGCCGCCACACCACCACCTACCGCGTGCTGATTCCGCTGCCGCAGGGCGGCTGCCTGATCGACACGCCGGGCATGCGCGAGCTCAAGCTCAGCGGCGAGGAAGATCTTGCCGACGGCGGCTTCGACGACATCGAGGCGCTGTCCGAAGCCTGCCGCTTCAGCGATTGCGGGCACAGCAACGAGCCCGGCTGCGCCGTCAACGCCGCCATCGAAAGCGGCGCGCTCACCGAAACCCGTTACGCGCATTACTGCAAGTTGCGCGACGAGCGCGACGCCGCGGCGGTCACCCTCGCGCAGCGCCGCGCCGAGGAGCGCGAACTGAAGAAAACCGTAAGCAAACGAGTGAAAGACAAATACGGACGTCGCTAGATGACCGCGCCCAGCGCCAGTGAAAGCAAGGACATCGAACACTACACGCAGCTCGACCAGCGCCTGGTCGCCGCGGTCAAGGATATCCGCGTGCTCGCCTCGGTCAACTGGCCGGTGCAGCTCGCAGGAAGAATTCCTGGTCGGCTGGCGCGCCGGCAACCCGGTGCTGCCGCAGATCCAGTACCGAAAGCATGATTTCACCCAGGTGCGCGCCGAGCTGGCCGCCATCGACGAGGCCGTCGACCACACCCATCCGATCGGTCGCTACCTGCACCTGACCTCGGAGAGCTGGCGCATCGCCACCCGAATGCTCGATGCGGTCGGCACCCATCGCGTCACCGCTTATTCGACCCGCCTGTTCGGCCGGCCGGTCGAGATGCTGCCCGGCAACGGCCCGACCAACCTGGAGGCGGCGAAGCATTTCGCCGACCTGGCCGACGAGCTCGACCAGGAACTGCGCGGCTACGAGCCGGCCTACGTGGTGTCGGCCGAACAGATCCAGGTGGAACTGCAGGAGCAGGTGGACGAGTTCTTCGGCAAGGGCACCGTGTCGCGTCGAGCTCGATCCGGGCCTGATCGCCAAGGCCGCCGCCAGCGCCGACCCGCATCCGCCTGCGCACCAACACCGGCTTCACCGACTACGATCGCAACCAGCTGCTGATGCACGAAGCCTTCGTGCACACCCTGACCGGACTGAACGGCAGCGCGCCAGCACGTGCTGGGCACGATGGCGCGCGGTTCGCCGCGCACCACCGCCACCCAGGAAGGCCTGGCCACGCTCTCGGAAATGATGAGCGGCTCGATGGACATCGAGCGCATGAAGCGCATCAGCCTGCGCATCCTGGCCATCGACAAGGCCATCGACGGCGCCGACTTCATCGAAGTCTTCCGCTTTTTCATCGACGCCGGGCAGAGCGAGTCGGACAGCTTCGCCTCGGCGCAGCGGATCTTCCGCGGCGTGCCCACCTCCGGCGGCGCGGCGTTCACCAAGGACACCGTGTACCTGCACGGCCTGCTCAGCGTGCACACCTTCTTCCGCTGGTGCCTGCGCAACCGCAAGCTGTCGCTGGCCCGCGAGTTGTTCTGCGGAAAGATGGCGCTGGAGGACGTCTTCAGCCTGGAATCGTCCTACGCCGCCGGCTACGTGGCGCCGGCGCGCTTCCTGCCGCCGTGGATCCAGCGCGCCAACGGCCTGGCCGGAATGCTGGCGTTTTCACTGTTCGTAAACAAGATCCGTCTCGACACCATCGACGCCGACGACCTGGTGCTGGGCCTCGCCTGACTGGCCCCATCAAGTAGAATCGAACTTCAAGCCAAAGGCTGGAATTACGCATGTCCGAACACGAAGATTTCAAAGAGGCTGCCCTCGACTACCACCGGCTGTCGCCGCCTGGAAAGATCAAGGTCACCGCCACCAAGCCGATGCAGACCCAGCGCGATCTCGCGCTCGCCTATTCGCCCGGCGTCGCCCATGCCTGCGAGGCGATCGTCGCCGACCCGAACCAGGTGTCGGCGCTGACCGCGCGCGGCAACCTGGTCGCCGTGATCACCAACGGCACCGCCGTGCTCGGCCTGGGCAACATCGGCCCGCTCGCCGGCAAGCCGGTGATGGAAGGCAAGGGCGTGCTGTTCCAGAAATTCGCCGGCATCGACGTGTTCGACCTGGAGATCGCCGAGAACGATCCGGACAAACTGGTGGACATCATCGCCAGCCTCGAGCCGACCTTCGGCGGCATCAACCTGGAAGACATCAAGGCGCCGGAATGCTTCGTGGTCGAGCGCAAGCTGCGCGAGCGGATGAAGATCCCGGTCTTCCACGACGACCAGCACGGCACCGCCATCATCGTCGGCGCGGCCATGCTCAACGCCATCCACGTGGTCGGCAAGAAGATCGAGGAAGTGAAGCTGGCCACCAGCGGCGCCGGCGCCGCCGGCATCGCCTGCCTGGACATGCTGGTGTCGCTGGGCGTGAAGCCCGAGAACATCCTCGCCTGCGACCATGCCGGCGTGCTCTACACCGGGCGCGACCACATGGAGGCCGACAAGCAGCGCTACGCGCGCGACACCGACAAGCGTTGCCTGGCCGATATCGTCCACGGCGCCGATATCTTCCTGGGCCTGTCCGCCGCCGGCGTGCTCAAGCCGGAGATGGTCGCGACCATGGCCGACAAGCCGATCATCTTCGCGCTGGCCAATCCCGATCCGGAGATCAATCCCGACGACGCCAGGCGGGTGCGCCCGGACTGCATCATCGCCACCGGCCGCTCGGACTATCCGAACCAGGTCAACAACGCGCTGTGCTTCCCGTACATCTTCCGCGGCGCGCTCGACGTCGGCGCGACCACCATCAACGAAGAGATGAAGCGCGCCTGCGTCAAGGCGATCGCCGAGCTCGCGCGCCGCGAAGCCTCGGACCTCGGCAGCGCCTACAGCGGCGAGACGCCGCGGTTCGGACCCGAATACCTGATTCCGCGCCCGTTCGATCCGCGCCTGCTGATTTCACTGGCGCCCGCGGTTGCCGAAGCGGCGATGAGCTCCGGCGTCGCGACGCGGCCCATGGCCGACTTGCCTGGCTATCGCGAGCAGCTCTCGCAATTCGTCTATCGCACCGGCCTGCTGATGAAGCCCCTGTTCGAACGCGCCCGCGCCGACCGCAAGCGCGTGGTGTACGCCGAGGGCGAGGAAGAGACCGTGTTGCGCGCCGTGCAGACGGTGATCGACGACGGACTGGCGCGGCCGATCCTGATCGGGCGGCCCGGCGTCATCGAGGCCCGCATCAAGCGGCTCGGCCTGCGCATGCGCATCGGCGTCGATTTCGACCTGACCAATCCCGACGACGATCCGCGCTTCAACGACTACTGGCAGCTGTACCACCAGATCATGGCGCGGCGCGGCGTTTCGCCGGCGGCGGCGAAAGCCATCGTGCGCTCGCGCAGCACGGTGATCGCCGCACTGATGGTCAGGCGCGGCGAGGCCGATGCGATGCTGTGCGGCATCGTCGGCCGCTACAACGGCAAGCTCAAGCACGTGATGGACGTGATCGGCCTGGAGCCGGGCGTGAAGTGCCTGTCCGCGTTGAGCGTGGTGATCACCTCGAAGGGTCCGTTCTTCTTCACCGACACCCATGTGCAGGCCGATCCCACCGCCGAGCAGGTCGCCGAGTCGGCGCTGCAGGCCGCCTTCCGCCTGAAGCTGTTCGGCATCACGCCGAAGGTCGCGCTGATCAGCCATTCCAATTTTGGTTCGGGCGATTCGCCCAGCGCGCGCAAGATGGCGCGCGCGCTGGAGCTGCATCCTGGAGCGCAATCCCAAGCTCGAGGCCGATGGCGAGATGCATGTCGACGCCGCGCTCGATCGCATCGATTCGCGAGCGGATGTTCCCGGACTCGCGCCTGACCGGCTGCGCCAACCTGCTGGTGATGCCCAACCTGGATGCGGCCAACGCCGCCTACAACCTGGCGCGGGTGATGACCGACGGCTTCGGCATCGGCCCGGTGCTGATGGGCATGGCCAAGTCGGCGCACGTGCTGACGCCATCGTCGACCGTCCGGCGCGTGGTCAACATGACCGCCATCGCCGCGGTGGATGCGCAGATCCGGGCCGCGCGCGGCGGCTGATCCTGCGCCGGATGGCTGCATCATCATCGCGATGATGCAGCCCCATGGGCTCAGTGCGGCGCCTTGTAGTTGGGCGCATCGACCACGCCCGACTCTGTCTTGGCCAGCACATCCTGCAGGTACTCGCGCTCCTCCGGATCCTTGCTCGTGGCAAGGAAGCTGCGCAGGATCGTCACATGCGCGGTCTTCAGCGCGTCGGCTGCCGGCACCGCCACATCCGGCTTCACGCCCACATGCTCCCAGTTGGTATGGGTGATCGGATTGATCGCGCGCCCGGTCGGGATGAAGACCGCAAAGCCCTGGTCCAGCGCGAAGCCATCGCCCGGATTGGCGCCGCCGCCAGTGGTTTCGCCGACCAGGGTCGCGCGCTTCTGGGTCTGGAAATCGTAGGCGCATTCCTCGCCACCGGAGAAAGTGCGCGCCGAAGTCAGCACGTAGACAGGCTTGGTATAGCGCGTGGCCACCGACGGATCGGTCCAGTATTGCCGCGTGCTGTCGTCGGGCCGCGTGTAGATGTCGTTGAGGTGGCGCTCGTCGCCGGCCGCGAAGAAGTGGCTCATCAGGTAGGCGACGCTGGTCGGCTCGCCGCCGCCATTGCGGCGCAGGTCCAGGATCAGCGCCTCGCTGCCCGATAGCAGGTCTCATCGCCGCGTCGAAGGCCTCGCTGACGAATTCGGTCGGCCCGAAGCCGCGCACTTCCAGATAGCCGACGTTTCCCTGCAGGATCTCCACCTTCTGGATGCCGAAGCCGCGATCGGCGACTTCCTGGCGGCGCTGGTCCATCTCCTCCTTGCTTGGCGCGGCCGTCGGCGGCGCGCGGAAGCCGGGATCGTAGGCGAGCTGGAAATGGCCGTCCTTGCCTATTTCACGCAGGTCCTTCGACAAGGCGTCGCCGAAGGCACGAGGTGTTGGCCGCCGCGTCGTAGCCGCCCGCTGCTTCCTTGGCGGCGAGCGACGCGGAAAGCGTCTTCGCCACGTCGGGGAACACGTAGTTGGCCTGCAGTTGCTTCCCCAGCGACGCGATGACCGCATGGCGGCCCGCGGCGTCGATGGCGGTTTGGATGGCGGCGGCCCTGGGCGAGGGCGACTGCCGATCGGAGCCGGCACAGCAGCGAGGCGAGCGAGAGAGCATTGTTCCTGATCATTTCATGGTTCCGTTTCCGTTGGTTGAAAGCGGCGATGCCGCGAAAGTTAAGTACTAAATGATTAGTATTGAAAGGCGAAAAAAACTCATCAGCGACCAGCGCGGACCAGCTCCATTTCGACAGCTCCCACACGCCAACCGCGCGCTCTGCATCCCGACAAAGCGGATGCGGCTGACCCTTCGGACCGCCCAGATCGAAACGCAGCGAGGACTCGCCATCGCCGTACGAATTCCAGCCGTCCAGATGTTCATTGCCGCTCACGGAATCCGGGAACCACCTTCGAGCGGCGTCGCCCAGACGCGTCGTGACCGACTTGTCGGCGGCAACCATGGCGCAGGATTTCCTTGAACGCACCGACTCGGTCAACTTCGGCGGCGGCGGCGGCAGCTGGCGGCGCACGGCGGTGCAGGCGGCGCAGGCGGTGGCGGCGAGTGGCGGCGGCGGGCGGCGGTGGCGGCGCCAGGTCGCGACATCGCGTCGAGCCAGGCGCGCACCTCGCCGTCGATCGCCTTGGCCTGCCGTTTTCCTTGTACGGTCTCGGTGAGCTGCCGTTCTGGTCCATGCTGATGCGGTAGTAGCGCTGCAGGCCGAGGCCATTGGCGGTGATGTCGCGCTAGTCGCCCGGGCTGCAGCGCGCCGTCGGTCGACGGAGTCGATGCGGATGCCGGGCCATTGCCGGAGACGAGCCGCTCGAGCTGCATGGCGAGCAAGGTGCCGGACACGAGCAGCACGGCAAGGCCGGCGTGGCGCGCCAGCGGGCGCGGGACGGGGCTCCGGACAGGAGCCGGGTGATGCGTTGCATGAGTGAACCTCCATCGGCGGCAAGTACGAGATGCGGAAAGGAAGGCGTCGACGCTCCAATGCCGCGAGCGCCTCCGCCAGCGCGATGGCGTCTCCGCACGCCGCCACCGCCAGATCGTCGCAAGCGTGTTCGCGTTCCTGGCGGACGCGCCGGCTCAGCCACCATGCGCCCGGGTGGTAGAACAACAGCGACTCGACCACGCATTGCATTCCGTTCCACAGCCAGTCCAGGCGGCGGATATGCGCCAGCTCGTGGGCGAGCAAGGCCTCGACCTGGTCCGGCGGCAGCTGCGTGAGCAGCGACGCCGGCAGCCATACCACCGGGCGCAGGACCCGGGCGGTGAAGGGCGACGCGATCGCGTCGGCCATGCGCACCGCGACCGCGCGGGTGATTCCCATGGCCCGGCGCAGCTCATCGAAGCGCGCCTGCCAGTCGGCGGCAGGGTCGCGAAACGATGCGCTCGAGCAATCCGAGCAGGCGCAGCCCGCCGAGTTGGCGCAGGAACATCAGCGCCGCGCCGAGCAGCCAGATCAGCGACACGATCGCGGCCAGGGAATTCGATTCCCGGTGGAACACGCCGGTCGCCGCGGTCATCGCCAGCGGCGTCATCGACCGGCAGCAAAGCGTCGTTCAACTGCCGCTGCCCGGGACGGTCCAGGAACGGCCGAGGGTCAGCACGGGCACGGCCGCCATGGCCAGCAGGAAGCCCATGCCCAGGCGTGCCGGAACGCCGCACTGCGGCGCTTGCACACGGCGCAGGCGGCCGCCGGCCAGCAACGCCAGCAACGCGTCCTGCCAGAGCGAATGCACCAGCGCATCGCAAGCGCGGGCGCCAGGCCGAACCGGGCGTTGGCGAGCGCGTGCTCAATCATCCTGGCTCGTTTCCTTCTTCGCCTTGGCCTGGGCAATCATTTCGCGATCGCATCGAGTTCCTCGCTGGTGGCGCGTCGTCGTCCAGCGCGCGTTGCACCAGCTTCAGCGCCGAGCCGGAAAACGCCCGGTGCATGAGATTCCTTCAGCAACGAGGACTGCACCGCCGGCTCGGCATGGACCGCGACGAAGGTGTGGCTGCGCTCGGATTCGTCGCGGCGCAACAGGCCTTTCTCGGCCATGATCGTCATCATCTTCAGCACGGTCGTGTAGGCCGTGTCCTTGTTGCGCGAAGAGCGCCTCGTGCACGTCGCGCACGGTGGCCGGCGCGTTGCGGCTCCACAGCACGCGCAGGATCGCCAGTTCGCCTTCGGTGGGGTGGGGCTTGGCCATGGCTGACGCTCCGTCTAAGGTCTACGGCGCCATTAGTACTACTACATTAGTAGTTAGTCAAGCCCCATAAGTTGAAGCCGCCATCGCTGGCGGCTTCAAGACTCTCCTTGCGGGAAGGGATGGCGTTTAGCTGGCGCGCGTCTTCGAGTGCGGCTGCCAGAGGCCGAGATTGGCTCCGGTCGGATCGGTGATGATGCTCATCGCGCCCATCTCGGGCACCTCGGTCACATCCTTGATGATCTTGCCGCCGAGCGACACGGCCTTCTTGGTCGCGGCCTTGATGTCATCGACTTCGACATAGGGAAGCCACGAGGAGTGTTCGCCAGGCAGGGTATGCGCCTGCATGCCGCCGCCGACGCCTTTGCCGACATCGATGCTGGTGTAGTGGCCGTCCGCCGCGGAAGTGTCCTCTGTTTTCCAGTCGAACAGTTTGTCGTAAAAGGCCTGGGCCTTGCCGAGGTTGCTGCTGTTGAGTTCAACGTGCACAAATGGATTTGACATGGAGTGTTCCTCATCGTTGCGCGGCACCGGTCGGGGGGAATGGGCAATGACGGGTGCCGCTATTGGCGTCACTGCCCGGGACCTGAGTCTGCTCCCCCGAAACCACTCGGGAATTAACCAACAGCAACGTAACCGTGTTCATGCAGCGAGTGCGGTTGACGCATTCAGTAAGCCGTCGTCGCAACTTGTTTCGCATAATTCGCGTGTTCGATTTCATCGACGAAGGCATCGGCGTAGTCGGGGTAATTGATCGCGCTCTTGCCTTGCGCATCGGCGAGAAAGCGCGACGCCTGGGTCCGATAGCCGCCGCGTTTTTCACCCGGGCCGATCTGCGCCGCGGGCGAATAGAACGTCCAGTCCAGATCGTTGGCGGCCTGATAAATCGAAAGGGCATCGCGGTGCGCGAGCGCCACAGCCTTGTACGCGGCCGGGAATTCCGGCGTGTCGACCAGTTGCAGGCCGGGCGCCACTTCCAGACTGCCGGCGCCGCCAACCACGATCAGGCGCTTGACGCCTGCCTTGCGCGCCGCAGCGACCAACGCCGTCGCGGTCGTGCTCAGCGAGGCGGCGTCGCCGGGCGCGGGGCCGAAGGCGCTGGCCAGGGCGTCGTGGCCGCGGACGGCGGCGGCGAGCGCGTCGATGTCATCCAGCGGCGCGACCACGATGCGGACCCCGTCGAGTTCGGCGGGCAGCTTGCCGGCGCTGCGGACGATGGCGGTGACTTCGTGGCCGCGGGCCAGCAGGGTCTTGGCGATCTGCAGGCCGATCTTGCCGGTGGCGGCGACCAGGGCGATTTTCATGGGGTGCTCCTCGGTGGATGGAGGCGCCACGATAGGGCACTGGAACCGAGCGAAAAACAGCGTATAAAGACATAAATTGTTGCGTGAGACGGCCTAATGATGGATCGGATGACCTCGGTGGCGGTTTTCGTGGCCGTCGTGGACCGCGGCAGCCTGACCGCCGCCGCCGATGCGATGGATATGTCCCGGGCGATGGCCTCGCGCTACCTGGCCGAGTTGGAGGGCTGGCTGGGCGTGCGCCTGCTGCACCGGACCACCCGCAAGCTCAGCCTGACCAGCGCCGGCGAGCTGGCCCTGGTCCGCTGCCGGCGCATGCTCGAGCTCGGTGAAGACATGCGCAGCGTGCTCGCCGATCCGGATGCCGCGCCGCACGGACTGATCCGCATCACCTGCGGCACGTCCTTCGGGCAGGCGCACCTGGCCGGCGCCGTCGCCGACTTCGTGCAGCATTTCCCCGGCACCTCGGTGGACATGCTGCTGCAGGACCGCGCCGTGGACCTGGTCGAGGAGCGCATCGACCTGGCCATCCGCATCGCCCGCGAGCTCGACGACAGCCTGATCGCGCGCAAGCTGACCGACTGCCGCTCGCTGCTCTGCGCCACGCCGGCCTACCTGCAGCGCAAAGGCGTGCCCAGCCAGGCCGAGGACCTGAGCGCGCACAACTGCCTGACCCATTTCTACGTCGGCAAGCGCAAGTGGAAGCTAACGCCTCAACGGGCGCGCGATCGCCGTGCCGGTGAGCGGCAACGTCAGCGCCAACGAAGCCACCGTCCTGATGCAGGCGGTGCGCGCCGACGTCGGCATCGCCATGCTGCCGACCTACCTGGTGGCGCCGCTGATCCGTTCCGGCGAACTGGTCGCGGTGCTGCCCGACCACGAGCCCGACGTGCTCGGCATCTACGGCGTCTATGGATCGCGTCGCCAGCAGCCGCTGATCGTGCGCAGCTTCCTGGACTTCGTCGCGGCGCGTTTCGGCGACCCGCCGCCCTGGGACCAGGGCCTGCACTCCGGCGACAGCCCCATACGCTAAACTCTGCCGATTCAACGACAGACGCAGAGAACTGGCATGAGCTGGCTGAACGACATCCTCGACAACGACCGCGACCCCACCGAAACCAAGGAGTGGCTCGAGTCGCTCAAAGCCGTGCTCGACCACGACGGCGCCGAGCGCGCCCACGAACTGCTCGAGCGCATGGTCGAACTGACCCGTCGCGCCGGCGCCCAGCTGCCGTTCCATCCGACCACCGAATACGTCAACACCATTCCCACCCAGGCCGAGCCGCCGATGCCGGGCGACGCCAACCTGGAATGGAAGATCCGCTCGATCATCCGCTGGAACGCGATGGCGATGGTGGTGCGCGCCAACAAGAAGCCCGGCGAGCTCGGCGGCCACATCGCCAGCTTCGCTTCGTCAGCGCCACCCTGTACGACGTCGGCTTCAACCATTTCTGGCGCGCGCCCACCGCCGAATTCCCGGGCGACCTGTTGTACATCCAGGGCCACTCGAGCCCCGGCATCTACGCGCGCGCTTTCCTCGAAGGCCGCCTCAGCGAAAACCAGATCGACAACTTCCGCATGGAAGTGGACGGGCAGGGCATCAGCTCGTATCCGCATCCGTGGCTGATGCCCGAGTTCTGGCAGACGCCGACCGTCAGCATGGGCCTGGGCCCGATCAGCGCCATCTACCAGGCGCGCTTCTGGAAATACCTGGAAGGCCGCGGCCTGATGCCCAAGACCGATCGCAAGATCTGGTGCTTCCTGGGCGATGGCGAAACCGACGAACCCGAATCGCTCGGCGCGATCGCGCTGGCCGGCCGCGAAGGCCTGGACAACCTGATCTTCGTGGTCAACTGCAACCTGCAGCGCCTCGACGGCCCGGTGCGCGGCAACGGCAAGATCATCCAGGAACTGGAAGGCAGCTTCCGCGGCGCCGGCTGGAACGTGCTCAAGGTGGTCTGGGGCAGCTACTGGGATCCGCTACTGGCGCGCGACACCAACGGCATCCTCAAGAAGCTGATGATGGAAACCGTCGACGGCGAGTACCAGAACTGCAAGGCCTTCGGCGGCGCCTACACGCGCGAGCATTTCTTCGGCAAGTATCCCGAGACCGCGGCCATGGTCGCCAACCTGAGCGATGACGACATCCGTCGCCTCAATCGCGGCGGCCACGATCCGCACAAGGTCTATGCCGCCTACGCCGCCGCGTCCGCGCACAAGGGCCAGCCGACCGTCATCCTGGCCAAGACCGTCAAGGGTTACGGCATGGGCGCCGCGGGCGAGTCGCTCAACCCGACCCACAACACCAAGAAGCTCGATTTCGAATCGGTCAAGATTTTCCGCGACCGCTTCCAGCTCACCATCAGCGACGAGCAGGTGGACAGCCTGAGCTTCTTCACCCCGGGCGAGGACTCGCCCGAGATCAAGTACCTCAAGGAGCGCCGCGCCGCGCTCGGCGGCTCGCTGCCGCAGCGCCGGCCCAAGGCCGACCAGAGTTTCGAGGTGCCCAAGCTCGAAGCCTTCGATCGTCTGCTGAAATCCAGCGGCGAGCGCGAGATCAGCACCACCATGAGCTTCGTGCAGACGCTCAACATCATCCTGCGCGACAAGGTGATCGGCCCGCGCGTGGTGCCGATCGTTGCGGATGAGGCGAGAACATTCGGCATGGAAGGCCTGTTCCGCCAGATCGGCATCTACGCCCCGCACGGCCAGAAGTACAAGCCGGTCGACGCCGACCAGCTGATGTACTACCGCGAAGACACCGCCGGCCAGGTGCTGGAAGAAGGCATCACCGAAGCCGGCGCCTTCAGCAGCTGGATGGCCGCCGCCACCAGCTACAGCACCAACAACCAGCCGATGCTGCCGTTCTACATCTACTACAGCATGTTCGGCTTCCAGCGCATCGGCGACAGCGCCTGGCAAGCCGCCGACATGCGCGCGCGCGGCTTCCTGCTCGGCGCCACCGCCGGCCGCACCACCTTGAACGGCGAAGGCCTGCAACACGAAGACGGCCACTCGCACCTGCTCGCCGGCGCCATCCCCAATTGCAAGCCCTACGACCCGACCTTCGGTTACGAAGTGGCGGTGATCGTGCAGGACGGCATGAAGCGGATGATGACCGAGCAGCGCGACGAGTATTTCTACCTGACGCTGATGAACGAGAACTACACCCACCCCGACATGCCGGAAGGCGCCGCGCCGGGCATCCTGAAGGGCATGTATTTGTTCAAGGATGCGGGGAAGGCGAAGAAGGGGGAGTTGCGGGTGCAGTTGCTGGGCTCCGGCACGATCTTGCGCGAGGCGATTGCCGCGGCGGAATTGCTGGACAAGGATTTCGGGATTTCTTCGGATATCTGGAGCTGCCCGAGCTTCACCGAATTGCGTCGGGATGGCTTCGATGTGGAGCGGTGGAATCGACTGCATCCGGAAGCGAGCCGCGCAAGGCGTATGTCACCGAGTGCCTGGAAGGGCGCAGTGGGCCGGCGATTGCGGCGACCGATTATGTGCGGGCGTTCGCGGATCAGATTCGGGCGTTTGTGCCGATGCGGTATACGGTGCTCGGCACCGACGGGTTCGGCCGTTCGGATACCCGCGCCAACCTGCGCCGGTTCTTTGAGGTTGATCGGTATTACATCGCGCATGCGGCCGTGGCCGCTTTGGCTGCGGAAGGGCGTATGAACTGCTAAGGACGTCGCCCGGGCGATCAAGCAGTACAAGATCGATCCGGAGAAGGGGAATCCGGTTGGGGTTTGAATTTTGCTCATTGCAAACACCCGCAGGGATATTGGTAGTCAGATGAGTCTAAGGCACATGCCAGCCTGACAAATCTTTTCCAGTTTGGATCAGCTCGCGACCCAGCCTAAGGAAAATGATGATCGTCCCGCAATTCTGGGCAGAAGCACGGCTACAGCATCGTGCGCACAAGAAACAAGTCACCGTCCGCCGTTTCGGCTGGTCGGACCTGAGCCAGGAAGCTGCCCAGGCTCACGCGGATGTCCGTGTGCGCGAGGCATTCGACCGCATCCTGTCGGGCGAAAAACTGCCCCGCCGCGAACACAAGGAGTCGTACAACGGTGCCGAAGGGCTGCCGATACGCGAGCAGATTGTCGCTCGCCATGGCGAAACGGTGATCACCCGAAACTCCTATGGGGCGTTGTGCCTCAATACGCCGAACGTGCTGTTTGCCGATATCGACTTCGATGACCCGGGACCCAGCCGGCGCTTGAAGCGATGGGTCAGGTGGCCGCTGCTGATTGCAGCGGCGGTCGTGGGCGTGTGGTTGCGCTCATGGTGGGCTGGGGTAGCTGCGTTGGTGGCGGCACTATTCGTCGCGTACTGGGTCTACTCGCGCATTCATGGCCACCTATGGTTGAAGGACGGTGGACCGGAGCGGCGTGCCAACGAGCGCATCGATGCCTTCGTGCTTGCCAATCCGGAGTGGAGTTTCCGCGTGTACCGGACGCCCGCCGGCTTGCGTCTACTGGCAATGCATCGCCCATTCGACCCCGGCGAGCCGGCGGTGGCGGCCTGCTTTGGGGCGCTGCAGGCGGATACGATCTACGCGCTGATGTGCGCGCGTCAGCATTGCTTCCGCGCGCGGGTGAGTCCGAAGCCGTGGCGGGTCGGCATTTCCCAACATATGCGGCCCCGACCCGGAGTCTGGCCGGTACAGCCCGAGCGTATGAAGGATCGTGAGCAATGGATTGCCGAATACGAGATCGCTTCGCGTGGCTACGCCGCCTGCCGATACGAGCGGACGGTCGGCAGCGGCGTCGTTGATCCGATTGCCGACGACATCTGCAAATTGCACGACTCGTTGACCGGGGCCGAGCTTTCATTGCCCATCGGGTGAGGACTTATGCGGGTAGCACCTGGGCGCGTTTTAGGCGCGCCTCGAGGCTAAGGTAGAGGTCGCAACCTTGAGGATCAGTCCGGAATTTTTCATGCGGCCGGCCCCCACGGCACCAACAGCGGCACCGTCGCACAAGCCGGCGTGCCATCGCGGCCAGTGCCGCGTATGCGCGTCTCCAGCACGGTGCCCGGTGCGGCGAGCGCGGCGGCGACCAGTGCGGGAGTCATCGAGTACAGCGGCACCTTGATCCGGCGCGTCCACGGGCTGCCGAACTGCCCGGCGCTGGTGCCGACGTTGATATAGACGAAGCGTCCGGTGACAGGGCCCTGGGTGAACTCGCCAAGCAGGCGCGGCGGCGTGCAGGTCGCATCGGCCACGCTGACCGGGAACTCGAACACCAAAGCATCTGCACGCGTATCGACGGCGTCGGCAAGATCGAAGCGCCCGCGCTGCATCGCGAAGCGCACGCCCGCCGGCGGCTCGATCACCGTAATGCGCAGCCGAAGCTCCGGATGTTGTGCGCGTGGCGTGGCTGGCTTCATCTGCCTAGGCTAGCAGATGGCGCTGCGGCCGCGGCGTCACCTGATCCGCCCTAGCGGGCCACTTCGTTGCGCCGAAAGCACCGCGACGCATGATCGTTGGCAATGCCCACGGCCTGCATCCAGGCATAGACGATCGTCGGCCCGACAAACTTGAATCCCCGGCGCTTGAGCTCCTTGGATATCTGCTCCGACAGGGGCGTGGTGGCCGCGAAAGTCTTGCCATCGCTCTTGATGACCTTGCCCTGGGTAAAGGACCAGCAGAACTCGGAGAAATCCTCGCCGCGCGCCATCATCTCGAGGTAGATCTGGGCGCCCTTGATGGTGGCCTCGATCTTGGCGCGGGCGCGAACGATGCCTTCGTCCTGCATCAGGCGCAGGATGTCTTTCTCGGTGAATTTCGCCACCTTGGCCGGATCGAAACCGGCGAAGGCCTTGCGGAAGGCCTCGCGCTTGCGCAGCACGATGATCCACGCCAGCCCGGCCTGAAAGCCCTCCAGCATGAGCATTTCCCAGAGGGCCCGCGAGTCGTGCTCGGGCACGCCCCATTCCGTATCGTGGTAATCGCGCATGAGCGGGTCGGACTCGGCCCAGCTGCAACGGTGCTTCTTGTCCATGGTGGTTTTAGCCTGGCGGGAAATCGAATTTGAACTCAGTCGCCCGCGCCGACCGTTTCTGCGCAAATCTCTGGGCAAACGCCCGCAGCCCCGGATACTCATCCAGCGCCAGCACTTCACGAAACTGCAAATGCTCCACCAGGCAAAACAGTGAAACCTCCAGAAAGCTCAGGTCCCGCTCCGCCGGCAACGTATCAATCGCCCTCGCGGCATTGATCTCCAACCACTCCATCGTCCCCAGCAAACTCGCCCGCAGTTTCACCTGATGCTCATTGTCGGCCGGCACGCCCGACGCCTTGCCCATGATCAGCCCCACTTCCGTGGACATGGCAGTGAGCACCAGTTCCTGCGCGTTGGCCGCCACCGGGCGCTGCAAGTCTTCCGGCCATACGATGTCCAGGCCCGCCTCGGAGCACCGCGCCAGCTCGCGGCAGATGGGCAGCGAGCCGAACCAGAGGCCCGAATCGGTCTGCAGGGTGGGCATCTTCAGTGCCGGGTTGCCACCGTAATCATCGGCATCGGCCGATAGCAGGTTGCGGATGAGGTGGAACTCGACGTCCACCCCCAGCTCCGCCGCGAAGATGCGCGGGATGCGGGTGAAGTGCGAGCTGGATCGGCCGTAAAGGTGCATGCGCGCAGGCTAGCAGAATGGGATTGGCTCAGGCGACCTCGGCCGCTGCCATGCCAAAGCGCTCCGCATACAACTGAAGAGTGCGCGCCCAGGCCGGCCGCGCGAGCGCCCGTTCGAAGTACGCCGTGACGCGCGGGTAGGGCTGCATCAGGTCGGTCTTGCGGATCTGCCGCAGCACCGTCGCCAATAGGATATCGGCCACCGTGAACTCATCGCAGGCAATCCACTCGCGGCCTTCCAGCCGCCGCTCGAGTATCTCGAGCGAGCGCTCGGCCTGCTTCACCAGCTCGAGGCGTCGCGCGGCCGCGCCTTCGCCGCCGCCGAACTTGTCGATCAGCTGGATCTGCTGCGTGGCCCACTCGACGGTGTTGAGCGCGTGGAAGCACCATTGCGTCACGCGCATCCGCCCCTCGAAGTCGGCCGGGATCAGCTGGCCGTATTTCTCGGCCAGGTACAGCATCACCGCGCCGGATTCGGCCAGGACAAAACCGTCATCGTCGATCGCGGGCACGCGCTGGAAGGGGCTGATCGCCTCGTAGGCGACGGTCTTGTGCTCGCCGCCGGTGTGGTCGACACCGTGCACGCGATAGGGCAGGCCCATCTCTTCCAGCGCCCACTGCGTGCGCAAGTCGCGCGTCTCGCCGATCACCGGCGCGAACACGCGGCCGAAGCCGTACAGGGTGATCATGCGCCACCGCCACAGACAAAGCGGTCGAGCTTGTCCAGGCCGCTGGTCCAGCCGCCGGTGTGGGCTTCGAGCTTGGTCGCCGGCAACTTCTCGTGCAGCACGCTGACTTCGGTGCGATCGCCCTGCGGCACGAAGGTGACGGTAACCAGCGAGGCGCCGTCGGTGTGCGGCGAATCCCAGGTGAACACCAGCCGCGAGTGCGGCTCGATGGCCACGTACTCGCCGCGGTGCTCGACCACGCCACCGGGCGTGTGCATGTCGATCGCGAAGCTGCCGCCGACGCGTGCGTCCACCCGTGCATCGGTATGGGAAGTGTCGAAGGGACGCAGCCACTGCGACAGGCTGGCGGGATCGAGCCAGGCCTCGAACAGCACCTGCGGCGAGGCGGCGATGACGCGACGGACGTGGACCACAGCGGGGGCGGCGATGGCATTCATGGCTTTGGTTTCCTGGCTTTGCGGGGAGGGCTGGACTGCACGAAGGCATCCAGGTTGGCGAGGCTGGCTTCCCAGAACTGCCGGTGGCGCTCGATCCAGCGCGCGGCCTGGTCGAGCGGCTCGGCCTGCAGCGCCAGCAGGTGCTCGCGGCCGCGCACCGTGCGCTTGACCAGCCCGGCGCGCTCGAGCGTGCGCACGTGCTTGGACACGGAGTTGAGGGAAATCGGGAAATCGGCGGCGACCTCGGTGACGCGCGCCTCGCCGCGGGCCAGCCGGTCGAGGATGGCGCGCCGCGTCGGGTCGGCGATGGCGCCGAACAGTGCGTCCAGGGACTTGGTTTTATATTCACCCATAGGGGTGAATATAGGTCCGCGAGAAAGCGACGTCAAGCGCCGCTTGCAGGGTTGCTGGAAGGACCTTGCACTCGCTGCCGCGCGCGCACCGACCGTCAGGCTCCGACAGCTGACGCGGCTGCGCGCAGTAACATCCGCGAATACAGCTTGTGAAACCCAAGCAGCGCGCGGAAGACGAACCCCATGTGGCTTCGGCCCGAGCCGTCGCGGCTCGCCGGTACCACCGCCGAGCCAAAGTAGAGCCGAGTTCGAGGTGTTTCGGCGCCGGATACGGCCTCGCTCATCAGCCAGGACCGTGTCCGGCCCTGGAAATCGCACAGCAGCAGTTGATCGTCCGTCCGCCCTTCCACCCGCCACGCGGCGAACGTATCGACTCTGCCTGCGGCCAACGCGGCTGCCTGCAGGTCGGTGGATGGCTTCGCAACCAGCCAGGCCAGCAGCGATCGCTCGATCTTGAACAAGCGAGTCGAATAGAACGCCTCGATATAGCGGGCCTGGGACACGGCGCCCGGAACCTCCACGCAATAGCAGTCGGCAAAGGCGCCGGAGTCTTGGTATTTGCGCAGGAGGGCGGCATCGGGCAATTCGCAGGGTCGAGACAACGCTTCGTTGTTGATTGCCAGCCGCCATGAGGGCTGCTCCAGTCGCTTGCCTCCTGGGGCAGTTCGGAAGCACTCTATGGGTTCGGGTGGCAGGCGCTCCAAGAGGATTGGTGGCGATGTCCTACCCGAAACATCCACCTTCACTGATGCCGGCAGATCGGCCGATCGGCACACTGGTAAAGACATTCGAGGACAACCATGCCTATCATCTCGACTTTCTTCGGCATCTCGTCCGCATGTATTTTGCTGATCCCGGTCCGCCGCGCATTGACGTCGAGTCCAGGGTCAGGAGGCGCTGATTGACATCGCCAGTGCACGGTTCTGGCCGGTAGCCTGCCCAGCCGCGCGCTTGCCCTGGTCAGGCAGTGGCAAGATGGATCAGCCGCGGAACTGGAGCAGAATTGGGACAGACCCCAGGCGCTGCAGCCGCTGGTGCGTATTCCCGGAGCAGACAATGATTAAGATCGTCGCCGCCGACTATGTGAACGACCACGAGATACGCCTGCGCTTCTCGGACGACAGCCATGGCGTGTTCGACTTCACGCCGTTCCTGGAGGCCGGCACGCCGATGACCGAGCCACTGCGCGATCCAGCATTCTTTCGCCGCTATTATCTGGAATTGGGCGCGTTGGCCTGGCCCAACGGGTTTGACCTTAGCGCTTCGTCACTGCAAAAGCGCCTGGACGAGAGCGGACGCTTGCACCGTTCGTCGGCGGCGGCGTAGAGCCGCAACCGAAATCAGCGCTCAGCCCGCACCGGACGACACCACCCGATTACGCCCGCCCGCCTTGGCCTGGTACAGGCTCTGGTCGGCGCGGGCGATCAGTTCGGCCATCTGCGCCGCCGCCGGCTGTGACCGGGACGGGCGCTGCAGCAGGGCCGCGCCGATCGAGATGGTGACGCGCACCAACTCCTGCTCGCCCACCGGCAGGAAATGCGCCGCCAACCTTTGGCGGATGCGCTCGGCGGTCGCCAGGCCCGACGCCAGCGTCGTGGCCGGCAGCAGCGCGACGAATTCCTCGCCGCCGTAGCGCGCCACCACGTCGCTCAGGCGCAGTTGCGACTTGATCAGGCTGGCGACATGGCGCAGCACCGCGTCGCCGGCCGGGTGGCCGTGGCTGTCGTTGATCTTCTTGAAATGGTCGACGTCGAGCATCAGGCACACCAGCGGCTGGCCGTTGCGCTGCGCCGCCGTCACCTCTTCCAGGCAACGTTGCTCGAAGTAGCGCCGGTTGTGCACGGCGGTCAGGCCGTCGACCAGGCCGGAGCGCTTGATGCGCTCGGTGGCCAGCGCGCTGTCCAGGCACACCGCGACCAGCGCCGCCAGCCGCTCAAGGAAATCGGCGCTGCTGCCGGCGACGAAGCGGGTCGCGTCCCGGCTGCCCAGGTTCAGGCTGCCGATGACGCTGCCGCGCAACACCAGCGGCAGCAGGGCGACGCTGGCAAGCGAGGTCCGGATGTCCGCAAACAGGAAGTCAGGCGCCGCGGCCCGGGCGGCCAGCTGCGCGCGCGCACCGCTGGCATAGAGCTGCTGCAGTGGCTGCCCGTCGTGTGGCAGCAGCAGGCCGCCTGGCAGCGCGTCGGCGCCGTCGCCCAGGATGCGCGCGACCTCGTGGTGCGGGTCGACCAACGCCAGCGTAATCGCGTCGAGTTCAAACAGGCTTTTGAATTCGACCAGCAGCACCTGCACCAGCGCGGCCAGCGAAGGCGCGGCGATCACTTTGCGCTCCAGGACATCGAAGCGGCCCAGCGTGTCCTGGTTGCGGCGCGCCTCGCGCAGCAGGTCGTCGAGCTGCTGGCGCAGGCGAAGGTTCTCCGCCTGCAGCGATTCCAGTGTGTTGCCTTTTTTCGAGTCGATAGCCATTTTCCGCATGAGAGTACAGCACAAAGCCGCCTTGGCGAGGCCTCCGGGCCGCTTCGGGCAGGTCAGCGGCGAGCGATTTTCCTACACGCCTCCGTTCATTTCCCTGATACGTCCAGCGAAATTGGTTCTGCACTATCCGTCAAGCTCCGACGGATCGTGCCATGCCTCCGAAAATACGCGATGTGTTGGCGATGCTGCATGCCGACGGCTGGTATCTGGTCGGTCAGCGGGGCAGCCACCGCCAGCTGAAACACCTGCAAAAGCCCGGCCGCGTGACAGTAGCCGGCAAACCGGGCGATGATGTTCCGGCCGGACTATTGAAAAGCATCCTCCGGCAAGCCGGGCAGAAGAGGTAACAGCCATGCGCTACGCCATCGTCATTGAGAAGACTGACGCCAACTATGGCGCTTATGTGCTCGATCTGCCGGGCTGCGTCGCGACTGGCGCTACGATCGAGGAAGTCGAGCGCAATATTCGCAGCGCCATCGAGATGCATCTGGCCGGAATGCGGGAAGACGGGGAGCCGATTCCTCCGCCATCGAGCCAAGTCGAGTACGTGGACGTGGCGGCTTGATGATCAAGAGCGGTTAGGCTCGTCCCCTTCGCTCCGCCTGTGCAAGAATCACCCGATCAACTCCGGATTGGGGAATCCAAATGCAGGTTCGCACACTGGGCGCGATCGCCCTGGCCTTGGCCGCGCAGGCCGCGGCGGTTTCAGGCAAGTCGGCCGACGCAGCCGCGCTGCGCCCGGATCAAGTCGAGTTCCGGGCCCTGTACAAGGAGCTCGTTGAAACCAACACCACCTTGTCGGCCGGCAACTGCACGCTGGCCGCCGAGCGCATGGCCGCGCACCTGAAGGCCGCGGGCTTCGCCGACAAGGACCTGACCCTGTTCTCGACCGCCGAGCATCCCAAGGAGGGCGGCCTGGTGGCGATCCTGCCGGGCACGTCCAAGACCTTGAAGCCGATGCTGCTGCTCGCCCACATCGATGTGGTCGAAGCCAAGCGCGAGGACTGGACGCGCGATCCTTTCGTGCTGGTCGAGGAGAACGGATATTTCTACGGCCGCGGCACGGGGGACGACAAGTCGATGGCGGCGGTCTGGACGGACATGCTCGTGCGCTTCAAGAAGAGCGGCTACGCGCCTGCGCCGCACCATCAAGATGGCGCTGACTTGTGGCGAGGAGACGACCTTCGCCTTCAATGGCGCGCAGTGGCTGACGCAGAACAAGCCGGAGCTGATCGCCGCTGAGTTCGCCATCAACGAAGGTGGCGGCGGTGACACCGACGGCCATGGAAAACTGGTCAGCCAGTCCATGCAGGTGGGCGAGAAGGCGGTGCAGAACTTCCGCCTGGAGACGGTCAATCCGGGCGGCCACAGCTCGATTCCCGTGCGCGACAACGCGATCTATGAACTGGTCGATGCGCTCGCCAGGATTCGCGACTACGAGTTTCCGCTGAAGATGACCGACACCACGCGTGCCTTCTTCACGGGCGTCGGCGCCGGCCGCAAGGATGTGCTGGGCGATGCGCTGATGGCCCTGGTCAAGAACCCGGATGACAAGGCCGCCGAAGCCATCGTCAACACCGATCGCACCTACCACAGCATGCTGCGGACCACCTGCGTGGCGACCCTGCTCGACGGCGGCCACGCCAACAATGCGCTGCCGCAACGCGCCGGCGCCAACGTCAACTGCCGGATCTTCCCGGGCGAATCGGTGGCGACGACCCAGGCCACGCTGGAAAAGGTCATCGCCGATGCCGGCGTCAAGATCACGCCGGTGCCGCCGATCCGTCCGCTGGCGGCGCCGCCGCCGCTCGATCCCAGGATCATGGGGCCGGCGGAGAAACTTTCCGCGCAGTATTTTCCGGGCGTGCCCGTGATCCCGGCAATGTCCACCGGCGCCACCGACGGCATCTTCCTCGAGGCTATCGGCATTCCCACCTATGGCGTGCCGGGAATCTGGGGCGATCCCGACGGCAATGGCGCGCACGGCCTGAATGAGCGACTGGAAGTGCGCTCGCTGTATGTCGGGCGCGATTACCTGACGGATCTGGTGAAGGCATACGCCGCCGGCAAATAGCGCAGCCGAACTTCCCCGGCCCTGATCGGGTCGGGGAGACATTCGAAAAGACGGTTGCGGCCTTCGCTTGTTCGCATACCATGGAGCACAGGAGCCGACCGCTTCGGCACCAGGGAGTTGCCCATGGCCGCCGCTACCCAGGATCTGGAACACTTCGTCCGCGACGCCCTCGCCAAAGGCGTCTCGCGCCAGGACATCGAGACCGCGCTGGCCGCCGCAGGTTGGCCGCCGGAACAATCACGCGACGCGCTCAACGCCTATGCCGACATCGCCTTCCCGGTTCCCGTGCCGCGGCCGCGACCCTACCTGTCGGCGCGCGAGGCTTTCCTTTACCTGCTGCTGTTCACGACGCTGTACGTGGCCGCGTGGAACCTGGGCAGCCTGTTGTTCGACCTGATCAACCGGGCCTTTCCCGATCCGGCGGACGATTCCGTCGCTGGTCGGTCGGCTCGCAGCATCGATCCGCTGGTCCACGGCTTCGATAATCATCGCGTTCCCGATGTTCCTCTTCGTCGCGCGCTATCTTGGCCGGGATCTTGCGCGCAGCCCGGTGAAGCGCCTGTCGGCGGTGCGCCGCTGGCTGACCTACCTCACGCTGTTCATCGCGGCCAGTGTGTTGATCGGCGACATGATCACGCTGGTGTACAACATGCTCGGCGGCGAACTGTCGATACGCTTCCTGCTCAAGGTACTGGTCGCGGCGGTGATCGCCGGCACGATCTTCGGCTACTACCTGCATGATCTGCGCCGCGAGGAGCGGGAGGCGTGAACGCGCCCCGCGCTGAAAACCAACTCGGGCGCCGGCTCGCCATCGTGGCCAGCATCGTGGTGCTGGCAACGGTAGTGGCGTCGGTGTGGGTGACCGGCTCGCCGTCCGCGCAACGCGAGGCCAGGATCGACGAGCGGCGGGTCAGCGATCTGGAGCACATCAGGGACGCGGTCCGCAGCTACACCCAGCAACACGGCGCCTTGCCCGCGGACCTGGCGGAGCTGAAAATCCAGCCGGGAATCAGCCTTTCCACCGACGACCCGGTCACCGGCGTGTCCCTATGAATATGTCGCGACCGGCGAGCGCACGTACCAGCTGTGCGCACGCTTCAGCACCGACACCGCGCTGCAGACTCCGAACGATTACCCGTCCAGGGATACCACTGGGCGCATGGCATCGGCCGCCAGTGCTTCGAGCGGACCGCCGCGACGGCGACGGGCCTGCCGTCGGATTGACCGCGACTCTGGACTCGATCTGATCGCCTTTCCGTCTCTCGTGCGGCAATTCGCTCACCATGTCGCCCGGGGAGCCAGCCGGCTCGAGACGAACGGGGAAGACGGTGCTGCAGACAATTGGCTCCAACATTAGGAATGGTTTTCAGTGGGCGTGGTTGTCGGCGGCGGCGGTAGTGCTGGTGGTGGCGACACTATTCTTCGGGTCCTGGTACACGATCGACCAGGGCGAGCGCGGGGTGCATCTGCGCAATCGCGCGGTGGTCGGCAGCGCTTCTCCGGGCCTGGGCTCAAGGTGCCGGTCATCGGATCGATCAAGCGCATTCGGTGCAAAACCTCACGCTGATCGACGACAAGGTGTCGGCCTACAGCAAGGACCAGCAGACGGCCAAGATGCGGTTTTCGGTGAGCTTCCATGTCCGCCCGGCGAGGTGATTGCCGTCTATTCAATACGGCAGCGTGGAAGGACTCACCAGCCGAGTCGTTGACCGCCGGTGCCGACCCAGGTCCAGAACAAATTCGGTCAGTACACGGCATCACGGCCGTGCAGAATCGCGTGGTCTTCGTGAAGGATGTCACCAAGGCGATCCGCGGGGCGGTCAAGGGTCCGGTGGTGATCGATGCGTGCAGAGCAGAACATAGATTTCTCCGACGCCTACGAGAAGTCGATCGAGCTTCGCATGCAGGCCGAGGTGCTGGTGCAGACCGAAAAGCAGAACCTGGAAAAGGAAAAAGAGCAGGACCAGATCGCCGTCACCCAGGCCAATCGCCAGGCGGATTCAAGTCTCGCGCGCGCCCGCTCCGACGCCGAGGCGACCCGCATCAAGGGCGAAGCCCAGGCGACGGCGATCAAGGCCCTGCCCAGGCCCTGGCGCAGAACCGGGCCCTGGTCGAACTGACCAAGGCCGAGCGCTGGAACGGCGTGCTGCCGACCACGATGATCCCGACCGCGCCATTCCGTTCCTCAACGCGAAACAGTAGCCTGCTTCGGCGCACGCTGGCAGGCGCCGCGATCTTGCACTAGAGTTGACGCGTCGACACCCGGAACGGAGACGCCATGTCTCGTCGTGCTCATTGGCCCGGCCCGCGTCCTTGCCGCCTCACCGCCGCCTGCGCGGTGCTCGAGTTGCAGACTTCGTTCGCGGCTCCGCCCAGCGACGCCACCAGCGTCTACGATCGCCGCGCCCAGGACTGGCGCAACGGCGCCATCGTCTATCAGGTCATCGTCGACCGCTTCGTGCCCTCGGCCGATCTCCAGGCGAAGCGCGCGCTCTATCCGGCGCCCAAGGTGCTGCACCGGGACCGACCTGCCGGTCGCGGGTCCTATGTCGCGGCCAGAAACTGAACAGCGCCGAGCTCGACTTCTGGGGCGGCGACCTGCGCAGCGCCGCCAGGAAAGTCGCCTACGTGAAGTCGCTCGGCGCGGACGTCTCTACCTGAATCCGATCCACCTCGCCGACACCAACCACAAGTACGACGCCTTCGACTACCGGCAGGTTTCGCCCGAATACGGTACCCACGAAGATTTACGCTCGCGGCGGACGTGTCCACGGCGCCGGCATGAAACTGGTGCTCGACGGCGTGTTCAATCACATGGGTCGCAACTCGCCGCGTTTCCAAGACGCCGTCGCCAATCCGAAGAGTCCTTGTCGGGACTGGTTCGTGATCGGGTCGCAATACACCAGTGGGGCGCACGTCGTGGGCCGGCCCAGAACCTGCCTGAGCTGAACCTGGAAAATCCCGCGGTGCAGGACGACCTGTAGGGCGGGCGCGATTCGGTCGTGCGCAGCTGGTTGCGCGAAGGCGCGGACGGTTGGCGACTGGATACCGCCTACGAGCTCGGCCCGAAAAAGTTGGCAGCGCTAACCGCCGCGGCGCATGCCGAGAAGCCGGGCTCGCTGGTGGTCGGCGAGATCGTCCAGTACCCCGGCGACTGGTTGCACTCGCTCGACGGGAGTGATGGACTTCACCCTGCGCCAGGTACTGTTCGGCGCCATCGACGGCCAGATCGCGCCGGCCCGCGCCGGGCCCATGATCGATGCATCACCCGTGATTCGGGCATCGACGGGATGCTCAAATCATCGGATCGTCCTGGACAACCACGATGTCCAGCGCATCGCCACGGAACTGCCCGACCTTGCGCAGCGACGGCTGGCGCAGGTGCTGCAATTCACGCTGCCCGGCGCGCCCAACATCTATTACGGCGCCGAGCTCGGCATGACCGGCGGCGGCGACCCGGCGAACCGCGGTCCGATGCGTTGGGACCTGGTGCGCGAGGACAACGCCGAGTTGCAGTGGATGCGCAGCCTGATCACCCTGCATCGCGCCAATCGCGCACTGCGGGTCGGCAACTTCCGGCTTCATGGGACTCGGATCGCCTGCTGGCCTTCGAGCGCTATACCGACCGAGTGCTCGAGACCGTGCTGGTCCTGGCGAATCCGACGTCCGACCCGGTGACCGAACGCGTGCTCGTGGCCAACTCCTTCCTGATGGACGGCACGCTGCTGATCGACCTGCTCGCGGCTCCCGGCGCCGCGCCAGTGACGACGATTGGCTCAGGCTTCGTGACCATCACGGTGCCGGCGCGCTCGGTGCTGGTGCTTGCGCCGAAGGAGCAGGACCGGGGCGGATACAGTCGCTACAAGGGCGTGCGCTGAGGATCGCAGGGCGCAGATGCGCCGGTGCAGTGCGGTGCGTACCCCCTGCGATCAGGCGCGATTCGCCGCGGGGCTGCGAAAGCCAAGAAGCCGCGCGGGAAGCATCAGGATGGCCCGGATCAACCCGAACACCGACTCGAAGGCCAGCCCGAGCAGGCGAAAGGGAATCGAGACCAGCCAGACGATCGGCCACAGGACCAGCACCGCGAGCGCGATGGGCCAGCACAGCACCAACAGCAGGCTCCAGCAGACAAGTACAAGTAGAGTTTTCATGGCGTTCCATTCCGACCGTGCAGCAAGAATATCGGGCGTTCGCTCAGTCTTTCAAGATAGGCCTGCACCGCGGGCAGTTGCGGGCGCTCCATCGGCGTCATTAACCAGCGGTTCGTGGACAGCCCCAGCACGATGTCGGCCAGCGTGAAAGTCGAGCCGGCCGCATAGGCGCCAGTACGTTCGAGCTGCGCATCGAGGATCTGCATATGCCGATTCCAGTCGGCGACGCTTGCCGCGATGGCTTGCGGATCAACATGAGCCTGGCTCTTGCGGGCCAGCGCCTTGAAGGCGTAACGCCATGCGTTGTTGAGTTCCGTCGCCTGCCAGTCCATCCACTGCTCGACACCGGCCCGGGCAGCGGGATCCACCGGCAAGAGATCGCTTCGGCCATGCTTGCCGGCAAGATACCGGCAGATCGTGTTCGACTCCCACAACACAAGGGAGCCATCAAGGATGACGGGAACCTTTGCATTGGGATTGAGCGCCCGGAATTCCGGCGCTGCGGTGGATCGGGCGCCGGTGCCCCATTGCTCATGTTCGTAGCGCAGCTCCAACTCGCCACAGAGCCAGAGCACTTTGCGCACGTTGATGGATGAGGAGTTTCCGAGAATCCTGAGCATGAACGGGCTCCTGTCAAAGGTGATGCAGCCGATCATGCGCTGCGTGCGTCGCGCCAGATCCGACTAGTAGGGAGTTCCATCTTTGTGCTTGAACTGCCAGTTGCCAGCGACATGCTCCGCCATAAGGTCTTCGTCTGGATAGGAGACGGTATCGCCCGGCGTGCGGTCGCCTACTTCCAGGTAGACCACTTCTTCGCCTGAGCGATTGACCAACTGGTGGCCGTCTCCCGTGCCGGCCTTGAAGCCGGCGCACATGCCCGGATGCAACTGCGTTTCGCCGGCGTCCGTGATGAGCAAGGGGCTGCCTTGCAGCACGTACACGAACTCATCCTGCAGCGTATGCGCATGCCGCAATGCCGACAGCGCCCCGGGCACGAGGCGCACCAGGTTTACTCCAAAGTTGGACAGCGAGAACAAGTCGCCGAGAACGCGCTTTTGCCTGCCGGCCATGCGCGATGCAAAAGGTTCCGGATAGACGGAGGGCTTGCTGCGGGGCGCGGTCTCCGCGGCAATGACCGCGACAGGTATCGAATGTTCTGCCATGGATGAGTCTCGCTCGGAGGGATAGCGCGTGGTCAGACGGCCGCGGAATAGACGTCGGGAGCATAGCGCTCCATCAGCGACGCCGGAAACCGTGGGGCGGTGAATCCGTACCGGGCATACAACGCGTGGGCATCGCCCGTCGCAAGGGTGAAACGCCGCAGCCCCTGCAGTTGGGGGTGCGCGATAACGGCATCCATGAGCGCCTTGGAATGACCCTTGCCCCGGTGCTCGGGGAGCACGAAGACGTCAACCAGGTTGGCGAATGTCGAATAGTCCGAGACCACGCGCGCAAACGCGACCTGGTCATCGCCGATAAAGCCGCCGAAGCAGAGGGAGTGCTCGATCGACTTGCTTACGAGCGCGTACGAAATGCCTTTGGCCCAACTGGAATGGCCGGACAGGAACGCGTGGATGACGGGCACGTCCAGCTCCGAGTTGATCGTGGTGATTCGAAGTTCATTCATTGGATTCCAGCGCCTCCATCATTGGCGATCGTCCTAACCACGTCGCCTGGACACGAGCGGCGCCGCGCGGACGAAGTCGTTGGCCACGGCTTCCTCGAGCATCCACCGACCCATGGCCTCATAGGAAACCGGCGACCATGAGTTGAGGGCGCCGTCCCAGTCCATCGAGGCGACGGGGCGTTCGTGCTTGCCCCGAGAGTTGACACCGGCCCGCACCAGCGTCCAGCGAAGCGATGAGAACGCGCCCTTGCCGAGCGCATCGACCACCGCTTGTTGTTCAGCGGCCCCGCGGCCCATCGTGCCGGGCATCCAGGAGAAAAAGCGCATGACCCGGTTCGCAGGTTCTCCGGGCGGCGAGGCGATCATCGTGTTGATCATCAGGATGCGATCAACCTTTGCCGCCAACATCGACTGCTCGACCGCGGCCATGTTGGCGGAGAGCAGGCCCGAGCCATCGCTGCTCGTCGAGGTCACTCCCATGGCAGTGAGCACGGCGTCCGCGCCGGAAAATGCCTGGGTGAGCAGCGCCCGGTCGGCGAGCGAGGTGACAACGACAACGCGTGAGCCGCCCGGAACATCCGTGATCCGCTCCGGTCGCGAGCGGACAATGGCCGTGAACCCGATTCCCTGCGCCCGGCAAATAGTGAGGATGCCTTGGCCGAGACCACCCGCGGCGCCGATCACCGCCACGTGACGAGGCATCGGGCGAGATGATCGAGCGGTCGCGGCTGTCATGATGATCGAGTTTAACCCGGCTATGGGCGCTTGTTATCCATGGGCGGTGCGCCGCGAAAGAGCCTGGCTCGAAACCGCCATCGCGAGGGAGACCAGGGTAAGGACCGCGGCGACAGCGAACGTAACTCGCATGCCGGCCGCAACGGCCTCCGGACGCGCCGTCGTAATGCTGGTTGTCGCAGATCCGAGAGCGAACACTGCGCCCATGACGGACGCGCCGGTGATGAGCCCAAGATTGCGCGACAGGTTGAGCATGCCCGATACGACGCCGCGCTGGTCCGGCTCGATGTCGGTCATGGCGGCGGTGTTGTTGGCTGCCTGGAACAGCGCATAGCCGGCGGTGATGACTGACGAGCGGGATGACGTAGCCCTGGACGCCGAAGCGCATCGGCAGCGCGGTCAGAATGCAGGCGCCGATCGCCATTCCGACCAGCCCAGTGACGGTCATGCGCTGTGCGCCGAAGCGGTCGACGATGCGGCCGGCCGGCACGCCCGTCAGCGCGGCGGCAATGGGGCCGGCCGACATCACGAGTCCGACCTGGGCGGCATCGAGCGCGAGCGCGCCGGACAGGTAGAACGGGCCGACCACCAGCGTCGCCATCACCACGGTCGTGACCAGGCTGCTCATCGCGAAGCTTGCGCTCAGCACAGGGTTGCGGAACATCGCCAGTCGGATCATCGGCGATGCGGCCTTCGTCTCGGCCAGTGCAAACAGGCCGACGCCGACCAGGGCCGCGAGAAGCAGCGCCGCGTTGACCGGGCCGAAATCGCCGCGCCCGATCGTCATGGCGAGCGCATAGGCCGCAAGGGTCAGCGCGAGCAACAGCGTGCCCAGACGTATCGAAGGCGGCGTTGCCATTCTTCGACAGCTGGCGATCGACGGGCAGGTGACGCCAGGCGAGCAGAAGAGTGAGCAGGCCCAGCGGCAGGTTGATGAGGAAGATCGAGCGCCAGCCGAGAGCGGCGATCAGGATGCCGCCGAGCGAGGGGCCGAGCGCGGTGCCGACCGCCGACATCGTGCCCAGCAGGCCCATGGCGCTGCCGGTCCTTTCCTTCGGGATCGCCTCGCCGACGAACGCCATGGTCAGCGCCATCATGATGGCGGCGCCGAGTCCCTGCGCCGCGCGCGCGGCGATCAGCAGCCACAGCGCGGGCGCGGCGCCGCACAGCACCGAGGCGGGCGTGAACAGGAGCAAGCCGGCCAGCAGCAGCCGGCGGCGGCCGATCATGTCGCCGAGCCGGCCGACGCTGACGATCAGGGTGGTGATGGCGAGCAGGTAGGCAAGCACGATCCACTGCACGTCCTGGAAGGACGCGTTGAACGCCTTGGCCAGGGTCGGCAAGGCGACATTGGCGATGCTGGTGCCCAGCGAGGACAGCAGCATGGACAGCGAGAGGCTGGCCAGCGCCCATCGCGCCGAGCGGCTGCACTGCGTGCTGCCGCGGCTGCGGTCGCTTGGGGTTTCGCGATGACGTGGTCATGCCCGAGGAGCGTAGGCCTCGAGGCGACATGGCGGAAGACGCAGCGTTTGCACTTTATACGTGCATCTAGACGCCATGTCATGGCAAGCGTGGTAGTCAGCGCATGTCCGATGCCCGACCTCAACCTGCTGGTCACCCTGGACGTGCTGCTCGCCGAGGGCAGCGTGGCGCGCGCCGCGCGGCGGCTGCGGCTCAGCCCCTCGGCGATGAGCCGGGCGCTGGCGCGACTGCGCGAGACGACCGGCGATCCGCTGCTGGTCAGGGCCGGCCGCGGGCTGGTGCCCACGCCGCGGGCGCTCGAGCTGCGCGAGCGGTCGGCCTGCTGGTGCAGGAAGCCCAGGCCGTGCTGCGGCCCGGCCGAGCAGCTCGATCTCGAAGCGCTCGTGCGGACGTTCACGCTGCGCACCAGCGACGGCTTCGTGGAGAATTTCGGGCCGGCCCTCATCGCGCGCGTCGCGCGGAGGCACCCGGCGTGCGGCTGCGCTTCGTGCAGAAGCCCGACAAGGACAGCGCGCCGCTGCGCGAGGGAGCGTCGATCTGGAGACCGGCGTGGTCGAGCCAGACGACGGGCCCGGAGATGCGCACGCAGGCCTTGTTCCGGGATCACTTCATCGGCGTGGTGCGGCCGGGGCATCCGCTCGGCAAGGGCAAGATCACGCCCGCCCGCTATGCGGCCGGCCGGCACATCTGCGTCTCGCGCGCAGGGACTCGAGCAGGGCCCGATCGACGAGGCGCTCAGTCGCTCGGCCTGCAGCGCGAGATCGTCACGATCGTCGGCGGCTTTTCGGCCGCGCTGGCGCTGGCGCGCGGCTCGGACCTGATCGCCACCGTTCCGGAGCGCCACACCGGGAATCTGCGCGCGGGCATGCACAGCTTTCCGCTGCCGTTCGCCACGCCGGAGTTCACGGTCTCGATGCTGTGGCACCCGCGGCTGGATGCCGACCCGGCGCACCGCTGGCTGCGCGGATGCGTGCGCGAGGTTTGCGCGGAGCGTCGGGCTGATTCGCCCGGGCACTGATCGTCAGGCCAGGAATCGCATCAGCAGCCATGCCGGAACGCCCACATAGAACAAAAAGCGAGCAAGGCCCTCGAGCCATTTCCTGACATCGTTCGCCCGTTCGGGACGCAACGCGACCGACAACAGCGTACCCGCCTCGACCACCGCGCGCAGCGCCGCCGCGAACAGCGCCAGGCCGATCGCCCAGGACGCCCACCAGATGAAAGCGCGAGCAGGTAGGCCTTAAGGCCATACGTGTAGTACTCGCCGAAGGTGCCGCCGTAGGCGATGTGCTGGTGCAGCCGGAAGGCCGGCAGCGCCGGCACGAGCGGGAACAGCAGGAACTTCAGGCGGGGTGATCGATGCGCCAGCGCGGGACGGCCAGCCGTGCGCGTGCATACGCCATGGCGAGGCCGGTAAGCGGATCCGCGAGCGCGGGTCGTCCGCCGGCCGCGGATGAGCGCCCGGACCAGCGCCGTCGGATCGGCGACGGCGATGCCGTGGGACCAGCGTCGGCCCGACTGCAGCCGCAAACACAGGCCTGGGCCCGGAAGCGGAAACTTCCACGGTTCCACTGCGGCGATCTCATTCACGCGCGATCTCGATGCGTCGCTCGCGCTGCTCCAGCACGAGCAGGCCGTTCTCGACGCGCATCGTCGCGGCGAAGGCGCGCCGAATGGACCATGCGGCGGCTTCCGGCGCCAGCACCAGAGCGCGGCGAACATCCACATCTGGGTCAGCGAATTCGACCTGCTCGCTGTCCGGCGATAGCGCGGCCACTCCCATCCACAGCAGGCCGCCGCAGGCGAGCGAGCAGGGCTGCCGCGACGCGCCAGGCGGGCGCAAGCACAACAACCTGCGCGCGGAATTCTGCCTCCGGCCCGGCGGCCGCGGAGCTTGCGATCGCGCTGCGCGCCGCGCGCTTGTTCAGCGCAACCACGATGGAGAAGCTGGCCAGCAGCAACAGAAACGCGAGACCCGCGCGCCCGACCCAATCGCCCCAGGCCACCATCAGTGTCATGGGCGGCTCGCGCGGCGACACGTCGCCGATCACCACGTGCTGTTCGCCGATCGCGGTGCGCGCGACCACCGCGCCCGTCGCGTCGATACGGCGCTGATGCCATTGGCGGTCACGCGCAGCTGCGGCAGGCGCGTCTCGATGCTGCGGAAGGCGGCCACGCCAGGTGCAGTGCGCGCCGCACGGGTGAGTCGGTGAACCAGGAATCGTTCGACATCGTCAGGATGGCCTGCGCGCCGAGCCGCGCGCCGTCGATGGCGAGGCGGGTGTCGACGTCGTCGAGGCAGATCATCGGCAACACGGGAATCTCGCGGCCGTCGGCAGTGCGCAGCGGAAACACGCGCGCGCCCGGCGCCCGGCTTCCACTGCCGGCCCACGGAAACCAGCGCCGGAAAGTCGGACCGTCGAGCCACGCCGGCACGTACTCGGTCAGCAGGAACGAGCCGCGACTTGCGATAGAACCCAAGCAGGCCGGTCCGCGGCTCGACGAAGGCGGCCGAGTTGTACTCGCCGCCATCGTCGGGTCGTAGGTGCCGAACACCAGCGGGACGCCGGCTGCGTCGACGAAATCGAGGATCTCGCGGTCGAGTTCGGCGCCGGCCTCGCTCTTCGGGTGGCCGAAGGTGGTGGGGTACACGGTCTCCGACCAGAGCAGGGCATCCACGTGCCTACTGTCGACGCTCGCGCGACATCGCGTAGTGGGTGTCGAGCACGTTGCGGACGACGGCGTAGGCGCCCGTTTCCCGGCGCAGGCGCTCGTAGTCGTAGATATTGGACTGCACCATGCCGACGCGCAGCGGCTTTTCATCGCTCTCCTGCAATGGCCGTCAGCCGCCGGCGAGACCGTAGCCACCCATCAGCAGCCAGCACGGAGCCGGCGAGCGCCAGCGGCCTGGCCAGCGCGCGCGCACTGTCGCGTCCGACGCGTACCGCAAGCGCGAGCACTCGTTGACGATGATCAGCAGGAAAGTGAGGCCCGCCGCGCCGCCAAGGTCGGCGACCTGGCGCAGGAGGCGGGACGGATACAGCCCATGGCCGATCGTGTCGCCCAGCAGGCTGGGCACGAGCCACTCGGTCGCCACCCACGCGGATGCGCCCGCCAGCGCGCGCACGATCGCCCCATGGCGGCGACCGGCGATGTGGCGCACCAACGCGAACACAAGGAACTGCGGCTGCAACAACGGCGCGGCCACCAGCAACGCGAGCAACCCGGTCGCCGAGCCGAGCCCGTAAAGCGCGCCGATGGCGACGCCGAACCAGGCGAACACCGCCGCCGACGAAGGCGATGCTCATCAGCAGCCGCTGCGTGCGGCGCCCGCGCAGCGTCGGGATCGCGTCCAGCGCGAGCAGCCAGGGCACCAGCGCGACGAAGCCGAGCAGCGAAGCCGACGCCGCCCCGCGAATACAGGCCGAACAGAACCGCGCTGGCGACGAGGCCGGCGAGCATGCGCGCCAGCCGGGCTTGGAGAACCAGGCGGTGTTCAGCGGCGGAGCTCCCGGGCTCGAGCCGGGGGAGGTATTTCGATGAGGCGGATCGGCAAGTCCGGCCGGTGCCTGCTCGGCGGCACCACGCGGTCCTCGGGAATCTCGATCCGCTTGCCGGCGCTGTCGAAGAATTCGAAGTCGGGCGAATACATCAGGATCGGCTCGATGCGCTGGCCGTCGTCGGTCGCCTGGAAGTGGCGGACATAGCCTTCCGGCAAGACGTAATCGTCGGGAACCGCCAGGCCGACCAGCGGCGGACTGGTGCCGGGCGGAAAATGCGCCGAGGCCGGTATGGATGCCGGCATCGTGCAGTCGCTCGATCACTTCCTTCATCGGCGGCGCCTGTCCCGGTCGCGACGTAGTTGGCCGGGTCGTTCGGATCGCGGGGCGGGGGCAGTGGGTCGTGCGCTCAGTTGGCGATCGCGCCCGGCTGCTGCGCGCCTGGCGAGTCGCTGTCGCCTTCATTCGCGGTGCGGGCATCGGAAGCCTGTTGAGCCAAGTCGGTGATCGCTGGATTCCGACTCGCTGCGATCAGGCGCGATCGTCATCACGGGAGGAGGCCGCGATGCCGCCAACCAGAATCAGCGCGAGCGCCTTGTAAGGCAGCGAGCCGCGATTGCCGTGCTCGGTGATGCGCACGCCATCGCCGTCCTTGCCGGACGGCGAGGCGTCTCCGTTTTCCGGGATCATCCATCGAAGCGCTCTGGCGTTACGGCGTCGCCGGGCCGTAGTTCGACAGGGACCAGCCCATGCGCTCGTGACCGTACGCGTTCCAGATCGGGCTCTTGCCGCCGGTGAAGGAGACGTAGCGGGGCGCGCCCGAGCTGGTGGTGCCGCCAAACAGGCCAGCGGTCACCGTGCCGCCGGTGTAGGTCGGGTGGGTGTCGTCGGACTGGATGTAGTCGTAGCTGCTGGAGGAGGACACGAAGTGGGTGTTGGCGTCGCGCAAGGTCGAACGCAGCGTCGAGACGATGCGGGTGGTGTAGCTGGCCTCGCTTTCGCCGGCGACATACTTCAGCGCCTCGGAGTCGATCGCGCCGTCGCCATTGCTGTCGTAGTCGGCGCCCATGTACTGGGCGAAGTTGTCAGCGCACTTGAAGCCCTTTTGCTCGGCGTAGGCGCACATCCAGTAGTTCATCCGGGCGATGGACGGCAGGAACTTGTCGCGCATGTTGACCTTGGCGCCGGTGGCCGAGTCCGTGCACGAGCTCAGCACGTTGTCGGCGTTGTAGCCGGGGTAATACAGGTTGCCGATGATCTTCACCTTGGTGCCGGCATAGGCGTTGGCGTTGATGAAGTCCATCGCCGCGGCGACGTAGGTCTTGCAGTTGTTCTCGGCGGTGGTCAGCACGCTGTAATTGCAGGTGCCGGTCTGGCCCTTGAAACTGCTGCGCGCCTGCAGGCCGTCGTTGCCGCACATCTCGAAGGTGACCACGCGGGTGGTACTGGCCTGCATGTAGGATTTCTCGGCCACGATCTTGTTGTTGTAGACATCGGAGGCGACCGCGCCCGACTTGGCGCGACGCACGCTTTCGATGTCGGCGTTCCACGGCGCCGACAGGTACTCGGCATCGACGGTGGGCGCGGAATATTTGGCCGCATTGACGGTGGAACCGTTGTAGCCGGCGTAGATCGAATCGCCATAGGCGACGACGCGATACTTGGTGGTGGTGTTCGCGCGGTTGATGGTCCAGGAGACGTTCTGGTTCAGCGTGTTGGCCATCGCCGTTGAGCCGATGGTCAGCAGGGCCAGGGTCGGGAGTAGCTTGCTGGAGAGCTTGGCGAGATGGATGGTCATGACCTGCATCCTTGTTGGGAGTGTGCACCGGCAGAAGCGGGGGCCTTCTGGCAACGACAGCGACATCCTGATCAGCATTCAGCCCATTTGCGGGCCGCCCCTTGCCGAACCGTACCCTAGCGTTTGTTGTGACGGAGGTCAAGGTTCCAGGGGAAATCCCGGGCACGAAGTTGTTGCCCGGACGGCGCGGGTCCGGTCAGAGCACCGGAGCGATTCGCTCCTGCCACAGGGCATAGCCGGCAGGCGTCATATGCAGCGCATCAGGGCCGTAAAGTCTCAGGCCGCGGCAGCCCATCGGCGCCGAGCATCGGCGTGAAGACATCGACGAACCTGGCGCGCGGATCCCGTGCGACTTCCTGCGCCAGGAGCGCATTGGCTTCGCGCATCCGCCCCACCAGCGCCCATCGACTCGGGCTGGGCTTGATCGAGACCATGACGATTCGCACGTTGGGCAGGCTGCGGCGCAGCAGGCGAACCAGGTTGCGGTAATCGGCAAGCACCTGCGAGGGCACGCGGCCGGCGTTGATGTCGTTGTCCCCCGCATAGATCACCACGGTCGTCGGGGTCAGCGGCAGCACGATCTGCGGTGCGAATCGTATGACCTCGGGAAGCGTGGAGCCGCCGAATCCACGATTCACGACGACGCGGCCGGGGAAGGCATGCGGCAGGTCCGGCCACAGGCGGAAGGATGAACTGCCGACGAAGACGATGCCGCCGTGCGGCGGCGGTTGCAGGCTGTCGGCCGTTTCGAAGGCTACGATCTCAGCCTCGTGGGGCCAGGGAGGGCCGGCGGGTGCCGCCCCTTGCTGAGGTGCGGCCACGAGTGGCCTCGCCGCATGCTGGCAGGCGCCAGTGGCGAGCAGGCACAGCAGCAGCAGGAATCCACTGAGCAGTCGGGCAGGAAACATCACTCGTGGAGTTTACCGTCTATCGGTCGCCGCGATTGCTCTGGCCGTGATCCGTCCAATCGAAAGCAAACAGCCAAGGTAAAGCGCCGCCACCACATCGTAGGCGGCGCAAAAGCCCGGCCACCATCCCGGCACGCCGGGGTTGTCGATCACGAAGCCATGCACCATGTCGAAGGCGCCATGCATGGCCAGCGCCGCCACGACCAGCCACAGGTTCGACCGGAAGCCGATGACCGAGACGGCGAAAAAAATCACGAAGATCGAAGACTCGATCAACTGCGACTGCGGCGACTGTCCAAGCACCGCGAACAGAACGTAGTACGACGCGATGACCATCATCAGCACGGGATACAGCGCCCGCTCCCGGTCCATGCCGGCAAGGGAGAAGGCCGAGCCCAGGATGGCCGCCAGAACAAGCCCGATCAGCACTTCCATCTTCAGTTCTCCCCACGCGCGAGATCGTCCAGGATGGGACAGTCGGGCCGGTGATCACCCTTGCAGGATGTCGCCAGGCGAACCAGCGTGCCGTGCATCGATTGCATCTGGCCAATGCGCACTTCCAGGTCCGCGGCATGCGCCTGCGCCAACTGCTTTACCTGCGCGCTGGTTCGATCGCTGGAGTTCATCAGCGTCAGCAGTTTCTCGATCTGCGCCATGGGGAAGCCGAGCACGCGCGACTTCCTGATGAAGCGCAGCCGCTCCAGGTCCGCGTCGGCGTAAAGGCGATAGCCGGCGAAGGTTCTTCCGGGCTTGGGAATGATTCCGGCGCTTTCGTATTGCCGGATCATCTTGGCGCTGACCCCCGTGGCGGCCGACGCCTCGCCGATATTGTGGAAGCCCAGTTCCCTGGCTTCGGCCAATTCGGGGCGGGCAACATACCTGGCCATCTCAGTGCTCCTTGTCCGTCGTGCCTGCATCCTCATGGGCCGAGAAGCGGCTGCGGTACTGGGTCGGGCTGATCGCCAGCTGGCGCTGGAAGACGCGCCTCAGGTTCTGTTCGTCGCCGTGCCCGGTGTTGGCGGCGATGCTCTTCAGCGGCAGCTGGGTTTCTTCCAGCAGGCGACACGCGGCTTCCATGCGCATCGCTTCCACCGTCTTGGCGGGCGTGCGGCCGTGCTTGGCGGCGTAGGCGCGCGCGAACGTGCGCGGCGCCATTCCTGCTTGTTCGGCGAGTCGTTCGATCGTCAACGAGCCGGGGAGATTCGCGGCGATCCAGGCATGCAGTTGCGCGAAGTCGCCGCCGGCCTGGGCCTGCGCCATCAGCGGCACGCTGAACTGGGATTGCCCGCCCGAGCGCTTGATGAACATCACCAATTGGCGCGCGGTCGCGATGGCGACTTGGTGTCCGAAATCCTCTTCGATCAATGCAAGCGTCAGGTCGATGCCGGCGCTGACGCCAGCCGAGGTCCAGACCGAGCCATCCCGTATGAAGATCTTGTCGGCGTTGATGCGGATGGCGGGATGCAGTCCGCGCAGTCGGGCGATCCAGTCCCAGTGCGTGGCGACTTCCTTGCCATCGAGCTGGCCGGCGGCGGCGAGCAGGAAAGCGCCGGTGCAGACCGAGCAGAGGCGGCGGACCGTCGGCGCCCGCCGGGCGATCCACTCCACCAGCTGCGGGGGCGAATGGAAGGCGTCATCCTTGCTGCCGCCGGGCACGATCAGCGTGTCGATCGCCACGCCATCGAATGCGGCCAGCGGCTCAGTCATGATGGACAGCCCGGAGCTGGTGACCACCAGGCCGCCGTTCACCGAGGCCACGCTGGTGTCGTACGCGGCCGGACCACTCTTGGAAAGCAGGCGGCTGGCGGTTGCCAGCGCCTGCAGCGGCCCGCTGAGGTCCAGCAGGTTCATGTCCTCGTAGGCGAGCAGGACGGCGCGGCGCGGTTTGCTGGTGATCATGGTTGTTGCCTCGGAGAGCCCGGATGCCGGAAGTCTAGCGCCGGGACCAAGGTGGTCGAGAGACAACAAACAGTCAATTCCTGCCATTTCCGGACTTGCCGGGGCGTGGCCAATCAGCGGTTGACCTTGTCCCTGGGTGAGGCTTCAACCTTGGTTCCGCGGCAACTCCGCCGCGTTCTTCGGGAGTAGGTCATGAGCATCGATACCAGCAAGACCCTGTGTGCCTGTTGCAAGTGCGTGGATTGCAAGTGCGTCGAGTGCAAGTGCTGCAGCTGCAAGAGCTGCAAGTGCTGAATCGGGAAGGGGCCGCAAGGCCCCTTCTTTCGTCGTGCCAAAAAAAATCTGCCCCCGCCTGGCTTCCAGCCGACGGGGGCAGACACCTGCCAATGAAGTTGTACGCCTTCCTTAGCGGGGCAGCTTCATCATCAGTAGTTGCCCGCCCTCGACCAGATCGGTCGGCAGGGCGACGCCGTTGACGCTGCCGTAGTGCGCTTGCACGTCCAGCAGGAAGTAGCGGTAGTTGTCGGTGTCGTAGCCGGCGGTGCCCTGGAACAGCGTGGACACCTCGACCACGCCAGAGGACTCTTCATCGGACTGCTTGGTGCCGGAGCCATCGATGTCCGCCGCCGCGCCGCTGATGAAACGCAGCGCGTCGTGCTGCGCGAGCAGGCTGGCAATGCCACTGGTCGCGTTGTATTTCCAGACCTTGCCAAGATGCGTCTGGTTGCCGACGTCCTCCTGGATGATCACGTCGCCGGCGCCATCGACGGTCAGGTTGTCCATCATTTTCTGGCCGGTCACTTCGCCATCGAGCAGGACTTCGACGGTGCCGCCCGCCAACGGGTTCTGGATGTCGTTGAAGGTCAGGCGCCACAGGCGGCTATTGCCGGTGAAGCTGGCGGTGGTCACGAAGTAGAAGCGGTTTGGGTTTTGCGTGTCCCAGGCGCCGTCCTCGACGCGGTTCAGGCCGGTGCCGCCGGTATCGACCAGCGAGAAGTTGCCGACATAGCCATGCGGGATCGGCTCGGCGCCGCTCTCGATGTCATAGCCGTCGATGGACACCTTGAAGCTGGCGCCATTGGTCAGTCCGGCCATTTCCACCGGGCTGCCGCTTGCTTGCTTGTGGCCGAGGTAGAAGTACAGCTTGCTGGCATTGAGCGCGCCGTCGTCCATGCCGGCGACGACGGTGAGGTCCTGCTCGAACGGACTGGCCAACTGGTTTTCCCAGGCGGCCTTGCCCAGCGCGGGCAACTCGTAGGTGGTGCCGTGCTGGCGGCCGGAGGCGATGTGCGCGAAGGCGCGGCCGTCGGTGTTTTCCTCGCCGTTGAGGAACAGGCGGCCTTCGTTGAAGCCCTTGCCGGTTGCGCTGTTGAAGAGCGCGGTGGTCGACGGGAGGTCGGCCGAGCAGAAGCGGTTGAAAGTCACCGCAGGCGTGGCGACGTATTTCACGCCGTTCCACAGTTGGACGGTGTTGATCAGATCATCGCCGTTGAGGACTTTCAGGTCGCTCTTGCGAACCTGCCAGCGGGACACGAACGCGCCCTTGCCGCCGTGCGTGCGGGCAATGCCGACGCTGCCGCCGAGTTCGTGCGCGACCAGCAGGGTGAACGTGCCGTCGCCATTGTCGAACGCGCCAAGGCCGTCGGGGATGCCGGCCATGCGATAAGTCTGGTTGCCTTTGTTCTTCTTGCGGACGCTGTCGCCAACGGTAAGCAGGGAAGTGAACTCGACCGTGTTGTCGATCGGCGTGAGATAGGGCGTTGCCGCGGTGCTCGGTCCGACGGCCGCGATCGCGGCGGCGGGAGCGAGCAAAGTGGCGAGGACAGCTGAAAGCAGGGTGCGGCTGGGAATTCGGTAATTGGATTGCATCTGGTTTCTCCGGCGCTGCGTCGAGGGATAGGCAGCGCCAAGCTAGAGACTTCCGTTTACCGTTTCGTGAGATTGCAGTGACAGTTTTAAGTGCGCCTCAGTCGATGCGGTAAACGCGCGCTTTCGGCGCATCCTCGTCCACTTGCAGGAACCAGCGTCCGGCGAAGCCGGGAACCAGGATGACCACCGGCGCCTGCAGCGGCTTGCGCAACTTCATGTTGCCCTTCAGGACTTTCCAGGTTTGCCCGTTCTCCAGTTCGAACACCGTGCCTGGTTCCCACTGGCTTACCGAGCCTTTCAGGCGCGTGGTGATCGGCTTGGCGTCCATGCCGACGTAGGAATCGGCGCCGCGTTCCTCGCCGGTGCGCGACGTGCCCGGATTCGCTTCGGCTACCGGTGGCCTGGACGCGCCCTGCGCTTGCAGTATCTCGTTCAGGCGTGCCAGTTGTGCGGCCGACAATGTGTCCAGTCCCGTCTCGTGCATCTGTTCAGGCGTGAGCGTCTGCTCGATTTTCCCGGGCTCGGGTTGCGCACGGACCGGTTGCCATCCTGCCGTGGCAGCGACCAGGCAGGCGGCCATGGTGATTCGAACCAGGACAGATCGAGGCAGCATCGCGCTTCTCCGGGGTAACGGGGTGGTATGACGGGAATGGCTCTTCCCGATCCATCCTCGATGTTATTTCAGGCAAGTGACAGCCATGTTACGAGTCCCGGATCGTGGAAGGGTCTAGACTGATGGCACGGAGATAGCGGGACGGGCTCCTTCATGAGATTCCTTGAGCAGTTACCTCGTTTCATCTTCTTCACCGGCAAGGGCGGAGTCGGCAAGACCTCGCTTTCCTGCGCAACCGCGATCCGCCTGGCGGAACATGGAAAACGCGTACTGCTGGTGAGCACGGACCCGGCCTCGAATGTCGGCCAGGTATTTGGCATCGACATCGGCAATCGGATCACCGCCATCGTCGGCGTCCCGCGTCTTTTCGCGCTCGAGATCGACCCGGAAGCCGCGGCCCAGGGGTACCGGGATCGCATCGTGGGTCCGCTGCGTGGCGTTGCGGCGGAGGCGGAAGTCAGGAGCCTGGAGGAGCAGTTGTCCGGCGCCTGCACCACCGAGATTGCCGCGTTCGACGAGTTCACGACCCTGTTGACCGATCCCGCGCTGGTAGCCGAGTACGAGCACATCGTGTTCGACACCGCGCCGACCGGGCACACGATCCGCTTGCTCCAGTTGCCCGGTGCTTGGAGCGGGTTCCTGGAGACCGGATCGGGCGATGCCTCGTGCCTCGGCCCACTGTCCGGATTGGAAAAGCAGCGAGCACAGTACGAGGCCGCCGTGCGCGCGCTGGCCGATCCGGCGAGTACGCGGCTGGTACTGGTTGCCCGCGCCCAGCCCAGCGCACTGCGCGAAGCCGCGCGCACCCATGAGGAATTGACGGCGATCGGATTGACGCGACAATTCCTGCTGGTCAATGGCGTGCTGCCGGCAGAGGAGGCAGCGCGCGATCCGCTGGCGGCGGCTATCCATTCGCGCGAGCAGCTGGCCCTGTCGGCGCTGCCAGCGGCGCTGGCGAGGCTGCCGTGCGACGAGGTCGCGCTGAAACCGTTCAACATGGTCGGCATCGATGCGCTGCGGCAGCTGCTGGATGGGGACGCAGGCCTCCCGGACCCGGTCGGCGCCGGCGCCCCAACCGCGCCTGGCGCGCCGAGTCTGTCGACGCTGGTGGACGCGATTGCAGCCGATGGCCACGGGCTGGTGATGGTGATGGGCAAGGGTGGAGTGGGGAAGACCACGATCGCCGCCGCGATTGCCGTCGAACTCGCGCATCGGGACCTGCCGGTGCATCTGACGACGTCCGATCCCGCGGCCCACCTGGCCGAAACGCTGGAAGGCGCGCCGCCAAACCTGAAACTGAGCCGCATCGATCCGCATGCCGAGACGGAGCGCTACCGGCAGCAGGTAATGAAAACCAAGGGAGCGAACCTGGACGCACAGGGGCGCGCGCTGCTGGAGGAAGACCTGCGCTCGCCGTGCACGGAGGAGATCGCAGTGTTCCAGGCCTTCTCGCGCATCATCCGCGAGGGCGGCAGCAAGTTCGTCGTAATGGACACGGCTCCCACCGGGCACACCCTGCTGCTACTCGACGCAACCGGTGCCTACCACCGCGAAGTCGCACGCCAGTTCGGCGACGGAACAATGCAATTCAGGACGCCGATGATGCAACTGCAGGACCCGGCCCGCACCAAGGTGCTGCTGGTGACGCTGGCTGAAACCACGCCAGTACTGGAGGCGGCAGGATTGCAGGCAGACCTGGAACGCGCCGGCATCCATCCGTGGGCATGGGTCGTCAATCAGAGTCTTGCGGCCGCCGACACCCGCTCGCCGTTGCTCTTGCAGCGGGCGCGCGCCGAAATTGCGCAGATCGAAGCCGTGGCCAGGGTTCATTCCCGCCGCTATGCGCTGGTCGCGCTGCAGGCCAGCGAGCCAGTCGGCGTGGACCGGCTTCTCGCACTCGCCGAGGCTCGACGCCCGGCATAGGCCATCACCGGATATCCGCCCCAGGAATGACCAGGCAGATCGATCTTGTCGATGCCCAATTGCTTGCGCAGTGCTTCGAGGTCCGCGACCTGGTCGGCGAGCGTGCAACTCTGCCCGGCGTCCTGTTCGATCACGGCAAACGGTGGCGCCGTGCCGCAGCCGGCTACGCTTCAACCCGGATTCCCGGTCTCCGGTTGCTCGCCCTCGGCCATCCATGAACCCACCAGCGTATAGGCGACCGCCAGCACCACGGGGCCGATGAAGATTCCAATCAAGCCGAACGCGGCCATGCCGCCGAGCACGCCGGCCAGGATCAGCAACGCCGGTAGGTCCGCGCCCATCCGGACCAGCATCGGTCGAATGACGTTGTCCATCAGGCTGACGATGGTCGACCAGATCAGCAGGAAGGTTCCCCAGCCATCATGCCCCGTCCAATACACCCAGGCGACGGCCAGGAACAGAACCGGGCTTGGCCCGACCTGGGCGATGCATAGCACCAGCATCACGATGGTCAGGAGCCCTGTATAGGGAACACCAGCGATGGCCAGGCCGATTCCGCCGAGCACGGTCTGCACGAGGGCGGTCACGCCGACGCCGAGCGCCACGCTGCGAATGGCCTGGGCGGACAGCACCAGGATGGCTTCCCCGCGTTCGCCGTCGAGGCGACGGCCGAAGCGTCTCATCGCCCGCGCCGCGGTCTCGCCGTCGGAATACATCACTGCCGCGAGGACGACGGTGATGATGAGTTGCACCAACAACATTCCAACCTTGCCAAATATGTCGATCGCCCATGCTGCGAGCTGCTCGGCATGCGGTCCCAGCTTGGCCAGCAGGTCCTGGAATCCCGATGACTGCAATTGCTGCCAGCCGGAAGAGATCGCGCCGCCGATGAGCGGCAGGCTGGCGATTCTTTCCGGCAGTGGCGGAAATTTGAAGTTCGGGAGGGCTTTGGCCCAGCCGACGATCTCAACCGAATGATGGGCGATGGTGGCGGCCGCCATGATCGCCGGGAAAACCAGCAACAGAACCAGCGAAGCCGTCATCACCGTCGTCGCCCACCCTCGACTGTTCCCCAGCCTGGCCTGGACCTTCAACATGACGGGCCAGCTGGCGACCACGATCAACGCCGCCCAGATGATCGCGGCCAGCAGGGGCCGCATGATCAGGTACGAGACGTAGATCAGTCCGCACAGGGACAGGACGCTCAGCGTGGAAGTTGCAAGATCGCGACGGGTGTTGGTGGTAGCCAAGTCAGTTGCCTCGCACGGGGAAGTTCAACCTGTTTCGATCTGCCTTCACTTTTGCCATCTGTCATGCCGCTTTGCGGAAAGGTTGCCGGTGGACATACGCGAGGCTCTTCCAAAGCCATTCGAACGGGCCGTTGTCGAACCAGCGCAGCCACAGGTTGGCGAGCAGGACCTGGAATGCGATGACGGCGAATGCGATCGCCATCAGGCCGGCCATGCCGAACTGCCCCCACAGGCCCAGGCCGAAGGACGAGAACAGTATCCACAGGCAGATCATCGACTGGCCGAAATAGACGCTCAGCGGAATCCGGCCGGCGGCTTCGAATGGTTTGAACAGCGTGCGCCCGAATTGCGTGGTTACCGCCAGGTTGATCAGCGCCAGATGGCCGAGCGTCATCGCCAGCCGCGCGAACTGGTAGTAGATCCATCCCGGCCTTGGCTCGAATGTCAGCGACATGACCATGTTGGCATCGTATATGCGAAGCGGCAGCGCGATCGCGTAGCAGCCGAGCATCATCAGCAGGTAAAAGCGCGCCGTGCGCTTGCCGTGGATGATGCCCCACTTGAACAGCGCCGCGCCGATCAACATCGTGGAGGCGGCCTCCAGGACCACGATCACCAGCCAGTCCCGGGTGAAGTAGCTCCATTCCTCCAGGTTCCACTTGAAGAACGCGGCCAGGCCCGTGGTCCGGCCAGTGCGCTCGGCCTGCACATCCTTGCCGGTGCCGTGCGCGAAGCCCTGGAGTCCGTCCCATCGCTTGAGGGTCGCCGACTGCTCGTCGGACAGCGGCTTGCCTTCGGCCCTGAGCGCCAACGCGGCCGGTGCTTCGTGCAGCAGCCTGGCGCGCGCGTCGTAATCCTGTCTGCCCTGCCAGTAGCCGGAGGCCAGCAGGACGGTCAGGCCGATGACCATCAAGGTCCGCGGCGCGAGCGTGCGGAATTGGAAAATCAGCAGTGCCGCGAGGCCGTAGGGAAACAGGATTTCACCCCACCACATGAACAGCAGCGCGTGCGCGAGCCCGAACAGCGCCAGCCACAGGTTGCGACGATAATAGGCGTCGGCGACGGCGACCGGGCCGTCGGGCTTCATCGCCTTCGAGGCCATGATCAGCATGCCGGCGCCGAACAGCAGTTCGAGCATGCCGCGCTGGGTTCCGGCGAACACCACGCGCTGGATCCAGGTTGCGACCTGGTCCGCGGTGGTCCAACCGGTGACATCGGCCCTGACGATGCCGAGATTGCCCATGTCCGGGATGTTCATCAGCAGGATGAGCAGGATGGCGAGTCCGCGCAGCACGTCGAGCACCGCGATGCGATCACGCGGTGCGATTTGTCCAACGGGTTCGGTCATGCGGCTTCCCCAAGCTACAGACTGGACACTCTATGCGGCCGTGGCGGCATTGACAATGAGCGGACTTCGCCGACGCGCCGCCGAGGTACTTGGCATTTCGCCGGGATAGTGTTTTCCTGCATTCCTCGAAGGGGAGTGTGCAATGAGTGTCCTCAAGCTGGCGGCGCGCCTGCGCAGCCACGACTGGATGGCTGCGGTCATCGAACTGGTGATCGTCGTGGTCGGCATCCTGGTGGCATTGCAGGTGAGCAACTGGAACCAGGATCGACTGGACCGCGCCCGCGCCGACGGCTATTACCGGCGTCTCCAGGCCGACCTGGTCGCGGACCGCGCCAGCATCGATGAGACCCTGGCTTTCTGGAAGACGGTGTCTGCCTACGGGCAGGCGGCAATCGCCTCCAGGGAAGGCGGCCAACGCGTGGACGGGTCGAACTGGAAGACGGTGCTGGCCTATTACCAGGCCAGCCAGCTCCTGCCGTTCCAGTTGGAAGACACGACCTTCATGGAGATGCGCGACTCCGGCGACCTGGCCATGATCGCCGACGAAAAGCTGCGCAAGCGACTGGCCAACTATCACCGGCTGTCGGGCACGGGCATCACCGCCAATATCCTGCATCACGATCCGGTCTATCGCATGCAGGTCCGGGGCATGACGCCCTGGCCGGTGCAGCAATACATCTGGGCCAATTGTTTCCGTCAGCTGGGCGGCATCAGGCAGGAGCTGGTCGACTGTCCCTCGCCGATCAGCGAGCAGGAGGCCGGCGTGGTGCTCGAGAACTATCAGGGGTCGGAGACCCTGCTGGAGAACCTGCGTTTCTGGATGTCCACGCTTGGCGTCAGCTCGATCGTGCTCGACGGCGCCCGCAAGGACGCGGTGAGCCTCGCCACCGACGTGGCTGCAGCGCGCGCGAAGTAGTCGCGACGGCGTGGATCCAGGTCTTCGTCGCCAAATCCGGCGTTTCGTCGCAGGCCGGTGGCGAGTTCCGCGGGGCTACCGTTAACGTCAGCGCCGACCTCCACAAGGCCGAAGCCATGAACCTCCAAGCCCCACTGCTCAGCTTCCTGCTGGCCGCCATCTCCGCCACCGGCATCGACACCTGCAAGATCGTTTCATTGGTCGGTGAGTTCCCGGCTCCGGTCTGTGCCGCTCGTGTCCTGTATGACCTCGCACCGGCTGTTGGCCACGCGGCCGACCTGGTGCGGTTGCCGCGTGCCTTCCAGTATTGTCTCGCTCACTACGCCAGGCCGGTCGCCCCCGCCTGCGCGAACGTTTAAGGTGACCACCATGATCCGAAGCCTGTTCTTCCTGCTGCGTCTGCTGCTGGCCTGGAGCGTCGCAATATTCCTGCCGCTGGTGATGATCACCGAGGCCACCCACATCGGGCCGCACCCTGTACTGGTCGTGCCTGCTTTCGGGTTGCTGGTGCTGGTGGCGGTCGCCGCCTTCTCGCACATCCGCCGCGTGCGGCTGATCGCCGGATCGATCAATGGCGCCACCTTGTCGAACCGGCAACGCCGGCAGATCGAGATTCCGTTCGAGGCCGGCGAGGCCTTCGACATGCTGGCCGCGGCCATCAAGGAACTGCCCGGCGTCGAGCAGGTGCAGACGGCGCGCGACAGCCTGCAGGTGCGCGCCCGGCTCGAGCGCATCGATCCCTACGGCGGCCAGCCGCGCTTCAGTCCGAACCGCTGGCTGCGCGTGGTGCGCAACCAGATCCTGGCCACGGTCACGCCCAACGCCGACACCGGCAGCGTGCTGCTGATCTGCGAGCCGGAGGCGGGCGCCTGGAGCGATCTGTTCCGCGTGGATGACGGCACCAACCTGGAAAACGCCGAGGCGATCGCCCGCGCCATCACCCGCCGCGTCGCCGCGCGCCGTCGCGGCGAGCAGGCCGAGGTGGTGCAGACGGTGACCGAGAAGGAACTCACCGCCGCCAAGCTCAGCCTGCTGCATGCGCAGGTCGAGCCGCACTTCCTCTACAACACGCTGGCCAGCGCGCAGTACCTGACCCGCAGCGATCCGGCGCTGGCCGACCAGATGCTCGGCAACCTGATCACCTACCTGCGCTATTCGTTGCCGCGCACCGATTCGTCGGCGTCCACGCTTGGGCGAGGAGGTGGAGCGCGCCCGCGCCTACCTCGATATCCTGAAGATCCGCATGGGCCCGCGGCTGCAACTGCAGATCGACGTGCCCGAAACACCTGCTCACGCTGGCGTTCCCGGCGATGATGCTGCAGACCCTGGTGGAGAATGCGATCAAGCACGGGCTGGAGTCGCGCACCAGCGGCGGCACGGTGTGGATCCTGGCGTCGGAAGCCGATGGCCGCGTGGCGGTCACCGTCGCCGATGACGGCCAGGGCTTCAGCGAGCAATCCAACGGCACCGGCATCGGCCTGCGCAATGTGCGCGAACGCCTGCGCCTGGCCTATGGCAGCGAGGCCAGTCTGTCGGTGGTGGCCAACTTTCCGAGCGGCGTCGCGGCAACGATCACCGTGCCCGCGTCCGACGCGGCGGCAGCAACGGTGCAGCCGTGACCACCTGTGTCGTCGCCGAGGACGAGGCGCTGTTGCGCGAGGCGCTGGTGCGTGCGCTTGCCGATGCCTGGCCGGAGTTGCAGATCGTGGCCGAATGCGCCGATGGCGGCAGCGCGCTCGAGGCGATCGCCGAGCATCAGCCCGATGTTGCCTTCCTCGATATCCGCATGCCCGGATTGACCGGCCTGGAAGTGGCGGCGGCGGCCGTTGCGGCTAGCCCGCGCACGCAGGTCGTGTTCGTCACCGCCTACGACCAGTATGCGATCGATGCTTTCGACACCGGCGCCGTGGATTACCTGCTCAAGCCCATCGCGGCCGATCGCCTGGCGCATACGGTGCAGCGCGTGCGCTCGCGCATCGCCAGCGGCACCGGGGACGCCGAGGCGCTGGCCGGACTGCTGCAGAAGCTGACCGTGGCGCTGCCGCGCAAGCTCGCCAGCGAGCCGCTGGTCTGGCTGACGGCGAGCACCGGCAATGCGACCCGACTGATCCTGGTGCAGGACGTGCTGTACTTCCGCGCCGACAACAAATACACGGTGGTGATGACCGCCGAGGGCGAAGCGCTGCTGCGCAAGCCGATCAAGGACCTGCTCGAAGTGCTGGACCCGACCGTCTTCAAGCAGATCCATCGCTCGACCATCGTCAATCTCAAGGCGATCGACTCGATCACCCGCGACGACACCGGCAAGGGCTACATCAAGCTGAAATCGCGGCCGGAAACGCTGACGGTCAGCCAGCCGTTCATGGCGCTGTTCCGCAACATGTAAGTCGCGGAATCAGCAGCAACCCAATCAGTCACCCGACAGTTCCTCGCTCGCGGCCCGGTACACCCGCTTCCCGCCAACCCATGTTTCGAGCACCTTGGTCGACCAGATCTTCGCCGGTTCGATGGCGAAGATATCCTGGTCGACGAGGATGAAGTCGGCCCACTTGCCCGGTTCCAGCGTGCCCTGTGTCTGCTCGGCATGCGCGGCATAGGCGGCGTCGAGAGTGAACGCGCGCAGCGCTTCGGTAACGCTCATGGCCTGGTCGGGATACCAGCCGCCCGGCGGCTCGCCGGCGGAATCCTGGCGGGTCACCGCGGCATGCAAGCCCAGGAAAGGATTGGCCGACTCAACCGGAAAATCCGAGCCGGCCGCGACCCGCGTGCCCTGCTTGAGAAAGCGCTGCCACGCATAGGCGCCTTTCATGCGCTCGGCGCCGATGCGGTCCTCGGCCATGTTCTTGTCCGAGGTGGCATGGGTCGGCTGCATCGAGGCGACCAGGTTGAGGGTGACGAAGCGCGGGATGTCGTCGAGCGAAACGACTTGCGCATGTTCGATGCGGTTGCGCAGGCTCTCGCCGCCATGCGCCTTGTAGGCCGCGGCAAAGCTGTCGAGCGCCTGGCGGTTGCCATGGTCGCCGATCGCGTGGATGCCGACCTGGAAGCCCTTGCCCAGGGCCTTGCCGACCATCGCGGTCATTTGCTCCGAGCTGTAGAAGAGCAATCCGCTGTTGCCGGGATCGTCCGAATAGGGCGCCAGCAGGGCGGCGCCGCGGCTGCCCAGCGCGCCGTCCGCATACAGCTTGACGCTGCGCACGGTGAGAAAATCATTCCCGTATCCGATCAGCGGACCACTGCCGCCGATGGCGTCGAATTCATCGCCGGTGCCGCTGATCATCGCGTAGATGCGGGTGCTCAGCTTGCCTTGGTCTGCATAGCGTTTGTAGAGGGCATACGTGTCCCGATCGATGCCTGCGTCGGTCACGCCGGTCATGCCGAAGCTGGCCATCTCGGCAAGCGCGCTGTCCAGGGCCGCGGAACGTTGTTCCGGCGTCCACGCGGGAATCTTGCTCGACACCAGGTCCTTGGCGCCGTCGATGAATACGCCGGTCGGGTTGCCCTCGGAATCACGTTCGATCCGGCCGCCAACCGGATCCTTGGTGTGCTTGTCGATGCCGGCCAGCTTCATCGCCGCGCTGTTGGCCCAGGCGGCATGGCCGTCGATGCGCTCGAACCATGCCGGCCGGTTCGAGACGACCGTGTCGAGTTCCTTCGCGGTCGGGAAGCGGTCCAGTTTCCAGATGACCTGGTTCCAGCCGCGGCCGAGCACCCACGGATCGCTCGGATGCAGGGCGGAGAATTCCGCAATTCTTTTCAAAGCCGCATCGATCGAGACGGTGCCGACCAGATCGCCCTGCGTCCGTATCTCGCCGAGACTGAGCACGTGGCCGTGCGCATCGATCAGGCCGGGCAGCAGGCTGCGGCCCTTGCCGTCGATAACGGTGGCGCCCGCCGCGCGCGCGGACAACTGGTCATGGCTGCCGGTCGCAAGCACCTTGCCATCCTCCACCAGGAGCGCTTCGAAGCGCTGCAGTTTGCCTGCGCCATCGAGGGTGTAGCCGTTGACGTGATCGATAAGGATCTTGCCGGCGGGCGTTGCCGCGCTGGTCGACAGCGGCAGGAGGAGGGCAAGCAGGGCGAAGAGTTTTCTCACTGGGTCAGGTTCCTGTGGCATCCATTTGCGGCAAGGGTGGAATCGCCAGGCTGCGCTCGCCGTCGCCACTGGCGCCGGTCAGCATGTTCGGCGGCAGATGGCCGACATCGCCGACGGAGATCAGCTTGAAGCTGCCGTCGGCCTCGATGCGAATCCTGGTAATGCTGGCATGGCCGACCGACATCTCAAGCCACGCGGCGGTATCGACGCCAAGCGCGCGCGTGACCATGTAGCGGATCACGTTGCCATGGCAGACGAGTAGTTCGGTGCGTTCTGCGCCGGTCGCAGGGCGGAAGCGGTCGACGAAAAGCTTGTCGAGCCGGGCCTTGCACGCGGCGAGATCGGAGGGCTTCTCGTCCTTGGTCACTTCGGTCCTGCGCGTTGGCGGCGTGCATTCGGCCAGGTCGTCGAGCACTTCGAACCGGCGTCCCGGGAAGTCGGCCGCGATGGTCGCTGCGGTGTCGCGCGCGCGTTGCATCGGGCTGACGTAAAGCGCATCGAATCGGTCGGGTAGCCCGGCCAATCGAGCACCCAGCAAATGCGCCTGGGCAACGCCCAGCGGCGAAAGCCCGGGTCCCAGGCGCTCATCCGCCGCGGGGTCGGGCGAGTAGTGGCCATGGCGCACCAGCACGATGGTCCGCGCCGCCGGCGCCGGCGTTTCGGCGGCCTGCGAAGGCAGTGGCAGCAACAGGAGCAGTGCGCTGAGCAGGAGTCCTTTCATGTGCGCAGTATTGCGCAGAAATCCCGGTGCGTCTTGCTGGACGCAACCGGCTCACTCTTCGCCCAGGGGATGACACTGCCCCCGACGGAGCAGGCGGCAGGTCAAAAAAAACCGGCGGAGCCAGGGGCTCCGCCGGGTGGCATGACACTATTTCAAGGCGACGGAATTACTGCTTGCCGGCCTGCACGCCCTTGTCCACGATCAGCTTGACGGTGACCTTGCGGGCGCTGGCATTGCTGCCGGTGCCAGCATCCGTGGAAACACCCATGCCGTCCGGCGCGCGGACGCGTCCGGGTGCCAGGCCGGCCTGCTGTTGCAGGAAGTTCTGCACCGCATAACCGCGCCGGGTGCTCAACTTCTGGTTGGCGGCGGGGTCGCCAGTCGAGTCGGTATAACCCTGCATCACGACCTGATAGTCCTCGGTCTCCTTGGCCTTGGCAGCGAATGCCATCAGGTCCGCCTTGCCCTGGGCGGAGATCGTTGCGCTACCCGATGCGAACAGCACATCGACGGTTGCCAGCGCTTCGTATTTCCCGAACTCGTTCATGCGCTGCTCGGTCGGGGCCAGGCCGGCCTGGACCTGCTGCGCGGTCTTGAAGTCATCGGACTTGAAGCTGATTTCGGTGGCATTGAATCCGGTGCCAGCGGCGACCACGTCGGCGCTGATCGGCAGGCCGGGCATCAGCGCGCTGGTCTCGACCGTCTTGCGCTGGGCGCCGACGAGGCCGGAGACCGACTTGATTTGCGTGGTCGGCGAGACGGTGATCGTCTGCACGTTGTTGTTGGAATCCTTGAGGGTGATCGTATTGCCCTGGACCCCGGTGATCATGCCTTTGATCTTGCTCTTGTCGCCATCGGCCGCGAAGGCGGGCACCGCGGCCAGCAGGGCAGCGATGGTGGCGGCCAGCAACATCTGGTTCAAGTTCTTCTTGGTGCTCATGAATCGTCTCCTGTTGGTTTGTCTGGGAAGGCTCTGAAGGTCCGGGGCAACGGCGCCCGGCAACACCGCCGACCTCTCATGATCACCGAGTTGGCCAAGTCGTTGATTGATCTGGGTCAAAATTCAAGAGGAATCCGGCTGCCCAGCCCGTCGGACGCCGTGCCGGCGCGACCTGCCCGGGTGGCATGGAGCTAGTACACCAGCGTCTGGATCGCGTGCGCCGGGATAGTCACGCTGGACTGGTCCGTGCCCACGAACAGGTTGTAGGTAATCTCCTGGTCGCCCGGGTTCATCACCACGGTCGCCATCCTGTCGTCGGCATTGAGGAAGGACGTGGTCAGCAGGGAGCTCCGGCTGCTGGTCGAGCTGACCCGTTGCGCCCCGGGCCGGATGAACTTGGAAAAATGACCGATGTAGTAATAGGGCGGCGTATAGATCAGCTCGCCCTTGCCAGTGTCGGCATGGATGGGCGCGAAGCAGAAATTGCCGACGTGGTTCGGTCCGCCGTGTTCGTCCAGCAGGATGTTCCAGTCGATCCACGCGACCGCGCCGCTGTTGAGATCGTTGATCATGGACTTGCCGTAGCGCTCGCCATTGGGCCAGTACTGGTAGCGCTCGGGCGTGAATTTTTCGATCGCCGCTTCCGTAAGCAATACCGGTTTCGACGGATACAGGCGGGACACTTCGGCCACGTTGCTGTACATGGGGTCGCCGCCGGTCCAGGTCTCGTACCAGTGGAAGCCGATGCCCCAGGCGTATTTGGCGGCTTCGGGATCATCGAGGATGGTCTTGGCGCGCTGGGTGATCAGGTCGCGGTTGTGGTCCCAGACGATGATCTTCTTGTCGCCCAGGCCCTGCTTCTGCATCGTGGGCCCGAGGTGATTCTTCAGGAAATCGCGCTCCTGCTCGGCCGTGTAGATCACCGATTCCCAGCGCTGCGTGGCCATCGGCTCGTTCTGCACGGAGATGCCCCAGATCGGGACGCCGGCTTTCTCGTAGGCCTTGATGAACTTCGTGTAGTAGGTCGCCCAGGCGGCGAAATACTCGGGCAGCAGCGTGCCGCCCTGCAGCATGTTGTTGCTGTCCTTCATGAATGCCGGCGGGCTCCACGGACTGGCGAACAGCGTCAGCTTTCCGCCCGTGGCGGCCATGGCCCGCTTGATCAGCGGAATGCGGAACTGGCGATCGTGGTCGATGCTGAAGGTGGACAGCGCCTTGTCGCCTTCCGCGATATAGGTGTAGCTGCCGCTGCTGAAATCGGAACTGTGGATCGTGGTCCTGGCCCAGGTATAGCCGATGCCCTTGTCGGGATCGTAGTAGGCGTCCAGGAATTCCTGCTGCTTCGGCGCCGGCAATTTGGCGAACACTTCAGCGCTGGCATCGGTGATCGCGCCGCCGACGCCAAGGAATTTCTGAAAGCGATGATCCGGATCGACGAAGATCGAGATCTCGGTTTCGCCCGGGCTGCTTGCCGGGCGAGAAACCCTGGCTGCCGGTCAGGCTCAGGCGCTGGTTCGACCCGTCGGCGGTGGTGTACACGCTGATGGTCCTGCCGCTGGCGAGGAAGGCAGCCGGCGGTTTCGCCCCACTGGCTTCGCTGGCCCTGGCAATGACAGTGCCGGCCGCCAGGGCGGCCAGCACTGAAATACCGGCGAACAGGTTTCGAGCCATGCGTCAGATCCTAGCGATCCTCGCCGATCGCACTGCGCTTTCCACTTGCCGGGCGGGCAGTCGCCAGCACCTGCGCGCCGGACTTGGCGAGCGGCAGCGACTTCAGCGTCGTATCGTTAGCGAGCTTCCAGGTCACATATCCGAAGGCCTTCGTCACCGTCTCCAGGACCCACGGATCGTTGTTGTCGAGATTGTCGCCCCACAGGAAGGGACGGTCGACGAAGCCACCGTCGAAGCTCGGCACGTTGCCCTCGTAGTTGCCCAGATAGCCGCCGAACAGATCGACCTCGTACTGCTCCTTGCAGCAATCCTGGCCGGTGAGGATGCCCGTGTTGGGCACGGCGATCCAGCTGAACCTCCAGGAATCGGTGCCGTCGTTGCTCCACACCACGTAGGGCAGGTGGTTGGCGTCGAAGTATTCCTTGAAATAGTTGTTGCCTACCTGCGAGGCTTCCACCACGCCGGCCGGGAAGTCCTGGGCGTTGCCGGAATTGGCCGGATCGGCGATCGCCATCACGTAGTTGGGCGTGGCGGTGACGTCGGAATCAATGTCGAAGACGATCTTCGCGCGCTCCTCGGGACTCAGGGTCTCGGTGTAGTAGGCCGAACCGTAGATACCCAACTCCTCGCCCCCGAACCAGATGTAGCGCAGATGGTTGCGGGTCTTGGTATGCGACATCTTCAAGCCGACTTCCAGGATGGTCGCCGAGCCCGAGGCGCTGTCGAGCATGCCGGCGCCGTAGATCGCGTCCAGGTGCCCTTCGACGACCACGACGCGATTGGGATCGCCGTAGGGGGAATCGGCGATCACGTTGTAGTCGGCGCGGTACGGGTCGTGGATGGTCTGCACGTCGAGGTGGGCGGTCGGCCCCTGGGCGGTGCCCTGAACCGTGGTGGCTTGGGTATAGAGGTCCACGCCGATGGCGTACGACGCCATCGCGACCGGGATGGAAACCGGGTTGTAAGCGGCCAGGCTGCCGCGCAGCGCGCCGGTTCGGCCCGGGCTACCCTCGTTGAATATGATCACGCCGACCGCGCCCGCATCCTGGGCCCGCTTCACCTTGGACCAGTAGCCGCAACGGCCGCGCTGGATGAGGGCGATGTTGCCGGGGATGAATCCGGCGAAGTCCGCTGCCGAGCAGCCGCTGGTGCTTGCGTCCGTGCTCGACGGGGCGGGAATGATGATGCCGCCCACCGGCTGGACGGTCGCGGTCACGTTGCCGCTGCCGGAATAGGTGGGTGGGTTCCAGTCGGTTCGCAGTGCGTACGAACTGGGGGTCGGGCTGACCTGGTCGAAGTAGGCCATGGCCGTGTAATTGAAATAGGGGACCGTGTACTCCTGCAACCGCACGCTATAGCCGGCCGCGGCCATCTTCTCGAGGACGTATTGCGCGGAGGCCAGGTAGCCCGGCTCGCCTATGTTCCGCGAAGGATGGCCGTCAGGTCCCGGATTTGCATTGGCGATGTCCTGGAACGCGACCATGTGGGCCCACAGCGGCTCCCGGCGGATGCATTGCAGAAGCGCGGCGGTGGAACTGTTGCTGCGCGACTCGCATTTGGCGTTGGAAGGTGGCGCGGGCGTCTTGGTCGCCGTCGCGCTGGTCGTGGCCGTCTTTGCGAGCGGAGCTTGCGCCGCGGAAAGAGCCAGAAGGATGGCGCACAGCCTGTGGATCGTCGACATGGTGACCTCACTTTCCCCGGGGAGACTCGATCCGTCCCGAGTAGCGGGGACGGCGCTGGCTGCAGATCGTGCAGTGCCTGTAGAGGCTAGCACATGCACGGACCATGAACCCGGCGCGACCCGGCAGGGCAATCAGCTACCCAGGCCGCGTGCACGAGCCTATGCTCTTGCGGAGTGTGTTTTGCCGGAACCGCCTACCGCGGTTTCGCCCGGGGAAGGCTGGATTGCGCGAGGCTGGATCATGAAAAAGTTCAAGGTTGGCTACATCATCGGCAGTCTCGCCACCGCCTCGATCAATCGTCGCCTGGCGATGGCGCTGGTGCGGCTGGCGCCGCCCGAGCTGGAAATGGTGGAGATTCCGTTCAAGGACCTGCCGCTTTACAGCTACGACTACGACGCGGACTTCCCACCGGTGGCCAGGGCCTTCAAGCAGGCGCTCGCCGAGGTGGACGCGGTGCTGTTCGTGACGCCGGAGTACAACCGCTCGATTCCGGGCGGACTCAAGAACGCCATTGACTGGGCCAGTCGTCCGTATGGCAAGAACGCTTTCGCCCGCAAGCCTTCCGCCGTCATCGGCACTTCGCCCGGCGCGATCGGGACGGCGGTGGCGCAACAGCACCTGCGCAGCCTGCTCAGCTTCTGCAACTCGCCGCAGATGAATTCGCCCGAGGCCTACATCCAGTTCAAGCCCGACCTGATCAGCGAGGACGGACAGGTGAGCAACGAGGCAACCGCCGATTTCCTGCGCAAGTACATGGCCGAGTTCCACGCTTTCATCATCCGGGTGTTGACCGTGCTTCCCAGGGAATCCTAGGGCACGAAGATCGCATCGAAGCGCGCTTTCTGGCTGGCGGTCGCCTCCGGATCGCGACTGATGAACATCTCTTCGACGAAGCTGTCCATGCGCAGGCCAAGCGCGCGGTAAGTCGGCAGGATGTCGAAGCTGGCGGAGCTCTCGACGGCATTGGCCAGGAAGGGCTGGAGGTCCTCGCCAGTCAACTGCTGCGCGATGCGCGCGATGTCGCTTAGCCCATAGCGCTTGTCGGGCAGTGGAAATTCCGCATAAAGCCGTTTCATCAGGTCCGGCAGGCCGACGCGGTCGTGGCTGCGCACGCGCATCTCCACGTCCAGCGCCATCGCCGCCAGGCTGCCGCCGCCATAGACCAGCAGCCGGTTCGGTTGCTTGTCCTTGCCGGCTTCGCGCACGCTGATGTCCAGGCCCTGGACCTTGCGGGCGATCAGGTAGCGGCGCGGCACATTCTCCAGGCGCTTGAACAGGAGCGTCTCGTCGATGAGCCCGTTCTTTGCCAGCGTGGCGATGGTCAGGTAATCGGTCGCGCCCTCCTTGAACCATTCCTCGCGATAGTCGGCCGGCGCAAAGCTCAGGCCGTTCCAGAAGTGCAGCAGCTCGTGCGCCATCACATAGCCCCAGATCACCCGGTTGCGGGCATCGGCATCGCCATCGATGAACTGGCTGAAACTTCCAGCGAAGGCGCCGCCGTCGCCGCTTGCGCCCTCGTTGATGATGATCAGGTAGCGGCGCTCCAGCGGCGGTCCGCCGAACAGCCGCTGGTAGCTCGCCAGTTGGGTTCTCAGCAAGTCGGCGAACAGCGCCTTGCTCTGCACGTAGCGCTTGCCCAGCACGAGGGTGAGCTTGACGCCGCCGACATCGAAGGATTCCGTGTCGGCCGTGCCCAGGAAAAGCGCGTTGCTGAGCAGCTCGCGGCGAGAAAAAACCTGGAACCGGTTCGGCTGGCCGTCGTGCATCCAGGGCGTCTGCGCCTGCCAGCCCTTCGGCAACTGCAGTTCGACCGTGATCGGCCCTTGCATCGAATCCCCGCCGTCGGCAAGGAACAGCGTGGCGCCCGTGATCATCAGGCCCTCGTCGGTGTGGTAGCTCACTTCTTCCACGCCGGCGGGCCAGGGGTGGCGATCGTGGTCAAGGCGCACGTAGTAGTGGGCGCGGACGCGCTGCCCGCCCTTGAGCTTGAAGTCGCCGGAACCCAGGCTCTCGAACGGAAGCAGGCGGCCCGCGACATCACGGACCTGCAAGCCCTCCAGCAGATCGGCCTGGCCATTGGGCAGGCCCGGCACCGGCATCACGTTGAACATGGACAGCAGGTCGCCGCCCAGCCACAGGTCCGCATCGACTTCGGCCCGGCGGGCCTGGGCGTCGATACGCACGCGGTAGTGGTTCTCCTGGCCGTCGTAAGCGGCTGCGGACCCGGTGGTTTGGGCCGAAGCGAAGCCGGGCAGGCCTGAGAGCGCCGACAGGAGCAGGGCAAGAATCAATCGCGTCATCGTCGACTCCGGTGCGACGGGGTATTAGCAGTGACAGATACGGGCAGTGCCGGAATGGTTGCACCCGCGCTGTCATAAATTATTCACGCGATTTGCCATCGGGTCCGGCTTACCCTAACCGGTGCTCGCCCTTCCAGGACAATGAAATGACCAATGCAACAAGCTCGTGGAACGCAATCATGCAGTATTCGTTTCTCCGCGTATTCGCCAACAACGGCACGATCGATGCGCAGGAGCTGGCAATGCTCGAGAAGCTTGCCCTGGAAGACGGCGTGATCGATGACCGGGAGCGGACTGTCCTTGGAAACATCCTGGCGCGAGTCGATTCGAACACTGTCACGGCCGAGGTTTGGGAAAGCATCGAACGGTTCAGGGCCCGTCACGACATTCCCTGACGATTTCGCGGGCTGGATTCCCGCCGCGTCGGCGTGCGCAGTCATCGCAGTGCAATACCTCCGCTGCATGCTGATGCACTCGCCGTGGAGGATTCATGACCAGTCCATTTCGCATCCTTGCCGTCGTCCTGCTGTTGCTCATCGCCGGATCCGCTTCGGCACAGGAGGATGACGCCGAGCGACTGCGCATCCATGGATCCAACCTGCTCGGCTCGCGCCTGGTTCCCACGCTGGTGGAGAGCTGGCTTCGGGAAATCGGCTACGCGCAGATCAAGCGTCGCGAGGTCGGGAGCGATCGAACCGAGATTGGCGGCGTACGCGACGGCGAGGCGCTGGTGGTCGAGATCGACAAGCGCGGCACGGCCTCCGGGCTGCAGGCGATCATCAACGGCGACGCCGAGATCTGCATGTCGGCGCGCCAGCCCAACGCGGCCGAGCTCGATGACGCCTGGCAACTGGGTGATCTGAAATCGCCTACCCAGGAATGGGTGGTCGGCCTGGACGGGCTGGTCGTGCTGGTCTCGCCGGACAACCCGCTTTTCGCAATGAGCGTCCAGCAACTGCGCGACGTGGTCTGCGGGGAAGATCGGCAACTGGAAGCAACTCGGCGGCGCGAGTGGCAAGATCTCGGTGCACACCTTGCCCGCGGCCTCCGGAACCCAGGAGGCGATCTCGCGCATGCTTTCGACTGGAAAGCTGGCTCCGTCGGGGTTGGTGCGCCACCGCAGCTCCGCCGAAGTCGTCGCAGCCGTGCAGGCCGATCCCGGCAGCATCGGCATCGTCAGCCTGAAGGCGCCCCGCGGTAGCTTGCGGGCCATCGCCATCCGTAGTGGCGGCGGGAGTTTCGCGCCGGACATTCTCGCCGTGGGATCGGAGGACTATCCGCTGGTCAGGCGCGTCTATTTCCACACCGGTCAGCTGATCACCGCGCTTGGACGCAGCTTCGCCCAGTGGGTCGTTTCCCCTGCCGGCCAGGCCGTGGTCGAGCGCTCGCAGTTTGCTTCCCTGTCCATCCGGCCATCGTCGCCGGCGCCGGTGGCAGGCGCGCCCGAGGAATACCGCAAGATCGTGGCCAAGGCGCAGCGACTGCCGATGACGGTGCGCTTTTCCACCGGACTGGATCTTTTCGACAGCCGGGGACGACAGGATGTCGAGCGTCTTGCGGTGTACCTGCAGCGCCCGGAGAACGCGGGCAGGCGGGTGGTCCTGGTGGGCTTCGCCAATCCCCAGCCCGGTTCTCCCATGCAATCGCTGTTCATGAGCCAGGAGCGCGCCGATTACCTGTCGAGCGAGTTGCTCGCCTTGAACCTGAAGGTGGTCACCGTCCGGGGATTCGGCGGCCGGATGAACTTGCTCGACGCCTCCCAGCCGACATCGCGCTATCGCAATGACCGGGTCGAGGTCTGGTTGCGCTAGCCGGCTTGGGCCTGGGCCTGCCGGGAGGCCTGCAGGTACTCGCGGACAGCCGGCTCAAAGGCGCCCACCGTTGCAACCGCCTCCTCGAGCTGCCGCCGGCTGGCGTCGAGCACGATCAGCCAGTACTCGGCTTCGGCGTCATCGCGCAGGTCGACCTGCAGGTAATGCGTGGGCGCCCGCATCTTGAATTGACCATCCATCGGCCTGCCTCGGCGTGGGTTCTAGTCGCTAGGATGCGAGTCGGCGCCGGAAGGTTGCATGACCTTGTGGGATTCCATGGGCTTCGGACTGGCGAACGCCGTGCCGGCCAAGACGCCATCGAGGATTGCCTGCCGGGCCTGCCTTTCCGGCGACAGGCGCAGCAGGACTTCCTTCTTAAGCTCCTGCCGATCCGAGAGAACGCGTACGCGAATGTTGGCGGCCCCGATTTCCGCGATGACGGTATCTCCCGGTGAGCCGTCGAAGCTGGCTGTCTCGAAAGCAGGGAAATCCAGTATCAGCTTCGCGGACTGGCCGTCCAGGCGGAACCGATAGCGACGATTGCCGTCGATGCGGTCGAACGCTGGCGCCCAGCGTTCCCGCGCCCACGCGCACGCTGAAGTCGACAACGCCGAGCGCGGCCGGCAGCCGCGGCGCCAGCAAGATCTCGCCCTTGGCCATGTCCGGCCGCACGCCGAGCACGTACTGGTACCAGACCCGCAGCTGCTCGGCATTCGACCACGCCTGCAGGAACGTGCCGGTGAGGCGTGGCTGCGCTTCCCCGGGGTGCGGATAGGCGTCCATGGTTTCGGGCAGGCCGCCGACCACGCCGCGCTGAAAGCGCAAGTTCGTCGTTGTACCGGAACAGCGACCAGGCCAGTTCGACCTGCCCGTATTCGATCATGCGCTGCATGGCGATGCCGTTTAGCCAGGGCCAGACGGTGCCGTTATGGTAGGCCTCGTCCTTGTGATAAAGCCCAGGCGCCAGGTGGTATGGATGGAAGAAGGGATCGTTCTGGTCGAGCGTCGCCACACCCCATGGATAGACCAGCGACTGCCAGGCATTGCGCGTGACCCGGGCGGCAAGCGCCTCGTCGGGAACCAGTTCGCAGCGTGAACAGCGCGTTCGGCGCAGGGTGAAGTCCGGCTTGTCGTCGGCGGCGAGATGGTCGGCGACCAGGCCGGCCTGTCGTATTGACGAAGTCGCGCGCAAAATTCGCCCGTATGCGCGCGGCGGCTTGCGTCCAACGCCGTTGCGCATCGGCGTCGCCCTGGATGGCCGCGAACTCCGCGCTCGCCAGCAGTTGTCCGTACCACAGCGCCTGGATGTCGTTGGCGCGCGTGGCTCGGGGCGAGTACGCCGCGAGGTCGGGGTTGCGCCGCGCGTCCATCCAGGTTTCATTGTCCTTGTGGACCAGGTAGCCGTTGCCGTCCACCAGTGCGCGAGCGCGCCATCGACTCCGGCCACGATGTTGGGATACAGCTCCTTGATGATCGAGCGATCCCCGGAATAGCGCACGTAGTCGCGCAGGGCGAGCATGTAACGCGGCGTCCCGTCGGTGGTGTGGTAGTCGATGCTGCCGGGTTTGACGATGTTGGGCATTCGCCCGTAGTGCGGCGAATCGCGATCGAGGTCCTGGAACTGCGCGAATGATTTCAGGGCGTTGCGGGCGGTGGCGAACTGGCCGGTCACCAGCGTGGCGCCGGTCAGGGATATGAAGCTGTCGCGGCCCCAGTACTCGTTGAACCAGGGCAGGCCCGCATAGATGCCGTCGCCGCGCTGGCGGGTGACCAGTTCGTCGGTGGTGATTGTGATCCAGCGCAGGGCTTGGTCAGGCGCGCGTCGCTGGTCGACAGGTAGCGGTCGCCGCTGATCAGGCCTTCGAGCCGCGCATGGCGCTGGCTGGACCAGGTCTTTGCGTTGGCCTTGGCCTCATCGAGCAGCTTGCCCGCCGCCTCGCGGGAAGCGCCGACTGCGATCAGGAAGCTATCGCCGCGGCGGCCGACGGCGATGTGGTCGGCCGCTTGCCCGGCGCCGTCTTGTGAAGACACATACCAGTCGATGCCCTCACTCCTGCCGGCGGCCTTCACGTGGTCGCCTGAAATGCGCAACTCGCTCTTGCCCTGGGCTCCCGCCAGGTCTACGCCAACTACATCGCGTCCATCGAACAGCCGAAGCGTCTCGCTGACGCCATCGGGGTAGTTTCGAATCAGCGCATCGGCTTTCACCACGGCTATGGCGTCGACCGGATCCAATGCCTTTCCGTCCACCAGTAGCTGGTAGTCGTTGAACACGCGTCGCCCGGCAATATTCAAGCCACGGAACCACGCGTGCTCCGGATGATCGTTGCGCTGGGTCTGAGTGTAGTAGTACGCCGACTCCTTGTTGGTGAAGGACACCGCCCGGTTTTCCGCTGCGGTGACGCTGATCGCCAGATCGTCGAGTTGGACCGCTGCCTGCGCATTCGTCGCTGACAGCAGGGCGGCGATACAAATCGTGGCGCTGCGGCCGCGGCCTGGACGGGTCATTTCGCGGCCGTCGCCATGACAGACAGCTTCGACGCTCTATTCACGGCGATCCCCAGGCCCAGTCGTCCGAAGTGTAGCGCGCGCCAAGCGATGGCGCGCGGCACCTTCCCGGGCCCGGCCCGTCGACCGATCAACCGATCAGCCGATCAGCCGATCGATCCGGCCGGTGTCTTCAGCCTTCAGGCAGGTCCGGCGCAGCCGTCGCCGCGCCCGCTCCCTTGCGGCTCTTGTCGCGTTGGCGTTCCAGCTTGCCGTCGATCATGCCGAGCAGCTTCGCTGCCGCGCCGCTCACGGCCTGGTCGATGGTGCCGGCCTGGTCGGTCACCGCGATCGGCTGCATACCCTCCATGCGCGCTTCCATGACGCAGTGCTTGTCGCTCTGGCCACTCCTGCCGCCGCTCTCGATGCTCAGGTGGACCTCGACGCGGGTGATGTGTTCCGAGACCCGGTCGAGAGCTTTCGCCACCACGCCGGTCAGTCGCCGGCTAGCGCCTCGCGGCCCTGGATGTTGTGGTCGGTATTGAACTGGATATGCATGAGGTTCTCCCTTGATCGCGTTTGCTGCATTGGCCGCCAGGCGCTTGTGCGTTGGCGGTATCTTGATGGTAGTGGCCCGGAAGTGAACGGCGGCCCGCTGGCCGGAGTGGACTCGACTGGATCCACTATTGCACTGGCATCAAGTGGTCCATGGCGCGGAAGCATTCAGCAATGGCAGCCTAGAATGGACTCTGGACCAGCGAGGTGATCCATGTATTACATCGTTCAAACCAGCAAATCATTCGACCAGGCGTCATCCGACCTGGCAGCCGCCGTTGTCCGTCACGGCTTCGGCGTCCTGCATGTGCACGACCTTGGCACGACGCTTCGCAGCAAGGGCATCGCGTTCCCGGAGGACTGCAAGGTATTCGAGGTCTGCAATCCGGCGCAGGCCGCGAAGGTCATGTCCACCGACATGCGCCTGAACATGGCCTTGCCCTGCCGCATCTCGGTGTTCACCGAGAAGGGCAAGACCAGCATCGGACTGATCAAGCCCGAACAGATGCTGTCCGCGCTGTCGCAGGATCCGGCCCTGGCGGCGGTTGCGCGCGAAGTCGAGGCAGCCACCATCAAGATGGTCGACGAAGCGAAATAGCCTGGACAATTCCGGGGTCGCCGGGAGCGCGGGCCGCGGCATTGCCGCTGTGGCTGTCGCCCAGGATGGGCGCGGCACCCGCCTTGAGAACCGGCTGCCTTGATCCGCTAGACTTCCTGCTGGAATGACTGAAGGAGCAACGATCATGGCCGACCCCATGGTTCATGTCGCCGATCCCAGGTTCGACCTGGAGTTCGAACGCATCGTCGATGTCCCGGCCGAGTTGATATGGGCTGCCTGGACCACCCCGGCCCTGATCAAGAGATGGTTCACGCCGGCGCCCTGGAAGACCGTGGACTGCGAAATCGACCTTCGCCCGGGCGGAATATTCCGCACCACGATGCAGTCCCCCGAGGGACAGGACTTCCCGAATTCGGGCTGTTACCTGGAGGTGGTCGAGAACCGCAAGCTGGTCTGGACCAATGCCCTGGGCCCGGGATATCGGCCAAGCACGTTGCCGGATGACGAATCGTGCGATTCCTTTGCGTTCACGGCGGTCGTTACCCTGGATCCGCATGGCGACCGGACCCGCTACCGCGCCCTGGTCATCCACGGGAGTGAAGCCAGCTGCAAGAAGCATGATGAGATGGGATTTCACGAGGGCTGGGGCAAGGCGCTGGACCAGTTGGTGGCGCTGTCCGCTCGTCGCGTGCCATGAAATTTGGTGGTAGGTTATGCCGTCCATCACTGGCATGGGGGGTGCAACTTGGCTACGAATACAACATATCCTGGTGAGTGTTTTTGTGGCGCGGTGGCATTTACCGTCACCGGCGAGCCGGCTGCGATGGGCTACTGCCATTGCCAGTCCTGCCGGCACTGGTCGGCCGGTCCGGTCAATGCTTTTTCGCTGTGGGCGCCCGACGCCGTCAAGGTAACCAAGGGCGCCGACAATATCGGCACCTACAACAAGACGCCGATCAGTTCGCGCAAGTGGTGCAAGACCTGCGGCGGGCACCTGTTCACCGACCATCCGACCATGGGCCTGATCGATGTCTACGCGGCCATGCTGCCGACGCTGGAGTTCAAGCCAGGCGTGCACGTGCACTATCAGGAAACCGTGCTGCATATCCACGACGGCGTGACCAAGATGCGCGACATGCCAAGCGAGATGGGCGGCTCCGGCGAGGTGCTGCCCGAGTAGCGGCATCATGGCGACCGTCCTCATCACCGGCGCCAATCGCGGCATCGGCCTGGCCCTGGCCCAGCACCTTGCTTCGCGTGGCGAGAACGTCATCGGCGTGTGCCGGCACGACAGCGACGCCCTGAAGAGAACCGGTGCGCGCGTCGAGGCCGGAGTGGACGTCACCGATGACCGGCGCTGGCCGCGCTCGCGCAGCGCCTGGGCGATACCCGAATCGACCAGTTGTGGCTCAACGCCGGCATCCTGGCGCGGGAATCGCTGGGTTCGGTGGATGCGGCGCGGTTTCGACAGCCTGCGCCGGCAATTCGAGGTCAACGCGCTCGGGGCCGTTGCGCGTGGCGCAGGCCTTGCTGGGCGACTTGCGCAAGGGCTCCAAAGATCGGCGATCATCACCAGCCGCATGGGTTCGGTCGCCGACAACGACTCCGGCGGCTACTACGGTTATCGCGCGTCGAAGGCGGCAGTGAATGCGATCGGCAAATCGCTGGCGGTCGATCTGAAGCCGCGCGGCATCGCCGTGTTCCTCCTGCATCCCGGCTATGTCGCCACCGACATGGTTGGAGGCACCGGTGATATCAGTCCCGGACAAGCGGCCGAACGTCTGGTCGGCGTGCTCGACCGGCTGGACATCGGGCAGACCGGTAGCTTCTGGCATTCGAACGGCAGCCCGCTGCCCTGGTAGGGACGGGTCTTCCAACAAAGTTCATGTCGCCTGGTCCAAGCTGCCCCTCGTGCAGCCTCACCGGAAGCAATGTGTCCCATCCAGCCGACTCCGAATTGCGACCGCCACATCGCGCCGCCATCTTGCGCGAGGGCAGGGTGCTGCTGGACATCGCCCGCATGGCATGGCCCTTGCTCACGCGGGCGCCTGAATCCGCCGGTCGCGCCAAGCGACTGATTATCGTGTTGCCCGGCTTCGGGGCCAGTGATCTCACTACCTGGCCACTGCGTCGCTATCTGTCCAGGCTCGGTCACGCAGTAGAGGGCTGGGGGCTGGGCCACAACAGGGCTGGCGTGGATATCGAACACCGCATCGAGGACTTGTCGCCGGGCTGGGCCGTCACGGAGGAATTCGAATATCGGGGAGAAGGATCGGTGCCGATGCTGTGCGACCAGATGGTGGCGCGAGTGCGCGCCCGGCACCTCGCGACGGGTAGGCCGATCACCCTGATCGGGTGGAGCCTGGGCGGTTGCGTGGCCCGGGAAGTGGCTCGCGACTTGCCGGACATCGTCGAGCAGGTGATAACGCTTGGCTCCCCGGTTCGTGGCGGTCCCAAGTACACGGCGGCGGCTACGTTCTTCCGCAAGCGCGGCATGAACCTGGACTGGATCGAGCGTGAATTGGCCAAGCGCGATTCACGGCCGATCCGTACGCCGATCACCGCGATCGTCAGCCCGAGCGATGGCGTGGTCGGCCTGGCCGCGACGATCGACCATGTAAGCCCCAACGTGCGCCACGTGCATGTGGATGCCGCACACACCGGGCTGTGCTTCAACCCGACAGTGTGGGACCTGATTACCGATGCGCTGGACCGGCGCGGTTGACGGCCTCAAGCACCGAGCGAGCCTGCCCAACTCCATGCCAGCGCGCCGACGCAGGCGACGATCAGCGCGATGCTCACCCAGCCCGCGGCGACCGCTCCCTTGCCTGATCGCGCGTCGCCCATGATCGCCGGATTGCGGGCGAGCAACTGCAGCGCGATCACATGCAGCGGCAGCATCACGGCGTTGACCACCTGGCTGGTGTAGATGAGCGGGATCAGCGGCAGCCCGGGCAGTGACGACGACGCTTGCGGCGGCGACGGTCAGGCCGACGAACGCGGCATAGAAGTATTGGAAGTGGTGCGAATCCAGATCGAGCGAGGCGGGCGATCCGATGCCTTCGGCGATCGAATAGGCCGTCGCCAGCGGCACAACCGCGGCGGCAAGCAAGCGACGCGCCCAGCAGTCCGGCCCCGAACAGCACCGTCGCGAACGAGCCCGCCAGCGGCTGCAGCGCCAGCGCCGCGTCGCCGGCATCCTCGATGTGCACTCCTGCGCGATTGAGCGTGGCTGCGCAGGCGATGGCGATGGCCATGCCGATCACGCCGGTCAGTATCGATCCGATGATCGACGTCAACGCGCTCCCAGCGCAGGTTGGCGACGGTGATCTTCTTGTCCACCGCGTAGGACTGGATGAAGGCCAGGCCCCAGGGCGCGAGCGTGGTGCCGAGCGCGGCAGCGATGGCGATCCAGCCCGCCTCGTTCACCGGCATGTGCGGGATCACCGAGTTGTGCCAGACCTGGGACCAGTCGGGCTCGGCCAGGATGCCGTCGACGATGTACAGCGCCAGCGTCGCCGAAATGAAAAGCAGCATGCGCTCCACGCGATGGAACGATCCCAGCACGACCACCAGCGAGATCAGCACGGCCGATACCGGAGCGCTGACCCAGGAAGGAATGCCGACCAGGGAACCGGCTGCCGAGATGCCCGCGTACTCCGCGCAGATCGTCCCGAAGTTGGCGAATATCAAGCCAAGCACCGCGAAGTAGCCCCACCTGTGGCCCCAGCGCTCGCGGATCACGCCGACGAAGCCCTTGCCGGTGGCGGCGCCGATGCGTACCGCCATCAGATGGAACTGGACCAGCAGGATGGTCGAGGCCGGGATGATCCAGAGCAGGCGATAACCGTGGTCGGTGCCGAGCACGGAGTAGGTGGTGATGCCGGCCGGATCGTCATCCGACAGGCCGGCGAGCAGCCCGGGCCCGAGCACGGCCAGGAAGGCGACAAAGGCGCCGACGCCGGCGGTGCGAAAGCGGGCGAACTGCGCCGCGATGCCGCGTTTGTGGTGCGCGAGCGCGTGTGCAGGCGCGCCCTGGCGCTCGCGCGCGCGACGCGCCAGGGATCTCGCCTTCCTGCTGTGGCTGGTCATTTCGGCGCGGTCGTTACGGCTAGGCTCAAGCCCTTCGGGCGGTCCGCGCCTAGCCTACGCCGATCCTGCCGATCAATGCGCCTTTGCCAGGTCCGCCTGGAACTTGCTGCGAATATTCACGCAGCGAACGTCTTCCTCGTGACTGGACAGCAGCGCGCGGCGAGTGCCGGCCGACAGGGTCGTCATCGATTCGATCGCCGCCGCCAGGCGGGCCACGCTGGCCGCGGTGCAGGTCGCGGGAATCATGGTGCGGGCATAGCTGCGCATGAACACGGGGTCGTCCGACTTGTCGATGGCCGGAAGCGTCCGCAGGCGCTGCCCGGCGGTCAGTTCATCCAGCGCCTCCTGGCCCGAGGGGTACAGGCTGGACATCGCCGTACGCAATCGCGAGAAGGGCTCGGCGCCATCGACCGTCTGGATCGTCGCCAGCCATTTGAGCTTGATAGCCGGGTCGGGCCGGCTCACGGTGGCACGCAGCGCGGACAACTGGCCGGCCTCGCTCTTGTCGCGAGCGCTCTCCGCGGCGATCAGGGCCTCGCTGCCGGGCGCGCCCTGGGCATTGAGCCGCACGACCATCTCCCAGCGCAGGTCCTGGCCGATTTCGATGCCGCCGGCGTCAGCGCGGCCGGCCAGAATTTCGGCCAGGTTGGCCAACGCTGCCTTGCTGCTGGCGACCTCGATGTAGGTGCCCAGCCAGCGGCGTGCGCGGTCATGGTCGGCGCGGCTGGCCAGCAGGCCGGTCCACAGCATCTGCTCCATGCGAGCGGACATCCGCTGCCCGTATTCGGTGCCCGACGCGAACTTGACCAGGTAGTCGTTGGCGTTGGAGACATAGCCCAGCGCTTGTCCGAGCAAGGTGTAATCCGTTTCCAGCGGCGTATTGAGCAGCACCGTCTCGATGAAGGCCTCCAGGCCGAGCCGGCCATCGCGCAGCCCATCCGACTGCGCCTGCCACAACATCGAGCGCAGCAACACGTCGTCTACGTCGGCCAGATGCTTGCCTGCGGTTTCGAACGACGCCGGATCCAGGACCACCTTGACGTAGCCCCAGTCCTGGTAATTCGGATAGACCAGATCGGGGCAGGCTTGGCCGAGCAGCGAAGCAACCTCGGTGCTTTCGCCGGAATAGGTCACCGCAGTCTTGCCGGACAGCGCCAGCTTGCCGCCGGCCAGCTTGAACAGCCCCACCTGCACCAGTTGCGTGCGCAGGGTCGGGAAGGCGGCGTTGGTCGTCGACTGCAGCAATCGGAAGCGGCTGAGCTTGCCGTCGGTGCAGGCGAAATCCGCGCTCAGGGAATTCAGGCCAGGCGCGTACAGCCATTCGCGGGACCACGGCTTGAGGTCACGACCCGAGGCCTTCGACAGGGAGTCGATGAAGTCCTCCAGCGTCGCGTTGCCGTACGAATGTTGCGCAAGGTAGTCGTGCACGCCCTGGCGAAACACTTCGGCGCCCAGCAACTGGCGCAGTTGGTGCAGCACCGACGCGCCCTTGCTGTAGGTGATTGCGTCGATGTTGTCGAAGGCGTTGGCGGTCGATGGCACCGGTACCTCGACCGGGTGCGTGGTGATTCCCTGGTCGGTCCGGTAGGCGCCGCCCTTGCCGCGGTAGAACGCCACCCAGGGATCGCCGAACTCATTCGACTCGGCGCTGGCAAGACGCTGCATGTAGCTGGCGAAACTCTCGTTGAGCCACAGCCCGTTCCACCATTTCATGGTCACCAGGTCGCCGAACCACTGGTGCGCCATCTCGTGCAGGATCGTCGAAGCCAGGTTCTCGCGCTGGCTGGTCGTCATCGCGCTGGGGGAGATGTAGCGGCTCTCGGTGAAGGTGACGGCCGCGGCGTTTTCCATCGCGCCGTAGATGAATTGCGGCACCAGTACCTGGTCGTACTTCACGAACGGGTAGGGGATGCCGAAGTACTTGTCGAAGTACGCCAGGCCTTCACTGGTGTAGCGGAACCAGTCCTTTGGCGAAACCTGCGAGGCGACCGATTCGCGCGCGAACAGGCGCATCGGGTACTTGCCAGTGTTGTCCTGCCACACGTGGTAAGGGCCCGCGTGCAGCGAGAAGTTGTAGGGGCTGAGCACCGGCGTGGCCGGGAAGGTCCAGCGACGCATCGCCCCGCGATCCTCGATGCCGCTTTCGCGCCGGGTGGAGATGACCTGCCAATCCTTCGGCGCGGACACGGTCATGCGGAACGTGGCCTTGAGGTCGGGCTGGTCGAACAGGGCGAACATCTGGTGCGCCGCCGCCGGCTCGAAATGCGAGTACAGGTAGACCTTGCCGTCGGTGGCGTCCTGGTAGCGGTGCAGGCCTTCGCCGTTGGTGCTGTGCGCGCGCCGGTAGCTGACCACGACGCTGTTGTGGCCGGCGATCAGGTCGCTGGCCGCGAGCGTGATGAACCACTGGTTGTAGTTTGGCGTCACGGTCTTGCCGTTCACGACAAGCTTGCCGATCCTGGCCTTGTCCAGGTCCAGCGTGAGCGGCCCGCGATTGTCCGTGAGTTCGAAATCGACCTGGGTGGTGCCCGCGAAATCGGGTTCGCCGGTCAGCGTGAAATCGAGCGTGTAGGCGACCTTGGAAACCCGCGCCGCGCGCTCGGCCGCCGCTTGCTGGGTCAGGAATGGGGATTCTTCCCTGGCGTGAGCTGCTGGTGCGTTGGACTCGGGTTGGGGCGGCGTGGCATGAAGTGGCGGTGCGATGCCGGTGAGACCGGCGAGCAAGGTCAGCAGGTAGAGCTTGGACATTCAATTCAGCCAGTGCGAGAAGGGGATGGCTGTGCCTGCGTCAAACGGTTCCGGAGCCGCCCTGCGCTGAAGCAATGGTTCCGGGAACGGCTTTCAGGTACGTGTGCCGTCCCTGATTTTGGCAGGGAACGAAGTGCAGGTGCGTGACCTGCGTCAGGCCTTGGGCAAGCAAGGCTCCGGAGCGAAGGGTTGAGCCCAGCCCCGGAGCTCGCCTGGCGCCTTAGAACTGGTAGCCGATCGACAGGCCAAACACCACCGGGTCGACTTCGGCGGTGCCGACATCGCCCAGCGTCTCCACATTGACGTCGGTGGAGAAATCGAGGACGGCAACGTCGGCGCGAATGAACAGATTCTCGTTGACGAAGAAATCGACGCCACCGCCGTAGGTGAAGCCATCGGAATCGCTCGCCGAAATATCCAGGCCCGAAAGCGCGCCTTCGGTCTTTTCATCGGAAATCGTGACCCAGCCATAGCCGATGCCGATAAACGGGCGCACCGTGCCTTCAGCCATGAACTGATAGTTGAGGCTCAGCACCGTGGGGCGCTGTTTCAGGCTGGCCACGGTGCCCAGGCCATCAAGGCTGACGTCATGTTCGAACGGGACGATCGCGGTTCCAAGTTGCGCAAAGATGTTCGGCGTGAACTTGTAACCGATGCTTCCGGTCAAGCTCCACGCGTCACTGACGCTGGTATCGGCGCCGGCCAGCGTGCCGTTGTCGGACTGGGGGTTCACGTTGGTGAAACCGGCAGTGCCGAAGAATTGTGCATTGGCCGCACCGGAGGCAAGGATGCCCGCGAGCGCAAGGGAAACGAGGCTGAGCTTTTTCATTGTTGTATTCCTTCAGGGGGTTGGATTCGCGAGAGGCAGGGTCACTTGCCAGGGGCCAATATATTTCTGCCTCGATCAAGGCAATGTGTAGATATCGAGCGTGAAAGTGAGGCCGATGTGAAAGCAGCGTCTGCGATCCTGTGGCGGATCGCTGCAGGCCGAAGACTTGATCTGCGTCAACTTCCCTGCGCGCTGAAACGCGATGCTTGTCGCAGGGTCGGCCGCTCGGCCGCAGGCGGGAGTGGGTGATGAGTCTGCAAGTCCGCAATCTGCTGGATCGCATTTCCGCACTCGAGCGGGAATTGGCGGTCGAGCTCCACAACAATGACCGACGCCTGGGCAATCGCAGCGTGGGCTCGCGGGTGCAGTTCAGCGCGGCGACCCGTGAGGCGCATCGCGCGCAGAAAATGAGCCTGTGGCGCTGGCTCGCGAGCGTCCCGGCCACAAGCTTCCTGGCCTTGCCCTTCATCTACGGAATGGGCTTCGCGCTGGTATTCCTGGACGTTTCGATCACGCTCTACCAGGCGATCTGTTTTCCACTCTACGGAATCGGCAAGGTTCGTCGCCACGACTACATCGTCATCGATCGCCACCACCTGGACTATCTGAATGCGTTCGAGAAAGTGCATTGCGTCTACTGCAGCTACGCCGACGGACTACTGGCCTACGCGCGGGAGATCACGTCGCGAACCGAACAGTATTTCTGCCCGATCAAGCATTCCCGCCATGTGCCGGGGACCCATGCGCGCCATGCGCGATTCCTGGACTACGGCGATCCGGTCGATTTCCATGCGCGCGCCGAGCGTTTGCGGCGCGAGTTGGCTGCGGAGCGGGTCCGCCGCTGAGTTCCGGATCAGCGGCGCGCGATGATGCGGCGATGCCGACAGTACGCCGTGTATGCCCTGCTTGAACAACTCCATCTCCGCCTCGGTGATTCGCCGCGCCGGTACGCCGCCCCAGGTTTCGCCGGCGCCAACGCGGGAGCCGGGCAGCACGGCCGAGTGCGGCAGGATGGTGGCATCGGCGCCGACCTGCACATCGCCCATCACGGTCGATTTTTCCCCGATCGTGGCGCGGGCGCCGATCACCACCGGCGCGATGGTCAGATGGCCGCCGCCGCCGAAGTGGGCGAACAGGTGCACGCTGCCGCCAATCACGGCATCGTCCTCGAGGGTGATCATGCGCGGGTCGGAAATGAACTCGGAGTTGATGAAAACGCGCTTGCCGATCTTCATGCCCATGGCGCGCAGGAACCAGGTGCCGAACGGCGTCAGCGTCACATAGGGCAGGAAGGTGTAGCGGGCCAGGTAGAACAGGCCGTTATGCAGGTACCAGGGAACCGAGGCGATGGAGAAATAGCCGCCGCGGAACGACTTGACCCGGGTCGGCAACAGGAAGTTGTAGACCGGCACCACCAGCAGCAGCGCGAATCCGGCAATGAAGAAGGCCGTGCCGATTCCGCTGCCGAGCACCAGCCACCGAAGCCATCCGTGCAGTCCAGCGCTCCAGGCATACCAGCGATCCAGGAACCAGAGCGCCGGCGCCAGGGCCGCGCCGATGGCGGTGGTGGCGACCGCATACAGCGCCAGGATGGCCAGCACGTGCGTGAGCGTGGCGAAGCGACGGATGAATCGATCGATCGCCCCGCTGGCCGGCGGATTGTTGCGGACGCGCAGGTCCAGCTCGACTATCGGCTCGGCCGGAACGGCCGAAGGCGCGGCGACGATGGAGGCGCCTGCGAGTGCCGGCGGAACGCCTTGCTTGCTCCTGTCTTCCATGGTCACGTTTCACCAGGGTCCGGTGAACTCCATCACAACACGGACACGCCCTGGTGGCAACGCTTTCCGGCTGCCGTCGCGACAGGCGGTGTGCCACAATTCGGGGAGATTCCGGAGACTTCTGGCCATGCGCTTTCCAACCACCCACCTGCTTGCCCTCTCGCTCGGCCTGTGGCCATGCCTGGCCAGTGCCGACGTGTTGCCGTGCCGGCAGGATGCCTCGGCTGGCGACCGGCCCCGCATCGGCCTGGTGCTCGGCGGCGGCGGCGCGCGCGGCTTCGCGCATGTCAGCGTGCTCAAGGAGCTGGAGCGCCTGCATGTTCCGGTCGATTGCATCGCCGGCACCAGCGCCGGCTCGATGGTCGGCGGGCTGTACGCATCGGGCATGACGGCGGCCGAGCTCGAGACCATTGGTCAGCTCGGTGGATTGGATGAAGGCGCTCGACGATTCGCTGGCGCGACCGGAGCGTTCGTTCCGGCGCAAGCGCGATGACGACCTGAGCCTGCTTCCGGCCAAGCCCGGCATTTCGTCCAAGGGCGTCAAGCTGTCGCCCGGCCTGCTCGCGGGCGAGAACATCCAGCTGCTGCTCGAGCGGCTGACTCAGCCGGTATCGCGAATCAACGACTTCAACCGATTGCCGATTCCGTATCGCGCGGTCGCCACCGACGCCAACACGGGAGATGCGGTGGTGCTCGATCACGGCAGCCTGGCCAATGGCCATGCGCGCCAGCATGTCGATTCCAGCGGCGTTCCGGCCGGTCGTGATCGACGGCAAGGTGCTGGTCGATGGCGGCGTCGGCCAACCAGTTGCCGGTGGACGTGGTGCGGGCGATGGGCGCGGACATCGTCATCGCGGTGGACGTCGGCACGCCCTTGGCGAAGATGGACTCGGGCGCCTCGCTGCTGGCTTTCGCCAATCAGATGACCGGCTTCCTGACCGTGAAGAACACCCTGGCATCGATCGCGATGCTCGGGCCGCGCGATATCCTGATACAGCCGCAATTCGGCGATGAGGTGAGCACCGGGGACTTCAGCAAGGTCGCCGAGTCGCTTGCGATAGGTGATACGGCCGCCGCGCAGGCGTCGCCGAAGCTGGCGGTATTGAGCCGGCCGGAGGCCGACTATCGGCTGCAGCTGGCGGCGCAGACCAAGCGCAACATGACGCCGCCGGTGATCGACTTCGTCCGCCTCGACAACAAGACGGCCTACTCCGATGAGCTCCTTCTGGCCCGGCTCGACGCGCCGCTCGGCCAACCATTGGATGTGATCCGTCTCGAAGACAGCATCCTGCACATCTACGGGCTGGAGACGCTGGACAAGATCACCTACGACGTGGTCGAGGAGGACGGCCGCAGCGGGCTTGTGGTCCAGGTCCAGCCGCACAGCTACGGCCCGACCTATCTCGAGACCGGACTGAACCTGTATTCAAGTTTCAGCAGCGACTTGCTGATCAATCTGCGCGCCGGCGTGTTGAAGAGCCCATTCAATTCCCTGGGTGGCGAGGCGCGCCTGCTGGCCCAGGTCGGTAGCGAGCCCGACGTTCCTGGCGGAACTCTACCAACCGCTGGACGTCAAGGGCCGCTATTTCGTCGGCGGGAGGCTCAGCTACTCGAACGTGAGGTTGACGCAGTTCGACGACTCCGGCAATCGAGATCGCGACCTATGCGGTGCCGAACTTCGGCGGCGGACATCTACGCGGGACGGGAATTCGGCAATTACGGCGCCGTCTCCGTGGGCTGGCGCCGCGCCTATGGCCAGCACCGAAGTGGTCACCGGCGACCCGAGCCTGCCGGAGTCGGACTTCCAGATCGGCGAGGTTCGCTGGAACGTGACCCTGGACCGGCTCGACAGCGCCTATCTGCCGCGCGAGGGCAGCTACTTGAGCCTGGGCAGGTCTGTATTCGCGCGAGGGCCTGGGTGCGGACGCAATTTCGACCAGATCAATTTCGACGGTTCTTATGCGCGCCTGTTCGGCAAGTATTCCGGATTCGTCGGCCTGCGCTATCACGAAACGACCAACGGCGAGGCGCCCGTTCCAGAGCCAGTTCCGGCTCGGCGGCGTGACCCGCTTCGCCGGCTATCATCCCAACGAGCTGGTGACGCTCGAACTACGCACTGGCTTACGCCGGCTATAACTACGAGCTGGGCACCTGCTCGGCCGGCCGGCGATCCTCGGCGGCACGATCGAATACGGCCAGGTCTGGCAGAACGGGTCGGTGCCGGCCGATCGCCGTGAAGAGGTCGACGCCAGCGTCTATCTCGGCTTCGATTCCTGGCTGGGTCGATTGCTGTTCGGCTATGGATACAGCGACACCGGTACTGGCACCTTCTTCCTGGAATTGGGCCAGACGCGCTGAGGAGCTTGCGATGAATGCTGTGGGAAGAGCCTGGCAGCGCCGCCATACGATGGTCGGCCTGACCTTTCTTGCCTGCATCGTCGCCTACACCGACCGGGTGAACATCTCCGTCGCGGCAGTTGCGATGAAGGAGGAACTGGGCTGGTCGCAGACAGAGAAAGGCCTGGTGCTCTCCTCGTTCTTCATCGGCTACATGTTGTTCATGCTGGCCGGCGGCTGGCTCGCGCAGCGCTATGGCGGCAAACGCGTACTCGGGCTGGCGGTGCTGGCCTGGTCGCTGTTCACGCTGCTGACACCGCCAGCAGCGGCGATGTCGCTGACCGCGCTGGTGCTGGTGCGAATCGGCATGGGCATGGGCGAGGCGGCGATGTTCCCTGCCGCATTTGAACTTTTCGGACGCTGGGTGCCGGCGAGCGAGCGCGCCACGGCCGTCGCGCGCTTGCTGAGCGGTATCCCGATCGGCACTCTGGCGGGACTGATGGTGACTGGCTGGCTGGTCGGCAGCCTGGGATGGCCTTCGGCCTTCTACGTGTTTGGCGTAATCGGCTTGCTCTGGTCGGTGTGGTGGTTCGCGAAGGCGAGCAACGACCCCGCGACCGATCCGCGGGTCGGTGCGCAGGAGCGGACGCTGCTCCAGCGCGACCAACCCGAATCCGGATCCGACGAATCGATGTCGTGGCGCAAGCTGCTGCAATCGGTGCCGGTGTGGTCGATGGTGTCGGCGCACTTCGCCACCACGTGGACGCTGTATGTGCTGCTGTCCTGGCTGCCGAGTTATTTCCGCGAGGTGCAGGGCCTGAGCATCGCCAATGCCGGCATGTTCTCGGCGGCGCCGTGGCTGGCCATGCTGGTGGTGAGCAACCTGGCCGCGGGGATATCGGATCGCATGATCGGCCGCGGCGTGAGCGTCACCCGCGCGCGCAAGCTGATGCAATGCACCAGCCTGCTCGGATCGGCGGCGTTCCTGCTTGCCACCCGCTATGCCGACTCGCCGGTGCTGGCGCTGGTGTTGCTGTGCGGCGCCACCGGCGCGCTGGGTTGCGCCTTCTCCGGCTATGCGCCGAACGCGCTGGATATCTCGCCGCGCCATTCCGGGATGCTGGTTGCCTTCAGCAATACCTTCGCGACGATTCCCGGAATCGTCGGCGTGGCGGTCACCGGCTGGCTGGTGGACGTTACCGGCACCTACTCGGCGGCCTTCCTGTTGACCGCGACCGTCAGCGCCCTCTCGGCGGCGTTCTACGCCACCGCGTTCAGCGCCCGTCCGATCGACCTGCGACTGAACACGACTGGAGAAACGGCATGAGCACTTCCGATGGCGACCCCGGCCAGGCCAGATTCAGCAACATGGAGTCGAGCACGGCGGCCGACTGGAAGATCATCGCTTCCCACCTCGGCCCCTTCGCGAAAGCCCTCCCGGATCGAATCCTGGCGCATCTTCGCTTGCTCGATGGCGATTTCGGTGGCTTCCCGGTGGACCGGCTGACCCATTCGCTGCAGACCGCAACGCTGGCGCACCGCGACGGGCGCGACGACGAGTACGTGGTCTGCGCACTGCTGCACGACATCGGCGACACGCTCGGCAGCTACAACCACGCCGACATCGCGGCGGCCATCCTCAAGCCGTTCGTGAGCGAGGCCAATCACTGGATGGTGGAAAAGCACGGCATCTTCCAGGGCTATTACTTCTTCCATCACCTGGGCATGAATCGCGACATGCGCGAGATCTTCCGCGACTCGCCTTGGTTTGCACAGGCCGAGGAATTCTGCGCCCGTTACGATGGACCGGCCTTCGACGTCGATGCCGACTTCCTGCCGCTGGAATTTTTCGAGCCGATGCTGCGGCGGGTTTTCGCGCAGCCGCGAAACTCCATCTACAAGGCGGCAATCGAGTAGGCTGTGACTTTGCAGGGAGATTGGCCATGAAAGCGTATCCCCATCATTACCAGGTTGCGGCCAAGGCCGGCCCGGAGGGCGAAGTGCTGCTGTCGAGCGCCGGCCTCGAGGACCTGCGCTCGGCGCCGCCGACCGAATTCGACGGTCCGGGCGATCGCTGGTCGCCGGAAACGCTGCTTACCGCCGCCATCATCGACTGCTTCATCCTGACCTTCCGCGCCATCGCCCGGGCCGGAAAGCTGACCTGGATTTCGCTGGACTGCGACATCGAGGGCACCTTGGAACGAGCCGAGGGCGTCACCCGTTTTACTTCGTTCAGGATCAACGCCCGGCTTGGCGTCCCCGCCGGCGCCGACGTGGAGGCGGCAGAACGCGCGCTGCACAAGGCCGAGGCCAACTGCCTTGTTTCCAACTCGCTCTCGGCCCACCCGGAACTGTTCGCCAGCATTGAAATAATCACCTGACAGGCCGTGGGGAAGGGCCATTGCAACGAGTGGTCGCCGCCCCCAATTGATCCACGTCAAGGTTTGCCCGCGGCCGCGCGGGATACTGATATCCATGCTGTGAACCGATGGAGACTGTCATGCAGACGACCTGGATTCTTGTTGCCGATCGCGCCCATGCGCGCCTGTTCTCGCCGACGATCGACGGCGGCGGACTCACCGAACTCGAGGACTTCATCAACCCCGAGGGGAGAAAGCCGGAAGCAGCCTATGCCAATGATCGCCCGCCCCGCAGCTTCGAGAGCTCGGGCCCCTCGAGCCACGTGATCCAGCCGCACATGACGGCGGAGGAAAAGGTTGCCGCGCGTTTTGCACATGAGTTGAACGATGTGCTCGAGCGCGGTCGCGTCGAGCACCGCTACGAGCGCCTGATCCTGGTTGCCCCGCCGCGTTTCCTCGGCGCCTTGCACAATGCGATGGGCAAGCAGGTCAGCTCCTGCGTGGTGGCGCAGCTGGACAAGGATATCGTCACCTTGCCGGCGAACGAGATCCGCGTGCACCTGGCCTCGCAGTTGGAGCACTGAGCTGGCTACTGGATGCGTACGAGACCCCTTCTTCTAGCCGGCGCCGCATTGGCGATCAGTGGTTGCGCGAGCATGCCCATGTCGCCGGCGGAAGCGGTCACGGCTTCGCTGGCCCCGCTCTCCAGACCCGACCTGAGCCTGACTCGAGCGCCTGGCAAGCCGTCGGTCGCATTGAACCTGGCGGCCTTCGGCCCATACGGGGAAGGCGAGGTCTTCGAGGGTGGCGAGCTCAACGAGATCCTTTCCCAGCTCAATGGGCCTCCGCCCAAGCTGCAACTGGCTGGCACGACTGGTCGTGACGACCTGTCGAGCAAAGAGCTCGACGCGCAGTCGGACCCCAACCGGATTGGTCCCGTAAAGCACCGCCTTTCGTCATCGGAGGTCATGCACCTTGGCAAGGCCTCGCTGGACGGCGCGTTGATGGTGATGCCGTACTCCGATCTTTTCGACCAGGGCCCCGGCAAGGGGAAGTCGGCCGACGACCCGGGGCAGTACATCGAGCAGGTCGTCGGGGCGCTGAAACCAGGAGCGGTATTGCTGGTGGTCGATGAGAAGTCGAAGCCTGGCTCGAGCGGGGTCGACAAGCAGAAGCCCGCCGGCAACCAGTCCTCGAAAGTCGATGAATTCAAGGCGCTTGGCCTGGACTTCATCGGATCCATTCCTGCGGCGCGCCAGCCGGAGGGCGATGCCAAGAAGAAGCCGTCGGATCCAGCAGCACCCGCCAAGTCCGGGACCGAACGCGTGTTCGATCTGTATCGCAAGCCGGACCCGGCCCCGGGTGCCGCCGTGCCTCCATGACATGACTATCGGCGGATGCGCCGCCCGCGTCGGGGCCGCATATTGATCGCGGGCTCTTCAGCGGGAAGTCGAATGCGCGCGAATTCATTGCTCCTTGCCGGCTGCATGCTGGTTCTTGGCGGTTGCGCCAGCGTCGGCACCCGGCCCAACGATGCGGTGGCCGCCGCCCTGGCCAATCCGGCACGCTCGGATAGCGACCGCGAGCGCGATGCGCGGGACCATCCGCAGGAAATCCTGACTCTCGCGGCCTTCGGGCCCGGCATGACCGTCGCCGACATCTTCGGCGGCGGCGGCTACTACAGCGAGATCATTGCCAGCATCGTCGGGCCAAGCGGCAAGGTATTGCTGATCAACAATCCACCCTATGACGGCTACGCCAAGAAAGGCCTGGCCACGCGGCTGGCCGGCAATCGCCTGCCCAACGTCCATTACGAGGTACTACCGCCCAACGCGATGAACCTGGGCAAGGATTCGCTCGACGGCGCGCTGATCGTGATGTCCTACCACGACCTGTACGTGGATGATCCGGCCGACGGCTGGCCCGCCATCGATGCCGGCCAGTTTCTCGATCAGATCGTGACCGGACTCAAGCCCGGCGGCGAATTGTTGATCGTCGATCACCAGGCCCGCCCGGGTACCGGCAAGGCAGACGCGCAGAAACTTCACCGGATCGAGGAGTCCTTCACCATCGCCGATTTCAAGGCGCATGGACTGGACTTCGTCGGATCGGTCCCCGTGCTTCGCAACAGCGGGGACGACCATAGCCTCAACGTGTTCGACAAGGGCATACGCGGCAAGACCGACCGCTACGTACACCTGTACCGCAAGCCCTGATCAGTTGCTCAAATCCACCGCGAAGCTCATCAGGAAGCCCGGGATCAAGGCCTTGCCTGCCGGGCAGGGCGCGTCCAACGCAACCTGGGCGCGAGTGCCGTCGGTGCGATTCACGCAGACTTCGAACTGCTCGCCGGCGCCGGTCTGGGTGACGCTGAAGTCGTTGTCGGTGCCAAGCAGCACCAGGGTGCGGCCGTCGGCCAGGCGCGGACCGATGGCGAGACCCTCGATTTTCTCGGGAATGGTGTAGCCCTGGGCCGTGAGCGCGGCCAGCAAGTCCACTTCAGGCGCTTTCTGCACCGCGCTGACGCCGCCCGGCAAAGAGTCACTCCCGGCCATGGAAACGTCCTGCACGTTGCTGGCGCCGGTCAGGTTGATCCGGTAGATGCGCTTGTGCAGCGGCGTGTCGGTCACCTCGACGCCCAGGCCACGATTGTCGCGCTCGAGCACCAGGAACTCCGAATCCGACAGGGCGGTGATCGCGCTCAGTCCGATGCTGCGGCCCTGGTTGGTCGCCGAGAAGGGCACGGCAGCGGGGTTGGTCGCGTTGATGACCGTGCGGCTTTCAAGCTGATAGACGAACTGTGCCGTCGACTGGCCGCTGACGGCGTCGAATTCGACCACGCGCACGTTGCGGCTGCGGCGGCCGTCGTTGCTGCTGCCCTCGTTCACCAGCGGATCCTGCATCACCGCATAGAGCTTGTTGCCGGACTTGTTGAAGGTCAGGCCTTCGAAGCCTCGATTGTCCTGGCGGCCACCGACGATGGTCGGGCGGCCGTCGACATAGTTGTAAAGGGCGCTGGCATCGACTGCCTTGAGGTTTTCCGGCGTGGTCAGCGCACGGATGAATTGGCCGCTTGAAGTGAATTCGTACACGCTCGGGCCGTATTCGTCGGCGACGAAGAAATGTCCGCCGTTGCCGATCGCCAGGCCCTCAGGATCGAAGCTGGCGCCGAGCACCGACTTGTCGCCGTTGAGCAGGAGCGGGTTCAGGCCGTTGAACACCAGGCCGTCCTCGCCCGTGAACAGCATGGTTTTCTGGATCACCGGCTGGCCGATGGCGCCGGTGGTCTTGTTGAAGGGGATGCTCAGGCGCTCGACGCGCGTGGCGTAGTCGATCAGGCCGCCGCCGGGGCCGCGGTCGGCCAGCGCGTACCACGCGCCAGTCTTCGGGTCGAACACCAGATCCGAATAGAAGCCGAAGCGATTGATGTTGGCGCTGTTCGGCGTGCCCTTGCGAAGGGGCAGCGCGTCACGGGTGTTGGCCGGGGTTTCCACTACGTTTACCAGCGACCAGCTGGAGGCATGGGCGAGCGGCGCGAGCAGGGCAAGCGACAGGGCAACAGCGAGGGGGCGGAGCATGGCGTGAATCCTTCGGTGGTGTGAAGCTGCTCACGCTATAGCCGGAATGTTGCGGTCCGGTGGCAGAAAAATGGCGGCGGGGTCTGGCTCGCGGTGGGCCGATGCTAGGATTGCCTACCTTCCAGGGAGACGCCTCATGGCCCGTTGCTTGCTGTCCCGGCTGCTTTTCGTCCTGCTCCTCGTTGCACCGGGATTTGCCGCGGCCGGACCGGAGGACTATGCCGCGCGCCGCGCCGAGCTGGCTCGTCGGATCGGCCCCGACGGCATGCTGATCCTGATGTCGCCGCCAGCGGCGCAACGCAACGGTGATGTCGATTGGCCGTTCCGGCAGGAGGACAGCCTGCTTTACCTGACCGGCCAGAACGAGCCCGAGACCAGCCTGGTGCTGGCGCCCGGTGAAAGCGAGCACAAGGAACTGATCTTCGTGCGCGACAGCAATCCGGCGCAGGAAGTGTGGACCGGGCGCATTCCCTCGCGCGACCAGGTGGGCAAGGAGACCGGCATCAAGGAAGTGGTGTCCTCGACCCGCTTCCGCGGCTTCCTGCAGGCCGCCATGGAGGGCCGTTCGTGGGGCGATTCCAAGGCGTATCGCACTTTCGGCCCGACCGGGCTGATCGCCTGGCGCGACCGCGTGCGCAGTGGCAAGGCCGTGGTCTGGATGATCATGGAAACCCGCTCGCTGGGCGGCGAGGCGAGCAGCGAACTCAAGATGGTCGAGGAATTGCGCCGCAGCTATCCCGAACTGCAGTTCCGCGATGCATGGCCACTGCTGACCGCCATGCGCATGGTCAAGAGCCCGGCGGAAATCGCCACCATCCAGCGCGCGATCGATGTCACCGTCGCGGCGCAAAAAGCGGCGATGCAGCGCGTGCGCACCGCGCGGCACGAGTACGAGGTGCAGGCCACCATCGAATATACCTTCCGCAACCTGGGCGCCTGCTGCTGGGGCTTTCCTTCGATCGTCGCCTCGGGCAAGAACGCGACCACGCTGCATTACGAAACCAACAACGACCCGATCACCGCCGGCGGCCTGATGTTGACCGATATCGGCGCCGAGGTTGACGGCTACTCGGCCGACGTGACCCGGACTTATCCGCAGGATGGCAGCTTCAGCGACGGGCAGAAAGCCATCTATGAGGCGGTGTTGCGGGCGCAGACCGAGACCATGAAGCTGATGAAGCCGGGCTTGTACATGGGCGAGGTCCACGAGGCCGCGATCAAGGTCCTTGGCGAGGACCTGCTCAAGCTCGGCCTGGTTTCGCGCAATGAGAAAGAGCAGGTCACCATGTATTTCATCCATGGCCTCGGCCACTACCTCGGCTTGCGCACGCACGACGTGGGCGACCGCAGCCGCAAGCTTGAAGCCGGGATGATCGTGACCAACGAACCGGGCATCTACGTTCGCCCGGCGGACGTTCGCGCCAATGCCGCCTACCTCAAGCTGTCCGTCGGCGGAGCGGGCGGGCATCGACGCCGCGCTGGAGAAATACGCCGACATCGGCGTGCGCATCGAGGACGACATCCTGATCACCGATGGCGCGCCGAAGAACCTGTCGGCGGCGGCGCCAAGGACAGTGGCCGAGATCGAGGACTTCATCGCCGCGCGCAAGTGCGCCGTAACCGCGACGCCTACTCGTAATGCAGCGCTTCGATCGGATTCAGTCGTGAGGCCTTGATCGCCGGGATCATCCCGAAGGTCACGCCGATCAGGCTGCAGAAGACGACGCCGAAGATGGCCCAGCCGATCGGCACGCGTGCCTGGAATTCGGTGAAAAAGGTGAACACGTTGCCCAGCACGAAGCCCAGGGCGATGCCGATCACGCCACCGACATTGCACAGCACCACGGCTTCCAGCAGGAACTGCGCCAGGATGTTCTTGCGCTTGGCGCCGAGCGCCTTGCGGATGCCGATCTCCTTGGTCCGCTCGGTCACCGAGACCAGCATGATGTTCATGATGCCGATGCCGGCCACGAGCAGGGCGACGCCGCCCATCAGGAAGGCGCCGATCTTCACGCCAAGCGTGGCCTTGTTGAAGGTCTCGATCGAACTGGCGCTGGTGAAGTAGAAGAAATTGTCCGGCGCGTCGTGCTTGAGGTGGCGCGTGTTGCGCAGCACCTGGCGGGTTTCCTCGACGGCGTCCTGCAGCAACGCAGGGGTCCTCGAGTGCACGGTGACGTTGACTGAGCGCGGGTAACCTTCCGAATCGGTCATCCCATAGATCTGGGTATAGGCGCCGCTGGGGATCAGGGCCATGGTCTCGTAGGGTCCGCCGAAGGCCGAGACCTTTTTCTCGAACACGCCGATCACCTCGAACTTGCGGCCGTCGAGCTGGATGACCTTGCCGATCGGATCGGTGAACGGAAACAGCTGTTCGGCCAGGGCATGGCCGAGTACGACCACGCGCCGCGCCGCGCGCATGTCCATCTGCGACACGTTGCGGCCGTCCCCGATCGGCTGGGTGTTGTTTTCGGAATACTCCGGCGAGCCGCCGACCAGCGAGATCATGGGGTCGGTCTTGACGTCCTTGTAGGTCGCCGACTTTCCGCCATCCCAGATTTCGGTGCCGACCGAGTCCACGCTCGATGCCTGCTCGCGGATTGCCTGCGCTTCGGCAAGCGTGACCGGCGGCCAGGTCTGCGCGATCCGTTCCTCCTCGTCGCTGGTGAAGCCGTTCGGCCATTTCTGCACCTGGAAGGTCTGCGCGCCGAGCACGCTCATCTCCCTTTCCATCGTGTCCTGCATGACCGTGATTGCGGTCATGACGCCGATGATGGAGGCCACGCCAAGCACGATGCCGACCAGGGTCAGGAACGAGCGCAGCTTGTTGCTGCCGATCGCGCCCAGCGACATCAGGAAAACGTCGGACTTATGCATGGTCTGGCTCATTCATAGCGAAGTGCCTCGATCGGATCGAGCTTGGCGCCGCGCCAGGCCGGGATCATGCCGGAGATCACGCCGACGGCCACCGAGACCACCAGCGCGACCAGCACGATGAAGGGCGACAGGCTGGCCGGCATCAGGTTGGCGTTGATGATGGAAGTCAGGACGCCGGCGATGCTGACGCCGATGATGCCGCCGAACAGGCAGATGATCGAGGACTCGAACAGGAACTGCAGCAGGATGCTGCGCCGCTTGGCGCCAATCGCCTTGCGGATGCCGATTTCCTTGGTGCGCTCGGTCACCGAGACCAGCATGATGTTCATCACGCCGACGCCGCCGACGAACAGCGAGATGCTGGTGATGGCAAGGCCGACCAGCATGACCACGCCCATGGTGTTGTTGTACATGTCCAGGATGGTGTCGAGCTTGTTGATGGAAAAATCGTTCTTCTCGACCGGCTTGAGGCCACGGATGCTGCGCATCAGTCCTTCCGTGTCGGACTCGAAGTCCTCCAGCGTCTCGCCCGGCGGCGCCTTGACGGCAACGTCGACGCCGGCCCGTCCGCCCTGGTTGCCGAAGGCGTTGTTGAAGGTGGCGATCGGGATGAACACCTGCCGGTCGAAATTGGGCCCGCCGAAGAAACTGCCGCCCTGTTTCTCCATCACGCCGATGACCCGGAAGTTGTAGCGGCCGATCTTGAATTGCCGGTCGAGGGGGTCGCCCTTGCCGAACAGGCCCTCGGCGACGTCCGCGCCGATCACCGCCACGTGGCGTTTGTACTGCACGTCGAAAGGCATCAGGAAGCGACCGGTGGCAGGCACCAGCGTCGATACCAGCACCTGCTTGTCGGTGGTGCCGATGACGCTGATCGAGCCGAGTTCGTTGTTCATGAACTTGACGTTCTGCTCGCCGTGGATGCTCGGGTTGACGATGGCTCCGCTGCCCTGCAGGCGATGGGTCAGCGCGTCGGCCACCTGCAGGGTGATCTCCGGTCGCTTGCGCAGGCTGAAGTCCGGACCCATCTGCACCCAGGGACGCCTGGACACGTACAGGACGTCCGCGCCGACCGATGCGAAGGTCTGCCGGAAGGTGGACTGCAGGCCGTTGGCGGCGGTCATGGTGGTGATGACCGCGACGATTCCAATGATGATGCCAAGCGCGGTCAGCGCGCCGCGGCTCTTGTTGGCCGCGATGGCGTTGATCGCGATCTTGAACGACTCGCTGATGTCGAGCGCGAGTTTCATTGCTTGCGGATGTCGCTTTCGATGACGCCGTCGCGCAGCCGGACCACCCGGTGGGCGTGGGCGGCGATATCGTCTTCATGCGTGACCAGGATGATGGTATTGCCCCGGTCGTGCAGCTCCGAGAGCAGGGCCATGATCTCGACGCCGGTGGCGCTGTCGAGATTGCCGGTCGGTTCATCGGCCAGGATGATCGAGGGCTTGCAGACCAGGGCGCGGGCGATGGCCACGCGCTGGCGCTGGCCGCCGGACAATTCATTCGGCTTGTGGTGCATCCGGTCGGTCAGCCCGACCGAGCGGATGGCCTCCTCGGCGATGCGCTTGCGGTCGGCCTTGTTCTTGCCGGCATAGATCAGCGGCAGTTCGACGTTCTTGAACACGTTGACGCGCGGCACCAGGTTGAAGGTCTGGAACACGAAGCCGATCTTCAGGTTGCGGATTTCGGCGAGTTCGTCCTCGCTCATCCTGTCCACCGCCTGGTTTTCCAGGTGGTAGGAACCCGAGCTGGGCACGTCAAGGCAACCGATGATGTTCATCAGCGTGGACTTGCCCGAGCCGGACGGACCCATGATCGCGACGTACTCGTTCTTGCGGATATCCAGCGACACGCCGGCCAGCGCGCGCACTTGCTGGTCGCCCATGGTGTAGGTCTTGACTACGTTCTCGAGCTTGAGGGTGACCGGGTGCGACTCGCCGCGGTCCATGCCGCCTCCGTGGTCCATGCTGGAATGCAGGGCGGACATGTCAGTTGGCGTCCGACGCCGGCTTGTCGTCGGACTTGTCGCCCGGCTTCTTGATCGTCACCGCGTCGCCGATGTTGAGGTCGCGCGAGATGGCGCGATAGCTTCCGGAGACGATCGCCTCGCCTTCCTTCACGCCGGTCTTGATCTCGATGGCGTCATCGCTCTGGATGCCGGTAGTCACCTGCCTGGCCTGCGCCTTGCCGTCCTGCACCACCCATACCACTTCGACGTAGCCGTCCTTGCCTGCGGTGAAGGCGCCGGCCTTGCCGTCCTTGACCTTCAGCTGGTCGGGGGTGCGCACGGTCACCGACTGGATCGGCACGCTCAGCGCATTCTTGCGGGTATCGGTGACGACGTCGGCGCTGGCGGTCATGCCGGGGCGCAGCTTGCTGGTGTCGCTGGTGATCGCGATCTTGACTTCGAACTCGGTCTTTTGCGCGGTCGTGCCGGCCGGCGCCACGTTGGCGCTGCTGGCGATTTCGGACACGGTGCCGGTGATCTTCTCGCCGAGCACCGCATCGACCTCGATCTCGGCCGGCTGGCCGATCTTGATCGCGTTGATGTCGTTCTCGTCGACGTTGACCAGCGCTTCCATGGCGCCGAGCTGCGCCACCTTCATGATCACGTCTTCCTGGAACTGCGAACCGATCGCAATCTCGCCGCGTTCCTTGCGCAGGTCGCTCACCGTGCCCGAGATCGGCGAATAGATGGTGGTCTTGGACAGGTCGTCCTGGGCCTGCTTGAGCATGCCGATGGCCTGCTGGACCTGGTCCATCGCCGCCTGGTAGCGCGAGCTGTCGACCTGGAAGGTGGTCTGCGCGGTGTCGAGTTCGGACTGCGAGACCAGCTTTCGGCCGACCAGTTCCTTGGCCCGCTTGTAGGTGCGCTCGGCCTGGTCGCGATTGTCGCGGGACAGGCGGGCATTGGCTTCGGCCGAGCGGACGTTGGCCTGCTGGCTCTGGACGTTGGCCAGGTATTTCTCGCGGTCGAGCTCCACCAGGAACTGGCCCTTCTCGACGTGATCGCCTTCCTTGACGTCCAGCCGGGTGATCTTGGCGCTGACGTCGGCGCTGATATTGATCTCGGTATTGGGCTGGATCTTGCCGGTGCCGTTGACCTTCTGCACGATGGTCGCCCGCTTGACCGGGACGGTCTCCACTTCCTGCGGCTTCTTGTCGTCGCCCTTGGTGAATTTGTAGACGCCGCCGCCGACCACCGCCACGGCGATCACGATTACTGCGATAAGGGTGCGCTTTTTCATCGACTCGAGTTCCCGGGAAGCTGATGGCGCCATCGGAAACATGAACGCACCAGCGGACTGGAGTGCCGAAAGTGTTGACTACCTTTGGCCGTGGGCGGGCACAATGCCGGTGCAAGCACGCCCGTCGAAGGCATTCCCAGGGGGTTTCATGAGCGAGAACGTGCCGCCGGCGACTTTCGCCTTCCAGCCGATTGCCTTGGTCCAGTCGCCCTATGCCCGCCGCATCGATGCGCCGCACCAGTCAACCGTGGTGCAGGGCACCGAATCGGGCGATGCGGCCGAGGCCATGATCGAGTTCGTCGCAGGATTTCCTGCCGTCGCATTCCGCGATCTGGCCGGTTTCCAGCGGATCTGGCTGGTGTTCGCATTCCATCGCAGCGAAGGATGGAAGCCGGAAGTGAAACCGCCGCGCGGCGGCGGCAAGCGCAGCGTGCTGGCGACCCGCTCGCCGCATCGGCCGAATGCCATCGGGCTGTCGGCGGTCGAACTGGTCGCGGTCGAGGAGGGCCGCCTGCGCGTGCGCGGCCTGGATCTGCTCGATGGCACGCCGATCCTGGACATCAAGCCGTACGTGCCTTATGCGGATTCGTTTCCCGATTCGGTCGCCGGCTGGATCGATGCGATGGATGCCGGCAGCGGCCTGCAATCGGCGCCGGGACCGCGACGACCGCGCAAGCCCTAGACCCAGTCCACGCCGTCGAAGTTTTTCTGCGGCTGGCCGGCGAGGGCGAACAGCAGCTTGCCATCGCCGGCTTGGGTTTCCTGGCCGGCGCTCTCGATCGCCTTCGGGGTCAATGCATTCGACAGCGCCAGCGAGGCGCGCGGTCCGGCAAGGGTCGCGTTCATGCGCTCGATCTGGCCGCGGCTGAACATGAACATCGCAGCGTCGTCGACGTAGTCCATGTAGTTCATGAACATGTCGCCATGCGGCGCGTTGTTGCAGGAGATCTTCGGATAGACCGGCGCGCCCTCGTTCGGGCCGCCCTGGTTGGGCGTGTCGGCGACCGCGTCGGAGCGCTGGCAGCCATGTGCGTCGTCGCCCCAGATATGCAGCAGGTTGAGCCAGTGGCCGACCTCGTGCACGCAGGTGCGGCCCAGGTTGTAGTGATCGATGACATTGCCGACCTTGCCGAAGGCGGTGGTCCGGATGACCACGCCGTCGGTGGCGGCATCGCCGCCGGGAAACTGCGCGTAGCCGAGCAGGCCGTCGTCGAGCGGGCAGACCCAGAGGTTCAGGTAATCGTCGCGCGGCCAGGCGGCGACGCCGGCGGGGTCGAGCTTGATGAGTTTGTCGAGCAGGATCGTGGCGTCGCTCGATCCATCATAGGAAAAGCGGGCCGTGCCGGTTTTCGTCCGGGTTATCCCGGTGCTCGGCTGGCCTTCCGGATCGCGCGGGGCCAGCACGAATTCGATCAGCGCATCACCGGCGGCATGCTGGAAGGCCTTGGGGATTCCGTCGCGGTCGCTGTTGCGAAAACGGAAGTCATCGTTGAGCACCTCGATCTGGCTGAGGATTTGCAGGTCGGAAATATTCTCGTCGTCCTCGCGATAGATCACGTGCACGACCACCGGAATGGTGATCACCTGCGTTCGCGGCGCGGGCCGCGCCATGCGGGTGAAGGTCTCGATCTGGCGCCGGTTGCTGCGATAGGCCTCGTCGGTCGCGGCCAGCTCGAAATGATGCGGCATGGTCGCGCAGATGCGGCGCTGTCGGATCACGTCGAATTCCCGTCCGGTCGGCTTGGTTCGTCGTCGCCTGTGCATCCCCTGTGCGGGATAGTGGCGGGGCCTCGGGAACCGGTCAAGCCGGCGTCCTTTCCCCGGCATCGCCGCTCTCGGCTATGCTGGCGCCGTGGACATGCGAGCCCTGCGTCTTCATCGACCCGGCGAACCGCTCCGGCTGGAATCAGTCCAGTCGCCAGCCCTGTTGCCCGGGCAGGTCCGCATCAAGGTCAGCGCCTGCGGCGTCTGCCGGACCGACCTGCATTTGGTCGATGGCGAGTTGCCGGACCCGGCGCTGCCCCTGGTGCCGGGTCATGAAATCGTCGGTCGCGTGGTCGAGCTCGGCGCCGGTGTCGATGGCTGGGCGATCGGGGACAGGGTGGGCGTGCCGTGGCTCGGCCGGACCTGCGGCAGGTGTGTCTATTGCCTGCGCGGCGACGAGAATCTGTGCATCGACGCCGGCTATACCGGCTACACGCTGGACGGCGGCTACGCCGAGTACGCAGTGGCGGATGCCCGCTACTGCCTGCGTGTGCCGGAGCAGTACGACGACTTGCATGCCGCACCCCTGCTTTGCGCGGGCCTGATTGGCTATCGCGCTTATCGCATGGCGGGCCCGGGCGAACGGATCGGCTTGTATGGATTCGGCGCGGCCGCGCACATCATCGCGCAGCTGGCCGTAGCCGACGGTCGCCGCGTCTTCGCCTTCACGCGCCCGGGCGATAGCGCGGCGCAGCGACTCGCGCTCTCGCTGCGCGCGACTTGGGCTGGCGACTCCACCGAAACGACCCCCGAGCCACTGGACGCGGCAATTATCTTCGCGCCGGTCGGCGCCCTGGTCCCGAAGGCGCTGGCCGACCTGCATCGCGGCGGACGGGTGATTGCGCGGGGATCCACATGAGTCCGATTCCCGCCTTCGATTACGCCCGTCTATGGCACGAACGCCGGATCCAGTCGGTCGCCAACCTGACTCGCGCCGATGGCCGCGATTTCATGGAGATCGCCGCCCGTGTGCCGTTGGAGATCAGCGCGCAAGGCTATCGCTGGACCGAAGCGCAACGCGCGCTCGACGACCTGCGCGCCGGGCGGGTGCAGGGCGCGGCTGTCCTGACCATGTAGGGTCAGTCCGTGTCGGCGGGTGGTTCGCCGCCGCCGCGACCAGCCTAGTGCTCGAAGAACGCCGGCTTGGTCAAGCCGTTGAGCACGGTTCGCGTGGTGCCGCCTATGATCATTTCGCGGATAGGCGAGTGGCCGTAACCACCCATCACCAGCAAGTCGGCATTGGTCGCCTCCATGTAGTCCAGCAGGCTTTCGCCGTCGGAGCGTTCCTGCCTGGGTATGGCGACGACCTGGGCGGACATGCCGGCTTCCGAGAGTATTTCGGCGATTCGCTGGCCGGGACGTTCGCCGGACTGTTCTTCCGCGGCGCCGGAGCCGACCACCAGCACGTCGAGCTTGGTGCCCGGCTGAAGCAGCGGCAAGGCGTCGTGGACCGCGCGCGTCGCTTCGCGGGAGTCCTGCCAGGCCAGCACGACATGTCGCGGCCGCGCGGGCAGGGGCGCGCCCTGAGGCACAACGATGACCGGCCTTCCCGATTGCAGGAGCAGTGATTCGAAGGTGACGGTGGCGTCCCCGCCATCCCGCGCTCCCATGATCGAAACATCCGAATAGCGCGCCTGCGCGGCGATGGCTTTTGCCCGGTTCGCCGGACTGGCGTCGATCACGTTGACCTCGGCCTCGATTCCCGCCTGCTTGAAGCGCACCCGCGTCTTCTCGGCCAGCATATTCGCCGACCGGCTGGCTTCGTTGTAGTCCCTGGCGGTCATTTCCGCGGCGACGAAGCCGACCTCGGAATAGATTGGAGTCGGTATGACCGCGGTGACCAGCGCGGAGACTCGCGCGCCGTGCGCGGACGCCAGTGCGATGGCCGAATCCAAGGCGGACTCGTCGCTGGGCGACCCCGAGATGGGCAGGAAAATGTGCTTGATCATGGCCTCTCTCCAGTTTGGCGAAAGACGGCTGGACGGCGCCGTCCATCAGCAAAATTCTAACTCCGGGATCCAGGTGCGGCGCGCCGCCTGCCGACGCAGCCCGAAGGCTGTTCAGCGGCGGTATCCAATCCGACAGCTCACAGGGCGGCCTTGACCTGCCCTATGCGTCGTTCCAGCGAGTATCTGTCGTTGATCGCTTCGCGATGGGCCAGGCTGTTTCTCGTCCAGGCAGCGTAGTTGGAATGGACATCGCGCAATTTGGCCACGGCGTCGTCCAGGTGCGGCTCGGCCCAGTTCATGCCCATGTCGTAGAAGCTGACGAACTCTTCCATTCCGAAAACCGGCGACATGCTGTACTTCAACTGGCCTTGCGGATGGACGAATTCATTGGGGGACGACCAACCGGTATGGATCACCGGCTTTCCGGCCAGGGTCGCTTCCCACGCGGGCAGGCCCCAGCCTTCGGCATGCGAGAGGCTGACATAGGCGTGGCTCTCGGCATGAAGTTGCCGGATCTGCGCGTTTGAATACAATTCCGTGGCGATCTCGATGCGCGGCATCGCCCTTCTGGGCTTGCAGCGCGACATGGAGAAGTTGACCGCGTTCCGAACGAAGACGGCGCTCTTTGCCGGGTCGTTGTCGCGATGCGCCTTGAGCGTGAGCACGGTTTCCGTGTTGCCGTCGAAGGCGGCGCAATAGGCCCGGATCAGATTGATCGGATTCTTGCGCGCCGACCATTCGAAGATCGACAGCAGCCGGAACGGGCCCGCCGGGGGCGCGACCACCTGCAGGGGAATGGCATCGACGCCGACCACTGAAACCGGCACCGTCACGCCGGATGAAATGAAAATGCCCCTGACCCATTCCGACGGAACCCACAGCGCATCCATCCGGTTGCACTGCGCGACCCATGCATCGGGAATCCTGTCGCTCTCGAACATCGTGAAGCCGATGTTCCTGACGCCCGCCAGCCGGTACTGCTCGAACAACGGCGGGATCATGTTGACGATATTGACCTCGGCCGAATCGGCGTTGCCGATCAATCGCAGGGCCTGCGCGCCAAGTTCGCCGAAGTCGCCGTCGCTGACCTGGACCGGAATTTCCAGCACCGACACCTCGAGGCCGGCCTTGACCAACTGGTTGATCAGGATACGGCCCATCTCCGCATAGCCCGTATTCGACCTGACCGGGCTGCAGAAGCGGATTTTCATGGTTGGTTTCCTGTGGGATTTCGGTTGCGAACTATAACCGGCCCACTCGACTCCGGGTCGGCTTCGATTCCCGACCGGGTATCATTCGTCATGGTCGCCATGCCGTGGAAGGGGCGACGACCATCGTAGAACCAGCGAGGACCCGGCCATGGCAGGCAACGAATTGATCGACGTCGCGCGACTCGAACGCACCGACACGCGGCTGTTCACGGAGCCGTTTCCGTTCCTGATCGCGCATGCGCAGCTGCCGACCGAGGCCGCGGGGGCGCTGGATCGGGATTTCCCGAACTACCCGAGCGCTGGATTCTTTCCCTACCAGCCGAGCGAGTGCGGGCCCTCGATAGTCGCCGTGATCGAGGCGTTGACCTCGCCGGCGTATGCCCGGGAACTGGGCGGCAAGCTCGGAGTGCCCGACCTGGACGCGTATCCGGTGCTGGTGACTATTTGCCGCAGTCTCAACAAGCGGCACGGCACCATCCACACGGACAGTCGTTCCAAGGTCGCCTCCGCGCTGCTCTACCTCAGCCCGGAATGGCCCCATGGCAGCGCCGGGACCCTGCGCTTCCTGCGCAGGATAGACAGCATCGACGACCTGGCGGCGCCTGAAGTTCCGCCGGTGTTCGGTAACCTGGTCGCGTTCAAACGCACCGACAATTCCTTCCACGGCCACTTGCCCTTCGAGGGGGAGCGCCGCGTGATCCAGATTGCCTGGTTGATCAGCGAGGAGGAGAAGGACCGCAAGACCCGGCGCGGAAAATTCTCGCGCCTGCTCAAGAAGATCCTGGGCGTGCTGGACAGGAAATGGGGCGGCGGCCGCGCCCGCGACGCCGCGCATCCGGACTGACCGGCGTCAGCCCGGATCCTGGTCCAGGAAGTAGGCGACCACTTCGCCGTGCACCTTGATCGTCATCGCGTTGCCGCGACGATCCAGGGCCTTGCCGACCGGAACCCGCACCCAGCCTTCGCTGATGCAGTATTCCTCGACGTTGTGGCGTTCCTCGCCCTTGAATCGGATGCCGATGCCGCGCGCGAGGACGGCGGCATCATGGAACGGGCTGCGCGGATTCAGGGCAAGGCGGTCGGGTGGCGCGTCGGTCATCGGTCAACTCTGTCGGAGGCGCAATGCCGCGCCTCCGACAGTTTGACACAGGCAACTTGCCGCGGCGCCGTAGCGGCCCGGAAGCGAGCTTCTCAGTCCTGCTTGATGTTCGAGGTCCGGCCCATCTGCACCCGGGTCGGCTTGCTCACGAAGACCGTGCCATCGGCGTGCTTGATGGTGACGACATAGCTGCCGAGCGGCAGCGCGTTCATCTTGTAGTGGCCCTTCTCGTTGACCGTGAGCTGGCGCGTGAAGCCGGTCGTCGGGTTGGTGATGACGACTACGTCGCCTGCGGTGGCATGGCCGGCGATGTTGCCGGTGGAGTTGGTCTGGGCCTGGATGCCGGCGCTGAACGACAGCGCGAGCGCGGCAACCAGGATGGCTCCCTTGAAGGGGAGGCTGGCGGTCTTTTGGTTCATTTCGAAGAGTCTCCGTTAAGTGGTTGGATCATGTAGCTCATCATGAGCTTCTGCCCGTTAAGATTTGCTTCTGAAGGCGACAACCCAAGCACTTGCGGAACCACGGATTCAGCTGCCAGCATGGAATCGTTCAGCCTCGGGAGACTGCCACGAGTACTCGAAAGACAGTCGCCGTCATCGGCGCCACTGAAGCCCAGGGCGGCGGGCTGGTCCGCGCCAGGCCCCCTCAGCTGACTTGGATCTCCACGTCGTCGATGCTTACCACGTCTCCGGCGCGGATCTTGCGGGTCTTGCGCAGTTCGACCTCGCCGGCCACGGTCACCGCGCCGCTGGCGACGATGGCCTTGCCGGCGCCGCCGCTGTCGCACAAGCCGACGAGCTTGAGCAGCTGGTTCAGTTCGACATGGTCGCGGCCGGGGTCCAGTTCGAAATCGATTCGTTGCAAGGGGTTCGCCGATGGGTTCGCTGGACGGATGCCGATGATATTTGATTCGCGAGCTGGACTGAAGCAGCGCCTGCGCAGCCGCGGAAGCGGCAGCTGGCGATGAGAAGGCGCGACGCCCTGCGCTTGCTCGGGCTTGGCGCGACGGCCCTGGCTGCGGCTGCTTGCGACGGCTTGCCCGTGCCCGAGGCGGCCGATACGCCCGTGCTTCGCCGCGACAGTCGCCGCGTGCTCGTTTGCTACACGCCGGCCTACGCCGGAGCCGCGCATGCCTTCGAGACCACGCGCAAGGCGCGCTGGGTCGCCGACTCGCTCGCCGCCGATCCGATCGCCGGCATCGAGCTGGTCGCGAACGCGAGCCTGACCGGGGAGGAGCTTGAACGCGTCCACGAGCGGCAATACGTGGAGGCGGTCAGGACCGGCGAGCCGCGAAGTCTGTCCGAGTCGCAGGGGTTCGCCTGGGATCCGGAATTGTGGACCATGGTATGCGCCTCCAATGGCGGGGTGGTGGCGGCGGCGGCGACGGCGCTCGCGCAGGGCGTCGCCGGATCGCTGTCCAGCGGACTGCATCATGCGCGCCGCGACCACGGCGCCGGTTTCTGCACCTTCAACGGCCTGGCGATCGCGGCGTTGCGCGCGTTGGACCAGGGCCTCAAGCGCGTTCTGATCATCGACCTCGATGCCCATTGCGGGGGCGGCACCCACTCGCTGGTTGCGGAGCATCCTGGAATCCTACAGCTCGATGTCGCCGTCGACGATTTCGATCGTTACCAGCCGGCTGGCGCAGGCACCCTCGATCTCGTCGGCGACGCCGCGCTTTACATCCCGACCATCGAGCGTCGGCTCGCGGCGCTCGCAGGCGAGCGCTTCGATCTATGCCTGTACAACGCCGGGATGGACCCGCACGAGCACTGCCGCGTCGGCGGATTGGCCGGCATCGACGAAAACATCCTGGCCCGGCGCGAGCGGCTGGTTTTCTCGTGGTGCCGGAACAAGGGCCTGCCGGTTGCCTTCGTGCTGGCTGGTGGCTATATCGGGCCGGGACTGGACCAGAATGCGCTGGTGGCCCTGCATCGACTCACCTTGACGGCCGCCACCGGCCGATAGAATGGCGCACCGGGGCAGGAGACGGAACGTGGACTCGGAAACTTTCCAGCGCGCCACCAGCCTGATCGTCGGCGTAACCGGGCATCGCATGCTTCGCGAAGCCGAGTTGCCCGCGTTGCGGGCGCAGGTGCAGGCCTTCTTCCTCGACTTGCGCGCCCGCTATCCGGAGCTGCCTCTGGTCCTGGTGTCGTCGCTCGCCGAAGGCAGCGACCAACTGGCGGCGCAAGTGGCCATCGATCTGGGCCTGCGGTTGATCGCGCCACTGCCGGTTCCCGTCGACTTGTACCGCGCCGATTTCGAGTCCGCGCAAGCGCGCGATATTTTCGAGAGCCAGTTGTCGCAGGCCGAGGTCCTGACGCTTCCGCTTCGCGCCGGAAACAGCCTCGAGCAGATCACGTCGCGCGGCCCGCACCGCGACCAGCAGTACGCGCAGGCCGGCATCTTCATTTCCAGTCATTGCCACATCCTCCTGGCGCTGTGGGACGGTCGTGATTCGGAATTCGTCGGCGGCACCGCGGCGGTGGTGCGTTTTCATCTGCACGGTGAAATGCCCGGCCAGATCGAGCGTCGGCGCGCCGCCCTGGCGCGACTGGGCCTGGACCAGGAATCGCTGGTCTATCACGTGCCGACCGGTCGCGACGGCGAGCAGGCGATGCCCACCGGGGACAGTTGCTGGCTTGGCGCCGACCAGAAGCCGGGCAAGGGCCCGGTGCCGCCTGCGTTCGACCTGATGCTCCATCGCCAATCCCAGTTCAACGCGGACTGCCGAAAATACGCGACCGCCATTCCGGATGGGAGCGGTCTCGACGCCTTCGAGAGGTCCTGTCCGATCCATCGCCTGTTCCGCTCAGCGGACTGGTTGGCGTCCCTGCACCAGCAGCGAGTGAGCCGCGTGCTGCGCACGACCTACGTGCTGGCCGCGATGATGGGCTTCGCGCTGATCTTCTATTCGGGAAACGCGTCCCACGGAATGATCTATCTGTTCCTGGCCTTCTTCCTGGCGGGCGTCGGCCTTGCCGGGCTCGCGCGCCGTCGCGAATGGCACCGCAAGTACATCGACTACCGCTCGCTCGCCGAAGGACTGCGCGTCCAGTCCTACTGGCGGCGCGCCGGCATCGCCGACATCAACACGCTTTTTTTTGCCCACGACAATTTCCTGCAGAAGCAGGACGTGGAACTCGGCTGGATCCGCAATGTGATGCGCGAGGCCAGCTTGGAGGGAATTCTCCTGGGCACGCCCTGCGACGACGCCGAGGTCGATCGCGTGGTGGAGCAGTGGATCGGGTCGCTCGAACGGGGCGGCCAGTTGCAGTACTACGCGATAACGTCCGAGCACAGGGCGCGCCTGCATCGGCGCACCGAGTTGATGGGGAAGTGCTGCCTTTGGATGGGCTTCGGAATCAGCGTGCTGCTGGCGTTTTTCGTCGGCTGGCTGAAGCCTTCGGCGCAAGGCAGCCTGGTGGCGGTGATGGGCGTGCTATCGGTGGCGGCCGGCGTGCAGGACGCCTATGCGTACAAGAAGGCCGACAAGGAACTGATCAAGCAGTACCGGTTCATGCTGCGCATCTTTACCGCCGCGCGCCGGCGCCTTGATGATTGCGAGGACGTCGTCGAAAAGCGACAGGTGTTGCGCACGTTGGGCGAGGCGGCGCTGGCCGAGCACGCGGAATGGACTCTGATGCACCGCGAGCGTCCGCTCGATCACTCGCGCATCTAGCGGGCGGCGGCGACGCCTGTTGCCCGCTGCAGTGCGATCAGGGCGGTCCAGACGTGCCTGTCGCGAGTTGATCTGGTCCATGGCCGATAGTCAGCCGCGCCTGGGTCGACTGGCCGATAGCGCAAGAGTTCGGAGCCGCCTTGCTGGTAGTTGCGCTCGCCAACGCTTCAAGAAGCAATTGTTGTTGCAGGTGGTGGTCGGCGTGGTCGGCCGCCACCTGCGCGGCGGCCAGGGTCGCCAGCGCGCGTTCCACCTCCAGCGGCACCTGGCGCCGAACGATTCGGCGGCGGCTTCCGCTTGCGCGATTTGCGCCCTGGCCAGGTCGCCGCGCGCCCGGCCCGTATCGAAGACCGGAATCGTAATCTGCAGTTCCGGCCATTCATCCAGAAGCCATCCGTCTCGCGCACGCCAGCCAGGCCAAGCGAAGGATCGGTGGCGCGAAGCGCGCCGGACTGCAGGCCAAGTCAGTGCGCGCCTGCTCGACGGCGGCCTCGCGCCGCGCGAGTTCAGGACGATGGCTTGCCGCCAGGGCTTGCAGGGTCGGTCCGTCGAGGCCAGGATCACCGGCGGATCGCAGCGAATCCGGAAGCCTCAACATCGCGGCCGACGAAAGTCCCAACTGCTGTGCCAGTTCGCTGCGCGCCTGCGCCAATTCTGATTCGGCCAACTGCACTTCATTGCGCGCGTCGCAGTCATTCCCTCCTGTTCCAGTGCCATGCTTGCCGGCACGGCGCCCTGGCTGCCTGGCGCTGCAGCAACAACAGATATTCCTCGTCCAGCGCCAGTTGCTGGCGCTGCAGGCCGAGCCGGGCCTGCGCCGCCAGCGCGTCGTAATAGGCTGCTTCCGAATCCTGCGCCAGGGCGAGCAACTGCACGAGCACTTCCGCCTCGATGCGCCGCTGCGCCGCGTCCGCCGCCTCCATGCGCCGGGAACGGGTGAACAGGTCGAACAGGCTCTGCATCAGGTTGTAGTCGAGTTCGTAGCGACCGCCGCCTTCCGGGCGCAGCGCCATCAACGTGGTCATCGGGTTGCGCAGCAGGCCCGCCTGCACCCGTCGGCCTGCGCGGCATCGAGGCGCGAAAGTTCGCCGCGAACACGTCGGGTTGTTCAGCAATGCGGCCTGCACCGCGCGGTCGACCGTCAGGGTCTGCTCGAACCAGGCCGCATCGAGATACCTCGCCCGGTCGGCAGTCGCGGCGCGCCGGCGGCGGATTGCGCAACCGCCGCTGCAGCGATGCGCTGTCCTGTCGTTCCGGCACCGAGATGCATCCGATCAGGAGCAGGCAGGAAACGATCGCGCTGGCGAGTTGCTTGCGTTTCATGCGCGTTCTCCCGGTGTCGCGGCCAGGCGGCGGCTGAGCCAGAGTTTGTAGACGGCCGGGATGACCAGCAGCGACAGCAGCGGCGCGCTCATCATTCCGCCGATCATCGGCGCGGCGATGCGCTGCATGGTCGCGGCGCCCGCGCCGGGGCGAGCAGGATCGGCAACAGGCCGGCGAGGATGGTGACGACCGTCATGACCTTGGGACGAACCCGACGCAGGGCGCCCTCGGTCAGGGCCTCGTCGAGATCGGCGAACGAATCGAGCTTGCCCGCGGCTGCGCGCGCTTCACCGCGCCATCGAGATAGATCAGCATCACCACGCCGAACTCCGCCGCCACGCCGGCCAGCGCGATGAAGCCCACCGCCACGGCCACCGAAAACGAATAGCCGAGCCACCACAGCAGCCACAGCCCGCCGACCAGCGCGAACGGCACGGTGAGCATGATCAGGCTGGCTTCGGCTACGCGCCGGAACGCGGCGAACAGCAGCGCGAAGACGATCAGCAAGGTCAGCGGCACGGCCATGCGCAGGCGCTCGCCGGCGCGTTGCAGGTATTCGTAATTGCCGGCCCAACGCCAGCTGACGCCGGCGTCCAGATGCGCATCCTTTCCAGGGCCTTCTCGCGCGGGCGATATAGCCGCCCAGGTCCTTCTCCTGCAGATCGACGAAAACATAGGCGGCCAACTGCGCGTCCTCGCTGCGGATCATCGGCGGGCCGTCGGAAATCTCGATCCTGGCCAGGGCGCCCAGCGGCAGTTGCGCGCCCGAAGGCGTCACCACGGGCAACGCGCGCAATGCTTCCGGCGAATCCCGCCAGCCTTGCGGCGTGCGCAACGCGATCGGATAGCGCTCGCGTCCTTCCACGGCGCGGCTGATGGCTTCGCCGCCGATGGCGGAAGCCAGCCACTCCTGTGCATCGGCCATCGATACCCCATAGCGCGCGAGCATCTCCCGATCCGGCGTGACGTCGATCTGGCGGGCATCGGCTGCGCGTTCGGCGAATGCCGACGGTGCCGGGCACCTTCGACAGCACCGCGGCGATGCGTTCGGCATTGCGGGTGATGCTGGTCACGTCGGCGCCGCTCACCCTTACGCCGAGCTTGGTGCGGATGCCGCTGACCTGCATGTTGATGCGGTTGAGGATCGGCGGCTCCCAGGATGCCGTGAGTCCCGGCATGGCGACTGTCTGCTTGAGTTCGTCCATCAGTTCCTCGGCGCGTGAGTCCCTCGCGCCACTCGCTCTCGGGCTTGAACTGGATGATGGTCTCCAACATGGTCAGCGGCGCCGGATCGGTGGCGGTCTCGGCGCGGCCGGCCTTGCCGAACACGCTGGCCACTTCCGGTACGGACTTGATCAGGCGATCGGTGCGTTGCAGGACGGCCAGCGCCTGGCCGGGCGACAGGCCGGGCAAGGTGGTCGGCATGTACAACACATCGCCTTCCTCCAGTTCCGGCATGAACTCGCTGCCGAGCTGGCTAAGGGCCACAGGGCGCTGAGCAGCCCGAGCAGCGCGAACAACACGATCGCCTTCGGCCGGCGCAGCGCGAAGGCCAGCGCCGGCCGGTACGCGCCGACGATCCAGCGCGTGACGCGGAAATCCGACTCGTCGGCGAAACGGCCGCGAATCCAGTAGCCCATCAACACCGGCACCAGCGTGACCGACAAGCCCGCCGACACCGCCAGCGCCCAGGTCTTGGTCCAGGCCAGCGGCGCGAACATCCGTCCTTCCTGCGCCTGCAGCACGAATACCGGCAAGAACGACAGCGCGGTGATCAGCAGCGAGAAGAACAGCGCCGGACCCACCTCGGTGGCGGCGGCGGCGATCACCCGCCAGTGGTCGCCGCCTTCGGCGGGTTTGCCATCGTGTTCGTGCGCCCAGGTTTCCAGGTGCTTGTGCGCGTTCTCGATCATCACCACGGCGGCGTCGACCATGGCGCCGATCGCAATCGCGATGCCGCCCAGCGACATGATGTTGGCGTTCAGTCCCTGCCAGCGCATGATCGCCAGCGCAATCAGCACGCCCAGGGGCAAGCTGATCACGGCGACCATCGCCGAACGCACATGCCACAGGAACAGCGCGCAGACCAGCGACACCAGCAGCAGTTCCTCGACCAGCTTGCCGCGCAAGGTTGCCGACCGCGCGTTCGATCAGGCTGGAGCGGTCGTATACCGGCACGATTTCCACGCCGGCGGGCAGGCTGCCGCGAAGGCTGTCGAGCCGCGCCTTGACCGCTTCGATCACTGCCTTGGCATTCTCGCCGTCGCGCATGACCACGATGCCGCCGACGGCCTCGCCCTCGCCGTTGAGTTCGGCGATACCGTTGCGCGGCGCCGGGCCGAAGCGGATCTCGGCGACATCGCGCAAGCAGGATCGGCCTTGCCGTTCTTGAGCACGCCGGTAGGGACGGCGCCCAGGGCATCGAGTGAGCGGATGTAGCCGACGCCGCGCACCACGTACTCGCTCTCGGACATTTCCAGGCGCGCCGCCGCTGGTTTCCTGGTTGGCAGAGCGAATCGCCGAGATCAGCTGGTTGAAGCCGATGCCGTAGGCCTGCAGCCGACGCGGATCGACCACGGCTTCGTACTGGCGCACGAAGCCGCCGACGCTGGCGATCTCGGCGACGCCCGGCACGCGCTGCAGTTCGAAGCGAAGCCGCCAGTCCTGCAGCGAGCGAAGCTCGGCCAGGTCGTGCTTGTTGCTGCGATCGATCAATGCGTACTGGTAGACCCAGCCCACGCCGGTGGCGTCGGGGCCGAGTTGCGGGTCGATGCCTTCCGGCAGTTCGCCGCGAACCTGCGACAGGTATTCGAGGACGCGCGAGCGCGCCCAGTACAGGTCGGTGCCGTCCTCGAACAGGACGAAGACGAACGAATCGCCGTACATGGAGAAGCCGCGCACGGCCTTGGCCTTGGGCACGGCCAGCATGCGCGTGGTGATCGGATAGGTGACCTGGTCCTCGATGATCTGGGGCGCCTGCCCGGCGTAGGGCGTGCGGATGATGACCTGGACATCGGACAGGTCGGGGATCGCATCGAGCGGCAGTTGCCGCACGGAAATGATGCTGGCGATCGCAAGCAGCGCGGCGATCGCCAGCACCAGGCCGCGATTGGCCAGCGAGCCGTGGATCAGGCGTTCGATCATGGCTTCGATCCGCCCATGCCGTTCATCTGGGTGAGTCCCGATTGCTGGCTGGCCTCGGCATCGAGCAGGAATTGTCCCGGAGACGACGATGCGATCCCGCTCGGCCAGGCCCTCGACGACTTCGACCTGGTCGCCGTAGTGCTCGCCGAGTTTGACCGGCATCGGCATGAACCGGTTCTTGCCGTGTTCCATCACCACGCGATCGCCCTGCGCCGTGCGGATCACCGCAGAGACCGGGACCAGCAGCACGCCGCTGCGCGACGCGCCCTCGATCTCGGCGTCGAGCACGCTGCCCAGCACCAGCCCGCTGGTGGCGTTGACCGGGAAGCGCACCGCCACGGTCTGCGTGACCGGATCGGCGATATCCACCGGCGTTCCGGAATCGCTGCGCCACTCATGACCGGGCAGGCCCGGCAGGGTGAAGCGGGCATTGAAGACGTTGCCGAGGCTGGCAAGTTGCGCCGGAAACAGCTGGGCCTCGATCCATACCGCGCTGCGCGCCGACAGATCGACGATCAAGGTCTCCGGTGAAATGCTGGAGCCTTCGCGCACGCCAAGCTCCGTGACCACGCCACCGACCGGCGCGCGCAGCGGCAATCTTCGCGAGGCCTTGCCCGCGCGGCGAATCGCCTGGATATCGCTATCGGCAATACCGAATCGGCGCAGGCGTTCGGTCGCCGGGCCCGCCGTTTCGGCGCCCAGCAGCAATTCTTCCTGCGCCTGCACCAGTTCGGGGGAGTAGATCTCGGCAACGACGCTGCCGGCAGAGACCGATTGCCCGACCGAACGCACCATCAGTCGCTCGACCCAGCCGCTCACGCGCGACTGCAACCGCGCCTGCCCGCGCGCGTCGGCCACCACGCGCGCCGGCACGCGCACCGAGGGCCGGACGTCGCCACGCGTGGGACTTGCGGTGCGGATGCCCAGGCTCTGGACGATGGCGGCATTGACCGCCACGCCGCCCGCGTGACCGTTGGCCGGGGCGACTTCGGGCTCGGCGTATTTCGGCACCAGTTCCATATCCATGAACGGCGATTTGCCCGGCTTGTCGAAGTGCACTTCGGGTCGCATCGGGTCGTAGTAGTAGAGGACGACCTGCTCGCCCTGTCTGGCATCCGTTGTCGGCTGGGTCGCCGGCGGAATTTGCGGAGCGGCAGGCGCATTGCCGGCGGACTCGTGCCGATCGCAGGCGGTCAGCAGGGCCAGGCTCGAGAGAAGGGCGAGCAAGCACGCGAGCGACGGTCGCGGCAAAGCGAGAAGGGGAGAAGGTCATGGCGATTTCCAGTCAACGCAAACAAGCGCGACTGCCCAAGGGCGTCGCGACCGGGCTGTCAGTCGTCAGGCGGAAATCGGAGGTCGCAGGGCGGAAGCAAGAACGGCGGGTGGTCGCTCGTTCATCGGAAGTTGCGCCAGCACGGAACCGGAGCGGTCGCTTGCCAGCAACGCCGGGACCAGCAAAGGAAGGACGGCCGCGGACTGGCAACGGAACATGCACTGGTCATCGCAGCTGGCGCTGGGCCCGGGGCAGGATTGTCCATCGTCATTGCAACAATCGCCATGGTGCTGCGCGCCCATCATCTCGGCGCAGCCATGGTGCCTGACCGGAGCCGACGGCGCCTGGGCGAAGGCCAGGCCATTGCCCAGCATCGAGGCCACCACCAGCACGGAGGCCAGAAGGCGGGCGAAACGTGATCGCATGGGTCGGAAGGGGCGTCTCATGGCGCCTTGATGTTACTCCCTGACGACCCGGGCGTGGCAACTGGCTGGTTGCAGGGGCGTTGCCGTCAGGGCGTCGACAACCGTTCATCGCAGCGTAATGGCCAGGTAAATACGATGGCGCACGTTACCAATGGAGTTGCACATGCCACGGATCGGGCATCTGGTCGCTGGATTGTTTGTTGTCCTGCTCGCCGGCGCCTGCCGGGAGTCGGCTACTGTTCCGCTCGAGGCGGGCACCGGCCCCCAGCCAACGCTGCCGCCGCCGCACCCGCAGTTGATACCGACGGTCGATATCGCGCCGGCCAAGGGCTGGCCGGCAGGTGTCACGCCCAAGCCGGCGAAGGGCTTGGCGGTGCAGGCGTTTGCAACCGGCCTCGATCATCCGCGCTGGTTGTACGTGTTGCCCAACGGTGACGTGCTGGTTGCAGAGACCAACCAACCGGCCAAGCCCGACGACGCCAAGGGCATCAAGGGCGCGGTGATGAAAGCGGTGATGAAGCGCGCCGGCGCGGCCGTGCCCAGCGCCAACCGGATATCCCTGTTGCGCGACGCCGACGGCGACGGCGTGGCCGAGACGCGGACGATATTTGCCGAACAGCTGAACTCGCCGTTCGGCATGGCGCTGGTTCGCGACACCTTCTATGTCGCCAATTCCGACGCACTGGTTCGCTTTTCGTACGACCAGGGCAGCACCCGTTTGACTTCGCGACCGGTCAAGGTGGCCGACCTGCCTGCCGGTCCGATCAATCATCACTGGACCAAGAATGTGCTCGCCAGTCGCGACGGGTCGCTTCTGTACGTGACGGTGGGCTCGAACAGCAACGTGGCTGAAAACGGCATGGATAACGAGGTCGGCCGCGCCGCCGTGCTCGAAGTGGATCCTGCCACCGGGCGCTCGCGCGTGTTCGCCTCCGGGCTGCGCAATCCGGTTGGACTGGCATGGCAACCCGATAGCGGGCTGCTCTGGACCACGGTCAACGAGCGCGATGAGATCGGCAGCGACCTGGTTCCCGATTACATGACCTCGCTCAAGGATGGCGGTTTCTACGGCTGGCCCTACAGCTACTACGGCCAGCATGTGGACGAACGGGTGAAGCCGCCGCGTCCGGACCTGGTGGCTTCGGCGCTGGCGCCCGACTACGCGCTCGGCCCGCACACCGCCTCGCTTGGACTGGCCTTCTACGAGGGCGCGCTGTTGCCCGCGCATTTTTCCGGCGGGGCCTTTATCGGCCAGCACGGTTCGTGGAATCGCAGTCCGCCCAGCGGCTACCGGGTGGTCTTCGTGCCGTTCGACAAGGGACGTCCCTCCGGGGCGGTGGAAGAGGTGCTCACCGGCTTCCTCGACGGCAAGGGCAACGCGCTTGGCCGGCCGGTTGGCGTGGCCGTGGACAAGGCGGGCGCGCTGCTGGTTGCCGACGACGTCGGCAATGTCGTTTGGCGAGTCACGCCGTCGGCGGCCAAGCCCTGACACTTCCTGGCCGGGGCCGAGGCCGCGCCAGGCTGTAAGATTCGCGTCTCGCTCGTCGCTCCGGTGCTTCAGTGGAACTTGCTCCCTTCTCCGTTGGTGACGATGCGGCCATGGCGACATTGCTGCTGCCGTTCGCCAGCGGCGCGTTGCGCTGGCCGGAGAGCAAGCGGGTGTTGTTCCTCCGCGCGCGCGCCGGCGACGGATTGCCCGCCCTGGCTTCGCGATGGGTCTGCGAGCAGAGCTTCCGTCCGTATGCCGACGCCTTGCGAGCGCGCCGGCTTGAACGCGGTGCCGGTCGTCGGCGAAGGCGAGTTCGACCTGGTCCTCGTGCTGCCGCCACGACAGCGCGATGAAGTCCCGCGCGCTTGCTGGCGCGCGCGTTGCGGCATGTCGCCTGGCGGCATGGTGGTCGCCAGCGTGCTCAACACCGAAGGTGCGCGCTCGGCCGAAGCCGGATCTGGCCAGCCTGGCCGGACCGGTGCAAAGCCTGTCGAAGAACAAGTGCCGTGTCTTCTGGGCAATGGCCGACGCGGCGAAGCTGGATTCGGAACGGATCCGGCAGTGGGCCCTGCTCGACGCGCCACGGCCGATTGCGGATGGCCGCTTCCTCAGCCGCCCCGGATTGTTCGCCTGGGATCGGATCGACGCGGCATCGGCGTTGCTGGCAAGTTGTCTTCCCACGGACCTGGCCGGAAAGGGCGCGGACCTGGGCGCCGGCTTCGGCTATCTGTCGGCCGAAGTGCTGGCGCGTTGTCCTGGCGTGATTGCCATGGACCTTTACGAGGCCGAGGCCAGGGCGCTGGATCTGGCGCGCCTGAATCTGGCGGCCCCGGGCGAGCCAGCACCTTCGGCCCGGTTGGCTTTCCATTGGCACGATGTCACCGCCGGACTGGCTGACCGCTACGATTTCATCGTCAGCAATCCGCCATTCCACCAGGGCCGGGCCGACCAGCCCGAACTCGGTCGCGCCTTCATCGCAGCGGCTGCGGCGGCGCTGAAACCGCGCGGACGCCTGTGGCTGGTCGCCAACCGGCACCTGCCTTACGAAGCCGAGCTTGCGCAGGGTTTCACCAGTGTTCGCACCGTCCGGGAACAGGACGGATTCAAAGTCATCGAAGCAATCAAGGCGGCCGCATGAAACTGGTGAAACTGTTGGCCAATCTCGGTTACGGCAGCCGCAAGGACGTGACCACCCTGTTGCGCAACGGCTGGGTCACGCGCCGCGATGGCAGCGAGCTGGGCGTGGACGACGCTGCCGCGCATGAGGACATCCTGGTCGACGACGAGCCGCTGGATCCCGCGCAGGGCATGATCCTGATGCTGCACAAGCCGGTCGGCTACACCTGTTCGACCAAGGACACCGGCCGGCTGATCTACGATCTGCTGCCGCCGCGCTTTCGGCTGCGCAATCCGGTGCTGTCTTCGGTGGGGCGCCTGGACCGGGATACCTCCGGCCTGTTGCTGATGACCGACGATGGCGCGTTATTGCACCGGATCACCTCACCGAAAGCGCATCTGCCGAAGGTGTACGAGGCGGTGCTTGCCAATGACCTGCGCGGCGACGAGGCGGCCATCTTCGCCAGCGGCGAGCTGATGCTGGAGTCGGAGAACCAGCCGCTGGCTCCCGCCACTCTCACCGCGATGGAGCCGCGCCGGGCGCGGATCGCCACGATAGAAGGACGCTACCACCAGGTCCGCCGGATGTTCGCTGCGGTAGGCAACCACGTCGAATCGCTGCACCGCGTTTCCATCGGCGGCCTGACCCTGGGCGATCTCGCCCCCGGAGCCTGGCGCCTGCTGACGCCCGATGACCTGGCGGTCTTGTTCGGCTCGACCGCGGATCCGGCCTAGTCGCGAAAATTATCGAACTGCAGCGGCAGTTCGAAGTCGCCTTTCTTCAACAGCGCCATCGCGGTCTGCAGGTCGTCGCGCTTCTTGCCGGTGATGCGTAGCTTGTCGCCGTTGATCTGCGCCTCGACCTTGAGCTTGGCTTCCTTGATCGCCGCGACGATCTTCTTGGCGAGCTTCTGTTCGATGCCCTGCTTGATGGTCACCTTCTGGCGCGCCTCGGCGATGTTCACCTCCGGATCGGCTATCTCCAGGCAGCGGATGTCGATGCCGCGGGTGACCAGCCGGCCGCGCAGGATATCCAGCATCTGCTTGAGCTGGAAATCGCTAGGGGCGAACTGGGTCACCACCGACTCCGCCAGTTCGAAGCGGGCATCGCTGCCCTTGAAGTCGAAGCGGGTCGCCAACTCACGGTTGGCGGTGTCCACGGCGTTGGTCAATTCGTGCTTGTCGACTTCGGAGACGACGTCGAAGGAAGGCATGGCGGCAAATCCGGGCGGCTGGAATGGCTGCAAGCTTAACGCAAGCCGCTTGTTTCGCCGATCCCATGGCCGCCGGCGAACCCTCCTGCGGACAGGCCTCTCGCGGTGCGATATCTTGGCGACACCCCTCAGGCAGGCATCGCATGTCCTCCAACAAGCCCACCATCGATCACGCCAAGCTCGACCGAATCGTCGCCCAGGCCCGGCGCGACGCCGAGCAGCGCGACAAGGGCTATCGGGAACGCGCCCTCAAGATGTATCCATGGATCTGCGGGCGCTGCGCGCGGGAATTCACCCGCGCCAACCTGCAGGAATTGACCGTGCATCATCGCAACCACGATCACGACTTCAATCCGCCGGACGGCAGCAACTGGGAGTTGCTCTGCGTGTACTGCCACGACAACGAGCATTCGCGTTACGAGGACTACACCGGCGAAAGCGCCGCCAGCGCCGAAGACAAGGTGGCGGCCGCCACCGGAAATCCGTTCGCCGGCCTTCGCGGGTTGCTCAAGGGCAAGGAATGATTCGTCGCCTGCGGGGCGTCCTCGCGGGGCAGTTGTTGCTTGCGCTCACGGTGCTTTCCCCCGCGCTGGCCGATGCCAAGCAGTTGTGGTTGATCGGCGGCGCGGATCCCGTCTGTTCAAGTACCGAACCTGAGCAGTGCATCGGCGAAAAACGGGATCAGGCGGAGCGCTACTTCCAGGACGGCCAGGCCTTGCGTGCGAACCGCTTCAGGTACTCGGACGATGGCCGGCAGAAGCTGGCCGCGTTCAAGACCTGGATTGGCGGGCTGCAGCGCCAGCAGGCGGTGCTTGCAGGGCTCGACGAGCTGCGCCCGCGCCTGCGCGGCAACGCCTTTGGCGAGAGCGAGTGGCACGAGCAGTTGGCGCCCATCAAGTTAGGCGCGGAAGAGCAGGGGCTGGTCGACGATGCCTTCCAGGTGCGTCCGCTGCGCCGCGATGGCGGCACCCAGCGCGAGCAGGTGTTCCTGGACGCCAGTGAGCCGACCATGCAGGCGATCTATCGGGATTTCGTCGCGGCCGCCGCCAGCAACCCGCAGCGCAAGGACAAGTCGGGCCGGCCACGCGTGGTCGTGCTGACATCCTCCTCGAACGACGTCTTCGCCAGTGTCGACTACTACCTGGCCCTGTTCGAGGCCGCAGGCGCCGAGGCGCGCTGGCTGCCGCTGGAGCCGGCATTGATACGGGCCGGCGATTGCGACCAGCTCGACGCGCTGCGCTTTCGCTGGAATGGAGTGATCGAGCGCGCGGCAATCCATCCGGAATGGGCCGCGTACCAGCGGGCGTTCTGCCTGCATCCGGAGCGCCTGTCGGAATTGGTGGAAAGCGCCGACGCCTTCTTCCTCAACGGTGGCGACCAGTCGCTGACCATGCGCAGCCTGCAAGTGGAGCCGGGCCGGTTCACGCCGCTGGCCAGCCGCCTGCTCGAGCGCGTCGAAGGCGGCATTCCGCTCGCCGGCACCAGCGCCGGGGACGCCGTGCAGGCCGGCAACCAGGCCGGGACCATTCCGATGATCAGCGGCGGCACCAGCGAACATGCCCTGCGCTTCGGCGCGCTGGCGGTCGAGGCCAACTCGCAGCTGTGCGAAATGCGCGGCGATTGCACCATGCATGGCGACCCCGACCAACTGACCTATCTCGCCCATGGCGGCCTGGGCGTATTCACCCTGGGCGTGACCGACAGCCATTTCCACGAGAGCCAACGCGAGGGCCGGCTCCTGCGCCTGCTGCTCGACACCGGCACGCGTTTCGGTTTCGGCGTGGACGAGGCCACCGCGCTCAAGGCCGATTTCAGTTCTGCCGACGTCGCCAGTTTGCAGGTCATGGGCAAGGGCGGCGTCTGGATCGTGGATACCGCCGGCGCTACGGTCGGTATGGAAAAAGGCGCGTGGTCGGCAAGCAACTTCCGCGCGTCGCGACTGCTTGCCGGTGATTCTGCGCGATGGAGCGATGGCAAGCTGGAGATCGTCCTGGACTGTGGCGATGGCGGACGCTCGACTCACTTGCTGCCGGTTGCCGACGGTGCGTTCGCCGCCGCCATCGGTGATCGCTGGAGCCGGTTGCCTGGCAGTGCGCCGGTTGCGGCCTGCCTGCGGGCCGACGGCAACTGGCACTACGACCAGGCGCCGATGCGACTTGCCCCCGGGCGTTGAGATCCCGATCGGTCAGGCGAACAGCTCCGACTGCGGCGGCAAGGCATCGGCGTCGCGAAAATTGCCGAGGCCGACGCCGACCAGGCGATAGCGGGTTCGCGACGGCAGCCCGACCCGCTCGCGCAACGACAGCGCGATCTCGATCAACTCGGCTTCCGACGCCGGTGGCTGCGGTGGCGTGAGGCTTCGGGTAAGAATGCGGAAGTCGCTCGTCTTCAGCTTGAGCACCACGGTTCGCCCGATGCGCTCGGGTTCCTTCTGCGTCGCGGCCCAGACCTTGCCCGCCAGTCGTCGCAGCGTGTCGTCGGTCTCGTGCAGCCGCAGGTCGCGCTCGAAGGTGTCCTCCGCCGATACCTGCAAGGTCGGACGCTCGCTGACGACCGGGTGTTCGTCGATGCCACGCGAGAGCTCATGCAGGCGCCGGCCCCAGCGGCCGAAGCGGCGTTCGAGTTCGGCTTTCCCATAGGCGCGAAGTTGTCCGACCGTGACGATGCCGAGCTCGCCAAGCTTGCCCTCCATCACCCGACCCACACCATGCAGCTTGGCTACCGGCAGCGGGGTCAGGAAGGCTTCGACCTGTTCGGGTCGGATCACGAACTGGCCGTCCGGCTTGCGCCAGTCAGAGGCGATCTTGGCCAGGAACTTGTTCGGCGCGATCCCGGCCGAGGCGGTGAGGCCGGTTTCTTCGCGGATGGACTCGCGGATGGCCAGCGCCACGGCCGTGGCGCTGGCCAGTCCCTGCTTGTTTTCGGTCACGTCCAGGTACGCCTCGTCGAGCGAGAGCGGCTCGACCAGGTCGGTATGGCGAAGGAAGATCTCGCGCACATGGCGCGATGCGGCACGGTAACGGGTGAAGTCGGGTGGGACGAAAATGGCCGAGGGGCATAGACGCTCGGCTCGAATCGCCGGCATCGCCGAGCGAATCCCGAACTTGCGCGCCTCGTAGGACGCCGCGCAGACGACCGAGCGGGCGCCGCGCCAGGCCACCACCACCGGCTTGCCGCGCAGGCTCGGATCGTCGCGCTGCTCCACCGAGGCGTAGAAGGCGTCCATGTCGATGTGAACGATCTTGCGCATGGGGACATTGTGTTCGATTGGCCCGCAGCTTGCGTAATATCAAGCCTGGGAAGAGCTTCATGGCAGCGCGGGGGTTGCATACCTTGATCGCGCGATCGCGCAACGGGCAGGCGGCAATGAGCGGCGTCGGCTGGCCGGACGCGGTCGGACGCTTTCGCGACGATTACCGGGATCGCGAGATTCCGTCCGGCTACAGCGGCAGGATCAACCTGGCGGTCACCTTCGGGTTGGGGACGGCGGTGCTGCTGCTGTGCCTGGCGCAACTGCAGCACGTGCAGCCGCTGGAATGGCTGACGCTGCCGCTGGCGCTGGTCTATTCCAACCTGGCGGAATATTTCGGGCACCGCTTCCCGATGCATCGGCCGTTCCGTGGCCTGGGCCTGCTGTACAAGCGCCATGCCGGACAGCACCACCGCTTCTTCAACCACCAGGCCATGCCGATCGACAACCTGCGCGACCTGCGCGCCGTGCTGTTTCCGCCGGTGCTGGTGATCTTCTTCTTCGGGCTGTTCGGGCTGCCGGTATGGTTCCTGCTTGCCTGGCTGCTCTCGGCCAACGTGGCCTGGATTTTCATCGCCACCGGACTGGCCTACTTCCTGAATTACGAAATCCTGCACCTGGCCTATCACCTGCCGGAGGGCCACTGGCTTGCCCAGCGTTGGCTGGTGCGCAAGTTGCGCTGGCTGCACCGGATCCATCACGACCCAAAGCGCATGGCGCAATGCAATTTCAACATCACTTACCCGCTCGGCGACTGGTTGTTCGGCACGCTGCGCCGCGAGTGACGACGGGGTCGCGACGGCGTTAGTGGGGTCGCAGCCGGTAGCGTTCGCGATAATCGCCCGGAGTGATCGCCGTGGCCCGTTTGAACAGCTTGCGGAAACTGGCGCTGTCGCTGTAGCCGCAGCGTTCGACGATTTCATCGAAGCTCAGGTGGGTGGTCTCCAGCAGCGCCTTGGCCCGCTCCACGCGCAGGTGCTGGATGTGCGCGACCGGCGTCACGCCATGATGGGCGCGGAAGTGGCGCAGCAGGCTGCGTTCGCTGGTGCCGCAATGTTCGGCCAGCTGGGTGACGCTGACCTCATGGTGCAACTGGTGCTGCAGGAAATGCTCGGCCTTCTCCGACAGTGAGTTGCGCGGGCGCTCCATCAAGGCCTGGCTTACGTAAGGGCGCCTGGCTTTGCCGTTCGCCATCGATCAGCAGCATGCGCGCGGTCTGTTGCGCCAGTTCGTCGCCGCCGGCCCGGCCGATCAGTTTCATCATCAGCGATTGCAGCGAGCTGGCGCCGCCGGCCGTCAACAGCCCGCCGTCCTCGACGACCATGGCGTCGGCTTCCAGGCGAACGCCCGGATAGCGCTCCCGGAAGGAGTTTGCCAGCCACCAGCTGCAGGTGGCGCGGTGGCCGTCGAGCAATCCGGATTCCGCCATCAGGAAACTGCCGCTGCAGCTGCCGGCCAGTTGCACTCCGCGCAGGTGCATCGCCCGAATCAGCTCCATTTCCGGTTGCAGCTTCGCCACCCTCGCCACCAGGTCCTGCGCGCTGTTGTGCAGCAGGCCGGGCAGCAGCAGCAGGTCGATGTCCTCGGGCGGCGGTTGCAGCCCGCCCAGTTCAAGGCCTATCGAAGTGCGCACCTTGTCCTGACCGCGGGCGCCGAATACCACGGTCTCCAGGCGCAGGCCGCTGTTGGGATGGCGGATGTCGGAAAGCGTCTGGGCTATGCGCAGCGAGTCGCTGGCCGAGGCGATGCTCGAGAGCATGCAGCCGTCGATCGCCAGGATGCCCATGCGCAGGCGGCCCTCAGTTCCTGACATAGATCGCTCCGGTGTTCGCGGTCAGCAGGTCGAGCACGCTCTGCGGCACGGCCAGCTGGCGACCCTGCGCCTTGTCGCAGGCACGCAGGGCGACGTGATCCGGATGGCCGGCCGGCAGGTGGGTTACCGAGGGCGCCAGCAGTTCGGCCCGACCCTGGGCATCGCGTACCAGCAGCCAGACGCCGGTCGGCACCATGGCGCCGGTGGCGCAGCTTCCGGTATCGATGACCACGTCCTGGCCGTTGAGCGGCTGCAGGCGCCACTGGTTGTTGGTCTGGTCCAGGGTGGCGGTGTATTGGCTGCCCGGATTGAACACAGGCTGGGCGGCCGCGGTCTCGCCGGCCGGCGCCGGCGTCATGGCGAACACGCTGGTCGACAGCAACAGGCTGGCGAGGATGAGATGTTTGCTGGGATTGCGCATGTCAGTGCTCCGTACAGAAGGGTCTTGGACCCCGGGTAGGGATAGCTTCTGCTCCGGCCCACCGCACCGGCAGTGGCGGAAACGACATTATAGTGGCTAAAACAGCCAGGCCGTTCATCCAACATACTTGCGCCATGAAACCTCATTCCAACCTGCGCGGCATCGGCGCGATGCTGCTCGCGGTCGCCATGTTTTCGCTCATGGACACCGGCCTGAAGCTGCTTGCCCCGCACTATCCAGCCCTGCAGGTGGCGGCGATGCGGGCGTTTTCCTCGCTGCCGCTGGTCATTGCGTACGTGGCCTGGCGGGGCGCTTTCCCGACCCTGGTCCGGGTGCGCTGGCCCCTGCACCTGCTGCGCGGCGTCCTGGGCATCGGCATGCTGTCCATGTTTACCTTCGGCCTGCGCCATCTGCCATTGGCGGAGGCGTACAGCATTTTCTTCATCGCGCCGCTCCTGATCACCGTGCTCTCGGTGCCGATCCTCGGTGAGCGGGTCGACTCGGCGCGCTGGATTGCCGTGCTGGTCGGCCTGCTCGGCGTGATCGTGGTGCTGCGGCCCACGGGGAGCGGCATGTTTACCCTCGGCGGGCTGGCGGTGTTGGTCTCTGCCGTCTGCTATTCGATCTCCGCCATCACCGTGCGCATCGTCGGCCGCACCGATTCGACCGAGAGCCAGCTGTTCTGGCTGATGGCGATGGTCGCCCTGGGTGCGGGGACGCTGGCTGCCCCCGAATGGGTCGCAATCCGCGCGGCCGATACCTGGGTGCTGGTTGGCATCGCCATTTTCGGATTTCTCGGCCAGCTGGCGATCACCGAGGCCTTTCGCCATGGCGAGGCCTCGGCGATCGCGCCACTGGAGTACAGCGCGCTTGCCTGGGGGCTCGGACTGGACTGGATACTGTGGCGCACCACGCCGGATCGTTTCACGCTGATCGGCGCCGCCATCATCATCGCCAGCGGCGTCTACCTGGTGCGCCGGGAGCGCATCCATCTGGAAGCCGAGCACCCCTGAGACGATTGTCGCGATCTAGTTCCGGACCGTCTGCGGGAAGTCTCCGGCTGTCGTGTAAACCACCCGCTCGCGCTCGGTCCGGCCGCGGATCTCGGGCACCACGCCGAGCAACACCGGCGTCTTGCCGGCCTCGCGCACGGCGGTCAGGAAGTAGCCTTCCACCTCGCGCTTCATGATGAACACCCGCTGGGTCTGGTGCTGGGCAAGCGCTTGCGCGAGGGTCCTGTCATACGACGAGTCCGACAGCATCTTCGGCCTGGGCTTGAAGGACAGCCGCTGGATGTCGCTGTCGAAATACAGATTCAGTCCGTTGCGGGTCATGTCCTCGACGAACATCAGGTGCTTGGGATGGCCGGGCAACATCGGCGACAGCTGTGCGGCAAACGTCCGGGCGTCCTTGTCGGACCGATACACCGCGACACCGTATTTCACGCCCAGCAGCAGCACCACCCAGACGGTCAACAGGGCAACGGTTAGCGGCCGCCAGCGGCACTGGCTCAAGGCGCGACCCAACAGCAGCGACACCGGCACGAACAGGGGCAGCAGGTAGAGCGGCAGGCGCGAGCGGGACAGGCTGAATATGAGCAGGGGCAAGGCCAGCCAGAACCAGAGGAAGCGCAATTCATCAGGCATGGCGCTACGCGCTTTCCAGCGTTGGACCAGGCGAGGCACGGCTGCCGCCAGCCAGGGCAGGGAGCCGAATACCAGAGTCGGAACGAACACCACGAACGGTCCGTACCACTGCGGGAAGCGCTTGAGCTTGTCGGTGGCGATCCGCGCGTAGACCTCGTGTCCGAGGAAGAAATCCAGCAATCCCGGATGCCTTCGGATGACCACCAGGAACCAGCCCAGCCCGATCACGGCGAACGCGAGCAGGCCCAGCGGCCGGAACAGGCGCTTGCTGCGGCCCTGGCTGATCTCGAAAACGAGGATGGCCAGCAACGGCAGCAGCGACGGCGGGCCCTTGGTCAGGAAGGCGAGTCCGAAGCCAGCCCACATGGCGTCCAGCCAGCGCAGCGAGCCTCCCCCGAAGCGCTCGCGCACATAGAAGAAAACGGCCAGCGCCTCGGTGGCGGCCAGCATGGTGTCGGTGTTGACTGAATTGGCGGCCAGGAACGGCACCGGACTGGTCGCATAGATCAGCGCAGGCAGCCAGGGTTTTTCGGGTACGAAGCGCTTGCCCAACTGGAACACCAGGGCAACGGTGAACGCAAACGCCAGCGCCATCGGCAGGCGGACTGCCCATTCGGTGCGCCCGAACGCGGTGACGCTGCCGGCAATGGCCCAGTAGGTCACCGGCGGCTTGGTGAAGTGGAGCGATTCCTCGTTGCGCCGCAGGCTGATGAAATCATCGGTGTGCAGCATCTGCAGGGCGACGTTGGTGTAGCGGCCCTCGTCAGGCTCCCAGAGCCCGCGGGTGCCCTGGAACGACAGGCCGAGAAAAAGCGCTAGCGCCACGACCGCCAGGAAGGGTCGCCGGCGGACAAGATCGGACACGGACAAGGCCGGTTCTCACGAAGGGGATTCCCGACAGGATACGCCGGGGACCGGCGTCGGCAAAAACGCGGCGGCCCGATCCGTGACGATAGTCACCGCGCCGTTCGGCACGTTTGCCCGCGATGGGTCCGTGCAAAACTTGGCTCCAGTCCACCGCACCGGAGCCCTTGATGAACCGAGCAGCCCTCACGACCGCCTTGTTGCTTGCCACTGGAATGGTCCAGGCGCATTCCAGCGACAAGGACTCCCATTCCAGCTGCAACGTCAGCTCCGACTACTCGGTCTCCACCTATCGCTCGGCCTTCCTGTTCACCCAGGACAAGCGCAAGCCGGGCGAGATCGGCATCGGCGGCGGACGACTGTTCATCGATGGCAAGGAAGCGACCGTGACGGCGGCCGACCACGACCGCCTGGTGGAGATGGAAGGCGAAATGCAGAAGCTGGTTCCCGAGGTCCAGAAGGTGACGTCCGAGGCGGTGGACATCGCGTTCACGGCGCTGACCGAAGTTGCGCGCGCGCTGGCCAGCAATCCCAAGAAGACCGTGGCCAAGCTGGATTCGGAGCACGAGCGGGTGATCCGGGAAATGAATGCCAAGCCGCTGGCCCTGCTCAATGACGACGCCCTGGAGGACGTGGTCGAGCCCATCATCTCGGAATACGTTCCCGATATCGTCGGCGGCGCGGTCAGCTCCGCCTTGAAAGCGGTGTTCGGCGGCGAAAAGAAGTCCCAGGAGTTCGAGGCCCGGATGGAACGCATGCAGAAGGAGCTCGACACCAATGTGGATGCCCGGGCCAAGGCCCTGGAGCCCTTGGCCGAAGCCATGTGCCAACGCCTTCGCCGCATCGACGATCTCGACAATGCGCTTGAGTTCAGGCTGCCCGACGCCAAGCCCCTGCAGTTGCTGCGGGTGGACGAACACAAGCGTACTGACGCGCCTTGAGCGCAAACACGGTGGTAACGCCGTTTTCCCCGCGCCCCCTCCCCGGGGGCTTTTTTTTGCGAGGTTGGCCGCTGCCGGCAATCAGGCCACAATAGCCGCCTTGGTAAATCAGGCAGGTGAAGCGAATGGCCGAGCTCATGGAAGCCCGCGTACCCGATATCGGCAGCGATTCAGGCGTGCCGGTAATCGAGTTGCTGGTGAAGGTCGGCGATGTCGTGGGCAAGGACCAGGGACTGGTCACGCTTGAATCGGACAAGGCGACGATGGAAGTGCCGTCGCCGTTCGCCGGCACCATCCGCGAACTGCTGGTCAAGGTCGGTGACGAGATCACGACCGGTGCGGTGGTGGCGATGATCGAGGCCTCGGATACGGCCGTGGCTGCGAAAGCCGACGCCCCGGTCCCGGCGGCTCCGGTCGCGGTTGCCAGCAGCGCTCCCGTCGCTCCCGCGCCGCCAGCGCCGGCCAAGCCGACAGCGCCACCGACGTCCGTGGCTGCTGCGCCTTCGCCGGGCCCGGTCACCCCGGCAGCGACCGGCCCACGCCTGCTCGATGCGGATGCGCTGTTGCCGGGCGCCCTGCCTTACGCCAGTCCGGCCGTGCGCGTATTCGCCCGCGAGCTGGGCGTCGACCTGTCGCAGGTCAAGGGCAGCGAGCGCGGCGGCAGGATCAGCAAGGTCGATGTGCAGCAGCACGTGAAGGCGGTCCTCTCCGCAGGCCTGCCGTCCCGCGCCGGATCCACAGAAGGCGGCCTGCAACTGATTCCATGGCCGCAGGTGGATTTCAGCAAGTTCGGCGAGATCGAGCTGCAGCCACGTTCGCGCATCAACAAGATCTCCGGCGCCAACCTGGCGCGGAACTGGGCGATGATTCCGCACGTCACCCAGTTCGAGGAAGCCGACATCACCGAGATGGAGGCCTTCCGCAAGAAGCTCGGCGAAGAGCACAAGGACATCAAGATCACGCCGCTGGTGTTCCTGATCAAGGCATCGGTCGCGGCGCTGAAGAAATATCCCGGCGTTCAATGCCTCGCTTGACGGCGACAACCTGGTGCTGAAGAAATATTTCCACATCGGCATCGCGGTGGACACGCCCGACGGCCTGATGGTGCCGGTGCTGCGCGACTGCGACAAGAAGGGCCTGCTGGAGCTGTCGCAGGAACTTGCCGTGATCAGCGGCAAGGCGCGCGAGAAGAAGATCGGCCCCGCCGACATGCAGGGCGGCTGCTTCTCGATCTCGTCGCTGGGCGGCATCGGCGGAACGGCGTTCACGCCGATCATCAACGCGCCGGAAGTGGCCATCCTGGGCGTATCGAAGTCGCAGACCAAGCCGGTCTGGAACGGCGCCGAGTTCGCGCCGCGACTGATGCTTCCGCTCTCGCTGAGTTACGACCACCGGGTCATCGACGGCGCCGCCGCCGCGCGCTTCACGACATACCTTTCGCAGGTGCTCGCCGATCTTCGCCGCCTGCTGGTCTGAGCAAAGCGCGTTCAGCGATCCAGAAACAGAACATGGCAGGAGCCGACGTGGTCAAGCTGATCGAAATAAAAGTGCCGGATATCGGCGGCAGCAAGGACGTGCCGGTCATCGAGCTGTTGGCGGTCGTCGGCGACGCGATCGGAAAGGACCAGGGGCTGGTCACGCTGGAGTCCGACAAGGCGACGATGGAAGTTCCGTCGAGTGCGGCGGGCGTGCTGAAGGAATGGAAGGTCAAGGTCGGCGATACCGTTTCCGAAGGCCAGGTGATTGCGGTCATCGAGGCTGCCGGCGAGCCCGCGATCGCGGCGCCTGCTTCGGCAGCCGCACCCGCACCCGCACCCGCACCCGCACCCGCGCCAACTCCAGTAGCAGCCCCGCAAGCCGCGCCAGCCGGCAGCAGTGCGGCTGATGTCACTTGCCAGCTGGTCGTGCTCGGCGCCGGCCCGGGCGGCTACACCGCGGCGTTCCGCGCAGCCGACCTGGGCATGGATGTCGTGCTGGTCGAGAGATATGAAAAGCTCGGCGGCGTCTGCCTCAACGTCGGCTGCATTCCCTCCAAGGCCTTGCTGCACGCGGCCGAGGTGATCGAGGAAGCACGCCATGCCGCCAGCTATGGCGTCACCTTCGGCGAGGCGCAGCATCGACCTGGACAAGCTGCGTGCCCACAAGGACAACGTGGTGGACACGATGAACTCCGGCCTGGCCAGCATGGCCAAGCGGCGCAAGGTGCGCACCATCACCGGCGATGCGCGCTTCGTCTCGGCCAATGAGCTGGAGATCGGCAGCGGGCCTGACCGGAAATTGCTGCGCTTCGAGCAGTGCATCGTCGCGGTGGGCTCGCAGCCGGTGAAGTTGCCCGGTTTCCCGTGGCAGGATCCGCGCGTGATGGATTCGACCGACGCGCTGCTGCTGGCTGACGTGCCGAAAGAATTGCTGGTGGTCGGCGGCGGCATCATCGGCCTGGAGATGGCTTGTGTGTATGCCTCCCTGGGCAGTCGCGTGACCGTGGTTGAATTCATGGATCAACTGATGCCCGGCTGCGACGCCGACCTGGTCAAGCCGCTTTCCGACCGGCTCAAGAAGCGCGGCGTGGCCATTCACCTCGGCACCAAAGTGGCGAAGGTCGAGGCCAGGGACGACGGCCTGCATGCGAGCTTCGAGGGCGGCAAGCCGCCAACGACCACCCGTTTCGATCGCGTGCTGGTATCGGTCGGCCGTACGCCCAACGGCGGCAAGATAAATGCGCAGGCGGCGGGCCTGGCGGTTTCCGAGCGCGGCTTCATTTCCGTGGACAGGCAAATGCGCAGCAACCTGCCGCATGTCTTCGCGATCGGCGATGTCGTCGGCCAGCCCATGCTGGCGCACAAGGCCACGCACGAGGGCAAGTTGGCCGCGGAAGTCGCCGCCGGCGAGAAGCGCGAATGGGTGGCGCGGGTCATCCCTTCGGTGGCCTACACGGATCCGGAAATCGCCTGGGTGGGCGTCACCGAGACCGAGGCCCGCAACAAAGGCATCGCCGTCGGCACCGCCAAGTTCCCGTGGGCCGCGTCCGGCCGCGCGGTTGGCCTCGGCCGCACCGAGGGCTTCACCAAACTCATTTTCGACGAGGCCACGCATCGGGTGATTGGCGGCGGCATCGTCGGCGTCCACGCGGGCGACCTGATCGCGGAAATCACGCTGGCCATCGAGATGGGTTGCGAGGCGGGCGACATCGGCCACACGATCCATCCGCATCCCACCTTGAGCGAATCGGTAGGCATGGCCGCCGAAGTGTTCGAGGGCAGCATCACCGACCTGTATATTCCGAAGAAGAAATAGCGGCTGGATGCCAGGGGAGTAGTGATGGGAAACACGCTGGGGATGTTCGCGTTGGGCCTGTTCCTGCTCCTGCTCGGAGGCGACTCCGTGGTCAGGGGCACATCGGGCCTTGCCCAGCGGTTCGGGCTCTCGCCATTCCGGACCGGCCTGTTGCTGATTTCCTTCGCCACCTCGCTGCCCGGACTGGCGGTGAATGCCTACGCGTTCGCGGTCGGACAACCTGAGCTGGCGCTGGGCAATGTCATCGGCAGCAACATTGCCGGCCTCGGCCTCACGCTCGCCGCGGCCGCGTTGTTCGCCCCGCTCCTGATCGGCATGCGGCTGCTGGCGGCAGAGGCAGTGTTCATCCTGGTCGCCTCGGGCGTGCTGCTGATGCTTGGGCTCGACGGCTCCATCGGCCGCGGGGAGGGTGCGGCTTTGCTGGCCGGTTTCGTGGCCTTCCTGGTCTTCGTATTCCGCCGTGGCGGCGCGGAGAGCGCCCAGGTGCAAAAGGAATTGGCCGAGTATTCGGTGACCAGCACCGGACTCGTGCAGAACCTGATTCGCATCGCGTTCGCCGGGGGCTTGCTGTTCTTCGGCAGCCGCCTCGTCGTTGAAAGCGCGCCGTCCATCGGACTCGCGCTTGGCATGGACAACCTGCTCACCGGGTTGATGGTCGTCGCCATCGGCTCGGCGTTGCCGAACATCGTCGCCGTGGCGATCTCGGCGCGAAACGGGCACGGCAATGTAGTCGCCGGCCAGGTTCTCGGGGCCTGCCTGTTCAACATCCTGTTCGTCGTGGGTGGCATGGCGCTGCTGCGTCCGCTGGCGATCCCTGCTTCTTTCGTGACGCTGCAGTTGCCCGCCGCGATGGCCTTCGCGCTGCTTCTTTATCCGGTGCTGGGTGGTGATTTGAAAGTCGGCCGGCGCGAATCCGGTTGGCTGCTGATCGCTTTTTCGCTCTGGATCGGCTTCGAATTCCTGGCTGCGTTCAGCTGAGTGGATGCAGTCGGCAAGCGGCCCCGTGAAGCCATGAGCAGGACCCTGGTGGTCGGCTTGAGCGGGCAATTCAGGGAAGCTTTGTTGCCGGGACTGCTTGCCCGCGGCGGCCCGGTGCTGGCCATGTCGCGCAGCGCGCAGCCGCCCGAGCCGGGGGTCGAATGGGTCATCGGATCGTTGCAGTCGATGCCTGCCATCCCCGCGGATATCGGGACAATCCTCAGCCTTGGACCGCTGGACGCGTTTGCCGACTGGTTCGACGCCAGCGCGCCGGGTTGTTCGCGCGTGATCGCCCTGGGTTCGACCGGGCAGGCGGACAAGCTCGATTCGATCGATTCCGCCGAGCGCGAGCTCGCGCGCCGACTCCGGACGGCGGAAGCGAAATTGCTCGAGGCCGGTGAACGGCGCGGGATCGCTGTGACCATCCTGCGGCCCACGCTGCTCTATGGCAGTGGCAGGGACTTGACGCTGTCGCGGCTGGTCGGGCTGGCCCGTCGCTGGCGCCTGCTGGTGTTGCCATCGTCGGCAACCGGCCTGCGCCAACCGGTTCATGTGGCGGATGTCGCCGATGCCATCCTGCTATGCCTCGACCAATCGAAGACCGCGGGACGGAGCTACGACCTGCCCGGTGGAGAGGCGCTGGCTTTCGACGAGATGGTGCGGCGGTCGCTTGCCCGTCATGCGCCCGGTTGCCGCGTGCTTTCGCTGCCGACACCCTTGTTCAAGCTCGGGCTGTGGCTGGCCGGCCTGTTGCGCCGCGCGCCGATCAGCCCGGGCTTGCTGGCCCGGCTGGAAAGAGATCAGGTGGCCGACGCCGGGGCAGCGCGTGCGGCCTTCGGTTACTCACCCAGGCGATTCGAAGCCTGAGCAGGTCGATTTGTATGCTGCAGCGCAGCACAAAAAAGAATTGCCTTTCCATACGCTAGGGCATTGCTTCTTTGCGTAACGGACTTTTAATATGGGGGTACAGTAAGACGTCGTCGCATCAGCCCCGCTTGAGCCGCCCTGAGAGGATCAACAGCAATGAAATCCACCAAAACAGTTCGAGGGCTTCTTGCCCGCGCCCCGCTGGCTTCGGCCGTTGCTCTTGCCCTCCTGTCGGCGCCAGCCGCCCAGGCATTCGAATTCACGAATGACAGCGGCACCCTGACCGGCAGCCTGGACACCACCGTCAGCTACGGCATCTCGGTACGAACCCAGGACGCCGATTCGGACCTGATCGGCAAGGCCCATTTCAATCCGGCGCTCTGCGCGTACAACATTCCGCTGAGCCCGTACCTTCCGGCCGGGGCTGCGTCCCGCTGCAGCACGAACGCCGTTCCGGGTTCCACTTTCCAGACCGATTCCGAGGGACGCTACTCGGTCAACCGCGACGACGGCGACCTGAAGTACAACGATACGTTCTCGAACGCCTTCAAGATCACTTCCGAGTTGAGCCTGAAATGGGGCAACTGGGGCACCTTCGTGCGCGCCAGCTACTTCTATGATTTCGAGAACGCCACCCGCGACGACCTGACCGAAATCGCCAAGGAGCAGGTGGGTGAGGACTTCGCCCTGCTCGATGCGTTCGTCTACAACGACTTCACCATCGGTGGTCACCAAGGCACCTTCCGCATCGGCCAGCAGGTCGTCAACTGGGGCGAGAGCACCTTCATCCAGAGCGGCATCAACGTGATCAACCCGATCGACGTGGGCAAGCTTCGGGTGGCCGGCGCCGAACTGAAGGAAGCGCTGCTGCCCTTCAACATGATCTGGGGCTCGTTCAGCTTTACCGACGACCTGTCGATCGAAGCCCTGTACATGCTCGAATTCGAAGAGATCAAGGTCGATCCGTCCGGCACCTATTTCAGCACCAACGACTTTGCATCGCCGGGTGGTACCTACGTGATGCTCGGCTTCGGAACCGCGCCGCAGCCGGTCAATGATCCGACCCTGTACTGGAAGACCTGCGCCCAGCCGCTCGGCTCGGGCTTCGCCAACGGCGACACCGGGCTGCCGCCCAGCCTCCAGGGTTTTGCCTGCGGTAACTCGGTTCCGCGCCTGCCCAACAAGAACGCCAGCGACAGCGGCCAGTACGGCGTGTCCCTGCGCTATTTCGCCGAGGACTGGGGCAGCACCGATTTCGGTTTCTACTTCCTGAACTACCACAGCCGCCTGCCGCTGCTGTCCGGGCGCACGGTTTCCACCGCCGCGCTGACCGGGACGCCAGCCGGCCTGACGGCGGGCTTCTACGTCGAATATCCGGAAGATATCCAGATGTACGGCATGAGCTGGAACACTTCGCTGCCGGCCGGCGTGGCCTGGCAGGGTGAAATCAGCTACCGGCCGAACATGCCGCTGCAGGTGGACGACGTCGAGCTGCTGTTCGCGGCGTTGAGCCCGCTCAACGCGGTCGTGCCGACCCTGGTTGCGAACCCCGCCCTGCGCTTCTGCAGCCAGCTCAACCCCGGCTGCACGGCATCGCCGTTCTCGACCGACCAGCGCGGCTGGCGTCGTCATGAAGTGACCCAGTTGCAGATGACCTTCACCAAGGCGTTTGCCGACGTGATCGGCTCGCAGCAACTGGCGCTGGTCGGCGAAATTGGCGCGACTGAAGTCTGGGATCTCCCGCCAGCCTCGGAACTTCGCTACGAAGGCGAAGGCACGGATACCGGTGGTGGCTTCGACGTGAACAGCTGCGGCGTGTATCTGCCGGCGGCTGGCGGCATTCCGGCTCCGTATCTGCCGACCTGCCCGGCCGGCAGCCTGCGCAACCCGCTTACCCTGGCCGGTGGTTTCCCGACCAAGTTCTCCTGGGGCTACCGCCTGGCCGCGCGCGCCGACTACAACAGCGCCTTCGGCACGCCGCTGACCTTGTCGCCGCGCATCGCTTTCAGTCACGATGTCAACGGCACCACGCCTGGACCGGGTGGCAACTTCCTCGACGGACGCATGACCTACACGGTGGGCGTCGAAGCGAACTACCTGCAGAAGCTGGTGTTCGATCTTAGCTACACTGGCTTCAGTGGCGGCGGGCAGTTCAACCAGATTGCCGATCGCGATTTCGCTTCATTCACCGTCAAGTATTCGTTCTGAGCCATTTAGGAGGGCAGACGATGAAGATGTTCAAGAAAACCGCGCTCGCAACTTTCGCCAGCGCCGCTGTTCTCACGGCCGGAATCGCACAGGCCGCCACTACGCCGGACAAGGCCGCCCAGTTGGGCGGCAAGCTGACCCCGATGGGTTCGGAGATGGCCGGAAATGCTGCAGGAACCATCCCGGCCTGGGATGGCGGCATCAAGCGTCCACCGGCCGGCTACAAGGCCGGCGGCGATCATCCCGATCCGTTCGCGGGCGACAAGGTTTCGTTCCAGATCACGCCGGCCAACTACACCAAGTATGCCGACCAGCTGGGCGCGGGACAGAAGGCGATGTTCGCCAAGTACAAGACCTTCCGCATGGATGTCTATCCCACCCGTCGCAGTGCATCGTTCCCGGCGCGGACCTACGAGTTCACGAAGAAGAACGCCACTGGCTGCAAGCTGATCGCCGACGGCGAGGGCATCCAGAACTGCGCCGAGGGTTTTCCGTTCCCGATTCCGAACAATGCCTACGAGGCGATCTGGAACCACAAGCTGAAGTACAAGGGCCTGTCGGTTCGCAGCTTCTCCAACCAGGCGGCCCCGACCGCGGGCGGCGCCTTCACGCTGATTCGCCTGCAGGAAGAGATCCTCGGTCTGTACTACAAGCCAGGCAACACGTCGGAGTCGATCAACAACACCCTGCTTTACTTCAAGCAGGACGTGCTCGGCCCGGCCCGGTTGGCTGGTGGCGTGCTGTTGGTGCATGAAACACTGAACGCGAAGGCGGCTCCCCGCCAGGCATGGGTCTACAACCCCGGCCAGCGTCGCGTCCGTCGTGCGCCGAACGTCGCCTACGACAATCCAGGTACCGCTTCCGACGGCCTGCGCACCAATGACATGACCGACATGTTCAATGGCGCCATGGACCGCTTCAGCTGGACCCTGGTCGGCAAGAAGGAGATGTACATCCCGTACAACGACTACAAGGCCGACGCCAGCACGTCCAAGGTCAGCGACATGATCCGTCCCGGCCACATCAACCCCGACTACATCCGCTATGAGTTGCATCGGGTCTGGGTGATCGAATCCAAGCTCAAGCCTGGCCAGCGTCACATCTACAGCCGTCGCACCATGTACCTCGACGAAGACAGCTGGCAGATCGTTGGTGTTGATGCACTATGACGGCGCAGGTACCCTGTGGCGTTATTCGGAAGCATTGCCGATCAACTACTACGAAGTGCCGACGCTCTGGACCACGCTCGAGACGCATCATGACCTGAAGTCCGGTCGCTATATCAGCGGCCTGCTGGACAACCAGGACAAGCCGCGTGACTTCAGCTTCCAGAGCACGCCCGCCGACTACTCGCCGCAGAATCTTCGCGACAGCGGCGTGCGTTGATCCAGTAAACCCCAGCCGCGCCCGAACAGGGCGCGGCTGCTTTTCGAAGCACATGGATGTGCAAGTGTCGCGTGAGGCAGGATGCCGGTAGCGACAGAAGCACATGGATGTGCAAGTGTCGCGGAACGCAGGGAGCCGGGAGCGACTGAGTTGCCTGCGCATCGTCGTTCTTCGGGAGTGGAATCGATGGTAAAGCTTCGTGTTACCGGCGGGCGCCAGGCTCGCGCTTTGCTGCTTCTGATCGTCTTGCCCTGCGTCGCGTTCATGCCATCGGTCTTCGGGCAGGCGCCGGTGCCGGCGGCCAAGATCGCGGCCGACGATCCCTCCGTATTGCCATCCGAGATCATGCCGCGGGCCGTCAATTCGCTGTTGCTTGGCGTGGCCAAAGGTTCCGCCGGCTATTTCGTGGTCGGTGAGCGCGGCCACGTGCTCCATTCCCGGGATGGCAAGGCCTGGACGCAGTTGGAGGTTCCGACGCGTTCCACGCTCACCTCGCTTGCCGTCATCGACAACCAGGTTTGGGTCGGCCGGACACAATGGCGTGATCCTGCATTCGGCGGACGCCGGCAAGACCTGGCAGGCCCAGCGCCGCGATCCCTATGCCCTGGCGCCCGGCGAAACGGCCTACGATCATGATCCGCGCCAAGGTGCGCCAATCCTCGACATCCATTTCTCCGACGCCAGCAACGGCATCGCGGTCGGCGCGCACAGCTTGATGCTGGTCACCCATGACGGCGGTGCGACCTGGACGCCGAAGCTGGCGATAGCGCCGTCTTCGGCGCCCGCAGCCGAAGCCGCGCCCATGGAAGGCGACATCTTCAGCCAGGAAGACCTGCAACTGGGCGAAGAGGCCGACCCGCATCTGAATGCGGTAGTCGGCGCCGGTCCCGGCACGCTGGTGATCGTCGGCGAGCGCGGCACCTTCCTGCGCTCCACGGATGGCGGCGAGAACTGGCAGAAGCTGGGCTTTCCCTACAAGGGTTCGATGTTCGGCGTGCTCAGCTGGGGCGGCGGCCACTTGCTGGCCTACGGTCTGCGCGGCAATGTCTTCGAGTCGCAGCGACCTGGGCTCCACCTGGAGCAAGGTCGAGACCCAGGGCGAGCACCAGCCTGATGGGCGGGCTTGCACTGGCGGACGGCGGCGCGGTCCTCGTTGGCGCCAACGGCACGGTGCTCAGCCGGACGGCCTCGGCGCGCGCCTCTGGCGCTGTCCACCTACAAGAATGCCAACGACGAGACGCCGGCGCTTGCCGGACTCGCGGCCGTCGGCGGCGGCGAATACGTTCTGGTTGGCGACAAAGGTGTAGATCTGTACCACCTGCAGTGACGGAGTCCAAATGAACGCTGTGCAACGCTTGACCGAGAAAGTCGTTTTCGGAGCCCGTCCACTGGTGTTGCTGGTGTTCGCCGCCATCACCGTGGCGATGATCTTCTTCGCCAGCCAGCTCAAGGTGGATGCCGGCTTCAAGAAGCAGATTCCGCTGCAGCACGAGTACATGAAGACCTTCGTCGATTACGAGGCGGACTTCGGCGGCGCCAATCGCGTGCTGGTCGCGGTGATGGCCAAAGACGGCAACATGTTCAGCGACGAGTACCTGAGCGCGCTGCAGCAGGTGACCAAGGAAGTCCTCAATCTCGAGGACACCGACGACTCGCGCTCACGCTCGCTGTTCACCCCGAACGTGCGCTTCATCGAAGTGGTCGAGGACGGCATTTCCGGCGGCAATGTCATTCCCAACGATTACGACCCCAGTTTCAAGCCCGGCACCAAGGAACAGTTCGAGCAGATCCGCGGCAACATCGTCAAGGCCAACATCCTCGGCCGCCTGGTGGCCAAGGACTGGTCCGGCGCCATGGTCTGGGCCGACATCATTCCCGAGTCGGATTCGCCGGCCAATCCGCGCAAGGTGGATTACCAGAAGATCGCCAAGCAGCTGGAGGCGATCCGCAAGAAGCACGAGACCGGCAACATCACCATCCACATCATCGGTTTCGCCAAGATGGTCGGCGACATCAGCGATGGCGCGGCCTCGGTGGTCAAGTTCTTCGCGTTCACCATCGCCTTTACCTGGTTGTTGCTGTTCGCGTATTCGAGCTCGATCAAGCTGGCGTCGCTGACCGTCATCGCGGCGATGGTCGCCGTCATCTGGATGCTCGGCGCGCTCAGGCTGATGGGCTTCGGCATCGATCCGATGAACATGCTCACGCCGTTCCTGATCTTCGCCATCGCGGTCAGCCACGGCGAACAGATGATCAACCGCTTCCGTGGCGAGATTTTCTTCGGCGGCCTCGAGGAAGGCACCGTCGACCAGCTGCGTGAGCGCGAGAAATTCGCGGTCGGCCCGCTGGTCGCCGCCCAGCGCAGCTTCCGCGCGCTGTTGATCCCGGGCGCCGTGGCGCTGGCCGCCGGCTGCATCGGCTTCGGTGCGATCTGGTTCATCCCGATCCTGATGGTCAAGGAACTGGCGATCACCGCCACCATCGGCGTGGCATTCACCATCCTCACCGACCTGATCCTGTTGCCGGTGCTGCTCAGCTACACGAGCATGCGCAACCTCGATCGCAAGCGCGAATACCGCCTGCGCCAGCTGACCGTGTTCGACAAGGTCTGGGCGGTGCTCGCCCGGTTGAGCAAGCCCAGGGCCGCGGCGATCGTGATCGTCATCGGCGTGGTGGCCTGGTTCTTCGCCTGGCAGGAAGGCAACAAGGTCATGATCGGCGATGCCCAGGCCGGTGTCGCCGAGCTGCGGCCCGAGGCCCGGTATAACCAGGACGCCGTGCTGATCAGCAACAAATTCGCGCTGGGCGTCGACATCCTCAACGTCATCGTCGAAGCCGGCCCGTCGGCTTGCACCACCAGCTACACGGCGATGGAGACCATCGATCGCTTCGCCTGGCACATGAGCAATGTCCCGGGCGTCGTGCAGGTCATGACCCTGCCGATGGCGGCCAAGCTGGTCAACGCCGGTTGGAACGATGGATCCATCCGCTGGCGCGTGCTGCCGCGCGATCGCGACACCCTGCGCCAGTCCACGCAGAGTTTCGAGACCGATTCGGGCCTGTTGAACGCCGACTGCAGCGCCATCCCGGTCACCGTGTTCACCAGTGACCACCAGAGCTCGACCATTGATCGCGTCGTCGCCGAGACCAAGAAATTCCGCACCGAAAACAAAGCCTACGATCCGAATTTCGCCAAGACCCGCGACGCCGCGATCAAGGCGTCGCAGGAGAAGGGCGAGGAATACAGCACCGACCAGGTCAATTTCCGCCTCGCCACCGGCAGCCTGGGCGTCGCCGCGGCGATCAACGACACGGTTCGGGAGAAGGAACACTTCATCCTGTACCTGCTCTATGCCGCCGTGTTCGTGATGTGCCTGGTCAGCTTCCGCAGCCCGCGGGTGGCGTTGTGCATCCTGTTGCCGCTGGTGCTGGTGACCGAGCTGGGCCACACGCTGATGGTGCACTCTGAACATCGGCATGAAGGTCAACACCATCACCGTGGTGGCGCTCGGCGTGGGCATCGGCGTGGATTACGCGATCTACCTGTTCGCCCGAATGCACGAGGCGATGACCTACCGGCTCGAGTTCACCGCGGCGGACACCGATGCCGACCACCACGTGACCCCGGAGGAACTGGCCGCGTTCAACGAGCGGATCGGCCAGAGCGGCCCCGAGGACAGCAGCGGGCTGCGCGTGCAGGGCGATCACCAGGGCGAAGCCCACCACCAGGCATTTTCGGAGCTCGATGCCAACCACGACGGCTCGATCAGCCAGCAGGAATACCTGGCCGGCCAGGGCCGCCTGCGTTCACTGTCGGAGAGCTATTTCATCGCCTTGAAGACCACCGGCATCGCGATCTTCTACACCGCGCTGACGCTGGCGGTGGGCGTGGCCACCTGGATATTCTCCGACCTGAAGATCCAGGCCGACATGGGCGTCATGCTCACCTTCATGTTCATCCTGAACATGATCGCCGCCATCATCTTCCTGCCGGCGCTGTGCCGCTGGATCCTGCGGCCGAACGAGAAGGACACGTGGGAGCCGCCGCACGCGGTCAAGCACTGACGCGGCGTCGCTCAGATATCGCTGGCCACCGGCGTCGGCCGCGCGGTGGCCAGGTTGCGCAGGCCGATCGCCATCACGCCGCCAAGGACCATCGCGCCGCCCAGCCATAGCCGCGGCCCGACCTGGTCGTGCAGGAAGAAGATGCCCAGCAAGGTCGCCAGCAGCGGCGTCGCCAGCAGATAGGGCGTGACCTGCGCGACCGGATGCCGCTGCAGCAACACGTAGTAGAGGCCATGGCCGAGCAGGGAGGCGATGATCGCCGCATAGGCGACGCCCGCCCATGCCACCCAACTGGCGTTCACGATGGCAACGCGCATGTCCGGCTCGAGCAGCGCGCTGCGAGCCAAGCAGCGGCAGCACCGCGATCAGCGCGCTCCAGCCCTGCTGGCTGTACGGGATCCATGCCCTTCAAGTCGCGCATCAGCACGGTGCCGGTTGCCAGGAAAAGCGCCGACACCAGCATCAGCAGCAGCGCGGTCGGACTGTGCATGACCGCGGGATCGAAGCCGAGCACCAGCACGCCAAGGAAACTCAGCGCGATCGCCGCGCCGGTGCGCCAGTGAAATCGCTCGCCGAGCAGCCACCAGGCCAGCAAGGTCGCCATCGGCACGTAGCTTTGCATCACGATCGCCGGCGAGGCCAGCGTGCTGGACAGGCTCAAGGCCCAGAAGCTCAGGCCGAAATGCAGTACGCCGTTGCACAGGGCGACCACCACCAGCCGCGGCCACAGGCCGCTTGGCGGCCGCTTCAGGAACGGGGCGAGCAGTACCGCCAGCAGCCCCAGTCGCAAGCCGGTAAACAGCAACGGCGGGAATTCCAGCAGCGCCAGCTTCGAGGTCAGGAAATTGCCGGCCCAGGCCAGGCAGATCAGCGAAACCAGGAACAGGTCGCGGCCCCCGATCCGGTATCGCGACTCAATAGCCAATGCCGATCCGCTGGTAGAGCTTGCGCAGGGTCCACAGCGGGCCGATCAGCAGGAACACGACATCGGTGAAGAAGCTTGGCCGATGGCCTTCGATCTTGTGCCCGATGAACTGACCGATCCAGGCGACGACGAACACGGCCACGGCAAGGCCGAGCAATGCGCTCATGCCATAGGTCTCGGCAATCCAGCGGTTCAGGAAAACGCTGGCGAGAAAACAGACGAACAGGCCCATCGCCAATTTGCGCGACAGCCGCCAGTAGTAAGCCCAGGCCAGGAACATCGCCAGCGCCGAGAAAGCGCCTGGCTCGAACCAGCTGCCGCGCACCGGAATCGTCCACAGCAGCGCGGTCACGGACCATACGATCGCCGGCACGCAGATCAGGTGGATGCTCTGGTTGGTCGGGTTCTGGTGGTCGCTGGAATATTGGTCCAGCAACTCGTCGATGCGGCGCATGGCTCAGCTCCCCGACGCGTCGATGTCGATGTCCGCCAGCCGCAACAGCGCCTCGGCATATTTTGCGCGCGTGGCTGCGATCACCTCGGCCGGCACCGTGGGGCCCGGGCGCGGTCTTGTTCCAGTCCAGCGTTTCCAGGTAATCGCGGACGAACTGCTTGTCGAAGCTTGGCGGACTGATGCCGACCGCATAGGAATCGGCCGGCCAGAAGCGCGACGAATCCGGGCGTCAGCATTTCGTCCATCACGTGCAGCGCGCCATCCTCGTCCAGCCCGAATTCCAGCTTGGTGTCGGCGATGATGATGCCGCGCCCGGCGGCATACGCGGCCGCGAAACGGTAGATCATCAGCGTGGCGTCGCGGATCTTCTCGGCGAGCTCCGCGCCGATCGATGCGACCACCGAATCGAAACTGACGTTCTCGTCGTGATCGCCGGCGGCGGCCTTGGTCGACGGGGTGAAGATCGGTTCGGGCAGGATTTCCGCCTGGCGCAGGCCGGCGGGCAGGGCGATGCCGCATACCTGGCCGCTGCGCTGGTAGTCCTTCCAGCCGCTGCCGATCAGGTAGCCGCGGGCGATGGCTTCCACCGGCACGGGCCGGAGCTTCTTCACCACCACGCTGCGCCTTGCGTACAACGCCACGTCCACGCCGGCGGGCAGCACCGCGGCGACCGGTTCGTGGGTCAGGTGATTGGCGATCAGGTGCGCGGTCTTTTCGAACCAGAAATTGGAAATCTGGCAGAGCATCTCGCCCTTGCCGGGGATCGGGTCCGGGAGCACCACGTCGAATGCCGACAGCCGGTCGGTGGCGACCATCAGCAGCCTTCGGTCGTCGAGTCCGAAGACGTCACGGACCTTGCCGCGGTGCAGCAGCGGAAGGCCGGGCAAATCCGAGGTGTGCAAAGTCGTGGACACGATGGCTTCCAGGGTCAGGTCGACGGGGCGCCATTGTACCCGGCGGGCTTTGCGGGTCGGCTGGTAGAATGAGCCATGGATCGAAAATTGCTGTTCCTGCTCGCCTGGCTGCCGTCCCTTGCCCAGGCGTCGCCACCGGCGCGACCGGCCAAACTGGGCCAGTGCATCGCTTGTCATGGCGAGGATGGACGCGGCCGCAAGCCCGGCATTCCCAACCTCGCCAGCCAGGACGAGACCTATCTGGTCGTGGCGCTGAAGGCGTACCGGGCCGGGACCCGCACCGCCGTGCCCATGAACTCGCTGGCCAACACCCTGCAGCCCCGCGACATAGCCGCGCTGGCGCACTGGTATTCCCGGCAGACCGGAGCGGCCAGCCGATGAAATGGAAAGGCAAGTTGATCGGGCTCCTGCTCGGGTTGCTGACCCGAAGGCCACCGCTGATCCTGATCGGCCTGGTGCTCGGCCACCTCTACGACATGGGCGTGTTCGCGGCCAAGTCCGACCCGGCAGCGCCCCCGGCGCCGGCAGCCCAGGATCCCTATGCCACCCTCGGCGTGAATCCGTCCGCCAGCGACGAGGATATCGAGCAGGCGTATCGTCGCGGGATGTCCGAATACCATCCCGACCGTGTCGAGAACGCGGCGAAGGAAATCCGTGACCTGGCCGGCCAGCGCGCCCGCGAGATCAACGGGGCTTACGAGGAAATAAAGCGCCAGCGGGGCCTTTGAAGCCGAGGCTGGATCAATCAATCCAACGGATCGCCCACCCATGTCCAAGTGCCTGATCGCTCCCTCCATTCTTTCCGCCAACTTCGCAAGGCTCGGCGAGGAAGTCGACCACGTCCTCCAGGCCGGCGCCGACTGGGTGCACTTCGACGTGATGGACAACCATTACGTTCCCAACCTCACCATCGGTCCGCTGGTCTGCGAGGCCCTGCGCAAGCATGGCGTCACCGCGCCGATCGACGTGCACCTGATGGTCAAGCCGGTGGACCGGATCATTCCCGATTTCGCCAAGGCCGGCGCCAGCGTGATCAGCTTCCACCCGGAAGCCAGCGAACATGTGCATCGCACCATCCAGTTGATTCACGCGAACGGCTGCAAGGCCGGCCTGGTGTTCAACCCCGCGACACCGCTGGATGTGCTCGAACACGTCCTGGATGAACTCGACCTCGTCCTGATCATGTCGGTGAACCCGGGGTTCGGCGGCCAGAGCTTCATTCCCGGCGCGCTCGGAAAGTTGCGCCAGGTGCGCAAGCTGATCGACGCCAGCGGCCGTGACATCCGCCTGGAGGTGGACGGCGGCGTCAAGGCCGAAAACATCGCCGAGATCGCCGCCGCCGGCGCCGATACCTTCGTCGCCGGCTCGGCGATCTTCAATGCGCCAGACTATGCCGATGTCATCGGGAAGATGCGTGCCGCTGTCGCCGCGGTCCACGCTGGTGCGAAGGCGCCAGCCGCATGAACGCCGACGCCGGGCATGAGTCGGGTGGCCTGAGCCTGGAGAAACTGCGCTGCATCCTGGAGGTCACCCGTGACCTGGCCCGGCCTTTCGACCTGAGCACGATGCTGTATGCGGTGGTGGATGCGGCCAAGGAACTGCTCGACGCAGAGGGCGGCACGGTATGGCAGTACCACGCCGCCAGCAACGAGCTGGAAATGCGGGTGGCGCGCGGACTGGACGCGATCCGCATCCCCGCCGACCGGGGCATCGTCGGCGAGTGCGTGCGCACGCTGGCGCCGATCAACGTTCCCGATTGCTACGCCGATCCGCGCTTCAACCGCGATGTCGACCGCGCCACCGGACAGCGCACCCGTTGCATGCTGACCCTGCCATTGGTCGGCTACGACGACCATCTGGTCGGCGTGCTGCAGGTGGTCAACCGGCGCAATGGCGTTTTCGACGCCGACGACGAGGCGGTGGCCGGCGCGCTGGCCGCGCAATGCGCGGTGGCCTTGCAACGCGTGCAGATGACCGAGCGACTGGTCTCGTCGGAAAAATTGCGCCAGGAGATTTCAGTCGCGCGCGAGGTGCAGATGGGTACCTTGCCAAAGGCGCCCCCGGTCGTGCCCGGCTACGATTTCGCCGGCCTGTTCCAGCCCACCGACGATACCGGTGGCGATACCTACGACTTCGTCCTGCGCGACGACGGCCGCATCTTCGTCCTGATGGGCGATGCCACCGGCCACGGAATCGGACCGGCCCTTTCAGCCACGCAGGTGCGGGCGATGTTGCGCGTCGCGCTCCGGCTCGGCGCCGGCCTGGACGATGTCTTCCGCCATATCAACGACCAGTTGGTGGACGACCTGTCCGAGGACCGCTTCGTCACCGCCTTCCTGGGCCAGCTCGACCCGGGTTCGCACGAGTTGCATTACCACTCGGGCGGGCAGGGGCCTCTGCTGCACTTCCGGGCGGCCGATCATGGCTGCGAGTTTCATCCGCCGACCACCTTCCCGATGGGCGCCGTTCCGCTTCCCGCGCTCAAGCCGGCGGCGATCGCGCAACTGGCCCTGGGCGATGTGTTCGCCCTGGTATCCGATGGCGTCTACGAGTACGAGGATGTCGACGGCCGGCAATTTGGCGAGCAGGGCGTCGCCAATGTGCTGCGCCAGTACCATGACCGGCCGATGCCCTACCTGCTTGGACGCCTGATGGATGCGTTGAGCGAGTTCGGGCGGGGAGCGCCTCAGCTCGATGACGTTACCGTGGTGCTGATCCGCCGGCTGCCCGAACGCGACCCGGTGCTGGGCGACGACCTGTTCGCCGCGGACATGCGCACCGACGCCGAGGGGCGGCGAATGCGCCAGTCCTTCGCCCGCAGCTTCGACTCGCTGGCCGCCGTCTTCGGGTTCATCCAGCGGGCGCTGGCCGTCGATGGAATCGGCGCGGACGCGCGCTACGCCGTCGAGTTCACTGTCGAGGAGCTGTTCACCAACATGGTGAAATACAACCCGGACGGGACTGGCGAGATCGAGCTGGCCATCGAGCACGCCGACGGCCAGCTCGTCTGCCGCCTCAGCGACCCGGACAGCGGCTTCTTCGACGTCACCGCGGCGCCGGACGTGGACGTGAACGCGCCGGCCGAGCAGCGCCGCCCGGGCGGCCTGGGCCTGCACCTGATCCGCCGGCTGGTGGATTCGGTGGCGTACGACTATTCTGGACGGTGTAGCTTGATCACGTTTACAAAGAGGCTGGGGAGCGTCTGATGTTCGAGATTGGGACCACGGAACGAGGGGTCATCGTTTTTACCGGCAGGCTGGACGCCGCGCAGTGCGCCAAGGCCGAGGCCTTCCTGGCCACCGCCTCCGATCCGCGCGAGTTCGACTTCGCCGGACTCGAATACGTCTCCAGCGCGGGCCTGGGCGTCCTGCTAAAGGCCCACAAGCGCCTGATGGGCGGCGGGGGCCGGCTCCGGCTGATCAACGTGAACAACCACATCTTCGACATCTTCCGCTTTTCCGGGTTCGACCAGTTGTTCGAGGTACAACGTTCCGGGGACTGATGCCGGCCATGTTTCCAACCTTTTTCGCGTTTTCAGGTATTGATGACTGACGACCCCGATGCCGCACTCGTTTTCGAATGCCGCGCCGGGAATCGCCAGGCGTTCGGGCAGTTGCTCGCGCGCTACCAGCGGCCGATCTTCAACGCGGCCTACCGGATCCTCAACCATCGCGAAGACGCCACCGACGTGACCCAGACCGCTTTCCTCCGCGCCTACGAGCATCTCGATCGCTTCGATCCGAACCAGCGTTTCTTCAGCTGGATCTACCGGATCGCCGTGAACGAAGCGCTGGACGTGGTCAACGGGCGGCGCCGCGGCGAGCCGGTGGTGGACGAGTTGGAAAGCGAAAGCGCCGGTCCGCACGAAGTCGCCGTCAACGGGCAACTGGACGCCGGCATGCAGAGCGCCTTGATGGCGATCAAGGCCGATTACCGCACCCTGATCGTGCTCAAGCACGTGCAGGAGTGCAGCTACGAAGAAATCGCCGCCATCCTCGAGTGTCCGGTGAAGACGGTGAAATCCCGCCTTTTCACCGCGCGCCAGGCCCTGCGTGACGTGCTGCTGCAAAGAGGGCTGGTCTGACCATGATCGAACAACGCACTCTCGATTTGATCCACGCCGAACTCGACGGCGAGCTCCATGTCGGCGACCTCGCCGAACTGCAGCGTCGCCTCGAGGCCGACCCCGAAGCGCAGGCCGCGCGCGAGCAACTGGGCAGGATCGCCGCCTCGCTTGAGCGCATGGCGCCCGAGGCGCCGCCCGCCGGCCTGCAGGAGCAGATTCTCCAGGCGACGCGCCCGGCGGCGAAAGTCCTGCCCTTCCGGGACCGTCGCATCCAGTTCGTCCGCTACACGATGGCGCTGGCGGCCGGAATCGCGATTGCCGCCGTGGGCATCCAATTCGCCGGCAGTAGCGGGCCTGGACTGGACGCAGACCAGCTGGTCGGCACGATCGGCGGGCAGGCGGGCAGCACGGAACCCTCCGTTGAACAGGTCATGCTGCAGGCTCCCGGCCTGAACGGGTCGGTGAGCCTCAGTGCCGACGACGGCCGCTGGAAACTGGTGTTCGACACGGCGTCGGAGCAGCCTGTGAAGGTGACCGCGGCCTACGCGGATACCGCGTTCCGCTTGAAGGCGTATGCTCCGGATGGACCCGGGGCGGGGGCGGTAAGCTCGTCACCGGGCCTGATCGAGTTCGTTAACCAGGGGTCGCAGCAACGGGTCCTGTTCCTGGAGCCCGCCGCCGGCGGAGCGGTTCGCATCAGCTTCGAAGGGCAGGGGAAGCTGCTGCAGGAAGCCGTCCTGGACGTGCCCGGACAGGTTGCCAAAAAATAAATCCAACCTTTTTACCGAACACCGGTATGTCCTTCCGACAGCCACAGAATCATTCGTAGAAACTGCCAAGCTTTCGTTCAGTACCAGATCGCCACACCACAGTCTCATCAGCGAGGATGACCATGAAGAACTCCAAGATCCTGGCGCTCAGCGCCCTTGCCGTAGCCATCGGTGCAGTAGGCTTCTTCGGCCTCGGCATCCAGCAGTCGGCCGACGACAGCTATGGCACGATCGCCCCGGCCCAGCGTTACCAGGCCGAGACCGTTGGTGCTGGCGACGTCAAGCTCGGCGACCAGTCCACCGCGCAGTTCATGCAGTCGGACACCTTCCGCCTGATCCAGAGCGATGCCAAGCTGTCCGAGGCGCTGCGTAGCGATTCCTTCCGTGCCGCGCTGGCCAGCGATTCGTTCCGCGCCGCCCTGACCAGCGACTCGTTCCGCGCCGCCCTGGCGAGCGATTCCTTCCGCGCCGCGATGGCCAGTGATTCGTTCCGCGCCGCCTTGGCGAGCGATTCCTTCCGTGCCGCGATGGCCAGCGATTCCTTCCGTGCCGCCATGGCCAGTGACGCCTTCCGCGCCGCCCTTGCCAGCGATTCGTTCCGCGCCGCCCTTGCCAGCGATTCGTTCCGCGCCGCCATGAACACCGACGCCTTCCGCGCCGCGATGGCCAGCGATTCGTTCCGTGCGGCGATGGCCAGCGACTCGTTCCGCGCCGCCCTTGCCAGCGACTCGTTCCGCGCGGCGATGGCCAGCGACTCGTTCCGCGCCGCCCTCGCCAGCGACGCCTTCCGCGCCGCCCTTGCCAGCGACAGCTTCCGGGCTGCCCTTGCCAGCGACTCGTTCCGCGCCGCCTTCGCCAGCGACAGCTTCCGCGCTGCCCTTGCCAGCGACTCGTTCCGTGCCGCCCTCGCCAGCGACAGCTTCCGGGCTGCCCTGGCCAGCGACTCGTTCCGTGCCGCCCTGAACAGCGACGCCTTCCGTGCGGCGATGGCCAGCGACTCGTTCCGTGCCGCCCTGGCCAGCGACAACCAGATGAGCAAGCAGCGCATCGAGTAACGCGATCGGCCCGGGAGAACAACGCCCGGCAGGCCGAACGACTGCAGCCACGTACAGACAAGCCGCCTGCGAACAGCAGGCGGCTTTTTGTTGTAATGTCAGCCCGGGGCAAGGCCATCGCACCAAGGGGAGACACGCGATGCGGTTACGCAGTGCATTCAGTGTAGGGTCCGTCCTTTGCGCGCTGGTTGCGGCGCGCCCGGCATCGGCCGAGTCGTTCGAACTGGCCCAGTTGCAGACCGAGGAATTGAGGCTCCTGTACCAGGACCCCCAGCAGACCTACCTCACTCCCTACGTGGCTCGCTGTTTCCTCAATGCGCTCGAAGTCCACAAGCGGATCCTTCGATGGACGCCCTACGAGAAGGTCACCGTGGTCATCACCGACCAGGCCGACTACAGCAACGGCAGGGCCATGGTATCGCCGCAGAACATCGTGGCCGCCGAGGTCTCGCCCAGCGGTCACTTCTTCGAAACCCTGCCCAGCAACGAACGCTTCCATTCGCTGGCCAACCATGAGCTGGCACACGTCGCGACCATGGACGCCTGGAACCAGCAGGACCGCGCCTGGCGCAGGTTTTTCGGCGGCAAGCCGCGCGAAAACAGCACGCATCCGGAAACCATCCTCTACAACTACCTGTCCACGCCGCGCAACAGCACGCCGCGCTGGTACAACGAAGGCTCGGCGACCTTCCTGGAAACATGGCTGTCGGGCGGAATCGGACGCGCCCAGGGCGGCTACGACGAGATGGTGTTCCGGGCCATGGTCCGCGACGACGCGCATTTCTACAGCGCGCTGGGCGTGGTGTCGGCGGGAACGGCGGCCGACTTCCAGACCATGGCTACGGCCTATCTGTACGGCACGCGCTTCATCAGCTACCTGGCGCTGGCCTACACGCCTGAGCAGGTGGCCGAGTGGCTGAGCCGGGGCGAGCAGAGCGATCGCTATTACGGCAAGCAGTTCGAGCGCGTGTTCGGCAAGCCGCTGGCCACCGCCTGGGGCGAGTGGATCGCGTGGGAGCACGGATTCCAGGAAAAGAACCTCGCCTCGGTACGCCAGTTTCCGTTGACGACGGGTCGGCGGATAAGCACGCAGGCACTGGGCTCGGTATCGAGATCGTTCGTCGATCAGTACAACAACACGCTGGTCGGCGCCTTCCTGTATCCGGGCGTGGTGTCGCATGTCGGCACGGTGTCGCTGGCCGATGGCAGCGTCGAGCGGCTGGTGGACGTCAAGGGGCCGTTGAAGTACGCGGTGACCTCCACCGCGTTCGACCAGCAGTCGCGAACCTTCTTCTACACCGCCGACAACGTGGCTTTCCGGGATCTGATGGCGCTCGACCTGGGCGATGGATCCTCGCGGATGCTGCTCAAGGATGCACGGATCGGCGACCTTGCCTTCAATCCGGTGGATCGCTCCTTGTTTGGCGTGCGCCACGAGAATGGTTACACCACGCTGGTCCGCATTCCTTACCCCTACAAGGACTGGACCACCATCGTCACGCTGCCCTACGGACAGGTGCTCACCGACCTGGATATCTCGGCCGACGGCAAGCGCATCGCGGCGACCATGGAGGAGATCGACAGCAAGCAGTACCTGCGCATCTACTCGATCGATGCCCTGGTCGCGGGCAAGTTCGAACCGGTGGCCCAGTTCGACTTCGGACTGGCGGTTCCCGAGGGCTTCGTGTTCTCCCCCGATGGAAGATTCCTTTACGGCAGCTCGTACTACACCGGGGTGTCGAACATTTTCCGGTTCGAGATCGCCAGCAACGAAATCAAGGCGATCACCAATGCCGAGACCGGCTACTTCCGGCCCATTCCGCAGCCGGACGGCACCCTGCTGGCACTGGAATACTCCGGCACCGGCTTCGTGCCGACCATCATCAAGGCAGACCCGATCGAAGATGTCGGCGCGATCGTTTTCCTCGGCAACGAGATCGCCGAGAAGCATCCGGTGGTCAAGTCATGGAACGCCGGATCGCCGAAGGACATTCCCCTGGATTCGCTGATCACCGACCGGGCCAAGTACGTGCCGCTCAAGGAGCTCAAGCACGATGGCGGCTATCCGATCGTGCTGGGCTACCGTGACAGCGTCGCGGTCGGCTACCAATACGGCTTCGCCGATCCGCTGCATCTGTACAACCTCGGCATCACCGCCAGCGTTTCGGTGGACGACAGCGTGCCCAGCGACGAGCGCTTGCATGCGCGGGTCGATTTCAAGACCCTGAACTGGCATGCCCGCTACTGGCACAACGACGCCGACTTCTACGACCTGTTCGGTCCGGTCAAGCGCAGCCGCAAGGGCGACGCCCTGATCGTCGGATACGAGAAACTGATCGTCTACGACGAGCCCCGCCGGCTTGGCTGGAACGCCAACGTGGCCTACTACACTGGCCTGGATACGCTGCCGCAAAACCAGAACATCAGCGACACCCTGGACCAGCTGCTCAGTGCCGAAATCGGCCTCGCGTACAGCAATACGCGCAAATCCCAGGGCAGCGTGGACCATGAGAAGGGCTACGACTGGACGCTGCTTGCGTCCGCCGATCGTGCCAATGGCTCCACCTTTCCCAAGCTGCAGGGCACCTTCGATTTCGGCTTCGCGCTACCCTGGGGCAATTCCTCGATCTGGCTGTACAACTCGGCCGGCGTGGCCACGGGGGCGTCCGACAACAGCCTTGCCAATTTCTACTTCGGCGGCTTCCACAACAACTATGTGGACGATCGCGAAGTGAAGCGCTATCGGGAGTACGAGACCTTTCCCGGTTTCGACATCGATGCGCTCGGCGGCCAGCGCTATCTGAAGACCGTTTTCGAGTGGAATGCGCGGCCGATCCGCTTCGAGGAAGTCGGTTCTCCCCGTTTCTACATGAGCTATATCCGGCCCGCGTTCTTCATCGGCAACCTGGTCATCGACGACAGCCTGGATGGCGGGCGGCACACCTACAACGATATCGGCATGCAGTTCGACCTGAACTTCACCGTCATGGACCACCTGCCGATGACGGTGTCGTTCGGCTACGCCCAGGGCTACGAGGAGTTCGACAAGGTCAATGACGAATGGCTGTTCTCGCTGAAGGTCCTTTGAGGCTGGCCATGCAGCCGGACGCGGATGCCCCGGCAGGCAACCACCCATGACGCTTGAGCCGGCGCTGCTGCTGCGTGCCTCGATCGGCCTGCTGCCCGTGCTGTGCTTCCTGGTGGCGCTGGTGGCCATGGACAGCTACAAACTCGTGCAACCTGCGCAGCGTCGCGCTGGTCATCGTCATGGGCGGCGTGGCGGCAGGCCTGAGCTACCTGGCCAATGTCGCGTTGCTCGACGCGCTTCGGTTCGACTTCGCCACCTATGCGCGAACCCTCGGGCCGCTGGTCGAGGAAGTCATGAAGAGCATGGTGATCCTGGTGCTGATCCGGACCCACCGGATCGGATTCCTGGTCGATGCGGCGATCTTCGGATTCGCGGTCGGCACCGGATTCGCCATGATCGAGAACCTGTACTACCTGGAGGCATTGGCGGACGCCCACATCGCCGTGTGGATCGTGCGCGGCTTCGGCACCGCCCTGCTGCATGGCGGCGTACAGGCCATCTTCGCGGTGATGGTGCTGACCCTCACCGACCGCCGCGGCTCCATGAACGCCGGGGCCGTGCTCGGGCCGTTGGTGGCCGCCGCGGTGTTGCATGCCGGCTTCAACCAGTTCGTGTTGCCGCCGATCTACCAGACGCTGTTGCTGATGCTGTTGTTGCCGCCGCTGATGATGTTCGTATTCTCCCGCAGCGAACGCGCCGTGGAGGGCTGGCTCGGCGTCGGCTTCGATGCCGACCGCGACCTGCTCGAGCTGCTCGACTCCGGCAGTTTCTCCGAGTCGCCCCACGGCCAGTACCTGATGGCGCTGCGTTCGCGGTTCCGCGGCGAAGTGGTGGCCGACCTGCTCTGCTACCTGCGCCTGCATGTCGAGCTGGCGCTGCGCGCGAAGGGCGTGCTGATGATGCGCGAGAACGGGATCGAGATGCCCATCGATGAGGCGACCCGGGAGAAGTTCGAGGAAATGAGCTACCTGGAGGGCGCCGTGGGCCGGACCGCCCTGCGAGCGGTCAAGCCGCTGCTGCATATGAGCCGCCGCGATCTGTGGCAGCTGTACATGCTGGGCAAGTAGCAGCGGCTTGGGCGGTAATCCTGCCGCTATACTGGCAATCTGCGCCGTATCGGATTTTCACCGTGATCTCAGCCGAAGAATTCCGGCAGCTTGCCGCCGCCGGCCACAACCGCATCCCGGTGGTCCGTGAGGTGCTCTCCGACCTGGACACCCCGCTGTCGGTCTACCTGAAACTGGCCGACGGACCCCACACCTATCTGTTCGAGTCGGTGGAAGGCGGGGAAACCTGGGGACGCTATTCGATCATCGGCTTGCCGGCGCGCCGAACCTATACCTTCCGCGGCAACCGGCTCGAGGTGCGCGCGCACGGCGAGTTGGTCGAGACCCGCGAGCTGGCCGATCCATTGGCCGAGGTTGACCGCCTGCGCGAAAGCTTCAAGGTGCCGCGCGTGCCGGGACTGCCGGCCTTCACCGGCGGCCTGGTCGGCTATTTCGGCTTCGAATCGATCGGCTATATCGAGCCGCGGCTGGCCGGCGGCGACAAGCCCGACCAACTGGGTACGCCCGATGCCTTCCTGATGCTGTCCGAGGAGCTGGCGGTATTCGACAACCTCAAGGGTCGCCTGTACCTGATCGTGCACGCCGACCCCGGCGAGCCCCAGGCCTATTCGAAGGCCGTGCGCAGGCTCGACGAGCTGGTCTACCGGCTCCGCCATTCCGGCCGAAGCTACCCGGATGTGCTCGACCCGTCGCTGCTCAAGGAAGAAGACTTCATCTCCGGCTTCACCCGCGACGGTTTCATCCGCGCAGTGGACACCATCAAGGAATACATACGCGCCGGCGACGTCTTCCAGGTGGTCCTGAGCCAGCGCATGAGCGTGCCGTTCCGGGCGCGGCCGGTGGACGTCTACCGTGCCTTGCGCGCGCTCAATCCATCGCCGTACATGTATTTCCTCGATCTCGACGGCACCCAGGTGGTCGGCAGTTCGCCCGAGATACTGGTGCGCGTGCAGAACGGCGAGATCACCGTGCGCCCGATCGCCGGCACCCGCCCGCGCGGCGCCACCCACCAGGAAGACATGGCGCTGGAGGCGGAGCTGCTGGCCGACCCGAAGGAGCGCGCGGAACATCTCATGCTCATCGACCTGGGTCGCAACGATGTCGGCCGCGTCGCCGAGCCGGGCAGCGTGGTGGTGCCGGACCAGTTCCTGATCGAGCGTTACTCGCACGTGATGCACATCGTCTCGGAAGTGCAGGGCAAGCTCAGGCCGGGCGTCGGCTTCGCCGAAGTGCTCAAGGCGACTTTTCCGGCCGGCACCGTCAGTGGCGCGCCAAAGATCCGCGCGCTGGAAGTGATCCGTGAGCTGGAGCCGATCAAGCGCAACATCTACTCCGGCGCGGTCGGCTACATCGGCTGGTGGGGCGATGTGGACACCGCCATCGCCATCCGCACCGCGGTCATCCAGGACGGCCGCCTGCACGTGCAGGCCGGCGCCGGCATCGTCTACGACTCCGATCCGCAGACCGAATGGGACGAAACGATGAACAAGGGCCGGGCGCTGTTCCGCGCGGTCGCGCAGGCGGCCAGCGGGTTGTGAGAAAGCGAAGCGCTATTTACGATAGCGGGTCAGACGCGATGCATTCCTTCAAGAAGGTGGAACCATGAACAACGTGATCAGGAACCTGATGTTGAGCCTCGCGGCATTGTTTCTCGCGGGCTTCGCGAGCGCCGCGTCCACTCCCGCCGCTCCGGAGGTGACCACCAGATACGACCACAGCGTCGATTTCAGCGCGTATCGCACCTTCGCCTTTTTCGAGCCGCTGGCCATCGACTCGGCTGGCTACGAGCCCGTGGTCGCCAAGACCATGAAGGCCGCCGCGCGGGCCGAGATGGAAAAGCGAGGCTACGTCTATGCTGAAACCGGCGCCGACCTCCTGGTCAACCTGAGCGGCAAGCTGGCCAAGCAACTGGAGGTCAAGCCGGTGGAGTCGGTGGCGCCCCCGGTCTACTTCACCTTTCGCCAGGGTTATTACTCCGACTGGAGCGAAACCAGCCAGACCGAGGTGACCGAGTACACCGAAGGCACCATCAACGTCGATCTGATCGAGGCCAAGGGCAAGCGGCTGGTCTGGGAAGGCGTCGCCATCGGCCGGGCGACCAAGAAGACCAAGCGCAATCGCGAGGCCACGCTGACCGCCGCCATCGCCGAGATCTTCAGCAAATACGAATTCCGTCCGGGCGGTTGAGCCGGCAGGCGCGCTGCCAGGCCGCGACGGCGAGCTTCACTTCGCCTGCATCGCCTGGTAGCGCTCGATGGCGAGCCGCGCATTCGGGAACATGCGTTCGCTGCCCAACTGCTCGTCCAGGGTGGAATTCCTGACTACCTCGAGCGCCTCGGGGTTCAGTCCCGCCAGCCAGAGAATCTCGTTGTTCTCCCTGGCAAGCCTTTCCCCTTCGATCATCATCTGCAGCGCCGAGTACTCGATATCTGGTACTCGGCTCATGTCCAGCACGACCACCCGGGGCTGATACTGCGCCTTCAGCGCCCTGATTCTTTCGGCGACGAATTGTGCGTTGAGGAAGAACAGCCGTCCCTCGGGGCGAACGATCAGCAGGCCCTCGAACGTTTCGTCATCCGGGTGCTCGGGTGAGAGCGGACGCAGGACGTCGGCCCCGCGTTTGCGGCCGATGACATGGACTTTGGGATGAGCGGTCTGGCTGGCGAGGCCGATCAGCGAGACGATGATGGCGACGACGATCCCCTTCAGGGTGCCGAACACGAGCACCCCGAGGAGGGCAGCCACAGCCCAGCGAAACTCCATCGTGCGGATCGCGCGGATCGCGCGGAGTTCGGCCGGCTTTATCAACCCGCTTGAGTAAACGATGACCACGGACGCCAGGACGGCATGCGGTAGATAGCCCAGCACGGGTGCCAGGAACAGCATGGTGGCGACCGCGACGCCGGCAGTGACCAGCGACGCTCGCTGCGAAAGTCCGCCCGCAGCGCGGACCACCGTCGTCTGCGAACTCCCGCCGCCCGAGGGCATGGTGCCAAAAAAGGCGCCGGCCAGATTGCCCGCGCCGGTCGCGATCAGTTCGCGATTGGCATTGATCATCGGTTCGCCGGTCCGCGCAAAGGCGCGCCCAACCGCGATCGTCTCGGTAAAACTCATCAGTGCAATGCCGATTGCCCCTGGCAACAACTGCTCCACCAGGGTCAGATCCGGCAGCGTGAGCGACGAGAGCCCCTGCGGGATAGAGCCGACGATCGACACGCCCTGTCCCTGGAGGCCGAGCAACCAGGAAGCGGCAATGCCACCGCCGATCGCGAACAGGGGGGCGGGAGATTGCGCTGACAACCGTCTCGCGCCGATCAGTATCAGCAGCGTCGCCGCGGCGACGGCAAGCGTAATCATGGAGGTCTCCGGCAACTGCCGGACCACGCTCAGCAGATCGTGGAAAAAGCCCTGCTTGGTGATGTGGGTTCCGAGCAGTTTGGGTATCTGGTCCAGCACCACGACCAGTCCGATGCCCGATTTGAATCCTGTCAGTACAGGACTTGAAATAAAGTTCGCGACGAAACCGAGCCGCAACACGGAGGCCAACATCAGCATGGCGCCAGTCATTGCAGTCAAAGTAGCGGTGGCGGTGAGCAGCCTGGCTGGGTCGCCATCCGGCACGACCAGCGCGAGTTGCGTGCCTGTCAGGATGGCCAGCGTAGTCGTGGAGCTGACGCTCAGCACGCGCGACGTGCCCATCAAGGCATAGATGACCATGGGCACGAAGGCGGTGTACAGGCCCACAGCGACCGGCAAGCCGGCAATCGTGGTGTAGGCCATGGCCATTGGCAGGACCACCGCGGACGCTATCAAGCCGGCGACTATATCGAAGTGCAATCCCGACTTGGCGTCGGCAGCCGGGTTGGCGGTTCCATGTCCAGGCATCGCGGATCTCGTTCAAGGGGCGGTCACAACCGCGGGTGCCGTTTCTGTCGCGCGGTTCGGCTAGCTTTTCTTCTCGTTCTCGAGGGCCTTGTCGGCGATCTCCTTGTACAGGCCGATTACCTGCGCGACCAGGGGCGCGTACTCGGGATTTCGCCTGATCAGCGGCGTCAGCTGGTTGGCGCCGGCCAATGCCTCCTGCATATTCGTGATGTCGAGATCGCCAAGTTTCTCGCCGCGGTCCACCCGGGCCTTCAAGTCGAGCAGGCGCGGCAGCCGCTGCTTGTTGAGCCTGTCCAGCAGGACCTGGACCATGCCGGCATCCATTGATTCATCACTCATGGCGCTCCCTCGATCAGTAGTAGTCCGGTATCCAGCGGCGGCGGACCATCGGGGTCTCGTCGTCGTAGGCGTTCTTGGTCTTGCGCTTGGGCAGCTTGACCTTCTTCCCGGCGGGCAGGTGCTCGTAGGGAATGAGTTCGAGCAGGTGCTTGATCGTGTTCAGTCGCGCCCGCTTCTTGTCGTCGGAACGCACGATGTGCCAGGGGGAAACCTCGGTGTCGGTGGCTTCCAGCATTTCGTCGCGGGCCCGGGAGTAGTCGTACCAGCGCTCCCGCGCGGGCAAGTCCATGGGCGAAAGCTTCCACTGCCGCAATCGGGTCCTCGATGCGCGCCTCGAAACGCTTCTCCTGCTCCTTGTCGCTCACCTCAAGCCAGAACTTGATCAGGAGCATGCCGTTCTCGACGATGATCCTCTCGAACGCGGGGCAAAGCTGAAGGAAGCGCTTGTGCTGCTTCTCGGAGCAGAACCCCATCACTTTCTCGACGCCTGCGCGGTTGTACCAGCTGCGATCGAAGATGATGATTTCGCCCGCTGCCGGAAACTGCGAGAAATAGCGCTGGAAGTACATCTGTGACTTCTCGCGATCGGACGGCGCCGGCAATGCGACCAGCTTGAAGATGCGCGGGCTGACCCGTTCGGTGATCGCCTTGATGGTGCCGCCCTTGCCCGCGGCGTCGCGCCCTTCGAACACGATGATGATCCGCTGCCCGGTCTGCTTCACCCAATCCTGCAGGTAGGCCAGTTCCACCTGCAGATCGTGCAATTCCTTTTCGTATTGCTTGCCGGTCAACTTGGGAGGCGCTTCGGCTTTCGGGGGAGCGGCCTTGGCCTCGTCCTTGTCCTTGTTCGATTTCTTGCCCATTGCGCGTTCCCTGGATTGAAAGTAGCCCGGAGTCCTTCCCGGAGAAGGGCCCAAGTTCCAGCGATCTGCAAGAATTGGCTGGAGTTGCAGCGCAGTTTGCGACTATTCTTGATCCAATTCCATTGATCCAAATCAACTCTTGAAAGCGAGTCCACCCTGAGTGCGACCCTGGAGCGGGTGGCCCGGGCCCGAGGTCAGCGCCTCCCGAGCCGAAAGGGGCGATCGCCCGACTTTCCCGTCAACAGACACACGCCTTCCCAAAGAGCTCAAGACCCAATGCTTCTCATGATCGACAACTACGACAGCTTCACCTACAACCTCGTCCAGTACTTCGGCGAGTTGGGTCAGGAAGTGAAGGTCGTGCGCAATGACGCGCTGACGGTTGCCGAGATCGCGGCGCTCGGCGCGGAGCGCATCGTCATTTCCCCCGGACCCTGCACGCCCGACCAGGCCGGCGTGTCGCTCGAGGTTCTGGAGAAGCTCTCCGGCGTGGTGCCCATCCTCGGCGTCTGTCTTGGCCACCAGAGCATTGGCCAGGCATTCGGCGGCAAGGTGATCCGGGCCCGGACCATCATGCACGGCAAGACCTCGCCGATTCACCATGGCGGAATCGGCGTGTTTGCCGGACTGCCGAATCCGTTCCTGGCCACCCGCTACCACTCGCTGGTCGTGGAAAAGGAAAGCCTGCCCGACTGCCTGGAGATCACGGCCTGGACCGAGCATGCCGACGGCAGCGTGGATGAGATCATGGGCCTGCGCCACCGGACGCTCCCGGTCGAAGGCGTGCAGTTCCACCCGGAATCCATCCTCACCGAGCATGGCCACGACATGCTGCGCAATTTCCTCGGCGCCTGAGCTTCCCCGATGCCAATCACTCCACATGAAGCGCTTCAGCGAGTCCTCGTCCATCGGGAGATATTTTTCGACGAGATGGTCGACTTGATGCGGCAGATCATGCGCGGCGAAGTTTCGCCGGTGATGACCGCTGCCCTGTTGACCGGCTTGCGGGTGAAGAAGGAGACCATTGGCGAAATAGCGGCCGCCGCCAGCGTGATGCGTGAATTTTCGGCCAAGGTCGAATTGCCTGACGACAGCCACTTCGTCGACATCGTCGGCACCGGTGGCGACGGCGCGCATACCTTCAACATTTCCACCGCGGCCATGTTCGTCTGCGCCGCGGCGGGGGCGAAAGTAGCCAAGCACGGCAACCGCAGCGTGTCCTCGAAGTCGGGTAGCGCCGATGTACTCGAGGCCCTGGGGGCGGCGATCGAGTTGCAGCCGGCCCAGGTCGCGCAGTGCCTGGCCGAGACCGGCTTCGGCTTCATGTTTGCGCCCATCCATCACCCGGCGATGAAGACCGTCGCGCCGGTCCGCAAGGAACTGGGCGTGCGGACCATCTTCAACATCCTCGGCCCATTGACCAATCCGGCCGGCGCGCAGAACATCCTGATGGGCGTGTTCCACCCCGATCTGGTCGGCATCCAGGCGCGCGTGCTGCAGCGGCTGGGCATGAAGCGCGCCCTCGTGGTGCACGGGCGCGACGGCCTCGACGAAATAACCCTTGCGGGCGGAACCCTTGTGGCCGAGCTTCGCAACGACAGGATCGAGGAATACGAAATCCTGCCGGGCGAATTCGGCGTGGAACTGGCCGACCTGCGAACGCTCCAGGTCGATGGTCCGGCCGAGTCGAAGGCCATGCTGATGCAGGTCCTCGACAACAACGAGGGGCCTGCCCGGGACATCGTTCTGCTCAACGCCGGCGCCGCGCTCTACGCGGCCGATGTGGCCGCGTCGATCGGCGATGGCGTAGCCAAGGCGCGCATCGCCATCGCCAGCGGCGCGGCAAAGTCCAAGCTGGCCCAATACGTAGCCGTGACCCGGCGCCTCGCGGCGCAGGCTGCGCTGCCTGCAAGCTGACGACCTGCCGATGAATGCCTTCGCCATCACGCCGGCGCCGCCCTATTACGCCGTGATATTCAGCTCGCAGCGTAGCGAAGAGGAAGGCGGCTATGGCGCCATGGCCGAACGCATGGTCCACCTGGCCGCCCTGCAGCCGGGCTACCTGGGCATCGAGAGTAGCCGGGACGTCGACGGCTTCGGCATCACCGTCAGCTATTGGCGCAGCGAAGCCGACATCGCCGCCTGGAAGCGCAACGCCGAACACTCCATGGCGCGCGAACGCGGACGCAGCCAGTGGTACCAGCATTTCGAGCTGCGCGTGGCCCGTGTCGAGCGGGCCTACGGCGGTCCGCAACCCCAGCAAGCCGAACAGGACAACCAGCCCCGATGAGCGACATCCTCAAGGCCATCCTCGCGCGCAAGGTCGAGGAGATCCGTGATCGCTCCTCGCGGGTGTCGCTACGGGACCTTTCCGCCCGCTGCGCGGACCTGCCGGAACCACGCGGCTTCGCCGACGCGCTGCACGCCAGGATCGCCCAGGGCCGTCCCGCGGTCATCGCCGAGGTCAAGAAGGCCAGTCCCAGCAAGGGCGTGATTCGCGCCGATTTCCGTCCCGGCGATATCGCCCGCAGCTATGAGCGGGGTGGCGCGGCTTGCCTGTCGGTGCTGACCGACATCGATTTCTTCCAGGGCGCCGACGAGTACCTCATCGAGGCGCGCAACGCATGCGTCCTGCCGGTCCTGCGCAAGGACTTCACCATCGACTCCTACCAGGTCTACGAGGCGCGCGTGCTGGGCGCCGACTGCATCCTGCTGATCGTCTCCGCGCTGGGCGACGCCTCGCTGGCGGAGCTGTCCGGCCTGGCCCTGGAGCTGGGCATGGACGTGCTGGTCGAAGTGCACGACATCGATGAACTCGAGCGCGCGCTGCAGGTGCCGGTGCCGCTGGTTGGCATCAACAACCGCAACCTGCGCACCTTCGAGGTTTCGCTGGAGACCACGCTTTCGATGCGCGATGCCGTGCCGAAGGATCGCCTGCTGGTCACCGAGAGCGGCATCATCACGCCGCAGGATGTGGCGCTGATGCGCAGCCATGGGGTACAGGCCTTCCTGGTGGGCGAGGCGTTCATGCGCGCCGATGATCCCGGCGCCGAGCTGGCGCGGGTGTTCGATTCACCGTAGCGGCTTTCAGGCGTCGCCGAGCCGCTTGACGAAACGCAACGCCCCGTCGCCGTAGCCGCAGGCGCGATAGAACGCATGCGCCTCGCTGCGGTGGCTGGCCGAAGTCAGCTCGATACGGACCGCGCCGCAGGCCCGGGCCAGCGCCTCGGCTTCACGCAGCAGCACGCGCCCGATGCCCTGGCGTTGCGCGCTCGCGCTTACCGCCAGTGCCGTGATCCGGCAGGTCGGCGCGCCCAGCGGCAGGTAATAGCTCACGTCGCAGCAGACCATGCCGGCGATCGCTCCCTGGGAGTCGGCCACCAGCAGGGTCTGGTTCTCGTCCTCGCGCAGGTCGATGACGCGCTGGGCGGCCTCTTCCGCGGGACAGGGATAGCCCATCAGGGCGAGCAGTTCGGACACTCCGAAAGCATCTTCGGCCGTCGCCGGGCGGACGACGAGCGTCAGCAGGCCGGGTTTGGCGGCGCGGCCCACGGCTCAGCGAGTGCCAAAAACCACGACAGTCTTGCCGCGGGCGTGCAGCTTGCCGTCGATCTGCAACTGCTTGAGGACGCGGCCGGCCATCTCGCGCGAGCAGCCGACGATGCGCGCCAGCTCCTGGCGGGAAACGCGGATCTGCGTGCCTTGCGGGTGACTTAGCGCATCCGGCTCCAGGCACAGGTCGTTGAGGGTGCGGACGATGCGCCCGGTGACATCCAGGAACGCCAGCCGGCTTGCCTTTCGGCTGGTGTCGAGCAGACGCTTGGATAACTGGGCGCCAATGGAGTAGAGGATCTCTCGGGCACTCGTTGGCCAGCGAGGTGGCGAACAGCTGGTGCAGGCGCTCATAGCTGAGTTCGGCCAGCTCGCAGGGCGTACGCGTGCGCAGCAGTACCTGGCGGACGTTGGCGGAAACGAACAGGCCCATTTCCCCGACGAACTCGCCGGCATTGCAGTAACCCAGCACCAGTTCGCGGCCGTCGCCCTCCACGCTGATGATGCTGAGCGAGCCGCTGACCACGTAGTAAAGGGTGTTGGCGGTGTCGCCCGGCCTGAAAATGTCGCTGCGGGCCGGGTGCCGGCGCCGGTGGCAGTGGTCCAGGAAATGGCTGAGTGAAGCCTCGTCCAGCGCCAGCGGGCTGACTACCGGGCGCAGGTGGTTGAATTCACTGAGGGAGGTCCGCTGCGGTGCCATGGGTGGACTCGGTCTTATTTCGGAGATGTTGACAGCTTAGGCTGTGACGTGGCGCACAGCAATAACCACCTGAACCCCGGCCGGCGCCGCCCATCACGCCGAGGTTCCCCCCGGGGGCGCTATGCCCGATAATGCGCGCCCGCTTCGCTCTCGCCTCTCTTGGGAATACTGCCTTGGTCAAGCCACTGCCGCGCCTGCGCCTACAGGGGTTCAACAACCTCACCAAGGCCTTGAGCTTCAACATCTACGACATCTGCTACGCCGTGTCGGAGGAGCAGCGCCAGCGCTACATCGAGTACATCGATGAGGTGTACAACGCCGAGCGCCTGACCCAGATCCTGACCGAGGTGGCCCATATCATCGGCGCCAACATCCTGAACGTGGCCCGCCAGGACTACGACCCGCAGGGCGCCTCGGTGACCATCCTGATCTCCGAGGAGCCGGTGATCGACAAGAAGGACGCCGGCCGGGGATTGATTTCCGATGCCGTGGTCGCGCATCTGGACAAGAGCCACATCACCGTCCACACCTATCCGGAAACGCACCCGCACAACGGCATCGCGACCTTCCGCGCCGACATCGACGTGGCCACCTGCGGCGTGATTTCGCCGCTGAAGGCGTTGAACTACCTGATCGAGAGCTTCGACTCCGACATCGTGGTCATGGACTACCGCGTCCGCGGCTTCACCCGCGACATCAAGGGCAAGAAGCATTACATCGACCACAAGATCAACTCGATCCAGGACTACCTGTCCAAGAGCATCAAGACCCATTACGAGATGCTCGACGTCAACGTCTACCAGGAAAACATCTTCCACACCAAGATGCACGTGAAGGAATTCGACCTGGACACGTACCTGTTCGAGGAAAAGGCCAAGAACCTCAGCTTCAAGGATCGCTCGCGCATGGAGATGCAACTGCGCCGGGAAATCGAAGAGCTGTTCCACGGCCGCAACCTGGTCGATTGAGCGTACGCGGGCGGCTTCGCCGCGAGCGTCAGGGCTAGATCGCGGCTGAAGCGTCTCGATCAGACCGGTAGGCGACCGCTTTCATCACCGCCGCGCTCAGCGCCATCAGCCTCGGGATCGGCTGCGGCAGGTTGCGCGCGCCGGCGGCCTGGGCATTGTCGGCATGGCGGGCTTCGTCGGCCTTCATGGTCTCCACGATGGCGCGGCTGCGCAGGTCTTCGGCCGGCAGCGTCTTCAGGTTTTCCGCCAGGTGGGCTTCGACCTGCCGCTCGGTCTCGACCACGAAGCCCAGGTTCCAGCCGTCGCCGCGCAATCCGGCCGCCAGTCCGATCGCATAGCTGCCGGCGTACCAGAGCGGATTGAACAGGCTCGGCCGGCTGTCGAGTTCGCGCAGCCGGTCGCCGCACCAGGCCAGGTGATCGGTTTCCTCCTGCGCGGCGGCGAGCAATTGCTCGCGCGTCGCCTCGTCGCGCGCCACCGCCGCCTGGCCGACATAGAGCGCCTGCGCGCAGACTTCGCCGGTGTGGTTGACGCGCATCAGGCCGGCGGCGTGTTCGCGGGCCCGCGGGTCCATTTCGACCTCCGGCTCGGGCGCGCCGGGATTGGCGCGCATCGCCACGGCCGAGCCAAGGGCGGCGCTGAGACCGTGTTGCGCCTCCATGATCAGGCGGTCGAGCCTGGAGTAGTGGCGGGCGTTGCTCATGCGAGGTGCTCGGCCAGGAATTCGATGGGGTGGCGGACCGGAAGCGCGCTGGCGTTGGCCAGGTGCAGGCGGCAACCGATGTTCGCCGACAGTAGCTCCTGCGCGCCGGAGTCTGCCAGCGTCTCCAGCAAGGGCGCGCGAAGGGCGGCGGCGCGCTCCGGTTCGCTGAACATGTGCAGTCCCGGCGGCGCCGCAGCAGCCGGTGTCGGGCAGTTCGATCAGTTCCAGGTCCGGAACCCGCGCCAGCAGCCGACGCAGGGCGGCGTCGCCTTGGTCGAGGTGCGCTGCGAGCAGGGCAGGTGCAGGGCCACCCGGCGGCCGAGGGCGGAGCGAAAGGGCAGCGCGTTCCCCGCGATTCGAGGAAGGCGATCGCGTCCACCACTTCGGCCACTCCGTCCAGGCTCGACGAGAGCGAGCCCTGGCAGCCCGTGGCCAGGGACAGCACGCGCGCCCGGCCGGCGAAAGCAGCGCGATTGGCAGCGGCAAGGGCCTTTGCCTGCTGCAGATCGCCGGCATGCAGCGCCGCGCTGCCGCAGCAGGTCTGCGCCTCGGGTATCGAGGCTTCCATGCCGGTCGCCGCCAGCAGCCGCAGCAGGCCCGCCCTGGCCGCGGCTCGTAGCCGGATGCGACGCAGCCCACGAACAGGCCGGTTTCCGCCGCAGGATTGCCCCTTGGTCCGGGCCCGTCCGGCTGCCGCTGCGGTCGCGGCAGCGGCCGCAGGCCAGCCGGCAGCATCGGGTGGAGCCTCCGATAGGCCCCAAGTACAAGGCTCAACAGGCCCGGGGTCGCAAGCAGCTTCCGCCGGACCCGGCCCGAGCCGTGACCTGCCGTTCGCTCGAATTGATTGGCCCGGGAACCCACCAGCAGGGCTTCGTAGGCCACTCCCGCCGGGCAAGCGCTTTCGCAGCGAAGGCAGCCCAGGCAATGATCCAGGTGCCGGTCGCCGATCTCGCTCGGAGCCAGGTTTCCGCCCGCCAGCGCCTTCATGTAGGCTATGCGGCCTCGCGGGGACTCGGCTTCGGTCGCGTCCAGGCGGTAGGTGGGGCAGTGCGGCAGGCATAGCCCGCATTGCACGCATTGGTCGGCCAACGCCAGCAAGGACGCGCTCGAGCGGGCTTCCGGGGCGGTCATTCCAACCATGGCTGATCCTAACACGCGGATATTGAAGGCCTTGCGTCGCCCGGGCCCAGCGTTTATCATTCCGCTTCTTATTTCCCACGATTTTCTTTGGAGCCCGTCATGAAAGCCATGACCGTCAGCACCAAGCCGGACAGTGTCAAGCAGGATTGGTATGTTGTTGATGCCTCCGGCAAGACCCTCGGTCGCTTGTGCTCGGAACTCGCGCGCCGTTTGCGCGGCAAGCACAAACCCGAATTCACCCCGCACATGGATGCCGGTGATTACCTCATCGTCGTCAATGCCGAAAAGATCGCCGTCACCGGCAAGAAGCTGACTGACAAGATGTACTACCGGTTCACCGGCTACATCGGCAACATGAAGTCCGAATCGCTCGGCCAGGCATTGAACGCCCATCCGGCACGCGTCATCGAGACAGCGGTCAAGGGCATGCTGCCCAAGAATCCGCTCGGCCGCGCGATGTACAGCAAGCTCAAGGTCTACAAGGGCCCGAGCCATCCGCATTCCGCCCAGCAGCCCCAGGCTCTGGACATTTAAAGGTACAGGCAGACACTCATGGCTTCGCAGCATAATTACGGCACTGGCCGTCGCAAGTCCTCCACCGCCCGCGTGTTCCTGCGCAAGGGCGAAGGCAAGATCACCGTCAACGGTCGCCCGCTTGACGAATTCTTCGGTCGCGAAACTTCGCGCATGATCGTGCGTCAGCCGCTGGTGCTGACCAAGATGACCGAGCAGTTCGACATCTCGGTCACCGTCGAAGGCGGCGGCATCACCGGCCAGGCCGGCGCCATCCGCCTCGGCATCGCCCGTGGTCTGGTCGAGTACAACGACACGCTGAAGCCGGAGCTGCGCAAGGCCGGTTTCATGACCCGCGACGCCCGCGAAGTCGAGCGCAAGAAGGTCGGCCTGCACAAAGCCCGCCGCGCCACCCAGTTCTCGAAGCGCTAACCAACAAGTCAGACGTCCAGGTCGGTTGCACTGGAGCGAGTCCCGAATTGGGGAATCGTCTAACGGTAGGACAGCGGTCTCTGACACCGCTAATCTAGGTTCGAACCCTAGTTCCCCAGCCAGCATGGAAAAAGCCTCGCGAAAGCGGGGCTTTTTCTTGCTTGCCAGCAACCTGCGATAACGCGACCATGACCGTCGGGCCTTCCGGTTGCAATGCATGATCGAGCTGTCGATTCCGGAGACATTCCAGTCGCGACCCTACGCGCGCGCGCACTACGCGCGGATCGCCCGGTGGGCATTGGCGCACCATCCCTTTTATCGGCAGTTGGTGACCGACCCAGGCAAGCCCTTTCCAATCCTGACCCGGTCCATCGTGCAGGCCGCCAATGCGATCCTGCTCAACGGCCATGCCGCCACCGGCAAGACGTCCGGTTCGACCTCGACGCCGGTGGAGATCTCGTGGTCGCCGCAGCGCACCCGGCTGGAAGCCCAGGATACGGCGCTGTTCGTCGGTTGGCTGGGCGGGCCGCTGCCGAACATGAGGATCGTCTCGCTCGCCTCGCACAAGGGCAATCCGAAGACCCTGGACGTCAGCACGGCAATCCCCGAGCAGATCGAGTTCATCCTGCGCCGGCATCGCATCGACGGGGCCTGCGCCCTGGTCACCTACCCGACCAACCTTGAGATGCTTTGCCACCACGTCCTCGAAAACGACCTCGACTTCTCCTTCATGCGCCGCATCACCTGCATGTCCGAGATGTACGAGTCCTACCACGATGAGCTGGTCGCGAAGGCCTTCCCGAACGCCGTCGCCAGTTGCACCTATAGCTCGGTCGAAGCGGGTCTGATCGCCGCGCGCTGCCCGCACCGGCCCGCCAACTACCACATCATGGCGCACAAGCTCGGCGTGGAAATCCTTGATGAGCAGGGTCGTCCCTGCAGTGACGGCGAATTGGGGCAGGTGGTCGTAACCGACTACAGCAACCGGCGCTCCACCCTGATCCGATACGCGTTGGGCGACCTCGCCGCCCCCACGGTCTGCGATTGCGGGAAGATCCAACTTCCGGCCCTGACCCGGCTGATCGGCAAGGTCCGCGGGGTGCTGAAGGACTCTGCCGGGCGACCGGTGATGTTCACCGACCTGTCGGTCTTGTTCCGGGATTCGCCCGAGATCAGCCAGTTCCAGGTGGTGCAGCCAGCGCTAGGTCGGTTCGTGATCCGCTACGTTCCCCGGGGGCAGGCCGACATGGAGCCCTTCCTGGCCCGGGTCGAAGCCCGTTTCCTGTCGGACTTCGGCGCCGCCACCTCCCTGAGCTTCGAGCCAATGGCCGAAATTCCGCGTTCAGCGGGCGGCAAGTTTCATGGCGCCATCTGCCTTGCCTGACTTTGCCTGCAGCGAATTAGCTAAATGTTAAGGAATGGCCGCCTTTTTGCGGCTTTCGCGTTCCGGTTTTAGAGAGAAGTCACATCCTGTCAAGCGGCAGCGGCGGCTGAACCTTGAGCCCGGTCACGTCGGTTGGATGGAGGCCGTCACGGAATTGATATTGCGTCATTGTTTGCACGGTGTTAAAAAGGCAGCCTGAGGAATGGTAGAAATTCCGTGCCTTATGCGTTGAGATGTTCCCAGAATTTCGAATAAAACACATACAAAACAAGGGGTTACACAATGAACGGAAACAGGATCGGCCGCACCAACCAGGCCCGCCTCAACAAGACCATCAAGGTCGCACCCACCACCCGCGCCATTCGCGCCGCACTGGCCGTTTCGGCCACGATGCTGGCCCTGGCAGGCAGCGGGGTTGCCTACGCCGGCAACTGTTCCGTCTCGGCACTCAACACGGTGTCCTGCAACGGTGTATTCACCGACACCATCATCGGCTTCGTGCCGACCGACGACCTGACCCTGATCCTGGGCGACACCGCCCCGACCAGCGTGACGCCGGGCTTCGGCGACGAGGGCCTCGTAGCCATCTGGGACAATGTCACCGTCATCAGCTATGCCGACATCACTACCGAAGCCGCCGACGGCATCTTCGCCGGCAGCCTCTACTCGGCCTCGGTCACCAACCACGGCAACATCACCACCGACGCCACGCTCAATGAAGACGCCAATGCCATCGACGTAATCGCCTTTGGCGACGTCACCGTCGTCAATGATGGCGATGTCCTGGCTTACAGCAATTACGGCTCCGGATACGTGACTGCGGTTTCGGCCGTTTCGCTCGACGGCATCACCACGGTTACCAATGAAGAGGGCGGCACCATCCTGGGCAGCGCCTACAACGGCAATGGCTACGGCGTCGAGGCTTATGGCAAGTACGGCGCGACGGTCAACAACGCGGGCTCGATCGCCGGTTCCTCGTTCAACAACGACGCCACTGGTGTCGTGGTCGCCTCGTACTATGGCAACGCGACCATCAACAACTCCGGCCACATCGAGGCCTATTCGCTGACCGACGACGCCGTGGGCGCATCCGCCCTGTCAGTGAACGGCGACGCTGTCGTCGACAACTCCGGCAGCATAAACGCTGGCGGCTACGGCCTGGCCTATGGCGTGGTGGCGTACTCGGAATACGGCACCGCCAGCGTGACCAATTCGGGCAGCATAACGGCGACGTCGACTGTGTTCGATGTCGCGGTTGGTATTGGGGCGAGCGGCGCCTATGCCGAAGTCACCAACACCGAAACCGGCAGCATCGAAGTGACGGCGAGCGGAGACAGCAAGTACTCTTCCGCGACCGGCATCCTTGCCGAAGGCTATTACAGTGCAACCGTCGACAACGCCGGCAGCATCGTCGCGACGGCGAATGGCGACGCGAAGTATGCGACGGGCATCTATGCCAGCAGCGACGGCTATGCAACGGTCACCAATGGCGAAACCGGCACGATCGACGTAACGTCGACGAAATATGCGGGTGGCATCGCAGCCAGTGGCTACGTTGCCGATGTCACCAATGACGGCAGTATCGACGTGAGCGCGGACACCTTCGCCACGGGCATCCACGCCAGCGGAAACTACGCCGATGTCTCGAATTCCGGCAGCATCACCGTGGATAGTGGGTACATTGCCGTCGGCATCGACGCCAATGCCTATGGCGTGTATGTAGCCAATTCCGGAAGCATCGATGTGACGAGCGGCGGCGCCCAGGGCATACAGGCCTCGGGCATCTACGCGACGGTCGTCAATGCCGAGACTGGAACCATCGACGTCACCGGATACTCCAACGCAACCGGTATAGATGTCAGCGGCACATACGTCTACGCCTACAACTACGGTGACATCACCGTTCTCGCAGACGCCATTGGCGGAACCGCGATCGGTATCGACGCCTATAGTGATGGCGGCACGGTCTATGTTCTCAACGATGGCAATATCACCGTCACTGCCGACGAGTCCTACGGCGTCGAAACGCTGATCTACGGCGAAGGCGCGACCGCGATTGGCATCAACGCCGTCTCCGACGTCTACTACGATCAATACCCGGATGTGGCGAACACCCTGCTGTACGGCCCGAACGACGTCAACGTCGTCAATGGCCCGCTCGGCGTGGTCACGGTGCTCGCCAATGGCACGGCCGTCGGCATCAACGCCGCGGCGCTTGCCGATGGCGGCGTGTACGTTGACAACGCGGGCTCGATATCCGTGACCAGCGTCTACGCGGACGCATGGGGAATCAGCGCCACGACCAACGGCGCGGGCAGCGCCTACGTCTACAACTCCGGCTCCGTCACCGCGACTGGTGGCTATGCGGCCCTTGGCGTCGTGGCTCAGGCCTACGGCACTGGCGATGCCTACGTATCCAACGACGGCTCCGTGACGGCCACGGGTTACGCGGTGGCCTATGGCCTCGGCGCCTACTCGTCCGCAGGCGACGCAGTGATCAGCACCGGCGCCGACTCGGTCGCTATCGCCACCTCCAACTACTATGCATACGGCGCCTATGCGCTCGGATACACCGCGATCATCGATAACAGCGGCGGCATCTACGCTGTGGCAGGTGTCGATGGTGGCGACGGTGACGCCTGGGGAGCTCTCGCGGTAGCCTATGATATTGCGAGCGTTAGCAATTCCGGCGTCATCGATGCGAGCGCAACTGGATATTTCGCGCGCGCCATCGGTGCGGCGGCCTACAGCTACAGCGCTGACGGCGCCGCGGGCATTACCAACAACGGTTCGATCAGCGCAACAGCGACCGGCTCTGGCTACGCCACGGCCATTGGCGCGAATGCAGGGTCTGAAAACTCCTGGGCCGCGGTCGTCAACAAGGCCGATGGCGTCATCACCGCGACTGCCGATGGCTACTACGGCGCAGTGGCGATCGGTGCGCAGGCTATTGGTTCCCAGTTTGGCGAGTTCTACAGCTATGCCGGCAGCGAGGTTTCCGCAACCGCTACGTCCTACTACGCTGCAACTGCAACCGGCGTGAGCGTTGAGACGGGTTACTCCAGCATCCACAACGAAGGCGATATCAGTGCGACGGCCATCGCGACTGCCGAATACGGCGAGGCCACTGCAACCGGCGCCTCGGCAACCGGCTGGAACATCGAGGTTTACCAGGGCGGCAGCGTCTCGGCGACGGCGGAGGCTGATGGCGGGTACGGCGATGCTACGGCCCTCGGCGTGTTTGCAGCCGGTATCCATTCGGTCGACTTCAGCTCTGCATCCGGCAGCTCGATCTACGCAGGCGCCAGCGGCTATGACGCGCACGCCACCGGTCTGGTGGTTGCCGGATACAACTACGTGTACGCGGACAATGGCGGCGACATCGACGCCTTCGCCAGCGGTGTTTATGGCAGCGCGCTCGGCATGGGGGTCTACGCTGTGTACAGCGTGGCCGCGTACAACTCCGGCGACATCACTGCAGAGTTCGACGGCGACTACGGCAGTGCCACCGGCGTCCTGGTTGCATCCATAGGCGGCGATGTCTACTTCGGAAACAGTGGTTCGATCTCCGCGTCGGATTCCTATGACTCGACCGGCGTGGCCTTGCTCAGCAAGTACCACACCGAGCTGGTCAATGACGGAACGATCACGGCCGATACCGCCATCTATACCGGCGCCTCGACCGACGAGATCTGGAACTACGGCACGATCAACGGCGCCATCTGGACCGGCTCGGGCAACGACTACCTGTACAACGCCGAAGGCGGCGAGTGGAACGCCACCGGCGCTTCCTACTTCGGTGCGCGGCGACGACACCGTGCTGAACTACGGCACGATCAACATGTCGGATGCCGCGATCTACATGGGCACCTACAGCGAGTACGGCAACGTGTTCGTGAACTTCGGCACGATCACTGTCTCGGGTGACAACCTGATCGACATGGGCGAGGGTTGGGACGAGGTGGTCGACACGCTGATCCCGTCGCTGAACCCGAACCCGTTCACCAACTACGGCCTGATCGACTTCGTGGACGGCCATTGGGACGACACGCTGACGATCGTGGGTGATTTTGCCGGCGACGGCGACATCAACGTGGACGTGAGCGCGATCCATGAAGCCAGCGACCTGCTGTACATCGACGGCTCGGTGGTGGACGGCACGACCACGATCAACCCGGTGGTGTACGACACGCCGACCAGCGAGTTCACCGAGATTCCGGTGGTGTACGTGTCGGGTATCTCCGGTGCGAGCAACTTCGCGCTGGGCGATGTGGACATGGACCAGCTGCACACGTTCCTGACCTTCGACTTCAGCCTGATCAGCGACGTGGACGCGACCAACGCGACCGACGACGTGTACTCGCTGGGCATCGACGTGACCGGCCTGAGCGACCCAGGCGTGCTGGCGGCCTCGGTGGTGCCGGGCGTACAGAGCCTGGCCAATGCCCAGGTCGGCACCTGGCGTCAGCGGATGGGCGTGATCAACAAGTTCCAGGACAGCACCTTCAGCCATGTGGGCGCGCTGGTTCCAGAACGAGGGTGAGATCAGTCCCGACCACACGGCCGGCAACTTCGGCAATGGCGGCAACTTCAGCTTCGACCAGAAGAACTCGGGCTTCGAAGTGGGCGCGGACTTCAGCGTCAACGAGCAGTTCAGCTTCGGTGCGATGGTCGGCCAGGCCGACGCGGACCAGGATCTGAACAGCCCGGGAACCGGCTCGACCAAGATCGAGTCCGACACCTACGGCGTGTACGGCACCTGGATCTCGAACGGGTTCTACGTGGACGGTTCGTACCGCTGGATGAACTTCACGGCCAAGACCAACTCGGCCGCGGGTGCGTTCGAGGTCGAGGGCGATGCCGAGACCTTCAACATCGAGGCCGGTTACGCCTGGACGCTGGAAGGCGGCCTGCAGATCGAGCCGCAGGCGCAGTACACGCAGACCAACGTGAGCAACGTCGACAGCGTGACGCTGGGCCAGACCACCTTCCAGGCCGATGACGGCAATTCGGAAGTGGGCCGGTTGGGCGTGGCGTTCCGCAAGGGCTTTGGCGATGCCGACAACGGCACGCTGTGGACCCCGTATGCGACCTTGAGCGCGGTGTGGGAGATGGACGGCGAGAATGCGTATGCCATCAACGGCAGCAATTTCGTGGGCCAGACCAGCACCGACGGCACCAGCACGTTGCTGGAAGTGGGCCTGACGGCGCAGACGGGCAACCTGTCGGTGTTCGGCGGGATCAACTGGCAGGACGGCGGGGCGCTGGAAGGCTGGCTGGGTGGACAGTTGGGCATCCGTTACACGTTTGGCCATGCGGCCCCGGCGCCTGCGCCGGCCCCGGTGGCGCCGGCCAAGACCTGCGCGGACCTGGATGACGATGGCGACGGCGTGAACAACTGCAACGACAAGTGCCCGGGCTCGGCGGCGGGTCAAGCCATCGGACCGGACGGTTGCCCGGTGCCGCTGACGATCGACCTGAAGGGCGTGAACTTCGACTTCGACAAGGACACGCTGCGTCCTGACGCGGTGGCGATCCTGGACGAGGCGATCTCGATCCTGGGCAAGTACCCGGAGCTGAAGGTGGAAGTGGCCGGCCATACCGACTCGATCGGTACGGAGGTTTACAACCAGGGTCTGTCCGAGCGTCGTGCCCGCACGGTGTATGACTACCTGTCCTCGCACGGCATCGGTGCCGAGCGTCTGGTCGGACCGGTGGGCTACGGCGAGAGCAAGCCGATCGCGCCGAACACCAACGAAGATGGTTCCGACAACCCGGAAGGCCGGGCCAAGAACCGTCGCACCGAGCTGAACGTCCAGAACTAAGCAATGACGGTGTACCGATCCGCGGCGTAATCCGCGGACCGGACATCGGGGGCCAAGGCCCCGAGGAACCCGACAGACTTGTGTCTGCCGGGTTTTCCTGCAACAGGAAATCGCAATGGACCAAGCGTCAGATCAATGTATATATTTCGCCAAGACCAACATCATCAGGGGACTAAAATGAACGGAAACAAGAATGGCCGGCTCAACCAGGCCCGCCTCAACAAGACCATCAAGGTCGCCCCCACCACCCGCGCCATTCGCGCCGCACTGGCCGTTTCGGCCACGATGCTGGCCCTGGCAGGCAGCGGGGTTGCCTACGCCGGCAACTGTTCCGTCTCGGCACTCAACACGGTGTCCTGCAACGGTGTATTCACCGACACCATCATCGGCTTCGTGCCAACCGACGACCTGACCCTGATCCTGGGCGACACCGCCCCGACCAGCGTGACCCCGGGCTTCGGCGACGAGGGCCTCGTAGCCATCTGGGACAATGTCACCGTCATCAGCTATGCCGACATCACTACCGAAGCCGCCGACGGCATCTTCGCCGGCAGCCTCTACTCGGCCTCAGTCACCAACCACGGCAACATCACCACCGACGCCACGCTCAATGAAGACGCCAACGCCATCGACGTAATCGCCTTTGGCGACGTCACCGTCGTCAATGATGGCGATGTCCTGGCTTACAGCAATTACGGCTCCGGATACGTGACTGCGGTTTCGGCCGTTTCGCTCGACGGCATCACCACGGTTACCAATGAAGAGGGCGGCACCATCCTGGGCAGCGCCTACAACGGCAATGGCTACGGCGTCGAGGCTTATGGCAAGTACGGCGCGACGGTCAACAACGCGGGCTCGATCGCCGGTTCCTCGTTCAACAATGACGCCACCGGTGTCGTTGTCGGCTCGTACTATGGCAACGCCACCATCAACAATAGCGGCCACATCGAAGCCTATTCGCTGACCGACGACGCCGTGGGCGCATCCGCCCTGTCGGTGAACGGCGACGCTGTCGTCGACAACTCCGGCAGCATCAACGCCGGCGGCTATGGCCTCGCTTATGGCGTGGTTGCAGTCTCGGTCTATGGCACCGCCAGCGTGACCAACTCGGGCAGCATCACCGCGACCTCCACATTGTTCGACACTGCAGTTGGTGTGGCGGCGAGCGGCTACTACGGCTATGCCGAAGTAACCAACACTGAAACCGGCAGCATCGAGGCGACTGGCAAGTACGACGTTGCCGGCGTCTATGCCGGCGGCTACTACGGCGCGACGGTGGACAACGCAGGTAGCATCACCGCAACGGCCACGGGCGGCTATTTTGGCGATGACGTTGCCGCCTATGGCGTGATGGCCCAGTCCTATGACGGCAACGCCTCGGTCACCAACTCCGGCGACATCACCGCCACGGCGAGCGGCTACTCCGAAGGCGCTGTCTCGGCCACGGGCGTCGCTGCTGCCTCGTTCTACTACGATGCCTCGGTTACCAACTCGGGCAGCATCACTGCCACGGTTGACGGCTACGGCGTCTCCAGTTCGATTGCCATCGGCGTCGATGCCTACTCGTACTACGGCAACGCGGCAGTCAGCAACACCGAGACGGGGAGCATCGCAGCCACCTCCACCTATGACATCGCGTTTGGCGTCCAGGAGTTCTCCTTCTACGGCACCGCAAGCCTCGACAACGCGGGCAGCATCTCGGCTACTTCGACCTACAGCAACGCCTTGGGTGTCTATTCGCACACCAAGTACGGTGACGTCAGCATCGTCAATTCCGGAGACATCACTGCCACCTCGACTTACGCCAATGCTGTAGGCGTCTACGGTTACAGCGCCAAGTACGGCAGCACCGGCATCAGCATTGAGAACTCCGGAACCATCACTGCGACTGCCTACTACAACGCAGTTGGCGTCGATGCGTTTGCCAAGTACAGCGACGTGGTGGTCACCAACACAGACACCGGCGTGATCAGCGCGGAAGGCGCCTACGCAACCGGCATCTCCGCCTCGACCAAGTATACGAGCGAGCTCTATGGCGGCAATGTCACCGTGGACAATGCCGGCAGCGTTACCGCGACCGGCCTGTACACGGCCACGGGCATCTCGGCCAGCAGCAAGTACGGCGATGTTTCCGTAATCAATAGCGGTTCGGTCGTGGCGAACGCAGGCGAAGGTGGCTTTTACGGCGCCTATGCAACGGGCATCGACGCTTCGAGCACCTATGGCAACGTCAGCGTCGACAACTCCGGATCCGTCGAAGCCTCGTCCTACTCCTACAGCCTGCTGGCGGGCGCCGCTACCGGCGTCTCCGCCTACAGCTACTACGGCGATGTGGGCGTAACCAACTCGGGTTCGATCTCGGCTGACGCCGAATCCAACAGCATCTATTACGGCTCCGAGGCCACTGGCGTGTCCGCGATCAGCATTTACGGCGATACGGTGGACGTCGCGAACTCCGGTTCGATCAGCGCCAACGCCCGTTCCGACTACTACTCGTTCTTCGGTGAGACAGCGGCAATCGGCGTGGACGCCATCAATATCTTCGGTGACGTCCTGGTAACCAATGCAGAGGGTGGCTCGATCTCGGCCGATGCATCCACGGCCTATGGCTCCGCAAGCGCCACGGGTGTTTCCGCCCTGGCCTACTACGGACTCTGGGGCAACGCCACGGTAGACAACGCGGGTTCCATCTCTGCCAGCGCCATCACCGGCGACTACACCGCCTACGGCTCGGCAACCGCAACCGGCGTCTCGGCCCTCAGCAAATATGTCGGCAGCGCGTATGTCTACAACTCGGGTTCGATCAGCGCGACGGCTGAAACCGGCTACTACGCCTACTTCTCGAGCGCGGTTGCGACCGGTGTTGCCGCTGAGAGCATCTACGGCAATGTCTACGTCGATAACTCGGGCGACATCACCGCAACCGCGGTCACCGGCGACTATTCCTACGACAACCAGGCCGACGCCTACGGCATCGTCGCGTACAACTACGACGGCAACATCGGTATCGTCAACAGTGGCTCGGTGGAAGCCTCGGCCAGCAGCGGCTCGGGCACCTACGATTCCTATGCCAATGCCACCGGTGTTTCGGCGGTGATCGGCGTTGAGGGCTACGGTTCGATCTACATCTACAACAGCGGGTCCATCTCGGCTTCTGCCGAGGACAGCGCCGTTGGTGTCGGTGCCTACAGCGGCGGTACCGGCTACTACGGCAGCATCTACGTCGGCAACTCCGGGGACATCTCGGCAAGCGCCATCGGCGGCTGGGCCGAGGCATCCGCTTCCGGTCTGATCGCGACAGGTTATAGCGTTGCCATCTACTCGGCCGGCTCCATCTCGGCAACGGCGGAAGTCGCTTCGGGATACGGCGGTGCCTACGCCACCGGCGTCTTTGCAGCCGGTATCTATTCGGTGGGCTTCAGCTCCGCAGCCGGTAGCTCGATCGAGGCCAGTGCCACAGCGGACTACTCCGCCCATGCCACTGGTTTGCTTGTCGCCGGCTACGGCAATGTCTACGTGGATAACGGCGGCGATATCGACGCGTTCGCGAGTGCCGATTACGGCTCTGCGACCGGCATGGCGGTTTATTCCGTGTATGACGTTGGCGTCTACAACTCCGGCGACGTCACGGCCGAGTTCGACGGTGCCTATGGCTACGCCACGGGTGCCGCCGTTTACTCCGCCTTCGGCGACGTGTACTTCCACAACGACGGTACGATCACCGCCACCAACTCCGACAACTATGGAGTTGGCGTGCTGATGGCCAGCAAGTACTCCACCGAACTGGTCAACAACGGCACGATCACGGCCGACGTGGCGGTGCTGACCGGCGCCTCGACCGACGAGATCTGGAACTACGGCACGATCAACGGCTCGGTCGACACCGGTTGGAGCAACGACGTGTTCTACAACGCCGACAGCGGCGAGTGGAACGCCACGGGCGCTTCCTACTTCGGCGGCGGCGACGACACCGTGCTCAACTACGGCACGATCAACATGTCGGATGCCGCGATCTACATGGGCACCTACAGCGAGTACGGCAACGTGTTCGTCAACTTCGGCACGATCACTGTCTCGGGTGACAACCTGATCGACATGGGCGAGGGTTGGGACGAGGTGGTCGACACGCTGATCCCGTCGCTGAACCCGAACCCGTTCACCAACTACGGGGTGATCGACTTCGTGGACGGCCATTGGGACGACACGCTGACGATCGTGGGTGATTTTGCCGGCGACGGCGACATCAACGTGGACGTGAGCGCGATCCATGAAGCCAGCGACCTGCTGTACATCGACGGCTCGGTGGTGGACGGCACGACCACGATCAACCCGGTGGTGTACGACACGCCGACCAGCGAGTTCACCGAGATTCCGGTGGTGTACGTGTCGGGTATCTCCGGTGCGAGCAACTTCGCGCTGGGCGATGTGGACATGGACCAGCTGCACACCTTCCTGACCTTCGACTTCAGCCTGATCAGCGACGTGGACGCGACCAACGCGACCGACGACGTGTACTCGCTGGGCATCGACGTGACCGGCCTGAGCGATCCGGGCGTGCTGGCGGCCTCGGTGGTGCCGGGCGTGCAGAGCCTGGCCAATGCCCAGGTCGGCACCTGGCGTCAGCGGATGGGCGTGATCAACAAGTTCCAGGACAGCACCTTCAGCCTGTGGGCGCGCTGGTTCCAGAACGAGGGTGAGATCAGTCCCGACCACACGGCCGGCAACTTCGGCAACGGCGGCAACTTCAGCTTCGACCAGAAGAACTCGGGCTTCGAAGTGGGCGCGGACTTCAGCGTCAACGAGCAGTTCAGCTTCGGCGCGATGGTCGGCCAGGCCGACGCCGACCAGGATCTGAACAGCCCGGGAACCGGCTCGACCAAGATCGAGTCCGACACCTACGGCGTGTACGGCACCTGGATCTCGAACGGGTTCTACGTGGACGGTTCGTACCGCTGGATGAACTTCACGGCCAAGACCAACTCGGCCGCGGGTGCGTTCGAGGTCGAGGGCGATGCCGAGACCTTCAACATCGAGGCCGGTTACGCCTGGACGCTGGAAGGCGGCCTGCAGATCGAGCCGCAGGCGCAGTACACCCACACCAACGTGAGCAACGTCGACAGCGTGACGCTGGGCCAGACCACCTTCCAGGCCGATGACGGCAACTCGGAAGTGGGCCGGTTGGGCGTGGCGTTCCGCAAGGGCTTTGGCGATGCCGACAACGGCACGCTGTGGACCCCGTATGCGACCTTGAGCGCGGTGTGGGAGATGGACGGCGAGAATGCGTATGCCATCAACGGCAGCAATTTCGTGGGCCAGACCAGCACCGACGGCACCAGCACGTTGCTGGAAGTGGGCCTGACGGCGCAGACGGGCAACCTGTCGGTGTTCGGCGGGATCAACTGGCAGGACGGCGGGGCGCTGGAAGGCTGGCTGGGTGGTCAGTTGGGCATCCGCTACACGTTTGGCCATGCGGCCCCGGCGCCTGCGCCGGCCCCGGTGGCGCCGGCCAAGACCTGCGCGGACCTGGATGACGATGGCGACGGCGTGAACAACTGCAACGACAAGTGCCCGGGCTCGGCGGCTGGTCAAGCCATCGGTCCGGACGGTTGCCCGGTGCCGCTGACGATCGACCTGAAGGGCGTGAACTTCGACTTCGACAAGGACACGCTGCGTCCTGACGCGGTGGCGATCCTGGACGAGGCGATCTCGATCCTGGGCAAGTACCCGGAGCTGAAGGTGGAAGTGGCCGGCCATACCGACTCGATCGGCACGGAGGTGTACAACCAGGGTCTGTCCGAGCGTCGTGCCCGGACGGTGTATGACTACCTGTCCTCGCACGGCATCGGTGCCGAGCGTCTGGTCGGACCGGTGGGCTACGGCGAGAGCAAGCCGATCGCGCCGAACACCAACGAAGACGGTTCCGACAACCCGGAAGGCCGGGCCAAGAACCGTCGCACCGAGCTGAACGTCCAGAACTAAGCAATGACGGTGTACCGGTCCGCGGCGTAATCCGCGGACCGGACATCGGGGGCCAAGGCCCCGAGGAACCCGGCGGATTCAGGTCTGCCGGGTTTTCTTTTGCACGAAGCAAAATTCCAGCCACATCGTGGCGTGACCCGTGCTCGACAGGAACGCTACCCTTGGGCAGCGAATCCGGTCAAAATACGCCTTTGCGCAGCAACCAGAATTTGGAGAACTACGTGGCAAACAAAGATAAAACCCCTGAAGCCGAAATTCAGGAGGTCGGCGACAAAGCCGTGATGGAAGCGGGACTGGAATCAGTTGCCGCGGAGGTCGCCACTCCGGCTCCCGCTCCGGCAGGGTCTCCGGACGCGGCCGGCAAGAAGCCCCCGGTCGACATAACCAAGCTGAAAGTCGAGAAGAGCTGCTCGCGCGGACTGGCGGGCTGGTTGTCCAGCAGTCGCATTTCCATCGCCATCACTTCCTACCAGACCGGTCGCGTCTACCTCGTAGGCAGCGACAAGGCTGGCCGGGTCTCGTTCTTCGAAAGGATCTTCGAGCGCGCGATGGGCATCGTCGGCAACGCCCAGCGCATGTATCTTGGCGGCCTGTACCAGCTGTGGCGTTTCGAGAACGTCCTGCGTCCGAACGAGATCATCCACGGGCAGTTCGACAAGTGCTACGTTCCTCGCAACGCCCAGACCATCGGCGACCTGGACATCCACGAACTGGGCATCTGCAAGAACGGCAAGGTCGTTTTCGTCAATACCAAGTACTCCTGCATCGCCGAGCTGAGCCAGACCCACAGCTTCAAGGCGATCTGGAAGCCGCGACTTCATCAGCAAGCTCGCGCCCGAGGACCGGTGCCACCTGAACGGCCTGGCAATGGTTGACGGGGCGCCGAAGTACGTCACCGCCGTCTGCAAGAGCGACGCCGTCGACGGCTGGCGCGACCGCCGTCATGATGGCGGCGTGGTCATCGACATGGATACCAACGAGATCGTCTGCGAAGGGCTGTCCATGCCGCACTCGCCGCGTTGGGCCAACGGCAAGCTGTGGGTGCTCAATGCCGGCACCGGCCATCTCGGCTGGGTTGATTTCAAGACCAAGTCCTTCGTTCCGCTGGCATTCTTCTGCCCGGGCTTTCTCCGCGGCCTGTCGATTGTCGGGAACATTGCGGCGGTTGGCTTGTCCAAGCCGCGGAACAAGCGCTTCGAAGGTCTGCAACTTGATGCAGAGCTGACCAAGCGTGATGTCGAGCCCTGGTGCGGTGTTCAGATCGTCTCGTTGACCAACGGTGACGTTCAGCATTGGATCCGTTTCGAGGGCGACATCTCCGAGATCTTCGACATCAGCTTCCTGCCGAACGTGCGCAACCCCATGATGGTGGGCCTGCGTACGCCGGAGATCAGGGACCTGATCACCTTCGAAACCGAACTGAAGAAAGAGGAAGCAACCCCATGAGTTCTACCTGGAAATCGACTGGATCCGCGCTGGCCCTGATGGCTGCGCTTGCCGTGACGAATGCCGCACAGGCGCAAACCAAGCCGGCGACAAGCGCGGCGAAGCCGGCAGCCGCGGCCAAGCAGCAACAGCAGCAGGCAGCTACGCCAGAGGCGATCTTCGCCCGCTGGGACAAGGACAAGAACAACGTCCTGTCACTCACGGAGTTCAAGGCCGGCTGGCAGGAAGTCCAGGCAAACATGGTCTTGCGCCAGCTGCACGACAACTTCGTGGCGATGGACGTGAACAAGAGCGGCTTCATCGAGGCGTCGGAATACGGCAACCTCGAACTGGTCAAGAAGGCGGGAGCCTCGGCCCCGCCGATGTCCACCTTCGATCTCAACAAGGACCAGCGCCTGGACTTCAATGAATACGTCGGCATGGTCAAGGCGATGTTGAAGTCCAAGGCAAACGGCTGATCGGCAGTAGAGAATCCTGGCCGGGTCCGGCAACCATCGGACCCGGCCATACATCGACGCAAAATTTGGGGAGAGTTGCTCGTGTCGCTCGAAATCATTCCGGTCTGGAAAAACATTACGCCCGAACTCGAAGCCGAGTTGGTTGAATTCTGGACCAGCAACAAGGCCATTGGCGACGCTACGCTCGCCGCCGCCCGCGCCAAGCAGGTCGTCTGCCTGGTCCGCTCGGAGCAGGGCGCCATTGTCGGTGTCAGCACCGTGCAGCCGCGCATCGTGCCGCGGTTGCGCCAGCCCATGTATTACTACCGCAACTTCATCGTCGCCGACTATCGCGGCAAGCAGCTCGCGGTTCCGTTCCTGGAAAAGACCAAGGAAGTGTTGCAGGAATACAACCTGTCGCTGCCCAAGCCCAACTGCCTCGGCATCATCATCGAGCTCGAGAACAAGTCGCTCGCCGCGCACCGCAACGAGGCCCAGTGGAAGGAAGGCTTCACCTTCATCGGCTATTCCCCGAAAGGCCTGCACCTGCGGGTCTGGTACTTCGACGGCGTCAAGTTGATGCCGCCGGCGCCGCTGAAGAAAGCCGCCAAGGCACGCGCCGCCGCCAACTGAGTTTTCGGCCGGCATGTCACTCGCAGGGGCGCATGCGCCCCCGCGAGCTGCCGGTCAGGAATCCTCGCGAACCGTACCGTCGACGATAACCACGTCGGCGGGACGGCGCGCAAACAGCCCAACCGTCACGACGCCAGGTATCTGGTTCAGATCGCGCTCGAGCCCGACGGGGTCGGTGATCTGCCAGTTGTGCACGTCCAGGATCCAGTTGCCGTTGTCGGTCACCGTCCCCTCGCGCCAGATTGGCTGGCCGCCCAGCGTGACAATCTCCCGGGCGACCAGGCTTCGCGCCATCGGTATCACTTCGATCGGCACCGGGAACTTGCCGAGCAACTCGACCTGCTTGCTGGCGTCGATGATGCAAACGAATTTCCTGCTGGCCTCGGCGATGATCTTCTCGCGAGTCAGTGCCGCACCGCCGCCCTTGATCAGCCGTCGGTGGCGGTCGCACTCGTCGGCGCCATCGACGTAGAGCGCCAGCGGACCGGAGGAGTTCAGGTCGAGCACTGGAATGCCCAGTTCCTTCAGAAGCCGCGTGCTCTGTTCCGAACTCGACACCGCGCCCTCGATTCGATCCTTCATGCGCCCCAGCGCGGCGATGAAAAAAGCCACGGTCGAGCCGGTGCCGACTCCGACGATGCTGCCGTCGGTCACGTACTCGGCGGCTTTTTCGCCCGAGCGTCGCTTGCCTTCATTCTGGGACATGGTGATCGTCGCCTATTCGAGGGAGAGAATGGTTTTCCACTGCGCTGCCGATACCGGCAGCACCGAGAGCCGGCTGCCGCGACGCAGCAGTTCGAAGTCGTCAAGCCGCTCGGCGTTGGCGCGCAGTTCCTCCAGGGAGACGATCCGGGCGAACTTGCGCTTGAAGCCGACGTCCACCAGCGACCAGCGCGGTTCCTCGCGGGTGCTCTTCGGGTCGAAGTAGTCGGATTTCTTTTCGAACTGGGTCGGATCCGGGTACGGCTCGCTCACCACTTCGGCAAGGCCGACGACGCCCGGCACCTTGGTGTTGGAGTGGTAGAACAGTACGCCGTCGCCGATATTCATCTTGCGCATGAAATTGCGCGCAAGGTAGTTGCGCACGCCACTCCACGGCTCGCGGCCGAGGCGGGCGAGGTCGTCGATGGAAAATGCGTCGGGCTCGGTTTTCATCAGCCAGTATTTCATCGCGGTATTGTCACCCGGCTGGCGCGCAAAGCAGAAACTCCCTTTCGCTGACCACCGCATCCATGCGCACGTCCCAGGCATCGGGCTGCAGCGAAGGCAGTTCCTGGAAGGCGTAACCGACCCCGACCAGCAATGGCGGAGGCGGTTGTCGTTGCCGGAACCCCAGGCTTCGATCGTAGTAGCCGCCACCCATGCCCAGGCGCATGCCTGAGCGGCTGAAGCCGAGCAGGGGAAGCAGGATCACCGCCATCGTTTCGGGCGGCAACTGCGATTCAGGCGCCAGCGCGGGCTCCGGAATGCCATATCGATTGCTGACCAGTTCGTCGCCCGGGCGCCATGGCGCGAATCGCAGGCTCTTGTCCGGCTGGATGCAGGGCAGGCACCACACCTGGTCGGCCCGGAGTCGCATCTGCAGGACATGCAGCGGCAGCCTCGCCCGCCATCGCCCAATAGCCGGCCACGTAGCCCGGGCCGGCAAACAAGGGATGATTCTGGAGGTGGCCGGCTATCGCCTCGGCCGCGCTCATGCGTTCCGCGGCCGGCAGCGCCAGCCGCTGCGCCTGGAGCCTGGCGCGCAATCCGCTCTTGCCACGCGCAGTCGCCGACGAGTCGATCAAGATTGCATCCTCCGCCATGTCGATGCTTGCGAAACGACCTTGATCCCTAGGATCAAGTGGGTACCTGCGCAATCGCATCAGGCTTTCCGCAACAGGGCGGACGTGCACACCGCGATCGCGCGCGATTCCCAGGTCGTGTTTATGGGACAAGGCGTATGTTAGCGCACGCTGTCGAACACGGCAGAGGATACGAAATCAGTATAGCGCCGGCTTGCCGTCGGAGCGTGAATTTTTTGTCGCCGCGCAAAGCGGCGATTCAGCTGGGCTTCAGCGCGTCGCCAGCGAATCGAACAAGCCGTCCAGCTTGCGATTCATCTCGCCCAGGGTCCGGGAGATGGCCTGGTCCTGGGCGCCTCCCTTGTCTTTTCCCTGCAGGAGTTCGGCCGCCAGGTTCAGCGCGGTCAGCACCGCCACCCGATCCAGCGCGGCCATCCGATTGCTGCCGCGTACCTCGCGCATGCGGGCATCGAGGAAATGCGCCGCGGCCATCAGCTTCTCGCGCTCTTCCGGCTCGCAACCGACGGTGAATTCGCGGTCGAGGATCTTGACGTTGACCGGCTCGCTCACGAGTTGTTCTCCAGCGACTTGAGCCGGTTGATCATCGCTTCCACCCGCGATCGCGCCAACTCGTTCTTGTTCAACAATTGCGCGCGTTCGTTGACCAGCTGTTCCTGGCCCTGGCGCAGGCTGCGGTTCTCGTCAGCCAGGCGGCGGGTGAGGTCGAGCAGTTTGTCGATGCGCGAAGACAGCTGCTGAATCTGCGCGAGGGTATCGTTGGAATCCATCGGCCCACGATAGGCGGGAGCCGCGTGCCGGTCAACCGCGGGGCTTCAGCCGGCGACCTGAAGGCCCGGCGTCAATACTCCTGGTCGCCAGCCTTGCATGAATGCCTGGCACTGGTCGCCGTCGATCGGCGGCGACAGCCAGTGGCCCTGGACCTCGTCGCAGCCGCTGGTCGCGCAGGAAATCGAGCTGGGCCTGCGGTTTCCACGCCTTCCGCGACCACGTTCAGGCCCAGCGAATGGGCCATGGTGATGATGGTCGACGGTGATCGCCTCGTCGTCGGGGTCGCGGGTCAGGTCGTCGATGAATTCCTTGTCGATCTTCAGCGTGTCGATCGGCAGGCGCTTGAGGTAGACCAGCGAGGAGTAGCCGGTGCCGAAGTCGTCGATCGCCAGGCTCACGCCCAGGTCGCGCAGGTCGGTTCAGGACGGCGGTCGCCTGCTCGGCGTTCTGCATGACCATGCTCTCGGTCAGCTCCAGCTCGATGCGGTGGGCCGGCAGCGGTAGCTTCCAGCATCCGTTGCAGGTAGTCCGCCAGGTCGCCGCGCAGCAGCTGCAGCACCGACACGTTGACCGCCGATCGTGATGTCGCAGCAGGCCGTGCTGGCGCCAGCGCCTGCAGCTGCCGGCAGGCTTCGCGGAGCACCCATTCGCCGATCGGCAGGATCAGCCCGCTTTCCTCGGCCAGCGGGAATGAACACGGACGGGCGTGATCTCGCCCAGCTCCGCATTGGTCCAGCGCAGCAGGGCCTCGACGCCGGTGATGCTGCCGTCGGCCAGCGACATGCGTGGCTGGTAGACCATGCGGAACTCGCCGCGGCCAAGCGCCCTGCGCAGGTGCGCGATGATGCTGGCGCGCATGCCGGGCCTCGGCGTCCATGGTCTCGTTGTAGATCTGGAAGGTGTTGCGGCCCTCGGCCTTGGCCTGGTACATCGCGGTGTCGGCGAACTTGAGCAGGTCGGTCGGCACCAGCGCGTGGTCGGGGTACAGGCTGATGCCGATCGAAGGCGAGATGTCGACGTCGTGGCGCTCGTCGACCTCCAGCGGCCGGCTGAACCGCCAGCAGGATGTCGTCGCGCATGCGCTTCGACGCCTCCAGGCTCGACCAGGTCCTCCAGCACGACGGTGAACTCGTCGCCGCCGAGGCGCGCGACCGTGTCGGAGGCGCCGCACGGTGGCCTGCATGCGCGCGGCCGCGGCCTTGAGCAGGCGGTCGCCGGCGGCGTGGCCGAGCGAATCGTTGACGTCCTTGAACCGGTCCAGGTCGAGGAACAGCACCGCCACCCGGGTGTCCTGCCGGCGCGCGCGGATCGATCGCGCGGCCGAGGCGCTCGGACAGCAGGGTGCGGTTGGGCAGGCCGGTCAGGGTGTCGTAGTTGGCCAGGTAGCGCAGTTCCTGCTCGGCCCGCTTGCGGTCGGTGATGTCGTTGACCACGGCGACGAAGTGGCTGCGCCGCCGAGCGAATCGCGCACCTCCGACAGTTCGATCCAGCCCAGGAATTCCTCGCCGTCCTTGCGTCGCTGCCACATCTCGCCGGCCCAGTGCCCGGTGCGCTCGAGGATGTCGCGCACGCGGCGGTGGAAGTCCGCGCTGTGCTGGCCGGAATTGAGCAGGCTGGAGTCCTGGCCGACCACCTCCTCCTCGCTGTAGCCGGTGATGCGGGAGAAGGAGGGGTTGACCGAGATGAAGCGGAACTCCAGGTCGATCACGGCGACCGCCTCGCTCATGCTGCGCAACACCTCCTGCGCGACCGGCGCTCGCGGTCCGCGCGGCGCGGCAGCGGTGATGTCGCGCGCGGTGCCGGCGACGCGCAGCGCGCGCGCCGGCGTCGTCGCGCTCGACGATCTTGCCGCGCGAACGCACCCAGACCCAGTCGTCCGCGCCGCGGATCCGGTGCTCGGAATCGAAAAGCTCGGACTTGCCGACGATGTGCTCCTGCAAGCAGCTTCTGGACCCGCGGCAGGTCATCGGGATGGATCGAGTTGCTGCGCCATTCGTCCGTGCTCATGGTCTCCAGCGACCCCTTGCCGAACAACTGGTTGGCGCCCAGGCGGTAGAGGGTGTTGTCGCGGATGTTCCAGTCCCAGAATTCGTCGCCCGAGCCCCACAGCGCCAGGTTCAATCGCGACTCGCGTTCGCGGATCTGCTCCTGAAGCATGGCCTCCCGCTCGCGCCGCCTGCTGACCAGCCGCCAGAACAGCCACATCAGGGCGACCGCCGATAGCAGCAGCAGCATCTGTCCAAAGGGCACGCTGCCGCTGTCGAAGCCGCCGGCCAGCGCAGGAGCGCTCGCGCCGGCCCAGCTCAGCGCGAACAGGGCCTGCACCCGGGAATCGACCGGATGCCGCTTGCTTCAACGTTCGCCTCGCCCCTGGTCCATCCGGCACGTCGGGCTGTTCCTCGAATTCGGTCGATCCAAGTGTAGGTTCGTGCCCCCATCGCCACAAGGCAAACGCACCAGCTTGCTAGAATGGGTCACCATCTCCGGCCGTCGCCCATGTCAAATATCGAATCGCCAGACTATTCCGAGATAAGCGCGCAGATCGGCCATCTGCAACTCGGGATCGACGCAGCGGAACTGCATGGCTCCCTGTGCGGTTATCTTTCTGGTGGCGCCGATGCCCCGGCGCGCGCCGACTGGCTCGGGAAAGTCATGGCCGATCCGCACGCGATGCCGGTTGCCGCCGATAGCGCGCTGGACAGGATGTTCGTGGCCACGCGAGCAATTGCTGGAGTCGCCGGACTTTCGGCTTCGACCTGTTGCTCCCCGACACCGATCTGCCCGTCGTCGAACGCGGCGATGCGCTGATGAGCTGGTGCCGAGGATTCCTCGGCGGCTTTGGCCTGTCCGCCGGCGCTTCGCCGCCGCTGTCGGAAGAGTCCCGCGACGCGCTCGGCGATCTGGCGCGGATGGCGGCCAGCGATTTGAGTTATGACGATCCGGAGGCCGATGAAGAGGCGCTCGAGGAGGTCGCCGAATTCGTTCGCGTCGCGGTGCTGCTGCTGCACAGCGACTGCGTGCTGGCGCCGCGGCATCGGCGTTCGCTCAACTGAGGTTCTTCCCAACGATGATCAAGGCTTCCGAGTTCGCAAAACGCCGCAAGCAACTGATGCGCATGGCCGGGGACGACGCGATCCTGATCCTGCCCGCCGCGCCCGAGCGCATCCGCAGCAAGGACACCACGTTTCCGTTTCGCCAGGACAGCGACTTCTGGTACCTGACCGGATTTCGCCGAACCCGAGGCGGTGTTGGTGCTGGTTCCCGGCCGCAAGCACGGCGAATGCCTGTTGTTCTGCCGCGAGCGCGATGCCGCCAAGGAAGCCTGGGACGGGCCGCGCGCGGGCCAGGAAGGCGCGGTCGAGCGCTTCGGCATGGACGATGCCTATCCGATTTCCGACCTCGACGACATCCTGCCCGGCCTGCTCGAGGGCCGCAGCCGCGTCTACTACCATTTCGGCCGCGACAAGGATTTCGACCTGGTCCTGATCGGCTGGCTCAACCGCGTGCGCGCGCAAGGTCCGCCAGGGCGCGCAGCCGCCGCACGAATTCCTCGAACTCGGCCACCTCCTGCACGAACTGCGCCTGTTCAAGAGCAGCGGACGAAATCAAGCTGATGCAGCGGGCCGCCGATATCGGCTGCCTGGCGCAGGTGGCGGCGATGCGCGCCACGCGGCACGGAGCGCATGAATACGAAGTCGAGGCTGCCCTGCAGTACGTGTATCGCAAGCAACGATTCGGTGCCGGCGTACGAGCCGATCGTCGGCGCCGGCGCCAATGCCTGCGTGCTGCACTACCGCGCCAACAACGCGCCGATGAAGGACGGCGACCTGCTGCTGGTCGATGCCGGCGCCGAATTCGCCAACTACGCGTCCGACATCACCCGCACCTGGCCGGTCAGCGGCGTCTATTCGCAAGGAGCAGCCGCGCTTTACGAACTCGTCCTCGACAGCCCAGAAAGCGGCGCTGGAGAAGGCGCGGCCGGGCAAGCACTGGATCACCGGCCACGAGGCGGCGGTGGAGGTGCTGACCGACGGCCTGCTTTCGCTCGGCCTGCTCAAGGGATCGCTCAAGCAGAACCTGGCGTCCGCCGACTACAAGCGCTTCTACATGCACAAGACCGGGCACTGGCTCGGCCTGGACGTGCATGACGTCGGCGAGTACAAGGTCGCCGGCGAGTTCCGCGAGCTCGAGCCGGGCATGGTGTTCACCATCGAGCCGGGCCTTTACATCGCCCCGGAATGCAAGGGCGTGCCGGAGAAATATCGCGGCATCGGCATCCGCATCGAGGACGATGTGCTGATCACCAAGGATGGCCACCAGGTGTTGACCAACGGTGTTCCCCGCGAAATCGACGACGTGCAATCGTTGTTGGCGACGCGCTGAGGCGGGGGCGCGCAGAGGCGAGGGCCGGCCTTCATTTTTAGTCGCCGCCCGATACCGGCTTGGTAAAAATGAAGGCCGGCCCCGCCTCTGCGCTTACATGTCGTGTTTTTGGACAGCCAATCCGCGATCTTTGTAGTGCTTCCAGCGCTCGCGCAGCGGGCCGCGCGCAGCTCTCGTCGGCCGGCACCACTTCGAGCACGCGGGCGAAATCGCCTGGCACGGGTTCGTCGCGCAGGTTCAGCACCAGCGGCCGCATCGGCGCCTGCATCTCGGGCGGCACGATCAGCACCGGCGTAATGTCGTCGTCCTCGTCGGTGCCGGCGATCTGGTGCGGAATATACGCATCCGGGTCGAACTCCCACAGCAACTCGTCCAGCGCCTCCGCCTGCGCGGCGGAGGCGGCGAGGATCAGCATCGGCTGGCCGCTGTCATTGGCCTTGCGCGCCAGCTCGCAGACCAGCAGCAACGGCTTGTCCAGGAAGCGTGGCTTGGCGATCAGGTAGAAGTCGGCGCGCGCCATCGAGGTCGGCTCAGGCGCAGCGGTCCATCAACCATTGGCTCAGCAGGAATACCGGCCGGCCGTTGGCCAGGCCCTTGCGGCCTTCTTCCCAGGACGTGCCGGCGATATCCAGGTGCGCCCAGCGCTGGCCTTCGGTGAAGCGCGACAGGAAGCAGCCCGCGGTGATCGCGCCCGGCGCCCTTGCCGCCGATGTTGTAGATGTCGGCGAAGGTCGAGTCGATCATCGTCTGGTACTCGTCCCACAGCGGCAGGCGCCAGGCGCGGTCGAATACGGTCTCGCCGGCGTTGGACAGCTCATGGGCCAGATCGTCGTGCTTGCTCATCAGGCCGTGCGCGTACTTGCCGAGCGCGATGACGCAGGCGCCGGTCAGCGTCGCCACGTCCACCGTCGCCTGCGGCTCGAAGCGCTGCGTGTAGGTCAGCGCATCGCACAGGATCAGGCGGCCTTCGGCGTCGGTGTTGCCGACTTCGATGGTCTTGCCGCTCATCGAGGTCAGGACATCGCTTGGGCGATAGGCGTCGGCATCGGGCATGTTCTCGACCGCCGCCACCACCACCACCAGGTTCAACGGCAGCTTCATCTTCGCGCAGGCCAGCGAAGGTGCCGATCACGCTGGCCGCGCCGAGCATGTCGAACTTCATTTCCTCGATGCCGCCCTGGACCTTGAGGTTGATGCCGCCGGTGTCGAAGGTGATGCCCTTGCCGACCAGCGCGAACGGCTTGGCGTCGCCGGCGCCGGTATAGCGCAGCACGATCAGGCGCGGCGGATTGGCCGAGCCGCGGCTCGACGGCCAGCAGCGAGCCCATGCCGAGCAGCTCCATCTGGGCGCGTTCGAGCACCTCGCAGCTGACGTCGTCGTGCTCGGCGGCGAGCTTCACCGACTGTTCGGCCAGGTAGCCCGGGTTGCAGATATTCGGCGGCAGGTTGCCCAGCGCGCGCGCCAGTCTGCACGCCGGCGGCAGATCGCGACGCCGCGCTGCAGCTCGGCTTCGTGCGCCGGCTCGGCGGTCACGGCGATCGTGGCCAGCGTCACTTCCGCCGGTTTGCTGCGGGTGGCGGTGTACTCGTAGGCCGCGTGGTCGGCGCTGATCACCGCCTGGCGCACGTTCCAGCCCATGTCGCGGCCCTTGACCGGCAATTCGGTCAGGGTGAGCAGGGCGTTCTTGACCGGGCCGGTGCGCAAGCGCCCGGACGGAATCGGCGATGGCCTTGAGGTACTGCGGCACCGCGAACTTTGCGCCGATCGCCCAGGCCGACCGTCAGCACCCGCGGCGCTCTTGATCCCGGGCAGGTCGGGCAGCAGCGAGGTCGTGCCGGCCTTGCCGGAGACGTCGCCGCGGGCGACCAGGGCCGCCAGCCGGCCGCCGGAGGCCGCGTCCAGCGCCTGCGCGGCAGGGCTCAGGCCGTTGTCGGCGAAGATTCCGACCACCACGCAATCGTGGCCGGCCGCGTTGGGGTCGAGGGGTTTGAGCTGAAAATCGAGGGCCATGCGGTGGAATTCCGTACAATTGGGGGATAGGCGGCGCATCTGGCACCGCGCCAGACCCGACAGTCTAATTCAAGCGAACCCCCACTTCATGACAAATCCGCCCGCATGCTCCTGATCGAACGGCACCTGCTTCGTCAGTTCGCCGAGAGCGTGGCTGCCGTGGCTGTGGTCCTGCTGCTGATCACGCTGGGCGCGTTGTTCGCCGACCTGATCTCGGAAATCGCCAAGGGCAAGGTGCCGGCCGGCCTGCTGCTGTCGCAGTTGGGGTTGCGATCGATCCGATTCCTGACCCTGGTGCTGCCGCTGGCGCTGTTCCTGGGCTTGCTGCTGGCGATCGGGCGCCTGTACGCCGAGAGCGAGATGGCGGTCCTGGCATCGGTCGGGATCGGCCCCCAGCGGCTCTGGCGGCCATTGGTCTGGGTCAGCCTGCCGATCATGCTGGTCGTCGGCCTGGCCTCCCTGTGGCTGGCGCCGCTGTCGGCCCACCGGGCCAAGGAGATGATCGAGGTCGCCAACCGCTCCTTCCTGATCGCGGGGCTGGAGCCCGGCCGCTTCGTGGAATTGCCGGGCAAGGGCGGCGTGCTTTACGTCACCGAACTGACCCCGGACGGCACCCGCTTCAAGCAATTGTTCGTGCAGCGCGAGAACGAAGGGCGCATGGACATCATCACCGCCCACGAAGGCAGCCTGAAATTGATCGGCGAAACCGAACGCTACCTGCACCTCAAGGACGGCTTCCGCGTCGAAGGCGCGATCGGCTCCAGGGATTTCCGGATGATGCGCTTCGAGTCCAACGACGTCCGCGTTCCGGATCGGGAAAGAAATGAAGCGCCGACGACCTGTCGTCGAATTCCATCGGCGAGCTGCTCGAGTAGCGCACGCCTGCTGGCGCTCGCCGAATTGCATTGGCGCATGGCGATGCCGTTGTTCGTCGGAATCCTGGCCCTGTTCGCGCATGCCGCTGGCGCGCAGCGAGCCGCGCCAGCCGCAATACGGCCTGATCCTGTTCGCCCTGCTGGTCTACCTGGTCGGCATGATCCTGCTCCTGCTCGGAACCGGGCTGATCGGCAATGGCTCGCTGCCGCCATGGGTCGGCCTGTGGTGGGTGCACGTGCCGATGCTGCTGCTGGCGGCGTGGCTGTTCGCCCGCGACGGCCGCCTGCCCGCGCAGCCGAGGGCGCGCGCGTGATCGGTGTTCCCGCGGCGCATGGCCGTCTACCTGGCGATGAGCGTATTGCTCGCCACCCTCGCGGCCTGGGCGGTCCTGTTGTCCTTCGTCTCGATCCTGGATTTCGTCACCGAAGTTGCGCGACGTCGGCAAGGAAAGCTACACGCTCAGCCACGCCGTGCTGTACATGTTGCTGACCACGCCACGCCGCCTGTACGAGTTGTTCCCGACCGTCGCGGTCATCGGCAGCCTGCTCGGCCTGGGCGGCCTGGCGGCGCGTTCGCGAACTCACCGTGATGCGCGCGGTCGGCCTGTTCAAATGGCAGATGGGCCTCGCGGCGCTGCTGCCCTTGATGGCATTGACCGCGTTGATGGCGATCAACATCGAAACGATCGGGCCGGCCGGCGAGCAACGCGCGCAGATCCTCGCCAACAGCAAGTCCCGGCAACTGATCATGGCGCGCTATTCCGGCCTCTGGGCCCGCGAGGGCAACCTGTTCCTCAACGCGCGCGGCAACAGCGCGCCGCATGTCGGAGAACGGCGAGAGCTGGGTCGAGTTGGAGGACGTGCGCCTCTACCAGTTCGATGCGAAGGGTCGGCTGCTCTCGCTGGCGCACGCGCGCCAGGCCGAGCACCGCAATGCCGGCTGGACCCTGAAGGGCGTCGAGCGCGTCTGGTTCGATGCGCGCTCGGTACGCGTGGAAAAGAAGGACAGCGAACGCTGGCAGACCGAGCTCGACGACAGCACCATCGCCGCGCAGCTGGCGCGGCCGCGCTACCTGAGCAGCGCCGAACTGCGCAGCAACATCGAATACCTGCGCCGCAACCAGCTCGACGCCCTCAAGTTCGAGAGCGCCTACTGGTCGCGCTGGTTCTATCCGTTCAACGTCATCGTGCTGTGCCTGGCCACGCTGCCGTTCGCCTTCGGCTCGCTGCGCACCGGCGGCTTCGGCAAACGCCTGTTCCTCGGCATCCTGGTCGGCATCGGCGCCTTGCTGGTGCAACGCATGTTCGTCGGCCTGGCCGACGTCTACCGCTTCGACGTGCGCTGGGCCTATCTGTTTCCGCCGCTGATCATCTGGGCCCTGTGCTGGGGCTGGCTGGCGAAGAAACTCTAGGCGCCGGCGCGGGTTGCAGTGCGGACCAGCAAGGTGCCGCTGGCGATGTCGTAGAGGGCGCGGTGCTCGGCATCGACCAGCGCCCAGAGCAGGCCGAACACCGGCGTCAGCCAGGCCACGGTGTAGCGAAGCCACAGCGCCCGCACCGAGGCGCGGCTTGCCGTCCGCCGCCAACACCTTCAGCCGCCACGGGCGCATGCCCATGGTCTGGCCGCCCCGGCGCCAGGACAGCACGAAATAGGCGCCGACCAACAACCAGAGTCGTCAGGAACTCGAGTCTCGGCAAGCACGGGCTGGTGCTCGACCGTCCGCCCACCGTTGAGCCACAGGAACAATCGCGCTGCTGATCATCAGCAAGGGGATCATCGGCAGGCAGTCGTAGGTGATCGCCATCAGGCGCCAACCGAAGGCCGCGGGAAGCGCGCTGTCGCGCGGCAGGTGAATCGGGATTGGAGTTCATGCGACTAGGATAGCCGCCGGCGAGGCGTATCGCTAAGCTGATGCCATGACCACGCGCACGCCGACCGATCGCCGCCTTGAGGCCCGGGCGCAGCCTGCCGCCGACAGCGACGACAGTGCGCTGATCAAGTTGTTCCTCGAGCGGGTCTGGGCGGAGCAGGGACTGGCCCGATCGACGCTTGGCAGCTATGGCCGCGACCTCGACGGGCTGGCGCGCTGGCTGCATCCGCGCGGCACGCCGCTGCTGGCCGTGCAGCGGCAGGACCTGTTCGACTACCTGGCCGAGCGCAGCGCCCGGCAGTATGCGTCGCGCAGCAACGCGCGCCTGCTTTCCTCGTTGCGCGCTTTCTATTCGCAGCAGTTGCGGATCGGAGCGATCGACCAGGATCCGACGGCGCTGCTGGATTCGCCGAAGCTTGGCCGCTCGCTGCCGAAAGCCTTGTCGGAGAGCGAGGTCGAGGCATTGATCAAGGCGTCGGACATCGACACGCCAGCGGGCCTGCGCGATCGCGCCATGGTCGAACTGATGTACGCGGCCGGACTGCGCGTGAGCGAACTGGTGAACCTGCCCAGCGCCGCGGTGAACCTTCGCCAGGGCGTGCTGCGGGTCATGGGCAAGGGCGGCAAGGAGCGCCTGGTGCCGATGGGCGAGGAGGCCCAGCACTGGCTCGAGCGTTACCTGGCCGAGGGCAGGCCCGCGCTGGTCGGCAAGCGCGACATCGTTCCCGCTGTTCGTCGGGCGGGGTGGGGAGCCGATGACCCGGCAACAGTTCTGGGGCCTGGTCAAGACGCTGGCAACCAGGCGCCGGCATCGATGCCGCCAAGGTCAGTCCGCATGGCCTGCGTCACAGTTTTGCCACCCATCTGCTCAACCATGGCGCCGACCTGCGCGCGCTGCAGATGCTGCTCGGGCATTCGAGCCTGTCGACCACCCAGATCTACACCCTCGTGGCCCGGGAAGGGCTGAAACGGCTGCACAAGCAGCACCATCCGAGGGGGTAGGGCAGCACCGCGCGCGGCCCGGGCCGCCGCTCCTTTCGATGGTGGGCATTGGCTTGTTTCAGCTGTGAAACAGGGCTAGCCTTTCCCCATGAACATGACCCCCCGCGCGCGTCTCCTCCCGGCATTCGCCGGCCCGATCCTGAATCGCGGCGCGGCCTGGCTGCTATCCGTTCTCCTGCTCGCATGCACCTCCGTCGGCAGCGTCGGCGCCGCCTCGGTGACGCGCGGCCCCTACCTGCAACTGGGTACGCCGAGCAGCGTGATCGTGCGCTGGCGAACCGATACCGCCACCGACAGCAGCGTGCATTTCGGCACCAGCGCCGCCTCGCTCGGTTCCGTCGTCAGCGATCCCACGCTCACGACCGAACACCAGGTGCTCGTCACCGGACTGGCGCCGGCTACCCGTTATTACTATTCGGTCGGCACCTCGGCGGCCACGCTGGCCAGCGGCGCCGACTATGCGTTCGTCACTTCGCCGCTCATCGGCACCGCGCAGCCGACCCGGATCTGGGTGCTCGGCGACTCCGGCACCAAGGACGCGGTCGCGGCGGCGGTGCGCAACGGCTACACCAGTTTCGATGCGGGCCGCTACACCAATGTGTGGCTGATGCTGGGCGACAACGCCTACGAAACCGGCACCGATGCCGAATACCAGGCGGCCGTGTTCAACATGTATCCGTCCTACCTTCGCCAGTCCGTGCTGTGGTCCACGATCGGCAACCACGACACGGCGCAGCTGACCAATCCGTCGCTGTCCATTCCCGTACTTCCAGATTTTCAACAATCCCGACCAACGGCGCGGCCGGCGGCGTGGCATCGGGCACCGAGAAATATTATTCCTTCGACTACGGCCGCATCCACTTCATCTCGCTCGATTCGATGACCTCCAGCCGCGCGCCGGGAAGCCCGATGCTGACCTGGCTGGAAGCCGACCTGGGCGCCACCACGCAGGACTGGATCATCGCCTTCTGGCACCACCCGCCCTACACCAAGGGCTCGCACAACTCCGACACCGAAACGCAGCTGATCGAAATGCGCGGCAACGTGCTGCCGATCCTGGAAGCAGGCGGCGTGGACCTGGTGCTTACCGGACACAGCCACAGCTACGAGCGCACCGTGTTCATCAACGGCCACTACGGCTTGTCGGCCACGCTCACCTCGGCCATGAAGCTGGATGCAGGCAGCGGCCGTGAAGACGGAACCGGCGCCTACGACAAGCCGACCGACCTGGTCGCCAACAAGGGCGCTGTCTACGTGGTCGCCGGCAATGGCGGTCATGTCACCAACTGGACCGGCGGCAGCACGGCCGAATACAACCCGACGCCGCATCCGGCGATGTACGTGTCCGCCCTGCATGTCGGCTCGATGGTGATCGACGTCGATGGCGATCGCCTCGACGCGAAGATGATTCGCGAAACCGGCGTCGTCGATGACTATTTCACCATCATCAAGACGCCGCCCGTCGCGCTGCCTCCCGCGGCTCCGACTGCCCTTGCCGCAACGGCAGGCAATGCGCAGGTGGCGCTGTCCTGGGCTTCCAGTTCGGGTGCCGCCAGCTACAACGTCAAGCGAGGCGTCGCCAATGGCGGTCCCTATGGCGTGGTTGCCAGTGGCATCACCGGCTTGAATTACACGGACACGACGGTCAGCAACGGGACCACATACTACTTCGTGGTCAGCGCCAGCAACGCCGGCGGGGAAAGCGCCAATTCCAGCCAGGTCAGCGCCTTGCCGACCGCTCCCGCCGCCGTGCCTGCTGCGCCGAGCAATCTTCGCGCGACAGCCGCCAGCAGGAACCAGATCAACCTGGCATGGAATGACAACGCCAACAACGAAACTGCATATCTGATCGAGCGCTCCAACTCCATCGGCAGCGGTTACGTGCAGATCGCGACGGTTGCCGCCAACGTGGTCAGCTACTCGAGCACCGGCCTGAAATCCAACAAGACGTATTACTACCGCGTGCGTGCGAGCAACGGCAGCGGCAATTCCGCCTACTCCAACACGGCAAGCGCCAAGACGCCGAGGTGATGGGCGCGCACCCGACCGCGCAGCCGGCGGGCTGCGCGGCCATTGGCTGGCCATGGTGCTGGTCCTTGATCTTCGCCTCGATGGCCGGTCCCGCCGTGCAGGCGCATGGCGACCTGCAGGAACAGATCGACGTCATCAGCGAACGGATCAAGGCCGACCCGGGCAACGCCGAATTGTATTTCCGCCGTGCCGAGCTCTACCGCGAGCATGAGCAATGGCCCGCGGCGAACGCAGATTACGATTGGGTCGAAAAACTTGCCCCCGGCAACGACGCCGTGCATCTGGGTCGTGCCAAGCTACTGCAGGCAACAGGCCGCTATGAGGCTGCCCAGGGCGAGTTGAATCGGTTCTTGAGCGCTCGACCAGACCACGTCGATGCGCTGGTCACCCGGGCCCGGGTCCGCGAACAACTCGGACAGCACGCGCTCGCCGCCGAAGACTTCGCCAAAGCGATCGGCCCGCCGCCGCCTCCGGAACCGGAATTCTATCTTGAGCGCGCCCAGGCGCTGGCGGCCGCCACCCCGGGCCATTCCGAGGCGGCGCTTGGCTTGCCTGGACGAGGGCATGGCCAAACTGGGCCCGCTACCCACGCTCGGCCTGGCGGCAATCGATCTGGAAGTGGCACAGGGCCATTTTGAAGCCGCCTTGGCGCGGCTGGAACGATTGAGCGCCGGCGCGAAGCGGCAGGAAGCCTGGCTGGAGCGCCGTGGCGATATCCTGGTCAAGGCCGACCGCGGCCAGTCCGCGCTGCTCGCTTACCTTGACGCGCAGAAGGCTATCGCCCGATTGCCGGCACGCCTGCAAGGCACCCAGTCGATGCTGGAGATGCAGGCCCGCCTCAAGCAGAAGATAGCCAGCGCCGCGCGCTAGGCAGCCACGCCGAACAACGCGCCGACCCCGGCGGTGAGCGCCATGGCCAGTGCGCCCCAGAAGGTGACGCGCCACGGCTGCGGTAATCATCGGAGGCCCACCGGTGCGCGCCGACAGCGAGCCGAGCAGCGCGAGGAAGAACAGCGAACTGCCCGAAACGGTCCACATCAGTGCGGACGCCGGCACCAGCACGACCACGAGCAGCGGCAGCGCGGCGCCCACGGAAAACGTGGCGGCCGAGGCCAAGGCCGCCTGGACCGGTCGCGCGGTCATGATTTCGGAGATTCCCAATTCGTCGCGCGCATGCGCGCCAAGCGCATCGTGGTCCATCAACTGCGTGGCGACCTGCGCGGCCAGTTCGGCGTCCAGGCCGCGTCCCACGTAGATCGCCTGCATTTCCTGCGTGCTCGTGCACCGGGTCGGTGGCCAGCTCCATGCGCTCGCTTGCCAGGTCGGCGCGTTCGGTATCGGCCTGGGAACTGACCGAGACGTATTCGCCGGCGGCCATCGACATGGCGCCCGCCACCAGGCCGGCAACGCCCGCGACCAGCGATGTCCTTCGAGGCCGCGCCCGCCGCCGCCACGCCGAGCATCAGGCTGGCGGTGGAGACGATGCCGTCGTTCGCGCCCAGCACGGCCGCGCGCAGCCAGCCGATGCGATGGGTCCGGTGCCTTTCGATGTGTCTCATGGGGTCGATCCTGTTCAGGTGGTGTCAATCGCGTGCCCGGAAGCATGCGGGCTGAGCGTGTTGTCGCGCACGAAATAATGGTGGAACAGGGCGGCGGCCGCGTGCAGGCCGATCAGGAAGTAGCCCACCGTGCCGGAGGTCTCATGGATTTCCTTGATGGATTCTTTCAGACCATCGTTCGGTCCGATCAGGGCCGGCAGATGCAAGCCGAAGAACGGAATCGGCGTCGCCTTCGGCGCTGAGGACCAGCCATCCGACCAGCGGCATGCCGATCATCAGCGCATACAAGGCCACGTGCATCAGTTTGGCGATTGCCTTCTGCATGGCCGGCGGCTCGGGCAGGATGCGCGGGCGACGGACTCGTCAGGTTCAGCACCAGGCGCAGCGCGGCCAGCGATCAGCACCGACAAGCCCAGCATGTAATGCCAGGTCTTCATCAACTCGCGGCCGCCGCTGCCCTTGGGAAAGATTCCGCGCAGCTCCATCAAAGCGTAGACGGCCGCGATCAGGACCAGCATGAACCAGTGCATGCCGATCGAAAGAGGATCCGTAGCGTTCGTGCTATTGCGCCAGCCCATCGTCTTGCTCCAGAAAGGTGAACCATCGTGCGCGCGATTGCGATCCGCTTCGTAGATGACGTAGATCTTCCGCGTCGGCGCCACCACCTCCCAGGTCCCGACAAAGCCCCTGGGGATGACGAAGCTGTCGCCTGCCGATACTCTTCCGCCACGCCCGAGGCGTCGGTGATGATGCTGACGCCCTCGAGCAACTGGCAATATTCCTCTTCCGTATAGGCGATATTCCATTTCCCCACTTCGCTTTGCCAGACCCCGGCGGAAAACTTCCCGCCGTCGGATCGGAATAATGGTTCCACAGGGACTGTTTCGGATTGCCGGCCAGCAGCTTCCCGGCGGGAAGGTGGTACTCCTCGACCGCTGCGGTCGAGCGGTCGAATCTCAGGATGCGCCGCGGGTCCATCGGTTGATCTCCAAAGGGTGGGCCCGAGGACAAGTTTCGGCTCGATCGGGCGCTCGAAGCTTGACCAGGATCAATTCCGGCAGGCTCCGAGACCCTATATTCCGGAATGTCCAAATCGCACCATACAGCGCCAGCGCCTTATTGCCCGCCGGGGGCTCACCTACTCGCTGCTCCTGTGCCTGCTCATTGTATTCGGAGGCGGCATCGGATACTGGATCCTGGAGCCGGCGGTGCACAGCCTCAACGACGGGCTCTGGCTTGCCTTCACCACCGCGGCCACCGTGGGCTATGGCGATATCGTTCCCAGCAGCCACGCATCGCGGTGTTTTCGGCCCTGGTGGTGCTGGTCGGGCTGGCGTGCTCTCGCTGGTGACGGGCTCGGTCGCGGCCATCTTCGTCGGACCCGAGGAACGCAAGATCGAACGCGAACTGCTGGTCGAGATCCGCGCGCTGCGCGACGAAGTGCGCAGCCTGCGCGACGAACTCGGGCGGCCAGGGCGGCCGAAAAACCCGATTGACCGACCTCGATGCGGCACTAGAGCAGGAAGGCACCAGCCACCAGCTGCGCTTCGGTACGCGGCCCACTCCGGGTAACGCGACATGCTGGCTTCCTTCATCACCATGTTCGAGCGCGAATACCCCAGCCACACCCAGGCCAGCACCACCACCGGCAACCAGTGCCAGACCATCAGGGCGAAGCTGCCGTAGATCATGATTTCGCCGAGATAGTTCGGATGCCGGATGTACTTGTACATGCCGTCCGTGATCAGCCCGCGCCGCTCGCGCAGCGTGAAATATTTCTGCGCGTCCGCCGCGATCATGATCGTGCAGCCGACGATGCACAGGCTGATGCACAGGCAGAACCAGACAGTGTCCGGCAGCGGATAGTCGGGCACGGAGGTCCCGGAGATCAGCAGCCAGCCGAACGCCCAATACCAGCCCAGCACCAACAGCGAAGGCATTGATGCCGCCCCGATCGTTGCACGGACCTGCCAGCTCGGATCCGGAAAAGCCACGTCCTTGATGATCCAGACCAGCCCATAGCTGCCGTGCAGCGCCAGGTACACCCAGGCCGCCATCGAATTGTTCCCGTAGTACCAGACCAGGAAACCGAGGAAGAAGAAGGTGCCCGCCTTCTGGAAGTTGACCACCCAGGAAAGCTTCCACGGTCGCGGGCCACCGAGGAAATCCTGCGACAGATAATCGTTGAGTTCGCGCAGGCGCCGTGCCCAGGCGGGCGCACTGCCTGTGGAGGCGTTGCCGATTGCCGTCGATCCGTTCGCATGCATGGTGCCGTCCTCGCCTGCCGGTCAGGGCGGAAGTGAAGCGGCATAGGCCGCCAGCGAAATCATGTCATCCAGGCTGAGCTTTGCAACCGTCGCCATCATCGGCGCGCTCGCCGCGCCGGCCCGGGCGCCATGCTTGAAGTCGTAGAGCTGCCGGACCACGTAGCTCGGCGAGCGGCCGGCGATGCCGGGAATCGCGCCCAGCCCCCTCAGGTCGCCCCCGTGGCAGCCAGCGCACGCGACCGTCCTGCCGTCGCCGCCGGTGGCGACCAGTCGCTCGCCTTTCCCGATGCTGCCGACCGGAACGTAGGCGATGAAACGCGATCGTGCGTCGCGGCTGCGAAACTGTTGCAGGTCTTCCGGGACCTCGATGATCCGCTCACCCAGCGACTCTTCGCCGCCGCCGTCCACGACGGCCAGATGCCATCCGGCGACATAGGTCTTCGGCACCATCGCCGTCTCGACCACCCGCATCACCGGTCGCGGCTTCAACGCCGAAAAATAGGCGGCCGCCGCATCCACTTCGGCGGGCGTGACGGATTTCGAGAGCGCGATCATCATCGCGGTGGGAAGTCGTTGCGAGGTCGAGTTGTTCCTGGCGCCGCTCTTGAAATCGGCCATCTGCTGCACGATGTAGGCCGCGGGAAGGCCGGCCACACGCGCGTTCTCCGGTCCGCCCGGGCCATCGGCGCGGTGACAGAAGCCACAGGCCTGCACCTCCGGCTTTCTTCCTTTCGCGACGATGTCCGGCATCGGCGGATGGTCTTCGGGATGCCAGTCCGGCGTCCAGAAAAGATCGCGCACCTGGGCCAGGGTCAAGGACAGGTTGCTGTCCGGAACCTGCCTCGGCAAGCCGTCGTCGGCCGGCGCCTTGAAGTCCGGCGGATTGATGGGGAACGCCCAGGCTGGCGGCCCCGTTTCCGCGCGCGCAGGCGCCCCGGCGAGCAGCAGCGCGGAAGCCAGCAGCAACATCGGAAACAAGGCGAGGATCTGCTCGACCAGATGCTTGCGGTTTGCGGGAGCCGGGTAGGGTTCCGGCCAGTATTCGACGAGGCGGGATATCTTGCCGTCGACGACGGTGAAAAATGAAATCGCCCTCGCGTTCTGCACTCCATCGGTGATGCTCACGTCCGAAACCGCTTCGGACTCGCCGCCCACGATTCGATTGACGACGAAGAACCAGCGGCCGTTCGAAGGGTAGTCGGCGTTCATCAGCGCGAAGCGATCCCGGCCGCGGATCCGCTCGTTCGACTGCGGCCACTCGAGCACGAAATCGTCCGAGAGCACGGCGCCGACCGAGAAGAAATCATTGCTCGCCATGAGCCGCCAGAACTCGCGAACCAGCTCGACCGCCTCGTGCTCGTGACCTGTTCCCGGCATGGCGTCAGACGACCGGCGCGGCGACATGCAGCGACCGGGGCAGCACGAACATGGCGTGGCTTGCCGTCATCAGCGTCTGTTGAAGCGAAATCATCCGGTCATCCCTCCTTGGTTCCGGATGCCCCGCCGACCGCGATGCACTCGACTTCCAGTCGCGCCCCCAGCGCCAGGCCATTCGCCCCGAATGCACTGCGCGCCGGATAGTGGCCGGAGAAGAAAGTCTTGTACACCTCGTTGAACTTGCTCCACTCCGACATGTCCGCCAGCATGACCGTGCATTTCACCAGATCGGACATCGCGTAGCCGTGCGCCTCGAGCGAGGTCTTGATGTTCTCCATCGTCTGCCTTGCCTGCGCTTCCGTGCCTCCTTCGACCAGCTTCAGGCTTCCGGGAACAACGCCGATCTGGCCCGAAAGATAGAGCGTGTCGCCGACGCGCACCGCCTCCGAAAACGGAAGGCCTGCGGGGACCACCTTTCCGGAATTGAGGAATTCGACCGAGGGCTTGTCCGCGGCGAGCGCATCGTGCGCGACAAGAAAGGTCCCACACGCAGCCAACAGCAACAGTGCCTTGTTCATGGGCTCGCCTTCGAAAATGTGATGAGGGTCGAGCCCAAGATTACAAGAATCAGCAGGATTCCTGTGCTCCGCTGATCGGGTGAGGTTTCGCCGCGATTGCGGCCGGCAGGGGCTTCATTCCGAACAGGGGACGCAGCAAGCCCACGCGACGGACCACGGCGAAGATCAGCCAGCAGCCGACGATAGTGATCAGCAGCACCATGCCTGCTTCCAACCCGGCCCCCAACTTGCGGTCCACCAGCCAGTAGGCCGCCAGCACGATCAGGCTCTGGTGCAGCAGGTACCACGGATAAACCGCCTCGTTGGCCCAGGGCAGCCACTTGAAGGGTCGGTTGAGCAAGGCGTGCGACCAGCCGAGGATGGCCAGCAGCATGATCCAGACATACAGGTTGCGCAGGATCCAGACGCCGGCCTGCTGCCAGTAGGGCAGGTCATCGGGAAGCACCGCCACCAGTCCGACATAGGCCAGGCCAAGCACGAGCGCGACCGCCAGCGCCGCCTGTCGAAGCCGCAGTGCTTCCGCCCAGAAGCCGCGCATCCCGCGCGACCAGATAGCCGTAGAGAAACACGGTGAAATAGACCGCGTGCCGGTACCAGTCCTCGGTGAATTCGCCTTCCGGCGGAAACCGGGTCTGCAGGGTCAGCGTGTAGAGCAGCAGCGGCAGCGCCGGCAACACCATCAGCCAGACGCCGCGCAGGCCGGTGAGATGGGCGCGCAGCCGCCGGGCCATGGAGCTATCCAGCGGGCGCGCCAACACGGCCAGGGCCAGCGTATAGACCCACAGGTAGGCCAGGTACCACAGGTGATTCCAGGTGTAGCCATGCTGCCAGCCGTCGAAGGCACCCTGCGGCCAGCTCCTGCCGCTGAAATATTCGCCCAGGAAGGCCACGAACCCGGGCGTCACCGCGCCATTGGAGACGCCCTGCACATAGGGCTGGATCGGCACCACCACCAGGATCCCGAACGTCAGCGGCAGCAGCAGGCGCAGGTTCCTGGCGCGCACGAAGGCGAGGATCCGGTCCGGCTTGAGCATGAACGCGGCGGCCATGCCCGAGATCAGGAAGATCAGGTCCATGCGCCAGCGGTTGACGAACAGCATCGGCCACTGCAGCCACTCGAACTGATAGCCGCTCTTGATGTGCCAGCCCCAGTCGGTCACGTACAACATGCACCAGTGGTAGAGGATCAACAGGGCGAAGGCGATGGCGCGCATGGCGTCGATGTCGTGGCGTCGGGTGTTCATGCCGGGTCTCCGATGGGGATCGCGGCGATGTTCGGGCCCACCCCGGGGCAGCGAAGCCGTCAGGGGACGTCGCGCGCTGGCCCGGGGACGAACGGCGGCCTGATGGGACCAGTCGCAACGCACCGACGGGCTTCGTTCGTTAAGATGCGCCATGCCTGATAAGTCGCGCGACCTGTTGCAACGCTATCTGCCCTGGCGCCGCCTGTTCGAGGTCGGCTTCTGGGTGCTGTCGTTCGTCTCGCAGGCGGTCGTCAACAGCATGATCGTGCTGCTGGACATCAATCGGGCCAGGCTGCCTTTCGCCGCCTGGGAGCCGGTGCTCTGGGAGTGGTCCAGCAACCTGGTGCTGCTGGCGCTGGTGCCGGCGGTGATCGCCTTCGAGCGGCGGTTGCCGCTGCAAATCGGGCTGCTTCGTCGCCACCTGCCTTGGCATGTGCCGGCTTGCGTGGTCTTTTCGGTCACCCACGTGGTGGCCATGGTGGCGATCCGCAAAGCCGGCTACGCCGCGATGGGCGCGGAGTACCACTTCGGTCCCTGGCCGCGCGAACTGTTCTACGAATTTCTGAAGGACAGCCAGACCTACGCCGGAATCCTGGTCACGGTGCTGCTCTACCGGCTGCTGCTGCTGCGCCTGCAGGGCGAAGCCCGCCTGCTCGACAGTCCCGATGACGGTCCGCCGCTGGAATCGCTCGAACGGCCCGAACGCTTCCTGGTGCGCAAGCTCGGCAAGGAATTCCTGGTGGCGGCCAGCGACATCGAGTGGCTGCAGGCCTCGGCCAATTACGTGAACCTGCATGTCCGGGGTCGCGACTACCCCTTGCGAACCACCATGTCGGCGCTCGAGCCGCGGCTGGACCCGGCGCGATTCGTCCGCGTCCACCGCAGCTACATGGTCAACCTGGATTGCGTGCAGCAGATCGAGCCGCTGGACTCGGGCGATGCGCGCCTGCTGATGCGCGACGGCAGCCACATACCCTGCAGCCGACGCTACCGCGCCGCGTTGCGCGGCCCGACCATGTTCAATCAGCCAGCCTGAGCCGGCCGGATTTGTGATGGGTCGGCTGGCTGAGATGGTGGCGCGGAAGCGGCATGGGCAGAGAGCGGGACCAGCATCAATGCCAGGAATAGTGATTTCATCACCTTCGGAATCCTTCGGGAAGTCATTGAGCGAGGCGCTGGATCAGCGCCCCGGCGTCCAGCTGTCGTGTTTCGTGTAGGCCGGCTCGCCTGAATTCTTGTGCCGCTCGCACTGCTGCGCAAGCCACTGGAACCACTCCGCCCAGGACGGCTGGTCCTGCTCGGCGCGGACCTGCACCATCCATGGCCCGAGCTTGTGCCACATGACGATGATGATGCCGCCCGCCAGCTCCAGGACCAATTTGAAAGGCGCGATCCGCTCGAAGACCAGCAGGCCCATCGTTTCGAAGGTCGTGTTGATCAGCACCGCGGCCCGCTCGGTCTCGGGCCCTTTGCTGCGCAATTCCTCGGCGGAAACTCCATCGGGAAGCGCCCTGATCAGGGCGAGCGCATTCGCAAGCTCATGGTTCATGAAAGCGCGCATCAGTTCGGCCGCGACGGCGTCCCTGCGCTGCTTCCGGTACTCCGACAGCTGGACCAGTCCGAAGATCGTGCCGCCGACGATGGTGGTCGCGCCGGCGATCTGGGAAATATTGGCGAGGGTTTCGAGATCCATGATGGCGTTCCGGTCGGTTCTGGCGGGCAGGGGGATGCAACGTTTCCGTGATGCGCTCTATCGCATCCTCGATCTCAGCTTCATGATCTCGCCGGCAACCATGAAGCGTCCGTAGCCGAGGTGATGCAGCGTACGCGGGGCGCTTCACCGTCGTGTCGACCCAGGCCTTCACCACCTCGAGCACGAACATCGAATACTTCTCGACCATCGCGGTATCCACCACCTTGCACTCCAGGCTGGCATAGCACTCCTCGATCAGCGGCGCGCTGACCAGCTTCGCCGGCCTGGCGGTAAGGCCGAACTTCGCGAACTTGTCGGTCCGGGCGCCGGTGGAGTTTCCACACTGCACCACCTTGTCGGCGATCTCCTGGGTTGGAATGTTGATCACGCAGTCCCCGGCGGCAGTGAGCAGGCCGAACGAATAATTGCGGTCGCTGACCACGCAGGCCAACAGCGGCGGTTCGAAGTCGAGCATCGAGTGCCAGGACATCGTCATCGCGTTCGGCCGTTTCTTGCCGGCGGTGGAAAGCAGCACGACCGGACCCGGCTCGAGCAGTCCATAGACCTTGCCCAGCGGGAAGGATCTCTTGGCCATGGACTCAGCTGCTACCGCCATGCGAAATGCTGGACGAGAACGTGTAGATGACAACGACCCCGGCCAGGATCAGTCCGATCCCGGCCAGCGCCGCGGCATCCAGCCGCTGGGCAAGGAAAGTCCAGCCGATCAGGGTGATCAGCACGATTCCCGCGCCGCACCAGACCGCGTAGGCGATGCCGACCGGCATCGTCTTGAGCGTCAGCGAGAGAAAATAGAAAGCCACGACGTAGCCCGTGATCACCACGATCGACGGGCCAAGCCGGGTGAAGCCTTCCGAACTCTTGAGGAAGGAAGTGCCCATCACTTCGGCGGCGATCGCTATCGACAGATACAGCCAGTGGGACATGCCAGATCCTTTTCCTGCTGCCGCGATTGCTTCCGATCAGAAGGAAGTTCGCCCTCAGCCGGCCATCTTGGCCAGCATGTGGTCTATTACCAGGCTGTGCTCGTGTTGCGGACTGAACAGGATGACCTCGGCGTCCTCGCCAACCTTGACCGTGTGACCGGGCGGCCAATAGAACAGGTCGCCCGCGCTGATCACCTCCATCGAAGCGTCCGCGTAGGTGACGGTGAGTTGCCCCTGGATCACGTAGCCCCAGTGCGGCGACTGGCACAGGTCTCCCTCCAGCCCCTTGAGCAGCGGCGCGATATCGGCGCCGGCGCCCAGCGAGAAATACTCTCCGCTGATCTTCCCGTAACCGGCGGCATCGCCGAAATCCGTCTTCTGCCTGGCGATGGCGCCCGGCGCGTTGATCCTTACCGGAACGTCGTTCTTTGCTATGCGCATTGCGAACTCTCCTGATGGCTTTCAACCCGGTCCAACAGGATAGCGCGGTGCGGGCCGAATGGTACGGCTCGCCCCGATGCTTAATGAAATCAGGTATTTAAACTCGCTCGAAGCCGCATGGACACTGCCGACGAGGGCAATCGCGATGCGGAACGCAGCCGTCAGCGCTTGCCGCCCAGGCCAAGCAGCAGTCCGCCGGCAACGATCGCGCCAAGGCCGGCCCAGATCGGGATGTTGACCGTCTTCTTCTCCTTGACCGAGAGTTCGATCGGTCCAAGCTTCACCGCCGTCGTGTCCTTCGTGTAGCTGAAGCTGCCGTACAGCAGCCCAAGCGCACCGGCGACAATCAGGATTATTGCTGCAATTCTCGAGCTGTTCATTGGATGACGGCCTTGTGTCGGGTACTGCGGAAATGGAGTCAGGCAGAATCTGCAGGACCTTCGGACTCAGCCCGCGGGTTCAGCCAGGCTGATCGGAGCATACCCCGATGGCCCGCGCATTCATGACTTTGAAGTGAACGGCCGCTGGCCCCGCGGCACTCGCCGATCCGGCCGCTACAGCCATCGCCGCACCGATCGCATGTAGCTGGCGTACTCCCTCCCGAAGTGGGCCGATAGCGCGCGCTCCTCGGGGCCGATCTGGAATAGATTCATGTAGACGACGAAGACTGGAAGCAACAGCAGCGCAAGCAGGTTGGAAACAAATGTTGCCCAGCCGGCCAGCAGGAAAAGCATGCCGACATACATCGGATTGCGGCTTATGCGATAGACGCCCGTTGCCACGATGCTCGAAGTGGCTTCCGGCGTCGTGGGGTTGACCGTGGTCCGTGCCCTTCGGAACGCAAGTACGCCCGCGACCGCGAATGCGAGGCCGACGACAGCCAGGGAAGCGGCGATTGCGACCCGCCACGGAATGGCTACTGACAAGGAGGGCACCCAGGTCGCGACAAGCCACATCGCTGCGGCAACGACCAACACCACGACCAGGGGAGGGACCTTCAGTTCAAGCGCGCGCATGGCTGTCCGACCGCTTGTCGTCGCCGCCCAGGTAGGCCCGGATCGAGGTGATCTTTCCCGCCGGGTCGAAGGTGATGACATCGACCACCCGCAACTCGGTCGTGCCATCGATCAGGATCCTCAATTCGCCCGCCACCGAATCGATGCCCTCGTAAAGCGCGAGCGGGTGAATCTCGATCGTCCCCGCCGAAGCGAAGTTCCTGGCCGTCTCGCCGACGGCCGCGGCCTTGCCGGAAACAGATATATTCCAGTCCCGAAGCGTGATGTCGTCCGCGAACATCGCCGAGACGTCGTCGATGTTTTTCCGGGAGTAGTGCCGGAGATAGGCAAGGAACCGCTTCTTCTTTGACGCATCAGGCCGACGGTTCACGTGTAAACCAGCACCGCCGCCTTGAACGCCAGTGCGAACAGGGCCAGCGACGAGATCGAGAACACGGCGAACCGAGTCGGGATGTGGTTGGTCGTGGTCTGCACCAGGGTATGCACGGCCCTCAGGGCGACATAGGCCCAGGCAAGGAACAGGCTGCTGGTCGAATGGTCGCCGAGCACTGCCAGGCTCAGCGCAGTCGCGTAGAACAGCGTTGGCTGCTCCATGAGGTGATTGTAGTTGTCGGCCTTCCATCGGACTTTCGCCGGCAACTGGGCCATCTGCTCGCCCCTCGGCATCAGCGGGTCCAGGACCATCCTCGATTTCAATATCGCCGGAATCCGGGTCGCGTACATCCATGCCCAAACGAAGGCGGACCACAGGACGAGCGCGATAACCGGGCCAAGCATGGCGGTGGTGTCTTGCATCAGGTGCTCCATTGGATGGTCATGGCTTCGTTGGACCGGCGATGCTGTAGTCGAACTCGTAGCTGTGGACGCCATCGGCGATGATGATGCGCATCTTGCCGTCCAGTCCGGTGAGTTCGTCCGTTCCGGAATCCGGAATCACCGTGAGGATCAACTCCGGGACTCCCCGCTTCATGATCCCGTAGTGTTGCAGCGCAAATGCACCCTTGCGGCCGCCGAGCGCCCCGGTGACCCGCTCGATCGCGACATAGCCCGCCGAGCCTTCCACGCCGGTACGCAGGGCCAGCATCTGGCCCTTGCTCACTGCCTGCAGATCGCCACGGAATTCCTTGTCCAGCGACATCCGTCCGATGGACGGGTCCCCGACGTTGTCCTCCGGAAGCTGGGGAGCAATCTTTACCTCGAAGGTGCCGCTGGCGTGGCTGGTCATGGAGTCCAATTTAGCAGAGCCTGGGGTGGTCATCACCAAGGATTGCCCAGCGGGTGGGGCCATGATCGGATATTCCATCATGGCGCCTCCCCTCACAACCTGTCCGGGCCGTGTGATACGGTGCAAAATTACCCGGGTAAACGCGTCCAGATGACGAAATCCGACACTGCCATCCCCTCGATTGCCTCCGCGGCGCAGTCGGAATTCGCCGCCCGCTACGGCCGGCCCGAGGGCTCATGGCGGTTGCGGTTGTATACGGTCATATTTGAATCCGACAGCACCGCCGGCCGCCTGTTCGATCTCATCCTGATCCTGCTGATCCTCGGCAGCGTGCTGGTGGTGATCCTGGACAGCATGTCATCGCTTTCCGCGCGCCACGCTGCGCTGTTCAATGCCCTTGAGTGGACCATCACGATCCTGTTCACGATCGAATACGTGCTTCGCCTTGCTTGCATCCGGCATCAGCTGCGCTACGTCAAGAGTTTTTTCGGCATCGTCGACCTGCTCGCGGTCCTGCCGACCTACCTGGCATTCTTTTTTCCGCCGGCGGCCGCCCTCATCAACGTGCGTCTGCTGCGCCTGCTGCGGATCTTCCGGATCCTCAAGCTCAGCGCCTACGTTTCGGAATTCGCCTACCTTGGCGAAGCCCTGCGCGCCAGCCAACGCAAGATCACGGTCTTCATCGGATTCGTGCTGGTGGTGGTTGCCGTGCTGGGCAGCGTGATGTACGTCGTCGAAGGCCCGGCGAATGGCTTCACCAGCATTCCGGTGGCGATGTACTGGGGCATCAGCACGATGACCACCGTTGGCTTCGGCGACATCACGCCGAAGACGGATCTTGGCCGATTCATCGCCTCCTGCATGATGCTCCTTGGATGGGGCATCCTCGCCGTACCCACCGGCATCGTCACCGCGGAAATGACCGCCCGTCACTTCAAGCGGCCGGCAGGCCCGATCAGGTGTGCTGGTTGCATGGCCGAGGGCCATGACTCCGATGCCCGGTTCTGCAGGCGCTGCGGCAATCCCCTTTCGACCGGCCAGGACGCCTGAGTCGATCGCCCGGGCCCTGAAGCCATCGTCGCATCAGGGGCAGACGCTGCCCGTGGCCGTCCCCGCGACAACGACATTGGCGCAGCCCGTATCTCCTGATTTGGCGCTGCAGGCGCCAATCACCGCCGTTCCGGCCGGGGTTTCGTCAGGCGCCAGGCACCGCCCTTCGCACTGGTTGCTGTCGGAGCAGGGCGTTCCCGCATCCTTTGTCGCAAGCAGGCAGCTCTCGGCAAGATACGCAATCTGGATCTCGCCGCCATCGGCCAGGCAGTCGCGGGCATCCTGCGCCGACAAGCGCACGGTGGGGTCCACCGGCTTGCTGGAACACGAAGCGCATGCGAGGAGAAAGAGTGGAAGGAATTGTCGGAATTTCATCGCGTGCTCACCGATCTTTTGCCCGATCCACAGCCGATTCCCGTCCGGATCATCCATCCGCAACTCGGTCATTCCGTAAAAACTGACCTCGAGGTCGGGGACTGCCAGGCCATTCCTGCGTATCTGTTCGTGGTATCCGGAAATATCATCCGGATACAGGTACAGCACGCCGATGCGTGGAATTCCCGGGTGCAGGTTGATCGACTCGTCCACCATGAGGCGGCACTCGCCAAAGCAGAGCATGGCCCAGCGCCAATCATCGTTCCTTTGCTCGACGCTGAAGCCGAGCTTCTGGTAGAACTCGACGCTCGCCGGCATGCTTTTCACTGGCAGCATCGGAATGATTCGGTTCAATTTCATATCGCGCCCAATCCGTGGAGGCGCCCGTCGTCAAGCGAATCGGGCCTCCCTTGAAGAATGGATAGGACTATAGCGGATCGATGCCCATTTCCAAGGGGATGCGCCGGGCCATCGGGCGCCTGCGCAAGACCGCCTCGACCGGCCCGGATTTGCCGCGGGCGGGCCTTCAGTCCTAGGGCAGTAGCTGGATCCCGAATTGGCGAACAGCCAATGCGAACGCGGCGAAGCAGGCGATGGTGATGCCGACGCTGGCCAGCATCGTGGGCCAGAACCCGAGCCTTGGCAGCAGCACGGGAAACGCAAGGAACATGGGCAGGGTCGGCAGGACATACCAGAAGGTGTACCAGGCATGGTTTGCGATCTTGGCCTGTGGTTGCTTGTCCACGTATAGCCAGATGAGCGCAAGAAACGTCACCAAGGGCAGGGCGGCTACCAGCCCCCCCAATCGGTCACTGCGCTTTGCCAGCTCGGACACCGCGATGACTATCGCCGCGGTTACCAGATACTTGGTGATGAGCCAGCCCATGTGCTTTTCCTGGTGCCCGTTAGAAGATCAATAGTAGGTAGCGTTGCCGCGGCAAACGGTCATTGGCCGGCAGGCGGCTGCCAGAGTTCCACTTTGTTTCCTTCCGGATCGATGACCCAGGCGAACTTCCCGTATTCGGAATCGTCGATTTTCTCGAGGACGTTGCAGCCCTCTTCGCGAAGGACCCTGACCAGGCCGTGGAGGTCCTCCACCCGGTAATTGACCATGAAGCTTGCCGTACCGGGCGCGAAGGGATCGGCTTGCGCCGAACCGATGGACCAGATGGTTGTTCCGCCAACCGGTTTGCCTTCAGCATCGGCCCAGGTGAAAGCCGTGCCTCCCCATTCCTGGACATCGATTCCCAGGTGTCGCTTGTACCAGGCCTGCAGCGCCGGAGCGTCTTTCGCCTTGAAGAAGATGCCGCCTATGCCAGTGACTCGCTTCATGGAACCTCCGATGTACTCGTGGCAGAGCAGCGCGATCAGCCGCGCCTCTAGCTGGTAAAACTCGTTTGAACGCGGGGAGGGTTCCGAAGCGTCTGCTGGACGACACAGCAATGTTCCGCGGCGATCCTCAGCTTGTCGAGAAGCTCAGGACGCGTGCCTTCCTTTGCCTTGAGATTGATCTCGCATCGAATCGACTGGAATCCAACCGGAACGTCCCGGCTTACTCCAAGGGTCCCGCGCACGTCCACTTCAGCGGTGACCCTGACCTCCAGGAACGTGAGCTCGACCCCCAGCAGGTTGGCGACCATTCGTACGGAAGAGTCCTGGCAGGCCGCGAGAGCGGCGCACAGGAGATCGCCGGGCGTAGGGGCATCGTGCAAGCCACCGACCGCTCTGTGAACGCCCACGGCGACGATCGCGCCGCACCCATCCATCGGCTCGACCATCGCGTGGAAAGGGTCGGAGTGGTCGGCTGAGGATGTGCGCGCATGGTCCAGAACCATCGCAGCCTCTGGCGAGGCCTTGTAGTGGGCTCGCAGCGGAGCCTGAAGATCATTCACAGAAATGCGCACGTGAGAACTCCAGAAATACTCAGTCGTGCCGCCTGCCTAGGACAGCGTGAATTTGCGGCCATACCCCAGGGGCCAGACTACCGTGAAACGGACTCCGCCTTCCAGCCGGTAAGCCGCGGTGACTCGATCCAGCAGCTGCAGCCGTTCAAGCGCTGGCTTGGAGCGCCGGAAGCTCGATGCTGGATCCGGGCTGACGATGAAGACATCAGTATCGCGGGCGCCGACGTCGTGCCCGTCGAGATGGGCCGTGTCACCCAGGGACTCGGCCAGGGCGAGCTCGAGCGCATGGATAGCGTCGGCGCTGGCGGAGGCCTTGCGAAACCTGAGGACGAGTTGATAGTTCACGAAGGAAGTCTAGGCCAATGGCCTGAGTCAAGGGAACAGGAATGCATGAATATCTAGATTGCCGGCGGTCCCAGCAATCCCACAAGGCTGGCGAGGGCATATCCGGAAAAATATGCGATTGCGGGACGCTTGTACGCACGGTCCCAGTCAGAGTGCCACCAGGTGAACAGTCCGACCAGCGGCATTGGAATCGCAAGCAGGACAAGGGCCATGAGCCTCTGGTCATTGATCCAGAGCATCCCGGCGAACCAGAAGTGACCGATCGTAAGCAGGACAACGGCCAATACGAGCAGGAAGTGCATGCAGGTCTGTCTACCTTGGGCCCTGGCGCAAGGCCGTCAACCAGGCCCGCTACGCAACTCGAGAACCTGTTGCGGATCGATGCGGATAAGCGTGTACACGATACGCTTCGTGCTGATCTCGACAAATCCATGTGCGGTATGGGGCGGTATGACGACAATGTCCCCGGGGCCGACGTCGCGTCTCGTCCCGCCCACTATCACCTTGCCGAACGAACTCGGCCCGATCATCTGGCGGACGATGGCGCCGTCAGCGGGAAAGGGAGTTGCAGTCTCCAGTTTTCCACCAGTGACAAGCACGCCCCTGCCTTCGATTATCTGGTACACCTCGGTAATTGCTTCATGCACGATCGCATCAGGTGGCGTCTTTCCGTCCACCTGCGAGCGGCGGACGACGGAAACTCCGACGTTGTATCCGGACTCGATCGGAAGTACCCGCAGAACCGAGTCCGCGAGTGGACCGGCCTCGTTGAGCTGAAGTGCCGTCCTGATTTCAGCAGAGCCGATAGCGGTTGCCTTTGGTGCCGCGGGCGCCGGTGGCGCCGAGCCCTGCGCCAACGCGGCGCCAGCCACGGCGAGACCGACAACAATGACAAGCCACTTGGTATGCATAACCTACCTCGCTGAAAGGATGGATTGTCGCCCAACGCGGGAATGGCTAGGTCGCCGCAGCCTGCAGCGAGACCTGCTTCGTGCCGCCCGCCACCCATTGCGTGCCCAACTCCCTGAAGCCGAATCTGTCATGAAATGCCCGGGAAGCCAAGTTGGGGGGCTCGATGTTGTACTCGCACGTAATCTTCGGAATGCCTTGGGCCTTTGCGTAGGCGAACAGATCCCGGTAGAGGCGGCTGCCAATCTTCAGGCCGGAGAAGTCGGCGCCGACCACGATGCGGTCAACGTACAGAAAGTCGCCGAGGCGCGATGCAAACCATGAAAAATTGTCGTTTGAGTAGGGCGCGCCAGCCCGGATCGCCAGGATGAATGCAGCGATGCGTCCGTCAAGAACCGCGACCTTGTGATAGGTCGACAGCTGGTCCAGCGCACGCAGTTGCTGGAGATCCATCGGGCTGGTCTGCCGGACCTCGAAATCGTTGAGCCGCAGGATGCTTTCGAAGTCCGGCTCGCCTGCGTCGCGGATCTCAATCGGCATCATTATCATGATTCGCCCTCGTTGATATGATGTTTACGCTGAATACTCAGGGCTGTGCAGACGCCTCGACCACGACCGCCGTGCCGTAACAGAGCACCTCGGTCAGCCCCGCCATGAGTTCGGTTGCATCGTATCGCACCGCGATGATGGCATTGGCAGCCAGCCCGTCCGCGTGCCGGCACATGGTCCTGTAGGTTTCCGATCTGGCCTGCTCGCACAGCTCACTGTAGATGGTGATGTTGCCGCCAAAAAGCGACTGGATCCCGCCGAAGAAGTTGCCGACGATGGATCGCGAGCGGACCGTGATGCCGCGGACGACGCCAAGGCTTCGGACAATGCGATAGCCCGGCAGCTCGAGTGCAGTTGTGACCATTGAATTTTGCATGGGATCTTCCGTATTTTCCTAATGCCAGTCAGGCGTCCGCGCGCCCCCGGTGCCGCAAGACGACGTGCGTAGCCTTCTGCGATGCAAGGAATTCAACGCATTCGTATCCCAGCGCCCGCAAGTCAACCCCTTCGAAGAGCCGTTCCCCTCTCCCGAGCAACACAGGTGCGATGGCGATGTGCAGCTCATCGATGAGGCCCTCGCGAAGATACTGCTGGATGGTGTTCGCCCCACCGCCGATGCGCACGTCCCGTTCGCTGGCCGCAGCGCGTGCCCTTTCAAGCGCGTCGCGAATGCCACCCGTGACGAAATGGAACGTCGTGCCGCCGTCCATCTCGATGGGCGGGCGTGCATGGTGCGTCAAGACGAATACCGGAACGTGATAGGGCGGATTGTCTCCCCACCAACCTTTCCAGTTCGTGTCCAGCCAGGGTCCGCGATCGGGGCTGAACATGTTCCTCCCCAGGATCCAGGCCCCGACGTTCTCAAAGCCGCGAGCGGCAAAGTCATCGTCAACCCCGGTCGTGCCGCCGTCCTTCCCGAACAAGGCCCGCTGGAGAGTTCGTGTTGGAAATAACCACTGGTGCAGATCCGCCCCGCCAATGCCCAGCGGATTGTCGATGCCTTGATCCGGACCCGCTCCGAATCCGTCGAGCGAGATGGTGAAGCCCTCAACGCGAACTCGTCTCATCGCCACGGATGTCCCCTTGAATGAATTTGCAGGTAGGTGCCCAGGGCGCGCTACTGGAGGGCACGCTGGACTACCACGGTGTCGGTATGCTGCCTGAAGGAAATGACATGGTCTCCGCTGAATTTCCAGATTATGTATCGCGCTTTTGCGGGGTCAGGACAAGTCGAACAAACTGGTACATCGCCCCAAGAAGCAATGCAACGATCGCTCCGAAAAAGGGCCAAAAGACTGCAAGTATTGCAACGTTGTACAACTGCAACAGGCACACGACCGTCAGGATGACTACGAGGGTGTGACTCGTGAATTTGTTGCCACCCGCGGCCTCTACCTGCCCGGGCGCGAATCCAACGACGGTTCTGATTATCAGTGCGGCGTAGGGAATCATGACTAATGTGGCGAGTCCGCTGCACCACCGCCACATGGCGGCTGAATCGGGCGCGACGGCCAGGAAAAGAAGCCCAACCATGCTGAATGCGAGCGGCAGTATTGAATTGAGCAGCAGCAGCCGAAGCCAAAACCTTTCCACCAAGCCCCAGTCATGCACAGACTCGGTGCGGAACACGCCAACAACCCCGGCGAAGCCTGAGATGGCTACCGCAATCTGTGCAGAGGCACTTAGAGCTGTACTCGGTTCCATAGTGTTGGGCCTAACGCCTGAATTGACCCGTACCGCGAAGCGGCATCGGGTTGAATGATTTGTCAGGCGCCGCGATGGGCTGGCTATTGATCTTCATATGTTGGTGCTACCCCTGCTGGCTTCTCGGGCTCTGGTGAATCCGATAGGCATCCATATCACTAAGTGGTTCACGAGCCAAGAGACCTTCGACCCATTCCACGAACTCAGGCTGGAAGTACGCTTTCCGTTGTCGCCAATAGAGATGCATGCCCGGAGTCCGGTTGATCGCGTGCATCGCTGTCCCTATCGAGTCTCGAAGTGCGACATCCAAGGTCCCCTCGCGAGCAAGAAAGAAGCTTCTTTGGAAGCCCAGAAAACAGCTGTGCATCAACATCACGAACTGGAACTGGTCCTGCTGCGAGAGCGCGTCCGGATTCGTCACCGCTTCCAGGAACAGCTTGCTCGTTGCTGGGTTGCTGCCAAGCTCCTGATAGAAGGCTTGCATGGCGGTCGTTGCGTCGGTCACTGCGGCGGACCGAGACGATCGAGCATTTTCCTTGATCTGGATGGCCAGATACACGAGGGTGATAACGATAGCAATCGCGCCAACAATATTGGCGATCAAGCCCAGCTGTTCAAGTGACATTCTCTTCTCCTTTGGCACCCAGTTCCGCGCATGCCGTGCTGTGCCGCCTTACGACTGAGTCAAGGGGACAGAGATCGGCGCCATGGCTGTTCCCCTTGACTGAAATCGCCAAACGGCCACGCATCGGGCCTTTGAGTCGGTGTAGCCAAAAACCAGGACGATCCCGGTCGTCGACCAAATGCGCGGTGTCGCGAGCCGATAGTTGCAGCCGGAGACGCTAACCCCGCCTGGCGCCCGAGTCAACGGACTGCTGGTTGTGGCGCAGGTTCAAACTGGAACACTGATGCCTGGAAGAGGGGCCGTAGGCGGAACAACTACGGCTGCCTCCACGATTCCCTAGCGCTACCCGGCTCGTCCGGCGAGTCTGTCAAAGGGGCTCACGGTTGTCCGGCGTTGGCTGTCAACCAGATGGGTATAAATCATCGTTGTATTCAGGTCCGAGTGGCCGAGAAGGCTTTGAATGGTTCGAACATCACAGCCGTCCTGCAGCAAGTGGGTGGCAAAGCTGTGACGAAGGATATGGAGGTTTGTTCGCTTCGAGATGCCGGCCTCAATGCCGGCCCGGCTTATGGCCCGTTGAAGCACCTTCACATTGATGTGCCAGCGGCCCTTTATCCCAGTGTGCTGGTCCTGGAATATGTTTGGGGAAGGGAATACAAACTGCCAGCGAAAATCCTTGCTCGCGTTGGGCATGCGTAGAGCGTACGCGCGAGGCATTACGGATGAGCCAAGTCCCCTTGTGAGATCGTCTACGTGGATCGCCTTGACCTTGACAAGTTGGGACTGAATTGGCACATACAATGCTCGCGGGAGTAGCGTAATCCGGTCCTTTCTTCCCTTGCCGTCGCGAACCTGAATTTGACCGCTCTCAAAATCCAGGTCCTGGACCCGGAGTCGGTGGACTTCGCTGACGCGCAGCCCGGCACCATAGGTCAATTGAGCCATCAGTCGCGGTACTCCTGACAGGTGGTCGAGTAGTCGCGCAACCTCGCCCACCGAAAGACAGGTCCGAATATGGTCGTATGGCTTTGCCTTGAACGAATCGAGCTTTTCCTTGATTGGTGTCTGGAGAACGCGCTCATACAGAAACAGTAGTGCAGAAATTGCCTGGTTCTGGGCAGATGGGGAGACCTTCTTCGAGACAACCAGATGGGTCAAATATTCCTGAATCTCCCTATGTCCCATCTGATTCGGGTGCCGCTTCTTGTGAAACAGGATGTATTGCTTGCACCAGTAGTGGTAGATCGCCTCCGTGCTCCTCGAATAGCCCTTCAGTCGAATCGTGTTTCTGAGCTCATCCAAGAGCTTGGGTTGCCGAAGTTCGGGTTCTGACATGGTTTCTACTCCAGAGACTACGACCCGAGGTGGGATGCGGCCGTCGGGTGGAGTAAATGGTCAACAGCCTTGCGCAGTCGGGCTACTGCGACGGCCAATTCTGGCAGCGGGCAGCGGGCGAGGAGAGGGCGTGCGGCCTGCGCCCGGTGCACATCAATTTTACTGTCTGTAACCTACTCGTTCAGCGTATTGCACGTTCAGCAACGCGTGATCCAATCAGATAGCCAGAATGCCACCCTACAACTCTCTCCGGATGCGCAAGGCTCTTGCCCTGATCGGCTGTTTTCAAGCAGAATCCACAGGCTGCCGAGAGAGGGCCAAGTTTTATCAGACGAGCAATACGTAAAAGTTGTAGTAGCATTGTATTGATCATCATTATTGCTAGTATATACTCAAGAACAGTTTGATTATCGTTGTAGATGGCAATGAAAACACAAATATCACGAGGAAGTACATGACATGAGAGCTGATCGACCTCAGAGTAGAATAGTTTCAGAACAACATAAAATTCAGGAAATGTATTATACCTCATTGGTGGATTCTGAGAAGAACACAAAAAGTTGAAAATTGATAAGAACTCGGGCTCGATTTTACGACCTTGAAGAGCACGACGTTTCCAGTAATCATTACTGAGTAATGCTCGAAAACGCTTACATGTAAGCTGTACAGTTTTTACTAGTACATTGGGAGGCAAGTATTCGAAGATGAAATAGAAGTTATCGGCTGTCAGTCGATCCATTTCTTAGGTATTTATCGTCCCATTAATGCAAATTCCTCCTCCTATTGTATCACACTGGGCGCCTGCTCCATACCAGGTTACACAGTTGCTATTTTGGGAACAAACGGCGCATGTTCCCTGATTACACTTTGTGAGCGACGGATCTGTGCAGTCACTATCAACGTTGCAGTTTACATTGAGTCTTGGGTCACCATTGTTCAGGCATTGTCCACTAATTTGTCCCGCCGCGAGTGGGACACAGTAATTGTTGTCCACCATTGGGGAATGCGGTGCTACAGTAGAAGTTTCCATTACTCGCATCGCACTGAACGCACTCGCTATTAAGACAATGTCCGTATCCTTGACAGATTGCCGACGAACTGGGACATGGTTGATTGATAGCCAGACAAATGCCAAACAGAGAGTACCCGAGGCGCAATCGCTATTTGTAGTACAGGATGGAGGTGGAGGCGGTGGTGCAGGTAGACAAGTCTAATCCCTCCGGTGTCTCTTGACATGTTGTGCCTGCGGGACAAGCAGCGCCTCCGACCGAACAGTCTTGACGAATACAAAAATTGGGCCCGGTAGATGGACCTAAACATTTGTAACCAGCGTTACAATCAGAATCTGTGTTACAGCTAGTGACCGTGAACAGGTAAGAGATAATTTGTGGTTTCCACCACAATAAGAGAAGCACAAAGAAGAAAGAGGAGAACGAGCAGTCCGAGAAGGAGCCACATTTTGGTATCCTCAGTTTAATTTATCAACCGAAAGCTGAAAATCGTTTTAAGCCAGGAAAGTAAAATGAGTGACAAAACAATCGTCTATCTTTTCTACTCGTTCAGTAGAAAAGATATGGAGCCGGCCGATAAGCTAATCGTTGATCGTCGGCCAGATGGTTGTCTGGCCATCTTTGTAACACACGAGTTTTATCCCAATCAAACAGAGATACGAGTGGGCATGTGGAAAGGACGTCGAGTTGCGATTAAGACCGGACGTCATCTACAAACGGAGATCGACATTCATCGACAGATACCACCTCATCCTCATATCGTTGAGTTCTACAGAAACTCTACCTGATGGAACAGGCTTTGTAATGCAGGGAGTGAACGGAGGAATGACATTGGCAGACTATCTAAATGCTCAACGATCGCCTCTGAAGATTGAGTGTTGCTCTGAACTCATTCATCAACTTGCATCCGCACTCGAACATCTCCATGCACATGATATTATTCATCATGATCTCAAGCCAGAGAATGTCTTGATAGAAGAAGAGGGTAATATCTATCTCTGCGACTTCGGTGTTTCCGAAAAAGGTCAGGGAAAGAGTGAACATCGAGACATCGGGACAAGACATTACCGTGCACCTGAACAGAAGGAGGGATCGACACTACCCATAACCAACAAGATCGATGTCTATGCCTTTGGTTATATTTGCCGGAATATCATCTATGCGGGACATGATACAAAGAGTAGTTACTCAATCTCCCGTAAGCTTACAGGATTGATAGACAAGTGTTTATCAGAAAAGGCAGAGGACCGTCCTACCATGACAGAGTTTATTCGACAGTTAATGACGATTGACCTCAAGAAGCTGCCAAGGTTGACCTCGATGATCTACTTCGGATGAAAGCTCAACTCAAGGAAGTTGTTGAACACTTTCAGAAGAATGGACTGTAGATCTCCAGAGGAAGTTAAGAATTGTATCCAGGGAGTTGATAAGTTATCGGCGCTCCTCGGTGTGTAGTTAGTCTGTTTTATAACAGATTAATGTTTAGAGACGTTGTTTAGGAACTTCAGGCGGCCAGTATCCAGGCTCTGCTCGAATAACACGAGGTAGACCATATAATTTTTCTGTTTGTTCACGTGTGAGACCGATTCGTCCGATGAAGAAGTAAAAGCGATGGCCAAAGAGAATTTTATCGACCTTAACTCGATAGTTATCACCGACTCCGCATCCATGGAATAGGTCATTAAGACTTGACATTCTGCTACGAGGAAGGTCAGATCAGTCTACGTATTCCCATCGATTCGAGTACCTCTCTTAGTTCCTCTTCCTGGGCGACAACTTAAATCCTTTCATTTCTTCGCGCGATTGGGGTAACCAGGGACATGCTGCCTTCAATACGGAAGCTCGGGATCAACAGTATAATCGCGGCCTGTTTCTCTGCATTTCTTCTAATGCGAACGCGTCCAACGATGTCGGCTTCGAAATAATGAATAGCAATTTCTCGTTGTAAATTCTCAATAATATCATAAAGTTCGTCGAGAGAAGCATCCTCTGGAATTAACTCAAAGTTATACGCCTCCAAATTTTCATTCAGCGCTCTAATATACTTCTCAGGTTCATCCGCGATGGCAGAAAGGGCGACTCGATTGATGTCCGTCATAATATTGTAAAACGTTGAGTTATACTCTGCCATCGAAGGACGACCCCCGACTGTAACTTTTAGGTTGATAGGATTAGTTTCAATTAGGTGACTAACCGGCGCGAGGATCTCGTCGTCGATCTTCTACCTCTCGAATTGCATCACGAACAAACACTCACGGTAATTATTCAATGGATCCTGGTACGCCGGAGGGAATGTATCATCGGGAAGTCCTCGAATTTTTGAGCGTTTGGAACGAAATCTTCACACTCTGGTGTCAGTTCCAAACCCGGTCCTGGACCTTCGAACAATGTCGATAACTGGGACGAACAATATTCTTCTTTCCTTGCCATTGCCTGTGCTAAACTCGCGAATAGCCTTATCTGGACAACGCTTGAAAACCTCCTCGAGACGAAGGAAACGGTAGAATTATTTCGTACAGATCTCCAAATTATTTATGGTAATTTACCATGAGTTAGATTAATTAAATGTAGTTTGAGATGGTATATCTCTATAACGATGAACAAAACTTTCATCTGTCTAATATAGATCGAAAACACAAGTCCAAGTCCTCAGAAAATTATTCAATCCGCCAAGATCGAACTTATTAGAGGTCCCCAGTCAAAGAATCGACTTGTGAAACCAGGATCCACGAATTCTCTTGTTCTGTCCAAAGACCAAGTCAGAGGACCAATTCTAAGAAGATGAGTTCCTGTACTTCCCATTACACTCGGGAATACAAGACTACAAAGGTTATGCTGGTCTCTGGGGAAGGTGCGTTAACTGCAGTCTTTTCATTCAGAAGGATTGTTCCTGTGATAACTGTGCTATGGCGGTGGGTGATACGTTGTCAAGTCGTCTACTACTCACAGCAATGTGTGATTTATGCCAAAACACCTTGCAACAAGTGTCAGCTACAACTTCTGGTCAAGTAAACAGAATCTTATCTAATTACAATTAGATAGTAAACTCTTCCTACGAATAAAATAGTAAGAAACAATTTATGTTTTTGTTTTCTTAAATGGACATCGATTGCATTTCTATCGACAAGCAAATGAAATGTATGAATTTCTTCTATCGTTTATTTCCCCACATAGAGGAACATTCTTCGGAAGGAAAAACGTATCGAATTGATCATTCCAAGATCAATTCCCTATTGAACATTATCCCTCTCAAACTTGACAAAGTTAGACTGGAACCCAGTAAGATTCACGGAAGAGGCGTATTCGCGAAGAAAAAGATCTTGAAGGGTGAACTGATAACCTTTTATCCCGGAGACATAGTCGAATATACTCCGAATGGAGATCGGCAAAAAGATGGACATGTCGTAATCACTTGTGCGTCCGATAGGCTTGAAAAGAAATTTGGACAAGAAGCAGCCAAGGATAGAAAACATAGACCAAATGATTACGCGTATGCAATTGATCCGTATTATACTATGTCTATTGGTCACCCATTTTTCGATCAGGACCCATGTTACATGGGACATTTTATCAACGACGGTGCCAAAAGCGGTTCAACAGCTCGAATCGAAGAGATTTATTTTACTATATCTCTTTTGAAACAGAATTGTCAGTTCTACAATTATGAGGGCGAGACTCTTCATGTTCCAATTTACAGCTACACGCGATATTGAGGAAGGAGAAGAGCTTTATATTCATTATTCGGTATTTACTGGTGGCTGATAACAGATCTAAGGCCGAGACAGTCGAGTAATTAGACGGTGGCTGTGTCATTTTTTATAACTATTCAAATAAAACAGGTAATACTTGAGACAGCTAAGATATTTTGGTATTTACTTCACAGGAGCGTAGCGAGCTTGGATTTCCTTGATCTTCCTTGGAAAACACAGGAGGTAATTTTATCAGAGGCATAAAATGGATATCGAACGAGTCATCGTTTACTCGGTTTCGCCAACTCATCTATCTTGTAGATGTTAAAGGACCAAAGGAGAAGTACATGCCAAATTACCTGGTTACGTTCTTCCGGAGACAATACAAGTATCTCCCTATTCTGCTTTCAGTATTCGGCAACTAGGTGCTCGTTGTGAAGTAACCAAAGGAAATCTCACTTGGATGGGTTCGGTACTTGAGCAGAATGATTCGAGCATTACAATCAAAGGAGTTATGATAAAAGGGGGACAACAAACGAGTGGGACATGGAAGATTAATATGCCCGACTACATTAAGTATGAGGATAAGTACACTAACTTTACCATCTACAAGTCTGCTAAATTTTCACTGTTAACAGAACCCTCGATTTGTAGAAGTCTTTATTCGTTGTCAGTTGATAAGGAACACTTCAGCATAACTTATATTTTAAGTTACCTTCCATATTTACTTGTCCTGCAAGTGTGGCATTCGGAGATATTCATCGTGAATCGGAATTCATGACACAACAAATTGCTGTACGCGAGATTTCGCAGGATAAGAGTACAATGTCGGAATATGTCACCTATGATCTTCCACAAAATGCATTGCAGTACGCCACTGACAGTACTATCAATTTCAGGAACTGGAGAAGTTTAAGTGTAGAAAAAATCATTAACGACATAAATACCGATACGGTGCATCATCAATATCTTTTTGACTCGCCTGATTACCTTCCGATCGGTACTGTCTCGACTGCAAAAGAAGATACGCTGCTGGGACAGACTGAAATGCCAGAGGTGAGTGCTAATCGATCTGTTAAACTCACCATGGTAACAAGACGAGCAAAGTAGTGGTCGAGAATGAAGTTATTCGGGATGCATTTGAAACTGTGGATAAGATCAGGAGAAGAGATCGAACTCAACCTCAAATTAACTAACCTTACCGATGAAAAGCAGATTAAGGTCATCTTCTCTTTCTTTGTAGGACAACGCGCATTTGATTCGATAGCCGAAGAGTATGAACGCAAGGAAGGTACACTCTACTTTACTTATCTGATTGATAAGTCAAGCTTTACTAAGAAAATTAGCTTCAGTCTGTATAATTACATATCATGAAGAAGATATTATGTTTAAACATCAATGATTGTTCTCCATACCCATGCTGGGTCTAGGCTGCCCAGCGATTGCCATCTTAAATGTGGATCCTGAGGGGATAACTAGCGGTCCAGCTACATGGCCATATTTATGGGTATTAGATTAACATTAAATGGACCGTTATTGTAGATCTTAGTTACGAACTTCCGATTGTTGGCATATCCAAGTAGTGTCACGTTAGTATCGCCACCGACACTGGTGCGGATACGATATAATTTCTCCTTGTGCGAAACAAATCCTTCGATGTCTCAAGTATTCGCTAAGATCGATATAAAATTATACATTTAAGCCCGCTGTACCATTCACTTACTATAGGTCGCAATGGGGCTAAAACTTCGATTTTTAATGTTACCGTTAATGATCAAAGTTGGTTCACATCAGTTGCGAGGATTACACTAATATCTACATTCTTGTTCTTAATCATATACTGATTAAGAACAAGAGTGACGGATGAAGTCGATGAAAAGGTAATCTCCAAAATCTTGGTCAGACTACTAGGATCGACACCGCTATCTGACCGGTAGACGCTGTTCTTGTCGCTAGAAACGGCAAATCGCACTGACGAATAATATTCTGGCTAATCCGTAATATCGAGCTTACTGTTAAACTGTGTTATTTTCTATATTTTTGACATAAAATAATTCGGTAAAATGACATCGCACATCAGTTAAAATGTGATGTGCCGATGTCATTTTACCGAATTATTTTATGCTGTAAGAAAAAAATGAGCACCAAGGATCTCATCGAAAAGCTTCTCTGCTTGACAGAGAAACTTAAGGAAATCCAGAAAGAAATCCTATGCGAAGTCAAGACGGATATTAAGCTCGATGAGAAACAGCTTAAGGCCTTGGAGTATATCTTCTACGAACTGAAGCAATATGGTTGTTAAAGTTCTACATAAAAACCAGGAAGAGTTGCTGCTGCGTTTGGATAGCATCCAAAATTCGATTGCCAACCTACAGATTGTCGTTAGTTCGATTCTGACAGTGGTCGATGGTATCAATACCACTGTAAACTCAATCTTGGACATTGTTAATGGTATTAATACAACAGTTAACATCATTCTAACAACACTCAACAAATTCATTGCTACCCAATGCGTTGTGATCGATACCGTACCTTACGTAATCACTAAGCCGGGTTGCTATAAGGTAGTCAATGAGCTATTTTTGGTTACTCCCACTGGCTCGGGTGTAGCTATTGATATTCAAACAGATGATGTTGTTTTATTCGGTGGTAATTTTACTATCACTTTGGATACCCCCAGCCACCTCCTCCTCAAGCCCCGATTCCTTCTTCGGCTATCGGTATTCGCGCTTTGAATAGACAAAATATTATAATTAGAGAAATTAATATTACATCGGCTCAAGGTGAAAATGATGATGTTAATGTAGCCAATAGAGGTTTATTACTTAATGGTGTTAACAATGTCTTATTGGAACGTGTCCATACCCAGTTCACAAACCGTGGTGCTAGCTTTAGTTCTGCGTCAAATATTATCGTCGTAGATTCTCTCTTTGAATTTCATCGTAGTTCAAGCACAGGTGCCGTTGGTCTTCTTCTATTGGGCAAGATTAGTAATGTTCAAATTAGAAATAGCAAATTTTATAATAATAATAGTATCGAAGATGTGGGTAGAAGTATATATATTACACAACCCAGTATCGGTAGCACAGGTGATGCCGATACCATTCAGATTATAGACTGTCGAATTCACCAATTCTCTCCTGATAATGCTCAATTTCAATACAGTCTTCCAGATCAACAATGTGACAGTTCGTTGGTTGTCAGTTTACCATCACTGATTCCACTTATCAAGGTTGGTCGCTTGCAGCAGCATCGGAGGTTGGTGGACTGCTAATTCGTGGATTAACCATAAAAGATTGTCAATTTGTTAATCGCGAATCTTCTGTCTTTTATGGAGCTCATTTTACTTAATTGGTGTCAGTGGATTCGTTATTGAGCGTTGCAATATTACTGCCAATAGTGTTGGTAATATCGCGGCCGAAAGGGGTGTTGTTAATGTAGGTCTTATTCACCTCGGTTATACAATCACTGGCATTTTAGATGGAGAGGATATTCCCGATGCTCAAGTTGAGAATGGTACCATCAAAAACTGTACTTTGACGGGAGGTACTTCTCTTCAGGCAGCTCATCAGAATACTGGTATTTTTATTGAAGCCTTTACTAATAATATCACTATTGATGAAACCAACATTTATCAGACTGGTGTTGGTAATCTTGCTCCTCCTGTGCTCGCTGAAATTAAACCCAGAGAAAGAAGAAATCGTAAACTATTAACTCTCGAGGGTGAGCAAGAATTTGTAAGACCCGCTAGTGGTCCTAATAAGAATATTGCCAAAATTAACAAGATATTATCAAAGGTTAAAATACCAGAGTCTAATAAATTAAAAGTTGCTCCTGTTATCCCTGATCAATTAGCAGCAGGTATCTTAATTCTTGGAGGTTTCAATATCTACATTAAAAATTCCGTAATTTCTGATGCTGGTTCTGGAGCACCCGGAACCTTACCTGGTCATGGTATCTTTCTGGCTGGGCCTCTTGAATTTCAGAGTGTACCCGCTGCCCAACCTCCTGTTTTGACTATCAATACTCCGCCAACTACTGGAGTTAAAATTCAAAATACTATTGTTTCTTCTAATCAGGGTAATGGAATTCAGGATGATGGTATTTTGAATGCTATCGAAAAGAATAATGTTAAAGACAATGGAAATATTGGTATCCTCTTAAATGGCAGCTTTGGATTTGTAGAGGGTAACGATGTATTTGGTAATCTGCAGGGTATAGTTAATAATGGACTTTCAAATGCCATTCTCAATAATAATGCAGCTTTAAATTTTGGTGGAAATTATGTGGGTGTTCCAGTGGTAATTACCCAGGGTAGCCCTGCGGTCGCTGGACAGAATCTGGTTCTCTAAAACATTTCTATCTTACTACGATAAGATAGAATAATATTCACTTGGCAGCACGAGTATTCTGGGTAAGGTGTCGACGAGCAGGCTCAAGGAATCGATTGAGTGTAATCAATCCCCGTGATAGTCAGCATCCAGTCAGAGTATGAGAAGCACGTGTTACAGAATGTGGTCTGAGAATGTACATAAGTACATGGACTTTTCTCTCTGGTTTCAACTACAACCGGATATTTTCTCTATATGAACTCTCGAAGAAATGATAGGTCTGGAAGGCAGGCTGTGTTCTACAAAAGAAATTCACCAGAAGGGAAATATAATTGAATCTACTTATCCGGCTAAATGTTATACCCGGAAATGAACCCTCCCTTCGAACTCGATACGTTATAATCTGTGTTCACACAGATTATTCGATTTCTATCCCTTTTCTTATCACTAGAATTCCGCATTCTTTTGCAATTATGATCTGAACGACCGTTACTCGCTTGCTTGACTTTGCTATCTTCAGATAAATTTCTTTGTATTCCTCTCGCAGAGAAGAATTTGGCATTTCCTTAATTCTAGGAAGCATTGAGGTGTGTGGTATCATTCCCATCTTCAAATTGGGACGAAGAAGACGAAAAAGCTGATTCATATCGAGTGCACATACATACAGGAAACTACCCTTAAGACGGCCAATCTCGCGTGCTCGCTCGATGGTCTCGGGTGACTTCAGGAACCTCTGAAGCCAAACATCAACAAATTGGTTGAGTTGCTCATCGGTTATTAGCTTCTTAAGGAAGTTACACTCGGGACGATGTTGTTCCAAGTCCCGGTCCTTACATCCAGAGTTGCAGTAGCCAATCTTATGGCACGACTCACACTCGAGAGTAATCGACTTTTCACACACTGCACACTGCATCGCGTTTAACAGAAGAAAGAAGAAATACGAGGACTGTCTTTTATCTCCTATTTCCAGTAATTACAGAGTAGACCGATGAATGATTGAAGCTGACAGAGGAAGAAATTGATGATACTCACAGAAGAGAAGATTGCAAGATGTACAAAGACTACGTTTGCCCCGCGTGTCGTTAGTACCAGGGTAAAGAAAAGTGGTGCTGTCATTCGAGCTAGCGAACCAATCGAATTTAGTAGACCAAGGAAAAGACCGGATTCTGATTGTCTACATTCTTTCGAGTAAAGCGATGACAAACTTACGGAAGCACCTGAAAATCCAATGTCTATCAACACAGTCCCCAGTATGAAACGCCAGAGTTCAGCGTCACTTAAAAACAGTAAACTACCCAATACCTGACATGAGAGAAATATGAGAGTAAGAATTTCATCGTGTACTTTCTTAGTTAGGAAATCGATACTCATGTAAGTCCCGCAAGCCACAATACTGACCGCTGTCCACAAGAGTGCGACATCGAACACCGACCATCCATAAGCCTTCTTAGTATAAGGAGCAGCAAGTGCATCGTATGCCGCCAACAATACATAGCAGCAGAAGTATGAAAATCGAAAGTTGACCATTCTCAGACTCGAACTAAAACGAGGATACTTAGAAGGTGGAGCAACAGTGTAGTCCAATTTTTCGTAGATTAGCGGTCTTTCATCGAATAAATGAATCACCATCAGCAGTGCAAAGGTCGTGAAGATCGCGGTAATGATACCCGCCAACGCCTCAGTGCGAAATTCGAAGTCACCTATCCAAATATTAGGCGAGAGGGATAAGACCGACCCCAGTAATGGTCCAACGATAAAACCAAGAGTACCAAAGAATGATAGCCTCGATAGCTTTCGAGTTCGATGAACAGCATCGGATCTCACTGTTACAAAGTTAATCAGTAGCGCTTCGTTACCCGCTCCTAGACCTTGAACAAATCTACTGAGTAAAATCGAATACTTCTCAGGAAAGAATGCGTACAGTCCAGAGAAGAAAATAATCAGGGCCAACGAGGCTACTAATGGTTTACGAAAGCTACGCCGTGACCATACTCCCCAAAGTGGAGCTCCGATCATTGACCCGGCGGGGTAGGCACAGACAGTGACGCCGTAGAACCAAGGAGGCGCTCCGATCTCCTGCAAGTATGTCCAAAGGGAGGGTGAGATAATTGAGAATCCGATGTTAGTTGCACAGAAAACAAGGAAACAAACCCAAAGGTTACGTCGCTCCCGTACATATTCCTGATAGCGGCGCGATTCTTCGTCAAGCGGAACCTCCTCGTCCTCCATTTTATTCCGGTATTCTTTGCTTTACGACTTCTGTCATACGATAATAAGAGAGTATGATTTTTTTTCGTCAATCGTATCATAGGAATACTATCTTTCATTGTTTTCCAGGATGAACTGACACCACCTTGACACTTATATCAAGAAACGAAGAAATACGTCTAGAAGTACCCCATCTGATTTCTTATGCAATAAATGTCTAGGAAGACATTTAAACTTTCTTAGACTAAAGAAATGAAACCGAGACAACTTTTGTTCCTGTTGATGGCTTTCGTGGTACTTCTTTGATTTTTTTTATTTCCCATCATTAAATGGAACGAGCACTCTCTCCGATTCTGGGCGGCGTCCGTCTTCACGAGAATGCATTGATTTCTCGTGCCGATGCACAGGGGGACCTCAACCTTAACTGGAATTTCCCCGCGACCGGTTATTACTCGATGCTCATTACCGATGCGGATGCTCCTCGCCCTCAGGATCCTTCCAAGTCACCTTATCTTCACTGGCTTGTGGTGAATATCAAGGGCGATCTCTCGAGTGGTGATGAGAGAATTTCTTATGCTCCTCCGAATCCCCGGGTTGGCTCTGACCCTCATCGTTACACGATCGAGATTTACCGTCAGTCCGGTAAGATCAGTTCAGCTCCGATTTCATCTCGCGAGCGTTTCAATCGACTCGCATTTGCGCGTGATAACCAACGCGTGGCGGCCCATTACTTTCCGTGTAGGCAAGGAATCGGCAGGCGGATGCGGAGATAGTTGTAGTATTCGCTCGGGTTCACCAAGTAGATATACTTCACCAACGAAGATGAGGGCAGGTTCCCCGCGTAGATATACTTCACCAATTAAAGCTTCAGCTACTCGGCCAGTCACCAAGGGAGGATGTGGGTGTGGTAGCGGTTTCAAACCCGACACGAGTTGTGGTATGTGTGGCGGTGGCTGGGGTGAGCAGTTCCAGGCAGTGGAAGAAAAGACAAACACGACGCTGACTAAGTTCAGTGATTCTCTCCAACGTGGAACCAGCAACGTAGTCCGCTCGATCAAGGGTGGAGCACCAAGTAGATCCAACAGAAGTTCTACTTCGCCGACCAAGGGAGGCTGTGGATGCAGCGCGGGGTCATCTTATCCCCCACCGAGCGCTCGTTTCGATGCTCCTTCCCTTTATAAGGGAGGAGGCGCGCGTTCTCATGGGCAATCCCACGACGCAGCTGCATTCTGTCGGTGTGTTCTGAAGGTCGAAGCGAAGAATCCGGGTAACTGTGCGAAGAACAACTTCCCCAGAGAGGAGGGATGCTACAATCCTTACGCAGTCTGTGCACACTCAACTGGCACATCGACTGGTCGCGGCTCATGTAGCTTCGCCTATAACATTGATGATCTTCCGTATGCTGAACTCCAGGCTTATACTCGTCTGCTCAACAGAGAAATGATGAAACAGGGATATGCCGAGATCGATTATCGTCAGCCTGCACCTAAACTCTTGGCTGCCATTCACAAACGCAAGGGAGAGATGTAAAAATAATTAATCAATGTATTCATGTTGTGAACACAACATTAAAATTCTTAGCACTATAGTTGATAAAAATATACTATCTTCGTTTTAACTTTACGTGTAAAGTTAAATGGACCGAACTGAACGAAACAAATACCAGCTTGCGTTCGATAACGCTCGTCACGTCAGCAAATCGCTGAAGAACCCTAAACTTCGCAAACCTGACGAGTTAATTGCACCCCCTCTGAGCAAGACTGCTTGTCGAATCACAGTATGCAATGAGTCATGTATTGAACCTTTCTTTCGTCTGATCGGGAAAGGGCAGCGACCATTACTTCTCAATATGGCAAATGAATTTACACCAGGCGGTGGAGTGCTTAAAGGATCAATTGCTCAAGAGGAATTTCTATCCTATGTTAGCAACCTGTACACCGGACTCCTCATCGCTCAGGAAAAAGGATTGTATCCACTCCGTCAACCCTTTATTCTCGAAAGAGTTTCATTCTTTAAGCGACAACCATCGTCGCAAACAAGAGATTGTCTGTCTCGTCATTATGAAGGTGACGTCATTTCTTGTGCTGCTCTTCGTGTCTCATCCGGAGCACACAGTTTTACAAAGGAAGGTCTCGAAGATGCCACTAATCGTATTCGAAAGCTACTCCAAGTAGCTGCCGCTACGGGCTATCGTACTCTCGTATTGTCTGCACTTGGTTGCGGAGCTTTCCATAATCCCCCGGCTGAAGTTGCGCGTATTTTTCTTCATTTTCTGACAGAGACAGAGTATTCTTATTGCTTCGATGAAATTATCTTTGCTGTTATCGAAGATCGTAACTCCAATAACAATTTCGCAATTTTTCGGGATATCCTAAATCCTAGGTAAAGATATATCATAGGTACCTATGATATATTTTATAGCACTCTTAAACACCCAGAGTATAGTTTTGCGCCTGTGTTGTCGTCCGACGACAGGTGAGTGTGGATGCTTAAATGTTTATCTTTTTCATGGTTTGATGGAATAGGCGGCGATGTCCACTTAGAAATTTTGACTGAGAAAGGTTGCCTTCGTGAATTCTTAATCTTTCAACGTGAGATTGTTGAAAGATGGAAGTACTCGAAGAGGTAATGGAAGAGATCGGAAGTCGACGATGTTCCAATGAAGATTTTGGACTGATGAATATTAAAGTTCTCGAGATTAACATGGGTATTAACTTAGCAGCTTTCATCTGGACTGGCACTAATTTTGAGATCTGTGCATTGGACGACTCCGAGACTATCGAGATAGAGAAAAAACATTTTGCGCGAATTCGCTTGTTTTTATCTGAACTTTTGATGAAGGTGTAAAGTAATTTGTCTGATAACCATCAGATAAGTATCTTATCTCAATACCTGATACTCTAAAGTTCAGACTCTGCCGCTAAAATGGAGTCGACGCTTGACTCTTTCCTCTGTTCATATCTCAACATACATCCAACTGATGTCGAGACAAAGAAGAAAACAATCTGTCGCGATATTAAGCATGAACTTGATCGAGTAGGAAGAGTATCGTATGATACTGCACGACGCATCCTCTTCTTCAATGCTAGCTGGCCCAAGTTCTTCGGCATCACTGACATCTGGAATCAGGAGAGCGTAAGAGAGTTGATGACGGAGGATTTCCTCCAACAGTTCTACGCAATACTATGTCAAGATAGTGGTCTACAAGTAAGAATAAAGGGGAAAATACTAAAGTACGATGTCTAAAATATGCAAATGGGTCGCGACTTTGTGATTTGTCATCGTACCTTCTACAAGGATGACAAGTAAACCACAGCAGAAGATGACTACGATTATACCAGTGATGAAGTACAAGACTTTCCTTTGAGAGTGAGTCGTCATAACAACTACATATCTAAACATACTACAGAGGAAGTGTATACAAAGAAAAGAGTAGATGACATCGTCAAGGAGCTTGTAGTGGATCTGATTGATACTGAAGACAGCGATGAGCTGGATGACATCCGTGAGGCAATTGCTGTTTTCGCGTTGGTGGGTACACTTCGTTACCGTTAATCTTTCGAAAGATTAATGTTGCGTTCGCAACATTAATATCAGACCTTAATACTAAAGCCCTCCTTGTGCCATTGTGCTAGATTCTCGTCAGTATATTTAACCCAAAAATTAGGTATTACAGAATCAATCCCACAAAATGGACAGAGAGCAGTCTTTTCCTTGCTATCTTCATTACACCACTCTACTACTAACTTTGGATCGAATCTCTTCAGACAGAACACGCAACCGCACTCTGTGCTCTTACGAATAGCGGTCGCATTGTAAGTGACGTACTTAATATACGACATTTCGTTTGTATAAGTAAAATAAAAATACTGTCTGTTGTTAATATTAGATGTTAATTTTTCGTGTATTGATGTTGTGAACACAACATCAATATAAATTAAGCCATGATAGAGATCGCACCCTTTGCCTTGGGAGAGCGATCGGCACGACCGAATGTGGGCTTAATCTTGAGCATGTTGAGGATATGAGCGGGCGACAGCTTATCATCCACCATTCGGGCGAGCATGCGCATTGGCTTGCTGAAGGGAACAGGACGTTTGCGAGGATTGAGAGTCGGCTGGTATGTCTTCTCGCCACATAACGAGAACTCAAGAGGATAGGCCTTGGTCAACAGATCATCGATCTGCTTAAGCTGCTTCTCTAGATAATAGGTGGTGTCGATCTGAATCAGGGGTCATACTTATGAAGTAGAACTGCCTTATCCGCAGTACGAATGGAGCCATTCTCATCCACGCAAATGAGATACTCGATACGATCACCGTTGCCAATCTGCTCGCCAGCTGCAATCTCGCGATTCGCGATGCGCTTGATGTAGTAGTTATCATTGGCCTTGGAAGTCACACGCTTCACGATGGTAAGTAGTTTTGGATCTACGCCACCATCGATTAGTGATTGGACCCCTTCCACTACTGTCGTCAGTGCTGCGCGAAGACCATGACCCGAGAGGATATCGAGAACGATGCGGTTGAACAGTGTCTGACCCCACTTGCAGTAGTCACGACGACTGGACATGACACCCTTGCACATAATCTTCTCGGGGGAGAGATCGGGTTCGCCTTCCTTGTTGAAGAGTGCGGCCACGTAGAACTTCTTCTTCAGAATGCACATGCGCATGGACTTCTCGTAAGAAATCTTGATCGGCTTCATGTTAATGACCACATCCGAGATCTCCTTGGCCAACTTCATACCAAGCGCCCAAAATTCTGATGGATGACAGTTGACGAAGAACATAACCGAATCTGTATCGCCATAGATGACGCGACCGCCATAGTTCTCGATCACGTGCTTGTTGACGATCGTGATCAGACGACGACCAATAGCAGTGATGGCTGCTGCACCTTCGTAGAGTGCATAGGGATTAGTCTCAGCTCCCATAAATCCATAGAGGGAGTTGGCGATGACCTTGATCTTGTCCTGCATTGCATTGTAGATCATGAACTGAGTCTGATGCTCGGGAGGCACAGTGTACTTGCCCGTGCCATGAGGATCGAACTGCTCCATCCACTTCTTGTACTCTGCGCGACGAGCAACAAGCATGCGAGCACAACGCGGGATCAATCCTTCTCGAATCGACTGTTTGAGAAACCGTGCGCCTGTTGGTACTCCATGTTCATCGATAATGATATGGACCATTTCATCGGGTACTTCTGCGTCTCTCGGAATCCAAGTAGTTAGGCAAATATTGTAAGCCATGATATTGGATGGATACATACTCGAGAAATCAAGTACCAGCACATCCCACAGTCCCGTAACTGGATCTTGTACCAGTGCACCTTCATACTTCTCACGTTTCTCTTTGCCTTTCGGTGTAAACACATAACCCTCTTTATGAGCGAGCGTATATATTACACTACGACATTTACGTTGTTCGCCACCAGTCAGGATATCCTCCATTGGCACGGAAGACATGTTAGACATTGCACCCACGCTGACTTGAATGTTAATCTTGTCGAACAGACGAACAGTCAGCTCAGCGTCCTGGACACAGTAGCGGATCAGACGTTCATTCTCAGATAAGACAAAGTCTTCGGTCGGATCGCCTTCTTCCTCCAGTTCTTCCATCTCACCTGCCATGATTCCACGCTCACGCTTGCGATTGTTGACCTTACGCTTCAGGTTACGAAGTCGTATCTCCTCTCGCTCTGACTCTTCGATCTCCATTCGGTCATAATTATCTGGATCTGTCTGTAATGTACGTTGGTCCTTGACCCACTTGCGCCAGTCCTTGACAATTCGTTGCTGCTCTCGCGGTGGAAGCTGATGCTTACCTTCTCCTAGGATCTTGCGCGAGACGGTATCAAGGTCATACTTGACAAGCTTGTAGTTACGGAGGAAGAAGTTGTAAGTATCCATGACAACACGGCCATCAATGTCGGGGTAGCGTAGCTTGATATCTCCCGCACCGGATGACTGCCAGCGCTTGGTAATCATCTCTCTGCGTACACCATCTAGCATACCCATGACAGGCCAATCATGATTCTGGATACGACGTCTCTTGATGCGCGCATCAATGTAGTCCCAATCGTAACCGTTAATGTTATGACCGGTAACGACGTGAGGTTGATGCTTAAGCATGAGACGTCCGAATACATCGAAGATCTCGTGCTCATTCTTGACTTTGATAATCTCACAGAACGTGTCCTCGATCGGAGGATGATCAAGGAATGTAACACCGTAACGTTTTCGAGTCTCAGGTTTACTGATTGTCTGAAACACGAGCGAGTCCAGGTAAATAGTATCGCCAGGACGCCACTTCTCAGGCATGCCTTCTTCGGAGGCTTCGGTCTCGATATCGAATCCTAGAATACGGAGTGGTGGGAGCCAAGAGGAGCATACTTCCTTGGGGATTTGAGAGAGTTCATCCCAGCTACAGACCATCTCTTCGATGATATCGGAATTGCCGATCTTGTCGTCTGCATTAACTGGGATGAGATTACCCTCTCATCCAACAACAGTAAGTTAAATCTTTAGCTACCATCATCTTCTTCAGAGGATCAACATCGGACGCGTCAGACTCGTAGATCTCGATAATGTCGTCCTTGCGATACTTCTTAACGAAATTCTTACAATGCTTAGCTGCCTCTAGGCTATCGAAATAAACTTCGAAACATTGCATAGTCGCGCTTAGGTCAATCTCCTTGGCATTATATAGTTTGGATTTCTTTAGGAACTGCCATGAGGTTGGTGCATGGGCTTTCAAAGAACGGAAAGACCTTCCATAAAACCATGCACACGAGTCTTGGACCATCGCTTCTTATCAGCTTCCAAGTAAATGTAGAATGTATAGTCGGGAATACGAATAAGAAAAGTACGCCCATCGAGAGTTACAGCATATAAGGAGATCACGAGCTTCTCGTTGACATCCTCGAATTTTGCTTTGTACACATAGAAGGGGGTATCACCCATTCTCTCGATGGACGGTAAGGAGTAATGGGTTTCTATAAAACAGTTGAACTTGCCCGACCGAAATTTATGACCTCGATGTCGAGTGATATCCGAGGAGAGCATCTAACTTTCGGTCCTGAAAAATCCATTACTAGACGAGCAATGGAGCCTTCATATCTGAAAGCTTCTCATATGAAGTTGCCGAAAGAATTTGAAATCGAGAAAATTGTTGACGATCCTGCTGCTGGAGTGGGTCCGATGCCAGACAAGCATCGACCAAAGCCACATGGAACCGATCACCTCGATCATCGGTTCCGTGTAATTGAAGATGCACTGACTCATCTGACGATCCAGCAAGCCAGATTGAACAAGAACATGGAAGATACAAATAGGATGCTGGCAGAGATCCTTTCTCTAGTCGGATCTGTTAAGTCATCGGCTCAGACACCTCCCACCCCTCCCAAGAATATTTTCATTTGTAAGATAGGAGATGAAGAGGTGGGTACATTGGAGAAGAAGGATACGGAGATTTCTTTCAGTCTCTCCATTCCCCGAATGGGCGATATCCTAGTCTCCGATTCTTCTTTCTACACGATTGATTGTTCCGATACTGAACCATATTCTTTCAGAATCAAGGACGAGGAGATTGAAGGAAAGTTCGAACAGAGGGGAGATAAGTACTATCTATGTTTGAGTGAGGCAAAGGAGTACCCGTTGAAGTTTGGATTTAAGCTAAAGGTATAATAATCTCTTTTTTTCTTACGAGAGTAAGAAAAATAAAATGGTAAACTACTTGTAAAATTAGTTTGATTTACATGTATCTATTTTAGAAGAGAAAGGAAAGATGAGCGAGGGCAATATCCGATCGTCTGCCCAAATTGTCGATCGGTTTGTTTTTCTTTCTCCTTTAAATCGCTCACGCGAGATTATAGACTGCCAAAAGCGAACATCTTAGAATGGGAATCCACAAATTGCGAGATCTGCTCCGAGAGAAAGGCATACATCCCGATGTAGTCTCGCTCTCACGATTTAAGGGGAAAAGAGTAGCCGTTGATGTAGGCGGCTTTGCATACGCTTCATATGCAAAGGCCAATGAGAAGATTGTAAAGAAGACCGATCTCGCTGTCGGTCTTCAAGATGAGACTGAGGTTCGTAATGAATGGTTCAAGTTTGTTATCCGATTCACCGAAACTTTATTAAAGCACGATGTCACACCAGTCTTTATTTTTGATGGTGAACCGCGCCCCGAGAAAGCCGGTACTCGTGTGCTTCGCGTCAACGCTAGACAGAAGAACGTCGATGAGATCGAGCAAATCGGTAAGAAACTCGAACAGCAGTCGGCTCTCGAGAAAACAGAGGAGGACATTGAAACATTGCGTCGTAAGTTGATTCAAACGCCCCATGTCAAGTTCAGCGACCTCAAGGCTCTTCGAAAGTTCGTGAATGCATTGGGCCTGCCATGGTTCAATGCCAAGTATGATGCAGAACAGCTATGCTCCATTCTTTGTATCGAAGGATATTGTGCTGCAACTCTCTCGAAAGATGGCGATACACTTGCCTTTGGATGCCCCGTTGTTCTACTTAAGAATGAGAGACGTAGCGATGATGAGGGATCACCTCAGTATCAGTGCTATGAGCTCCAGACGGTTCTCGACGGCCTGGAGCTCGATTATCCAGCCTTTGTAGATATGTGCATTATTATGGGTTGCGATTTTAACAAGTCACCCGAGAATCCTAACGGCTCTCCGATGAAGCAAATTGGACATACTCGTGCATTCGAGCTAATTCGTAACTTCGGTTGCATTGAAGACATTCCTCATGTCGTCCCGGATTTATCGACAGAGATCAACTGACATTCATCCCCAGTTTCAAGTCTGCTCCTCGTATCGACTATCCGCTAAAGAATCTTCATTACAAGGTTTGTCGTGGTATCTTCACATATACTAGCAGTCAATCGTTCACAACCGAGGGTCAAGGTGATATTATGCATTACAATGAGGAAGAGATGAAGCAGGTTCTTGCGCGCTACCAGCTTGCCCTATCCTTGACATCCCTGTTGAAACAAAAAGAACGACTGGTCGCGCCTACTTCAGACCCGCATCATCCATTCCATGTACTAGCCTAAAACACACTTTCTTCATCTTTCTATCCGTTGGTAGAAAGATACCACCATGGTAGTATCGAAAGACTCACGGCTGATCTGATGGAGAAAATCAGCAAACATCTGAACTATCGGGAAGTCATGCTCTTCTGGATGGCAAATCGCAACTTGCATGTGCGCACACATATCTGGAGAATTAAGCATCAGATTAGGGAAGTAGCCAAGCTCAAGAGAAATGAAGCTTTCATTCTGATCTGCAAACATAAACGCCAAGAGTACATTGATGTTGTGTTCAATATTGCTCCCCCTGTCAAGAATATTGTGTCGCTACTTTACGGTTTCGTGTGTGCAAACGGGCCGCGTCTCATTTCGAGCACACTTGCTGGCAGACAAATGATAAGGAAGTCTAACCAAGTCTTCTACACGGAGGATGGATTTTTATCCATTCTTCGCCACTCTTCCCGATATCTATTACGATAACAAGTGTGGTCCAATTCCGGGTATTGTATCATCACTACAGTGGAACAAACTTGCACTTCTCTTGATCTCGAAGAAACAGCAGTTTAGCGAGTCAATTCTTAATGGATTACTTAACGAATCTGATTGGGATGGACTCGATCAGCTAAAAGCGATGGGGCATCCTATCAACAAGGCATTCCGACATGCAACCGACGAAGAGACCATCGATAGTCTGGCTGCCCTGGGATTCTCACCCCTCCCCGATGACATTAAGTATATCCTGAGGATATACAATGAGACAGAGATATTCGACAAACTCTACTCTCTCTTCCCGCGGCTGTTTGTGTTTACACCCGAGGAGTACTCGAGGTTCTCGACTATCGCGATTGGATGGTGTTATTGTCAGAAAATTCTGACCGCCGATCAAGCACTTCTTTCAGTCAAGGAGGGATCTCTATCAAAGATAATCGATTTATTCTCCACTGACGAGCTGATGCAATTCTACTCGACTAACAGATTACACCATAACACGATTCGTTTCTATCTCAGGGAATTAAAGAAACCCAGCGAAAAGGCGATTTCTTTTCTCCGTACTCTCGATGAAATCGAACCCGAGGAAGACCCTGTTTCGGAGGATGAGGAGGAAGACGACGATTAACAATGTCACGTTTGTGACATTGTTGTATTTAACAGTAACCGAACTTTCGGACTGCTTGACGACGAGTCATTTTCGATGGTTTCCAGCGTGCAACAATATTGGTACCAGGAAAGAAGACGGGACGATTTAGCATCTGATATCGTCCACCGTAGCCGCCCGTGTAGTAACCCACGTGTAATTTACCATGTGAACTACTACTCGAACTGCTGCAGCTGCTCGAACTTGAACTACTGCAGCTCCACGATGAACTCGAACCGCTGCTCGAGCTAGAACTGCTACTACAGCTCCAGGAGGAACTTACACACTTTCGATACGACCGTGAGTAACTGCGGGAGGATGTACTATTGCACATATCCTGACAGTACATGTAGTAGTGATGATGGCGCTTATGGCAACTGCTATGACAATGATACTTGTGTCGCCTGCATCCATACCGACAATGAGAACTGTGGCGACGACAGGACTTCCAACAGTACCCCATCTGTTTTAACTGCGAGCAAATAATTTGTGGGAGAACTGGTAAACTCTGATATTTCGGTTACCGCATGCGGTAACCGAACAAAACATACGAGGGTATTTTATCATTCTCAGAAAGGATGACTCAGACGTTTCCTAGACCGCTGTGGGAGAAGAAAATTCGCATTCAACATTTTGTCGAGTTAGCGGTACATCGACGAGTCGGCCGTTCACCCTGTATCCTGCCTCTATTCGACTTTGATATTGCTGCGCCGATGCGTGTCTATAGTCTACACACTAAGATTGATGTGACACCAACACACATCAATCTTCTTTTTCCTCTGGCCGCACAACATTCCAAGTTCTATCCAGATTCATCATTCGTAGATAGAATTCGTGATTTTGTTGCTGGACTGATCGATCTCGAAAATGCTTCTTTCTTTCACGGTGATGTAAGATCGGATAACACTTGTATCTATCGAGGACATAGTGTTTTTATTGATCTGGGTAATACTTGGCCTCTTGGTAAGTATCGATACGTGAAGCGAGAAGAACCGAGGCATACTTATCTTGCCAATCTTGCTCCTGAGATGATAAGTGGGAATCAAGAATACGGGAAAGAAATCGATATCTGGGGACTTGGAGTAACTTTGCTTGAGTTATATCACAAGCAGCCTTTTTCTGGTCATACCCTGTACGCGAGTTTACACAAGGAACAGTTATCACTGGCAGGCAAGGGTAGTCCAATCTTTGATGGACTACCTCCCGAGGTCTCGGAATTCATTGCGACTCTACTTACCATTAATCCAGCGTCACGTCCAACACTCCAACAATTAGCATCTCAATTAGGTGTAAAGCGAATACACCACTCGCTACCAAGGCTCACCGCGGAGACGGTGACAGATTATCTGTCGGTCTTCAACTATTCGGAGGAGCTGTTGTCCTCAGTCGCACAGGATCTGATAGATATGCAGTATGGAGATACTGTTTATACGGCAGATCAACTATCTGAATTGACACAGCTCCTTTTCGAGACCAATGGTAGTCTCTACCCACGTTAAAGATTTTTGGCATCTTTAGAAATCATGCGTGTAGTCTTTCTTTTGGTTCTAGTGGTTTCGTTAGTCCTAGCGGACGAACTCGCGGTCGCTTCTTCGGGTCGAGGAGAAGATTACTCGGCAACTTCTGGAGGTGCATCAGGTGACGGTAGCTACGGACACAATTCCGCTTCAACCAGCGGGAGCCAGCAATCTTCGGGTGCATCGTCTCGGGGCAGTTCGGGCTCCGCTCGTCAGCGAAGAAGCGTACCTTCGCCAACTGTACCCGTTCCTAAACATTCGACCGCTTCTCTGGCGGCAGAAGAGGCTGCCGCCGAGACTGCTCACAGTTCGATTAGTTCAGGTTCGGGCAAATCTTCGGGGCGCTATTAAAGATAATTGCCACTTGCCGGTTGACCTGGTGGAATAACTGGTTTCTTTGCACTCAAATACATGAGTAATAGAGTGACTAAGAATAAAATTGCGACCATAGCACCCACCACTACCGTGAATAGTAACGTAACACCGTTCATCTTTGGGAGGACAAAGATAAAAAATTACGTAAAGGGAATATCTAGAACATAAAACGAGTATCATGGAGTTGTGGATACATTATTGCTACCCTGAACAGGATCACGGCCTTACCCTAGACCAACATACAACGCTGAAGAAGCTTGCGGCTCAGACAAAGGCCTCTCGAATTTACGTCGAAGGCGTAGAGTCCGAGTTCGATGATTATCCAGTTCCGACATACAAGGTTAATCGAATGAATGCGGAGAAATTTATTATGCACATGGGGCCTGCACAAACAGTTTATGTACTAACGGTCTTCTCCGACGAGACCTGGGATGCTTCCGAGTTTGATGCTGCTCGCGATCTACATGCAGCTAACTACACAGTATCCTTTGAGAGCACACTCGGAAATACGGGTGAGAAACTGGCTCTTCAGTTCTCTCGTATCTTCAAGGTGGGTACTAAGATCGAATGGAATTACAAGGCAAGAGAATGGAAGCAAGAACAATCCAACTCCGTGACTCAGTGTTCAACTATCAAACTCAAGTTTCTGGAGAAGATGGCTTTGCAGGATATGGGGGATCAGTATTTTCGCGAGCGTCTATATAACAAGGCAATGAAGTGCTACGCGATATCTGCAGATCCAAACATGGCTTGTGTGGTGGCAAACACTATCAAATACGAAAGTGATTGCGACAATGCAGAGAAATACCTCGCCTATTATATCCTAGGAAAATGGGGAAAGCAACCGGAATTTTATCTGAAGGGTATTCAGTTGGACTGTAATCGTACCGAGTGTTACTTTGGTCTGTTCGAATACTTACTTTCGGTTCATCCTCCATCTGAACCCGTTGTTTCATTGACCGCAGATCAGATTAAACATTTTGAGCAATCGGGAAGAAAGGCATATGGAGATCAGAGTAAGCCGACAGTCGAACAGACTATAACTCCGCCAAAGCCATTCAACAAGTACGTTAGTAGTCTGGAGTTTGACAAGGAACTCCTCTCTCTTCAAGCAACTAAGAAATGGAAAGAAATCATCGTCCTCTACAAGGAGCAACGCAGACTAGTGCCCGATAACTGGTTTCCGCTCGCAAGTCTGGACCGTGTTGCCACCGCTACCTACTATGCAGGAGATATGAGAGACTGTCTATCCCTATTTACTGAGCTTCTCACAACTCATCCCGAGGCAATTAATAACTGGGCTCATTTAGTTCAAAATTGGAATTATGCAGCCAAAGCAATCTTAGAAAAGAAGATCGAGGCGGTCTCGCTGCCTACTCATGATCCATCAAGGCGAGTGGCAGTGATTTTTCACTATAAGTCGCTACCTCTTACACTTGATAGCTTTGTCGCATGTTGTAATGATCGTCAGCTGATCGGTACTTGGATTTGCGTTGGTATTCCTGAGAATGAACTACCGATGTACATCGCGAAATACGCAGGTATTAAATGTGTCGGCTCGATGATCGGTGTTGAGAAACTACTGAAGGAACTAGCTGTCGAATACTTCTTCTACTTCAGTCAGCCATGGCGATTCTTCGTATCCTTGCCTTACGTAACATACTCATTAGCGCTGATGAAGTTGCATCCTGAGGTTGGACAGGTGCTTCTGAATCGCGATGGAAGTTCGAGTATCGGAGAACTTGAATCCCCGATTAAATATCAACACGCTGACGGTCTTAACTACCTAATCTCCTCTGAGACTCTTCGACTTCTCTTCAAACAAGAACCAGCTTGTCATCGTGCATCCGTTATTACGGACGTGGGGTACTTCTGGAATGAAACTGACTTTGTAGAGAAGTACTGGAAGGCAGGTTTCCGTGTTGCTTCGCTAACGGTGGTCAGCGCAACAACATATGAAATTGTTAAGGAAAAGCCAGCGATTTACTGTAGCATAGTTCGAGGCGCAGCTCAGAAGATTGAAGACAGAGATGACGCGGACAAGGAGATTCCTTTTCCTACATTCGCACTCCACGTTAAATGCTGGAGACTGGCAGTCAAGAATGACAAGATGACGATCATCTCCGAGGCACCATTCAGCCACGGTGACGAACTGCCTGTTAAGGACATTATTATCATCGATAACTGGGAACATCTGCATGCGCTATCAACGACAAAGACAATTTCGACTCTTGCGAAGGGCTATGCAATTAATTCAATCTGCGCTCAGGTCCTACTCCGTAAACTACAACGCGAGGGACCTAAAAGAGAACTGGCTAGACTTCATCTCAAAATATGCTCCTCTTCTAGATAAGTGGAAAACTAGTTAACCCTATTATCATATGAACATATGATAATTGCTACTTACTGGACAAGTACATAGTAGTATTCGATAGTCGGTAAATATCACCGGTAGTGTACTTGTAGTCAAATACGAAAATTTGATGATTCAACATAAGATAGTGTTTCCACTGACAGACAAGTTCGTAAGCAGATTCGCATTGTCTCGAATATTTTAAATACGAGCAAACATAACATACTGAGGTACCACGGTGACGACAGTGGTGTCGTCGGAAGAAAAGTGTGAATGGTTGTCAACAATGATCGCAATGATTCATCATTGCGAATTGAATATGTGGTTGGGTAACTGTTGTTATCTTAAGCGAACAAGATGTAGAGTTATAAATTAATGTCGCTTTGGCTCTACAACATAGTGAGTGAATATGAGAACTAGTCTGACCCCTTTTCTTGGGCAATCGAGTTTAATAAAGTTAATCTGAAACAGAGAGTTAACTACGACTCTCATTTTCTTGTGCTGTCAGTGCCGAATGGATCAGACAACGACCATGACTAGTGCAATTGTAGCATGCTCGAGTACGTCCAAAGAGGGCTATGAGAAGGCCAGACAGATTTTGCTTGATGAAGCCAGCAATAACATTGAGACCGTAATCACATTGATCTCGGCATCCGACCTTGCTCGTCTCCTGTTCGAGATTCGTCGCACGCTACCCAAACGTTCTGCTATTCTCCTCCGTCGGCATCTCACAGTTCATCAACAGGAGCAGATGATTCTGTCCCCCGCCCTCTGGGTGAATCGACGTGACATTTTGAATGCTTACTTTAACCTCAACTGGATACCCAGCAAGTTCTTCACCGAGAACCTAGCTAAGATTCAGAAAGTAATGGAGAAGAAACCTGAATGCTTGCCCGACATTGTTCTGACCGAGTTTCTCTCTGGTCTTCTCCATTTCACCAACGTCCTCGATATTGACATTGAATTCGGAGGCCTTGGAAAAGTCGAGATGCCGTCATCCAGCGAGGAAGATGAGTAAAATAAAATCTGGAGATAGTGTTCGGTTGTCGGAACACTAGCAATTATAAACAGTAAGGGATAAATGCTGGGAGGAAAAATGGCCACCCCCAAGCCCACCAATATCAAGAAGCCGGCAGCTGCCGAGGAAAAATCGAAGGACGAGAAGTCGAAAGATGAAAAGAAGCCGACGGGAAACGAGGAGAAGGAAGAGGAGGACGTCTTTTACTCGACTCTTCTTCATGGTCAGATTGCCTTCGGTAAAGAGCCCAGCCCGACTCAGGTTGCAGCCCTGATGGCCAAGGGCTACAAGCATTTCGTTAATCTTCTCGTGGTAGACAAGGCGGCCTACGAGGGACCTACTATCATCTATTTCCCTATCGATGAGGATAAGGGACCGAAGAAGGATATGAATGAACTCCTCAAGCAACTGATGGGTATCCTTCAGAAGGGCGAGCCTATCTACATTCACTGCAAAAATGGTCGCGGTCGTACTGGCGTTGTAGTTGCTTGTCTTCTAGCTAGGTACCTCGATGTCGATGCAACCATCGCAATCGATATTCTCAACTATGCCCATCGTCGCGGTCACGGTACTGGTCGTCGCTGGCAAAAGTTCATCATTCCCTCTCATCGTGTTCAGCGTCACTACATCTTCAAGCAGCTGGGTGAAGGTGATGAGAGCGAATAATTGTTTGTGTCTATCGTACGATAGACACATCAGATAAAATTAGTTGATAGGAACTCCTATTCAGTTTGTCTCTCAGAATTTGTTAGCCAATAGTAATTGGCTAGGTACGTTCAGTGCGGACGACTGGACAGACCAAGAAGTATCTGATTTGTTGGATGATTTCAAGTTATTCTTGGACGCTCTTGAGCCCAAGGTTACCTATGTAGTTACAGATAACGGAGAAGGCGATATCGAGATTACCTTTGCAAACGAATGGGAGAGTTTCGATAGTACATCTACTCGTCGACTATACCAAAGAAAGAGAGATTCCTTTGTACTTTGAGGAAGTCACATTCTTCAAGTTAGTCAACGAATATGCAAAGGGAATGATGAGTATCAGCGAAGATGATGATTCGATCATCTTTATCTATCGTCCGGAAGGCGAGTCTGTGTTAACCGAGGACTTCTATCCGCTAGCTGAAAGAAAACAGAGAGTGCGTTGAAACGTAGTTATCTCTTGAATGAAGAGACAATTTAAGGCATCTGTACATGAGGATTCGAGGTATTTGGAGGGCGACATATAGTTTCTTCTACTGCGCCTACTAACACAATAAACGTACATATTGCCAAGAGTAAACAGAATACACCCATTACAATCTCGAAAACATAAGGGACTCGATCCAAACCTAAATCGGGAACTGCAAGCCCCAAAGTAGTATCGATGTCCTTGATGTAAAAATAGCAAGTTACTTGCAAAGGGCAACCAATATCCGCTTGACTCTTCTGAGTGTACGTTTGTCCGTTCCAGGAGAGTGAATACGTTAAATCGTAGGTGGTACAATTCTTTGCTATTGGAGTACACGGTCGAGGAGAACACGGCTCATAGCATCCCTTGCCGATTTGGTCACACGAAGAGACAGAGCAATTTGTCGTAATCATGTGGTCTCGAGCGTTTATGTTTTTCAGAACATTAGACCCATCGATAACAAAGAACAATCCAAGTCCAGCACAGAAGATGAAAAGACCAAGTGCAACCCCTACGGGCGTACGCTCGGTTGACATTTAGCGAGTAAAGATAAAAAGACAGGGCAGCTTTTAACTATTTCTCTTCTCCCTTAAACGTTTATTTGCGAGGCTGAAAAGAAACAAATTATTAATCTTAATCTAAAGTATGGATAGAATAGTGCTTGTTGGCAATGATTTGACGATTATAACCCTACTCCGATGTGATGATTCTATTATAACTTTCCTAGATTCGATTCATCCGCAAATTACTTATGATCTGACCAGTGAGGGAAACATCGAAATTGAATTTCATAGTCGATGGAATAGCATCAAAGAACTTGTCACTGTGATCCACCAAATCGTCGACTATGCCATAGAAAACAGAATTGAGTACTCTTACGAGAAGACGACCTTCTTTCTAGATTCTTTGGTCAGCCAGGAGGAAAAGGAATCATTAGCATCAGCCGAGCTGACGATTCTATCATTGTCTCCTATCGCCGAAACAACGAGGAAGGGTTGACCGAAGATCACTATCCGCTGACCGAAAGGAAACAAAAAGCACCCTAGGGAAGATTAAAAACAAAATAAAACGAGATGGACAAGCTGACGTTCCAGCAGATACAAGAGTTTCGCCAGTTTATGCCCTGCATGGTTCACTTTCTCAGTCGACAAACTTCAGGCTTTCTATGTTAACCGATTCTACAAACCCCTTGGATGGTCCAGTGATGATTGGGTAGAGTATCCTGATCTCGCCGGCTTTAGAACAATGCATGTTTGGCAGCCGACAAGTATGCCGGTGACGGAAGAAGAAAAGAAGACATATCGAACGCGACTCCTCTTCTTCTCCGAATATCAAACCATCTTCTCCCCTCAGGATAAACTGAGAATAGAAGATCCGCTCGAATATTACGACACTAAGATTACAAACAACTCGGGAAAATGAGGTACTTTGTAAGTCTGGCGGTTGGTCCTTATCGAGACGCAGGTTACAGAATTGCACTTGAAGCCAGGAAACTAGGATACTTTGATTCTGTTCGTGTCATCACAGAGTGGGATGGAGATGTGAGAGAGTGGCACGCTACTGTTCTATCTAAAACACTGCAAACTCTGAAAGAAAATGATATTCTTGTGCTTGCGAATGCAGGTTATCATCTCAACACGGAAAAGAAGGAATGGCAGATTATATTCGATGCACTGGAAGGAAGAAATGTAATAGCTTTCGAGAGCAACCGAATTGAGAGAAACTACACCAAGGGTGATCTCTTCGATAACTTTAAGTTTGATTTAGCTTTCACACTTGCCACAGGCAAACAACTGTCAACTACAATTACAGGCTGGCGTTGTAATCTCGCTACTCATCAGTTTGCTAAACAATGGTCAGAGCTGCTCAAGAAAAAACTAACTTATATGATGAGTCTCCCTCCATTGCTCCCAACTGGATCGAGTTTGAAAGGGCATCTGTTGATTCTGTCTTCTCTCTGCTTATCAAGCATGATCCGCTGTTAGCTCAGGTCTTTAATTCTCACACTTTGATTCAGCCCGAAAAGAAGGATCTAACGGGACCTTCGTATTAAATGAATATCGAGTACTCGATATTCAACAAATTTAATTCTTACGCATACCAATGATGAGTCCTCCAATTAGAAGAGCAAGGAGTAGGAAACCAAGAATACCAAGTACAATCCAGATCCATGTTGAAGACTTTGTCGGTGTACCACTTACACTGTTCGACATCACCATCTGATCGGGAATAGTAGCTGATACCTGATAACTATAGAGAATACCCGGAGTCAATCCCGTATCAGTGTAGGTAAGTGTAGTCGGATCCAGCGCGGTAGCATTGAGAGTGGTATTGGTATTGTTTCGATAAATGTTATAATCTGTCGCGCCAGGAACTGCTGTCCACGCCAGGTCATTCTGCTCCTTTCCCGGTGTAATTGTAAGTACCGGCCCAGGAATATATGTAATAGGCGTCCCTGCAACACCATATGGAACTGTAACATTGGTGGGCGGAGTCGGAGGAGTGACCGCATAAACAGTATCCACCGTGTAAGTGTAGGAAGTCCCAGTCTTGAGTTTCGAAGTATCGGTGTAGGATAGACTTGTCTTGGGAGTCTTAAAGAGAGGAGCAGGAGTGGATGTTCCATCTGCGCGATTAACGATGTAGCCGACGAGCGAATATCCGGTCGCGGGAACACCGGCCGTCCAACTCACGATAATGGCTGGACCGACGATCTGGGTGACCGCATTAGATGCAGGTGTACCTGCAGGAGATGAAGTAGCGTAGCTTGTTACACCTCCGCGTCTCCGCCTACACTTGGCGTTCATCTGACCATTGACACCTTCGACGAGTAGACAGTCCTGCATTTCTCCTCCTATCTGACAAGTAAACTCATTCTCTCCGTGTTTGCCAGTACAGGAGGCATAAACTTGAGGTGTATCCTTGACCGGTCCCGAACAAACTGTCTTATCATCCTTGGTGGGCAAGCACGAAAAAGTGGCCGCGCTGTTACCAAAGTTGACACCGACCTTAGTTGCACTCGAGGCGTTACCCATTTTTACGTCAGGAGATAAAATATTATATCAAATGTTAAGCATCTTTAACATTTGATATTTATCCAGAACGGAACTTAAAAACAAAGAGAAGTAAGAAAACTGCTATAAGAATGATAACAAGCCAGAAGATGCCATCGCTCGACATATTCGTGTTTGTCTCTGGCTTTGTCGTAACTCTGAACTGGAACAACATTTGCTGTGGCCGATTTTATAGCGGCAGATATGTCTGCATCAATCGGACAGCTGATTGCCTGTCCATCTGAGTTCGTGATAAATACACAACCTGGAAGCTGACGTGTAACAGAAATATTCTTTCCTGTTGTTGTAAGGGTTAAAATTTGAGTCGCCTGATCATAAGAACCTGATACCGTTAAACCGGGAACTGCGGGAGCAACATTAGGCGGATTAGTCAATAAAGATAAGGTTTTGACCGTTATCTTCTAAAACCCAGTTGGTATTGGGCAAAGGAAGTCCAGTAATTACCACTGGAAGACGAAGTGCTTTGGACGTTCTTGATCCCATTTTTATCAGTAGCTGTTTTTTTTCTCTCGATCTCTATATCTTAATCTAAGGAAAATGTATTAATTAGTTCAAGAAAAGTTGAACCCCGTTTTCACTTTCATTTTAAATGGAGCACAAGGCGCTCCAAGCGGTGTTGTTGCATGTCAACTTTTTCGATCTCTTCCCCTGGTTGAGTTACACCGACTGTCTGTCTTTGGCCTATGCGGTTTATCCCGTTTGTCCAGGTTTTGGCAACCGATTGCCAAAAGTTCATGTTATCATCGATCGCATGTTAACACGACTCAACATCCAGACGGCAAGTTTCTGGCTCGCACTGGAGAAGGCGAACGCAGTCATTCATGGTTCCTTCCTTCAACATTGTCTGCTAGAACCTTTGAAGATGGAAACTTACAGTAGTATTTTTACTGTGAACTCGGACATCGACATTGCGGAGCCAAACGCCAGTTTACAACCTGAAGTCTGTCCTAGTTGTCTACGACGGTTATATGAATTCAAGTTCCCCGACGACAAGAAAACTCCGATCAAGAAAATGATTCCGCGACTCCTTGGGACCAACAAAGAGTGTCTACACCATAAGAAGGTGGAAAAACTTAAGGAGCTCTGTCCGATCGAATTGAATGTGCCTCATATTCGTAAGAGACATATTAATACCAACGCCCTCTCTTCCTTCCTCTGTTACTTTGGTACACTCCAGCCTGAACCGGTTGATAACTATCGGATGCAGTTTCAAAGTCGATTGATTTGGAAACTGGATAAGGTCAATATCGATCAGATAACGGTCTGGGTTGATCCCAAGGCGATGGTTCCTTCATTGAAGAGATGGTTACGCAAGCAAGCAGACTTCGACTTTGGTAAGGTATGCTTCGACGGTACCAAGTTGATGATCGCCAATCGTCGATCTCTGATTAAGAAGGAAAGTAAGTTCCCCATTGTCTACCGAGACCTAGATTTCGAACTTGTCTTGGAACGTGCAGAGAGAGTAATAGCGAAAGGACTGTATGTCGATCTCGACCAGGCAGTGGTTGATCGGAAGAATCGCATCGATCATGAGCGGGAAGAAAGGAGAACACGTGTCCGAGAGAAGCATCTGAGGAATATTTCAGTTGGTGACTGGTAATTACAATTTATCTATTTCACGATAGATAAATATTAATGTCGACTAGTCGACATTAACGGTGATTAAAGTTCACAGGTATCATTAGTACAGTACTTGGGACCTTCCTTCTCTGGTTCATCACTCTTGATCGACCAATTAACAGTCTTGATTGTTTTCAGTCGTCTCTGGTATTCTTCAAGAGTACTTCCTTGATACGGAGGTTGAGCATACGCACCCTCCTTGGTATGAGGGAGCATTGAACAACTCTTAATCAGAGGCGCGAACTGAGCAAGTGAATGTTCGATCTGATTGTTCTCCGTCTCGGGGTTGAAGTAGATAGTGACCGACACCATGTTATCCGACCACTCACGCTGAAGAAGAGCAAGTAAGCTAAACTGCTCCCACATGCTTACTTGCTCTGCCGGGCGAGAGTATCCCTGATCAATAGGAAACTCAAAAACGAGCGTATTGTCAGAGTAAACATCCTTCTCGTGCTGATAGCCCGCCTCCTTGAGTTTAATTGCAAGAGGCGAAGTGGTCGAGATGCGCATGCGACGAATGGCCCACTTAAAGGTCGGGAAATGCATTCCCGGACTCACACCCGCCAGCAAACTAATACTACCACTGGGTTTAACCGTGGTTACACGGATCGACGCCGGAACACCGGCTTCTTTAGCCAGCTTAGTGTTCATCTCGCGGACACGACGGTAACCTGCGCGCAGAAGACGAGTGAGCTCGGTTGTCTTCAGAATCTCATAGACGTCCGCAATCCCCGAAATAGAAACACCGATACGATGGTTGCGTCCAATAACTGCATTTGTCTCCTCCCAATGGGTAGGAAGAAGTGAAAGCGTTGAGGTGCAGAAGGTAGCATATTCCATTGCCTTCATCAGGAAATTCTCTGCACTCTGTGAGATGGAGTTCTGCTTGCTTGTTATCTCTGTACTCTCGTCTTGAATGCAGCGAAGAGGGAAGACTTCCGCCAAGTTACAGAGCTCATAAGACTCCAGAGGAATCTCAGCGCACGGGTTACACAGTGAAGCTTGGTCTGGCTCTGATTCCCGCGTCCATGTATCTCCGGGAGCATGGAATCGACCAACACGTCCCCAGCGAGCAATGTTGATTTGGTTGAAAATACCAGGCTCACCGTTATCTCGAATACGCTCGGCAATCTGAGGAAGCGCATGGAAGTCAGCTGTCTCGGCCAGATGCACACTATTATTCGACATCCAATAAGTCGTGTATTCAGGGTTCAATTTAGTATTCTTCAAGTTACGGAAGACAGGATCATTGAGATCACCAAGAATAAGCTCGGACGAGCGACGAATATTTCCGCTCACCACGCACGCTCCGATGGCTGTAACCACGCTCGCCTGGAAACGGATGCGATTGAATTGCTTCTCCTTGGGATTCTCTCGAGCGAGACACATGACATTAGTCTTGAGCTTGTCGAATTCTTCGTCTTTCATGTGATTAAAGTCAGACTCGCGAGTTCGATCCATCAGATGACCAAAGACTGTCGCATTGAACTCTGGGAAAAGAGGATTCGAACTTCCAGGATAGTATATATCATATTCGAGATAAGTGTCGAGGTAAGCACGCAGACGTTTGTGTAGCTTAATCAAGGGTGCTGGTCCACTTGCCGTCCCGCCAAACGTCTTGAGCGGAGTACCCTCGGGGCGAATAGCAGAGTAATCGAAAGTCGGCCTGAGACAACGCTTTCCGTTCTTATCGGGAATGTAAGCATTGAGAAGACGACGAATTGACTCGACCCACCCCTCCCGAGAATCAGGAATAATGAAAACTTCTGGATCCGAGGCAGTAGATTCGATTCTACCATTCCAAGCAGTATCACACCCAACTCCAATTCCACACATCAGCGCATCGGCGAAGAACGTACAGGCTTCAACCAGGTTGGCAAGGGAAACTGCCGCACAGTTATTAGCGGCCGCTGAACCGAGCTTGTCCATGATTGGAGTACCGACGGACCACAGACCTCGACCGGCGGGGAGCCAGTACATCTTGAACATACTGACGGCCATCTGATGAGCGTAATCCTGCCAATCGGCATCATTCCAAGCCAGACGATGCTTCTTGAAGTAATCCTTACGAATCGAGATGATGCCCTGTGTCACACGAATGACGGTGTCTGCCCAGTTCTCGAACGATCCATCTTCCTTCTTTCGCGAATACGTGCGCAGGTAGACTATTTCGCCAAGCCCGTTAAACCCGAATCTCGGAGTTAGGCTCCTGATATGGGACTTGACAGCATCGGAGAGGACAAAAAGCTCAGACAGGAAGGACATTTTGTTGCAAGATAAAGTCGGGTCGCCCGATTTTCTGACTAGTGTTTAATTCCAATCCAATGTCACTGATGTTTTATCGGGCAGACGGGTACCTGTTTGAACCCCAGTACCAGATGGGCAGTAAAACAAGAAGGCAACCGTACCATTGTTATTGCTGTTCGAGAGAAGGGTACGAGATTTCGTCTGCTCAATGAGCGCGAGATAGAAATCGCGCGGTCTTACGGTTTTGAACATGAACATGCGACCAATTTCGAGCGTGAGCATCTCCGTGACGTCTTCATAGGAGGTCAACAAAAGGCTAATAAAAATAATTATATCTCTGACCTTTCAGAAACATGGTAACTACTATTTCGAACCCACTCGCCAGTGGGTGGCAAGAAGAGTCGGTTGTAATCGCCATCAAAAGTAAAAATGGTCTCTTCCGTAAATTGTCTTCAGCTGAGGAGATATATACGATGTCTCTCAGGCTCACTTACGAACCTGCTACGATGATGGAACTCGCAGAGTTGAATCGTTAGATGTCGGTTAACCGACATCTAATCTTAACTCGGTCTATAAACATAGGCTGTAGAGATAGTTTTCAAATGGTATCTCAACCTCCAGTTCGAATCTATCCTCCGCTATCCACAACAGACGTTCCTCTTCTGCCTCGATGTCGGATATCATTTCATCGAGGTTATCGTTGAACCAGACTTTCCCATTTTTCGATTGATCCTTCCGAAACAGACGAGAAGGCTTGTTCGAGCGTGCTGCCCGTGATGTTACTCGTCGGGTATGAGAAGAGAGATAATAGTTACGATGAGGCATACCGTTGGTATTTACCTTTAATAGAGAAAATAAAAGATAAGGAAACCCATTAACCCTCCCGTAATTCTTTAGTATCTAGCTTAGTGTCTAAAACCTAGACACTAATTACTTCCAGTAGTCGTAGCTATAGACTGCGGTTGACTCTTCGTCGTCGGTTGGTGGTTCGAGTCGTGCGAAGTAGGTGTTAATCGCAATCATGGGAACCGGCTTTTCTCGTTCCTTGTTGGACGTCATTCCATCGCGCACTACCCAGAAAACATAAACAGGAACGTTGTATTGATGACCTAGAGCGTAGTAGGGTTGCCGAGATTTGTATGTAGCGTGGGTTGCATCAACTACAATGGAGTTACCGGCTACCAGTTCTCGTTTAGCCGTAGTCAGTACCTTAGCAGCCGTACCGATCTTATCTTGTTCGAGATGAACTGCATCGTACCTCTCGGCTAGTTCGTTGGCCAATGTCGATTTACCTGAACCTGGTGAACCGACCATCACGATGATCATCTGTTCCTTCTTTGGTAGTTCAGGCAACTCTTGAACAAAGTAATCACGGACAGGATAGAATGGAATTCCAATTTTCTCCGCCCACTTCAGATCAGAGTCGGCGTGCGAACCTGGTTGTCCATCAGCATCACCAACATAGAAGGCCTCGATCGGTTCTCCATAATTGGCCTTGATCTCCTTCCAGATGCCAATCTTGGGCTTCCGATACTTATCATCACCGAGTGCAACGTAAACCCCAAGTGGTAGGCCGATAGCTTCGATAATCTCTTCGATCCGTTCGAGACGATTGGCTTTCTCTTTCGGACTTCTCACCTTCTGATTGGTTACGATCACGATGCTATACTCTTCATCAACGAGTTGCTGTAGCTTCTCGAGTCTTCCAGGAAGAAAAGTAAAATCACCTTTACCTCCTCGAACGAAGGCCTTTTTTGAGTTGACCAAAGTACCATCGAGATCGAAGATCGCCAGATGACCGGTAGTTTCTGTCAACTCAGGGGAAAGATAGACGGCCAGCGTCGGAGCAGGGTAGTCCCACTCCATTTAAGTATGGAAACTAAAATGACGAGCAGCTAAATCTTGTTAGTAGACAAAAGAGATTGCCGGGTTGCTGGTAAATCTGATGGTCCGGATTGCCTTTGTTCCAGCGGGTAAGGTTACCGCACTTCCTCTGATATGGCAACAAAGTTTTGAACTCAATCTAACAGAAATAGAGATGGTCAAATTCGAAGAGATTACTTACTGTCGGAGCCCTTTTCTCTTCGTTGGTTGCTGGTCAAAGTTCAACTCTGAAACCACAATTATGCATCTAACTTATTACATCTTTCCTGGGAGTATCTGGATAGTCAATGTTGCGCTAATTGAATCGATGAAAGATGATATCCGACTCTATAAGAAATATAAGATACGTCCCATTTGGTTATTGCACGAGTCCCAGCTCGGGCGACATCATTCGAGTCTACCTTGATACTCGCAAACAATACGCTGTTATAGAGCTCAACTGCCACCAGGGCGTGAGTGTCGGCCTGAAAAACAACGTCAACTCCTTTGAGTCGAAGAATAACAGCGATTAGTTGAAGAAATTCTTCTGCCACATGATCGTGAATCAAATAATCAATATTTATTTCATTATCGTAAATAAAGGGAGGCCAATCGGAGTACTGGAAGATAATCTTCTTTGTCTGGTAAAGAGAAAAACGAGTCTCCGTTTTCAGTATACGAATAACATCGTCGACAATACATTCTCTACAGGATGAAAGAAGTTTGTCGTCTTTCATTCCCAGTCTATCCCGTAGAAACTCAAGTCAAAAGATCAGAAGAGGTACCCATTAGCTTTCGGATTAATGGAAAAGATTAAACGTTAAGTCTGGGCTTTTCAACACTTGCTGCCCTAGTTCTACTATTTGAGACGAGTATGACTGTGGTCATATACTTGTCTCATTCGTTTAGTCTATTCGGACTCCGGCTAAAATTAATAACCGATAATCTCAAGCATTCTTAATCTAGATCCCAATAATAGTGCGGGAGGGGGATATTATTCATATCCCTTTTGTAATTACTACATCAATCAGAAGCTAGATCGACTTCCCTTCAGTAACTACATTCCTAGGGATATCGTTGCCTATTTAAAGAAGAGTGGTATTATTACCTTGCATTTTTTCAATCAAGTTTACCATCGTCTTCTACTCAATCATATGCAAGTTACCCGGATATATGGAGTTAATGATGGGTCTCGTATTAGCCTCGAGGATTTGTTTGCTAATATCTGATATCTGGTTACCAGATATTACATCAATACACGGGATCCTACAAAAATAGATCCGGGGAAATGTAGTTGTCGACAGTTTACTTTTTACCAATAAAATTGGGACCGTTTACCCATGGAGCTACAATCTATCCTTCAGAAGAAGACGCTCGGCTACCTTCCACTTCCAGAGTTTCAGAAGCTTCACCGGGAGGCCGAGGCAAGGAAGGAGAATCCACCGATGACTTTTGGTGAGCGATACCTAATAAAGTATGAAACAAAGATGCCTCAGATTGAGCACATCTTGAGTCCGAAGAGGACCAGTATCTATTCTGTGCTGCTCACTTTCACGGTGAGGTTGGCTATCGGAGCCATCTCGTATACCCTCCTCATCTCTGTGTGATGGGAGCGATTCATCTCAAGGATTGGCCACTCCTTCATCACTTTGTGTCGCAGGACAAGTCAACCGATGGAAAGAAATCGAAGAAGAAAGTGCTGGATGAAGACGAGGACATCGATCGGAAAGAAGAACTTCGCGCCGTACTTGACGCGAATTCAATCGAGGGCTACCTGGTGCTTAATAGCAGTTGTCGTCCTGACTTTCAAGGGTGGACGATTAAGTCGGTAGACTTCGGTATTTCTCTTCTCCAGGAATCTGATAAACCGCTTTATCAGTTCCGCTTCGCAGTCGATTGCCCGTTATCTGTGGTCAAGGAGAGAATCGAATCCGGTACAAAGATCATAAGCTATTGTTTGGGACTCGCTTGCTCGAATGACGGAGAGAAACAGAAGTACTGTCGTAAGCTCATTCTCGAGAGCAAGTGGAAGTTCGAGGAATGTTTGAGCATTGTTTGTGCCCTCGACGATGTTGAGCTGTTCAGACAACTTACGGGTGGCAAGGAGGAGGTTTCGCTTAAGTTACTCTCTATTCTAATCAAGAGGTGCTCCTCCAACATCATGGCCTACATACTCTCCTTTTCCAAACGTTCTCACTTTCCGGCTAACATAAAGTGGAACGAGATCGAACACTATCAAGCCAAGTCTATTCCGGCTGAAAGAGTTAAGAAGTTCCTCGAAGTCGTCGATCGGAAGATCATGAATTTCAACGGATCTGAACTTCATCGTCAACTCGCGATCATCGCAGGTACTGCACTGAACGTGAATTGCACCGACGACATTTCCGATCAAACGCTTTCCTTGATTCCGGTAGCGGATCGAGAACTAGTTGCCAATTATCTCATCAAAAAGGCAGGTAATGTTAATTTCATTCTTCCTGTGCACTATAATAGGTGGATCATCGATTTTCGTAAGAAAATCAGTTTAATTACGGTGAAGACTTCAAACATTAACTATCCTATGTGTCAGAACTTAATTAAGCTGATAAATAGCGAAAGGTCGTGTGTTAACATAGGACGATTTGAATATCCTCCAACCCCGTACATTGCTCTTGCCATGGATATAAGAAGTCATCCTCCCTTTTCTTACCTTCCGTGTAATAATGGTAGCCAAATTATCCATCAAATCAAAGCCAATAACTATTCGTACATTGGTCACTGTGTGAAAGATGGAAAATATTATTTGATGTCTAACATGGACTCGATAGATTCTGAAACACAATTGAGTGAGGAGATGATGGCGTTTCCTCTCGCTGCCGACATTCAGACTGATCCTAGTGATTGCGAGAATGCAAAGTGGAACTGGGAAGATGAGGAAACGAAACCAGCGGTCAGTGACAAAAAGCCGGTAAAGTTGAAGACCTAGATGAAGAGGTCGAGGACAGTGAAGAGGAGGATGTCAAACCCAAACTGAAACCAGCGCCCAAAGGTAAACAAAAGGCAGCGGCTAAAAGTACTCCGAAGTATTATGATGATGACTACTAAATCTAATTTGTAGAGAGGCGTAAGCCCTATTTTCCTCGATAGGAGGATGGTTGATATGCGGGCAGAAAGGATAGTTAAGTGACCGTAATCGGGGTACAATTGATCGCATCCGATAATTAAATATATCTCCCGGCAAGGAGACATAGTTAGGTCTTTATATTTTTCTCTATTTTGCATTCTCGATTCACCTTGTAGACCGTATCATTCAGTAGCTTATCATAATCGAGATGACCCGCCTTCACAAGATAATCAATAACTTCCTTATAATCACGATCAAGGATATTTAGGCCATCCTCAATCGAGTTGAATTCAAGTAAGTTTTCGATCAATGATATGAAAGCTTTGACGAAATTATCATCAATTACGTATCCACGATTAATAATGACTCGGAACAAAGGGTAGTGTTGAGTACCCAGAATAGCTAGTTTCTCGCAGACTAACCGAGGTTCAATGTCAATCAGTTGATCTACGAGGGCATCGATCGACGGATTATTGTGGTTACGTTCGATGTAATTCCAGAAGAAGCCAAGAATTTCGTCCGATGAGTAACGATCGCCGAGTGCACGAACTTGAATAAGATCTCCGGTCGATAACATCTTCTTAATCTCGGTATCGAAACGATAATACGTATCCATGATAGTTTCAAACTCGAGCTGCTCGTCGTGGGTCCAGACATACTTGGCCTTCTCCATCTTCTTTCTTCAAGAAATGTAAAATAAT
>CAVSCB010000007.1:0-242462 GCA_963726305.1 uncultured Gammaproteobacteria bacterium
CAGCGAATACGCGCTGCCCTTGCTGCCGCCGGAGCTGGCCGCGAATCTCGCGGCGCTGGCCGAGCATGTCTTCCCGCTGCTGCTGGTGCTGGGACTGGCCACGCGCCTGTCCGCCTTCGCGCTGCTGACGATGACCGCGGTCATCCAGATATTCGTCTATCCCCTCGCCTATCCGACCCATCTGCTCTGGTCCACCTTGCTGCTGTATCTGATTGCACGCGGCCCCGGCGCGTGGTCGCTGGACCGACTGATCGCCGGCCGCGGCGCGCCGTGAAGCCGCATCCCATTTGGCAGGCCGGACCGGGGCATGCATGATGCGAAACGTACTTCCATTCGCGAGGACCGTTCCGACGGACACCGCAAGCGCCGAAGCGATGCAGCACAGTCCATCACAGCCGCCTGACGAACATTCGAACGGTGACGAGTGGGCGGAGCTGATGCTGCGCGCGCAGGCTGGCGACCGGGCTTCCTATCACGCCCTCCTGCAAGCGGTGACACCCTACCTGCGCAGCATTACCCGCCGCTATCTCGGACGTGGCGAAGACGCCGAGGACGCATTGCAGGAAGTACTGATGGTGGTACACGGAATCCGCCATACCTACGAGCCGGGGCGTCCTTTCAAGCCCTGGCTGAACACCATCGCCAGCCGCCGCTGCATCGACCTGCTGCGCCGCCGAGCGCATCGGCTCAAGCACGAGATCGATGCGCCGGACGAGATCGACAGCCATCCACAGGTGGCGCATGGTCCCGAGGAAACACTGGCGCGCCGGCAGTCGGCGGGAACGCTGCACCGCGCGGTAGCCGCGCTTCCCGAGCGCCAGCGCGAGGCGATCCGGCTGTTGCGCCTGAACGAACTCTCGCTGGCCGAAGCCACCGCGCACTGCGACCAGAGCATCGGTTCGCTGAAGGTGGCGGTTCACCGCGCGCTCAAATCGCTACAACGCAGTCTTGGAAACAAAGGCCGGGCAAATGGATGACACCGAACAATTGATCGACCGACTCGCGTCCGCGGCAGGACCCGTGAAGCCGCTTGCATCGCCATTGCTCAGGACAATGCTGTGGCTTGCGCTGGCATCCGTGGTGATGGCGATCCTGATCGTGGCGTTCGGCGCGCATCCCCGATTCACGCAAGTGCTGGCCAATCCGAGTTCGACGCTCGAGTGGATCGCCAGCCTGCTTACCGGTGTACTGGCCGCCTACTCGGTCTTCCAGATCAGCGTCCCGGGGCGTTCGCCGTCCTGGGCCTGGTTGCCCCTGCCGACGGCAATGCTTTGGTTGGCGAGCATCGGCTTTGGCTGCCTGCGCGACTTCGGTGTGCAGGGTTCGGGAGCGTTCGCCTTCGAAATGGAGAGCTGGGAGTGCGCCGGTGCGATCACCCTGATGAGCCTGCCGATTGGCTTGCTGATGCTGGTGATGGTGCGCCATGCCGGCGTGGTGCGCCCCGGTCCGACCGCACTGCTGATGGCGCTGGGCGCGGCCGCGATGTCGGCTGCCGGCGTCAGCCTTATCCATGCAGGCGAGAACGCATTGATGGTGCTGTTCTGGCATGCCGGCGCCGTATTGGTGCTGTCGTCGTTGAGCTGGGTGATCGGCCGTCAGCTTTTCTCATGGATCGGCTACGCACGTCGCTGAAGCTGCAAACACGGTGTAACCAAATCGCACGTCCGTACGAACACTCCTTTGCAAAGCGAAATTTCTTTCGCTGCACAAGGAGAGTATTGATGAATGCGAATCTGATTCCCGGCTTCTCAGGTGTTGCGCTGGCGATGATGGCGGCGAGCATGGCGATGTCCGGCCCGGCAGTGGCGGGCGCGAAGGCAAAGCCGGCAGCCAATGCAGTGCTGGTGCACTGTTCTGGCGTGAACCAGTGCAAAGGCCACAACGACTGCAAGACCGCCAGCAACGCCTGCAAGGGCCAGGGCAGCTGCAAGGGCCAGGGCTTCGTGGGCGCGACGGCGGAGGCTTGCGCCAGCGTCGGCGGCAGCGTAGTCGATCCGGGCGAGAGCATGAGCGTTGCCGCGAGCAGCCAGATCCACTGCTTCGGAGTGAATTCCTGCAAGGGCCACAACGATTGCAAGACCGCCAGCAACGCCTGCAAGGGCCAGGGCAGCTGCAAGGGCCAGGGCTTCATCGCCTTGCCGGCATCGAGCTGCGGCGATATCGGCGGCAAGGCGGGCTGAGCATGCAATTCGGCCTGATGACGGCCAGCCAACACTCCGGCGCGCAGGCGCCGGAGTCGCGGCCATGGCTTGGCTTTGGTCTCGGCCTGCGGACCGAGTATTTCGAGTCCGTGCTGGCCGACGCGCCGGCGGTCGATTGGTTCGAGATCACTTCGGAGAACTTCATGGTGGCCGGCGGGAAGCCGCGCCATTACCTGGAGCGGATCCGCGCCCGCTATCCGCTGGTGATGCATGGCGTGTCGCTTTCCATCGGCGGAACCGACCCCCTGGATTTCGACTACCTGCGTGGCCTGCGCCAGCTGGCACGCGAAATCGAGCCGGCATGGATCTCCGACCATCTGTGCTGGACCGGCGTGGATGGCATCAACAGTCACGACCTGCTGCCCCTCGCCTACAACGAGGCGGCCATCGCCCACGTCGTCGGCCGGGTGCAGGAGGTGCAGGAATTCCTTGGCCGCGAAATATTGCTTGAGAACCTCAGCAGCTACGTCGAGTTCAAGCAATCGGAAATGCCCGAGTGGGAATTCATCGCGCAGATCGCAAGGCGAAGCGGCTGCCGCATTCTGCTCGACGTCAACAACATCCAGGTCAGCGCGCGTAACCATGGCTTCGATCCGCAGGAGTACCTGCGCGGTATTCCGGGCGACCGGGTCTGGCAGATCCACCTCGCCGGGCACAGCGACTATGGCGACTACTGCATCGATACCCACGACCATGAGGTGCCGGGCGACGTCTGGTCGCTATACGAGAGCAGCATCCGGCGCTTCGGCGCCGTCAGCACGATGATCGAGCGGGACGACCACTTCCCGCCTTTTTCGGAACTGGTCGATGAACTTTCCCTGGCGCGGCTGGCGTTCGCACGGGCGCGGGACACGGCGATGGCGGCATGAGCGGCGAGTCGCTTGCGATGCTCCAGCGCGAGTTCCTGGCGGGCATTCGTGGCGCGGGCGGGGGCGGATTGCCCGGCGCGATAGCCCACGGGGCGACTTTCAGGCCAGACCGGATTCGGCATCTATGCGCATGCCTATTCCGCCAGATTGCGGGAGGCGCTCGAAAATGATCATCCGGTCCTCGGCAGTTACCTTGGCGATGAATTGTGGTCGAAGCTGTGCGATGGCTACATCGCGACCCATCCATCCAGGGTTCGCTCGTTGCGCGACTTTGGCGCCAGCCTTCCGGGCTATCTCGAGCAAACCGAGCCGTTCGACGCCCATCCGGTCATCGCCGAACTGGCTGCCTTCGAGCGGCGCCTGCTGGACAGCTTCGACGCGGCCGACGACACCCGCGCCGAGTGGGAAGAACTGCTCGGGCTGACGCCGGAGGAGTGGCCGGAGTTGCAAGTCCGGCTCCACCCGAGCATCAGGTTGCATCCGGTCGACTGGAACAGCGTGGAAATCTGGCGTGCGCTCAAGGCGGACGCGGCGCCACCTGCCGCAGGCGCCGCCACAGGCGCCGGCTGGGCTCTCTGGCGCGATGAAGACCGTGTCACCCGCTTTCGTTCGCTGGATGCCCGGGAATGCGCGGCGCTCACGTCCGTGCAGCGCGGAGGCTCGTTCGGCGAATTGTGCCAGTTGCTGCTGGCGTGGCTGCCTGGCGAGAGATCCCCGCCGTCGCGCTCGGCTATCTGCGCTCCTGGTGCGCGGAGGGCTGGTTGTCGCGCTTCCGCCCGGCCCTCTAGCGCCCAGGGCAGTGTTTTGCTGGCTCCAAGGCGATCTTTCCCACATAGCTTCGAGCCATCTCCTGACGACCATTTGCAGGCTTCCTTTAGGCCGGTGATAGCCAATTCCCAGCCGCGCATAGCGAGACGATGTCGCATGATCGTGTCCCGGGCCACACCCGATAAATGCGGATATTTCTTGATTTATAGTAACGTATAGGTTACTTTACCGATGACGATCAGGATCGAGGAATACCTGCGGGAAGGTGGCCAAAGCCCTTATCGGGACTGGTTCGACCGGCTGAACGCCGCCTATGCGGCCAAGGTTTCGGTCGGAGGCTGCGCCTTTCCCAAGGCAATACCTCGGGCATCAAATGGTTCGATGGCTTGGGTGAGCTGCGAATCGATTGGGGTCCGGGGCTGCGTGTGTACCTTGCGCGGGACGGCGATACCCTGATCGTGTTGTTCGGCGGTGGTACCAAGGCGACGCAGCGCAAGGATATCGCGCAGGCCACGGAACTGCTGTTGGAGTACAAGAGCCGCACGCGCGCCTTGCGCGCCGTGGCCGGCAGGAAACGAAAGAGGTGAACCATGGCTCTGACCCGTGATTTCAAGCAAACAATGGTGGAACGCGCCGAGCGCGATCCAGCCTTCGCCAAGGCTTTGCTGGACGAAGCAGCCACCCTGTTTCTCAATGGCGAACCGGAGACGGCTCGGCTGATCCTGCGCGATCTGGTTAACGCAACTGTCGGGTTCGAGTCGCTGGCCCGTACGACTGACAAGAACGGCAAGAGCCTCCACCGCATGCTGTCGGCGGCGGGCAACCCGACGATGGACAATCTGGCGGCCATCTTTGATGCGGTGCGAGGCGCGCTGAATGTCAAATTGAAGGTCAACGCTGTGCGGGCGGCATAGGCAGCTTCTGACCCGGGTCGCGCGTCCCGACTTTCCTCGCCTTCCTGAAATCCACCGCCGACACCTTGTACTCCGGACACAGCGACTCCGAGCAATGCTCGTCGCTGGTCACGTTGTTGACCAGATGCTCGGGGAAATGGAAGGTCGTGTAGAGAATGCCGGGCTGCACCTCGTCGGACACTTCGATCCTCAGGTCCACTTTGCCCCGCGCCGAGAACAGGCAGACGATGTCGCCGTCGGCAACGCCCTTGCTCGCGGCGTCGAGCGGATTGACCACCAGCGTATCTTCGGTGAGGATCGTCGCTGTTGCCGGTACGCCGGGTCATCGTGCCGCAGTTGTAGTGCTCCAGCTTCCGACCGGTGGTGAGCACGAAGGGAAATTCCTTCTCGTTCTGCACCAGCTCGTTGGACTCGCGCCAATCCTGGTAATGGAAATGACCCGGGCCGCCGACGAAGGATTCCCTGTGCAGGATGTCGGTGCCCTTGCCATCCGCGCCGACCGGCCATTGCTTGCCGTCGTCGCCCAGCTCGTCCCACTTGACGCCCTTGAAGAACGGCACGATCCGCGAAATCTCCTCGAGCATCGTCCTCGGGGTCGTAGTCCGGCTGGCTGTAGCCCATGCGGTTCATGATCTCGACCACGATCTGTCCGTCCGGCCTGGTGCCCGGAAGCGGATCGATCACCGCGTTCACGCGCTGGATCCGGCGCTCGGCGTTGGTGAAGGTTCCGCTCTTCTCCAGGAACGAGGACGCAGGCAGGATGACATCGGCGTACTGCGCGGTCTCGGTCATGAATATCTCCTGCACCACCAGGAACTCCAGGCTTTCCATGCGCCGCCTTGACCGCGTTGCTGTTCGGGTCGGTCTGGACGATGTCCTCGCCCATCACCCACAGCGCCTTCAGCTTCTTCTCCCGGGCCGCCTCGAACATCTCCGGGATCTTCATCCCGATGACTTCCGACAGCTTGCGGCCGTAGAAATCTTCGTAGAGCTGGTGCACTTCGGGCAGTCGTCACGTCAGGTAGCCCGCGCCCTGGTGCGGCTGGCAGCCCATGTCCGCGGCGCCTTGCACGTTGTTCTGGCCGCGCAAGCGGATTCACGCCCACGCCGGGGCGGCCGATATTGCCGGTGATCATCGCCAGGTCGGCGATCAGCATGCACGGTGAAGGTGCCCTGCGAGTGCTCGGTAACGCCCAGGCCATGGAACTCCATGGCAGTCGCCGGAGGTCGCGTACAAACGCGCGGCGGCCCGGACGAGTTCCTTGTCCACCCGCGTTATCTTTGCCATGCTGGTCCATGTCCAGCTTCAGGATGGCCTTCTTGAACTCGGCAAAGCCTTCGGTGCGGTGATCCATGAACGCCTGGTCCACCAGTCCGTCGCTGATGATGTAGTGCAGCATCATGTTGAGCAGCGCGACGTTGGTGCCGGGGCGCAACTGCAGATGGTAGGTGGCGTACTTGCTCAGCTCGGTGCTGCGCGGGTCGATGAGGATCAGGGCACGCCCTTCATGACGCGTTGCTTGATGCTTGCGCGCCGGTCACCGGGTGCGCCTCGGTCGGGATTGGCGCCGATCACCAGGATGCATTGGCATGCTCGATGTCGTTGACCGAATTGGTCGCCGCGCCGGTGCCGAACGCCCGCTGCATGCCCAGCGCGGTCGGCGAATGGCAGACACGCGCGCAGCAGTCGATGTTGTTGGTGCCGACCACCGCCCGGATGAACTTCTGCATCAGGTAGTTTTCTTCGTTGGTGCAGCGCGCCGAAGAGATGCCCGCCGATGGCGTCCGGGCCGAATTCTCCGCGGATGCGGCTGAGCCTGTCCGCGATATGGTCGTAGGCTTCGTCCCAGGTGGCCTGCTCGAATTGCCCGTTGCGCTTGATCAGGGGCGAGGTCAGGCGATCCGGGTGATCGTAGAAATGGAACGCATAGCGACCCTTGAGGCAGGTATGGCCCGCATTGGCCGACGCATCGTACGGGCGCGGTGATCGATACCACCTTGTTGTCCTTGACCGCGACCTCCAGGTTGCAGCCCACGCCGCAATAGGTGCAGACGGTTCGCTCGACCTTGTCGGCGACCGTTCGCTTGGAATCGAAGATGTCGGTGATGGCGGAGGTCGGGCAGGCCTGCGCGCAGGCGCCGCAGGACACGCACTCGGAATCCTCGAATCCGGTATCGAGCCCCTTGATGATCCGATTGTCGAATCCGCGCCCGGCCATGCTCAAGCACGAACTGGCCCTGCACTTCGTCGCAGGCCCTGACGCAGCGATAGCAATTGATGCAGGTGGACAGGTCCGAGCGCATGTAGGCATGCCCGTCGTCCGTGCCGACACCAAAATGATTCTTCCCGGGCGGATAGCGGATGTCGGCGTGGGTCACGCCCAGGTTGGCCGCGACGAGCTGCAATTCCGTAGGCGCCCTGCCGTTTCGCTTGAATTTTTCCTCGGGGTAGTCGGTCAGCACCAGCTCGAGAATGTTCCTGCGCAAGCGCTTGATGCGCTCGGACTCGGGATAGATGTAGGAATTCTCCATGAGCGGCGTGTGGCAGGACGCCTGCGCCTTGGCCGCCCCGCCCTTCTGCAAAGCCACATCGACGCTACAGATGCGACAGGAACCGAACGGCTTCAGGTTTGGCGCATCGCACAGGGTTGGCACGAAATCTTCACCCTTGTGCCGGCGCAGGAACTGGATGAGGGTTTCCCCGGGCACCATTTCGTAGGGCTGGTCATCTATGTAGGCGATCTTCGTCATGGTCGATGTCCTGGCGACGCTAGCTCGAGGCAGCCTGGGCTGTCATTTCGCCAAAGTACTGTTTCAGCTCATCCGGGAAGTACTGCAATGCATTCCTGATCGACAGCGGCAAGCCGCCGCCGAGCGCGCACAGGGAACCGACTTCCATCGTCTCGAGCAGGTCGTCGAACAACTGGCGATCGATCCGGTAGTTTTCCCGCTGCGCCTTGAGCAGCAACTCCTGCCCCCGGGTGGAACCCAGGCGACAGGGAAAACACTTTCCACAGGACTCGGCGGCAGTGAACTCGAACAGGTGTTCCAGATACTTGATCATCGGATAGCTTGCCGGCACGCAGACGATGCTGGCGTGCCCCAGCAGGAAGCCCTGCTCGGAGAAGGATTCGAAGCTGATGTCGAGATCGTCGATCTTCGCCGAGCGGCACCAGGCCGCCGAGCGGCCCGCCGATATGCAGCGCCTTGATCGGTTCCCGGAAGCCCTGGCCCATCTCGTCGACCACCGCGCGCAACGGCGTGCCCATCTCGACTTCATAGACGCCGGGGCGATTGAAGAAGCCGTCCAGGCAGACCAGCTTGGAGCCGGTGGACCTGCCCTTGCCCAGGTTGGCGTAGGCCTGGCCGCCATTGCCAAGGATGTAATGGACGGAAGCGAAGGTCTCGACGTTGTTCACCACCGTCGGCTTGTTGAAGAGTCCTTCCACGGTCGGGTATGGCGGACGCACCCGTACTTCCGGGCGCTGGCCTTCCAGGGAGGACAGCAAGGCGGTCTCTTCGCCGCAAATGTAGGCGCCCGCTCCCTTGATGACCTTGAATTCGAAATCGAAGCCAGTGCCCTTGATGTTCTTGCCGAGGTAACCGGCTTTCTCCAGTTCGCGCACCGCGTCCGCCGTTTTCTCGACAGCGTCGGGATACTCGGCGCGGATATACAGCACGCCGGCATTGGCGCCGGTGATGTAGCCGGCGACCATCATGCCGAACAGCACCGAATGCGGCCTTTCCTCCAGCAGGTAGCGATCCGAATACGCGCCCGGATCGCCTTCGTCGGCGTTGCAGACGATGTATTTCCGGGCGCCGGGGGAGTTCTTGCAGCCCTCCCACTTCAAGGCCATCGGGAACCCCGCTCCACCGCGGCCGCGCAGGCCGCTGAGCTTCAGTTCTTCAAGCAGTTCCTCGGGCGATCTCGCCAGCGCCTGCAGCAAAGCGGCGAAGTAGGGTTCGGTGCCGGGATACTCGGCCACCAGAATGGGCGTCCGCAGATTGCTGGACACGTGGTAGCGGTCCTTGCCGACGCCGGCGGCGGATTCGCCCTTTACGATCTGCTCGATCTGCCCGGCCGTCCTGGCCGAATAATTCTTCCCTGCAAAATGAAACGCGCCATTCTCATGGCAGCGCCCCAGGCAGCACATGTGGCCGATCTCCTCCTCGGGGAGATGCTTTGCCAGTTCGTCATGCACCCGGCCCTGGGTACCGGCCAGCAGGCAGGTGCTGCCATTGCAGACGAAGGCCTTCTTGCCCAGGTTCGCCGGTTTGAGGAAATCGTAGAAGCTGGCCGCGCCATAGGTGATGGCCGGACCCATCAGATACTCTTCCGCCAGCTTCGACAGCTCCTCCGGCGACGGCGTTCCATTGGCCCCGGCCTTGTCGACCAGATCCTCGAACAGGTTTTTTTCGAGTCCGTGCCTCCCGGAGAGCAAGCTTAGATTCTCGGACATCGCTAGCCTCCGTTCCGGATTCGCGACTGCATCGAATACGCGGTCGCCTTGCCGTTTCGACAGAATCCGATGATGCAGATTCCCATCGATTCCGCGGTTTCCACCGCCAGCGAGGACGGCGCCGAAACCGCGGCCAGGAAGGGAATCCTGGCCATGAACGCCTTGGCCACGATCTCGTAGGAAATGCGGCCGCTGACCAGCAGGCACGACGCCCGATCCAGCGCCTTGCCTTCGATCAGTTCGCCGATCACTTTGTCGACGGCATTGTGGCGCCCGATATCTTCCTTGATCGCCAGCAACTGGCCATCGATGGAGAACGCCGCGGACGCATGCGACCCGCCGGAGGCATCGAATGCTTTCTGCTGCTCCCGCATACCCGCGAACATCGGCTCGATCAGGCCAAGGTCGAGCTTGCGATCGCATTCGATGACATGGCCCTTGACCTCGATGTCCTCCAGTTCGCGCTTGCCGCACAGGCCGCAGGACGACGCCGACAGATAGCTGCGTGAATTCTCGAACGGCTTCTTGATCTTCGCAGGGTCGATTCGGACATCGACCTTGAGCGGAACCCCGGACTTGTTGCGCCGGGTCTCGATGAAGCCGCCGAAGCCCGTCTCCAGATCGGTATAGATGCCCTCGGTAAGCAACAATCCCCGCACCAGGTGAAGATCGTCGCCCGGCGAGCGCATGGTTACCGTGTAGGCGATGCCATTGATGGAAACCTGCAGCACTTCTTCGACAGTCAGGCAGTCGGTGACTGGACTGAGGCGTCCGCCGTCATACTTGAGGGCGTCGAAGCTTGCGGTAGTGTTCATCATTTCCTCAGCCGGCAGGCCTAGGATAAACCACTGATCACGCCATTGTTGTCGATGTCTATGTTCAGCGCCGAAGGTTTCGCGGGCAGCCCCGGCAAACGCATTATGGTCCCGGTTATCGCCACCAGGAAGCCCGCCCCCGCAGCGATTTCGAACTCCCGGACGGTCAATTCGAAACCGCTCGGCCGGCCGATCAGCGCCTCGTTGTCGGAGAATGATTTCTGGGTCTTGGCGATGCAGATCGGCAGGTGCGCCAGGCCCAGCCGCTCGATGTTCTTCAGGTCGGCAAGCGCCTTGGGCTGGAAGGCAACCGAGGCCGCGCCGTAGATGTCCTTCGCGATGGTTTCCACTTTGCTTCTGACGCTGGCTTTCCAGTCGTACACCGGCCGGTATCGCCCCGAGAAGCGATCCGCCACTTCGACGACGGCCTTCGCCAGTTCGATCGTTCCCTCCCCGCCAAGCTCCCAGCCGCGGCTGACTTCGGCCCGCACGCCCAGCTTCTCGCAATGGGCTTTGAGGAATTCGATTTCCTCATCGCTGTCGGTGATGAACTTGTTGATCGCGACCACCGCCGGCAAACCGTACAGCGCGATGTTCTCCAGGTGCTTTTCGAGATTGACGACTCCCGCCCGCAGCGCTTTCAGGTCCGGCTTGGTCAGTTCGCCCAGGGCTTTGCCGCCATGGAACTTGAGCGCCCGCACGGTCGCCACGATCACCACGGCGGAGGGACTCAGGCCGGAATAGCCGCACTTGATGTCCAGGAATTTCTCGGCCCCCAGGTCGGCGCCGAAACCGGCTTCGGTCACCACGTAGTCGGACAGCGACAAACCCATCTTGGTGGCGAGCACGGAATTGGTTCCCTGCGCGATATTGGCGAACGGGCCGCCGTGGATGATGGCCGGATTGCCCTCCAGCGTCTGCACCAGGTTGGGCTTGATGGCGTCCTTCAACAACGCGGCCATCGCGCCCTGCGCGTTCAGGTCCCGGGCGTAGACGGGTTTGTTGGCATAGGTGTCGCCGATGTAGATGTTGCCCATCCTCACTTTCAGGTCGTCGATGGATTCGGCCAGGCACAGGATGGCCATGATTTCCGAGGCGGCCGTGATATTGAAGCCTGCCTCCCGTACATTGCCGCCGGTACGGCCGCCCAGCCCGGTGACGATCGTGCGCAGCGAGCGGTCGTTCATGTCCATGACGCGCTTCCAGACCACCGTGCGGGGATCTATGCCGAGGCTTTCCTTGGACAGGAAGATGTTGTTGTCGATCAGCGCAGCCAGCAGGTTGTTGGCTTTTTCGATCGCGGAGAAATCACCGGTGAAGTGCAGGTTGATGTCTTCCATCGGCACGACTTGCGAGTAGCCGCCGCCGGCGGCGCCGCCCTTGATGCCGAACACCGGGCCCAGGGACGGCTCCCGCAGGACGACCGTGGTCTTCCTGCCGATCCTGTTCATTCCCTCGCTGAGGCCGATGGATACGGTTGTCTTGCCTTCGCCGGGAGGCGTCGGGGTAATCGCCGTGACCAGGATCAGCTTGTTCTTCCTGAGCCGTTCCGGGTCGATCAACGACAAGGGCAGTTTCGCCTTGAACTTGCCGTAGTGCTCGAGGTCGTCCGCATCGACGCCAAGGGTCGCGGCGATCTCGTTGATGTGTTTGAGCCTGGCGCTCTGGGCGATCTCCAGGTCACTGCCCACTTTTCGATCGCTCATGTCCTGGCTTCGCCCCGCTGAGAACCGGTTCAGTTGGCTGAATCTTGCGCCTGTTGGCCGTCTCAGGCGAATGGATCGCGCAGGATCATCGTGGCGTCGCGGTCCGGCCCGGTGGAAACGATCGCCAGCGGACAGCCGACCAGCTCTTCCAGCGAGCGCAGGTAGGCGCGCGCCGCGGCCGGCAGCTTGGAGAATTCACGCACGCCGGCGGTGGATTCGCTCCAGCCCGGGAACTCCAGGTAGACCGGCTCGCACTCGTCCCAGCCGGCCGCGTCGAGCGGCGCGTATTCGGTTTGCTTGCCGCGATACTTGTAGGCGATGCACATCTTCAGCGACGGCATGCCGTCGAGGATGTCGAGCTTGGTGATGCACAGGCCGGAAATTCCGTTGATCGCCACCGCGCGCTTCAGGGCGACGATGTCGATCCAGCCGCAACGGCGCGGACGGCCGGTGGTGGCGCCAAATTCGGCGCCGCGGGCGCGAATGCCCTCGCCCACTTCGTCGTTGAGTTCGGTCGGGAACGGGCCGCCGCCGACGCGGGTGGCGTAGGCCTTGGCGATGCCGAGCACGTAATCGATGGCGTCGGCGCCGACGCCGGTGCCGGCCAGCGCGCCGCCGATGGTGGTGTTGCTACGAGGTCACATAGGGATAGGTGCCGTGGTCGATGTCGAGCAGGGAGCCCTGCGCGCCTTCGAACATCACGCGCTTGCCCTGCTTGCGCAGGTCATGCAGCAAGCCGGCGACGTCGGCCACCATCGGCTTGACGTATGCGCCGAACTCCAGCGCCTCGTCGAGCGTCTTCTGGAAGTCGACGGCTTCGACGCCGAGATATTTCGTCAACACGAAATTGTGGTAATCGAGCACCAGGCGAAGCTTTTCCGCCAGCTCGACCGGATACTGCAGGTCGGCCACGCGCACGCCGCGACGGGCGACCTTGTCTTCATAGGCCGGGCCGATGCCGCGGCCGGTGGTGCCGATGGCCTTGCCGCCGGCCGCCTTCTCGCGGGCCTGGTCCAGGGCGATGTGGTACGGCATGATCAGCGGCGTGGCCGGGCTGATCTTCAGCCGTGAGCGGACGTCGACGCCGGTCGCTTCGAGCTCGCCGATTTCCTTCTTCAGCGCCGCCGGCGAAAGCACCACGCCGTTGCCGATCAGGCAGAGCGCGCCTTCGCGCAGGATGCCGGACGGGATCAGGTGCAGCACGGTCTTCTTGCCGCCGATGACCAGCGTGTGGCCGGCATTGTGGCCGCCCTGGAAGCGCACGACGGCGCCGATCTGCTCGGTCAGCAGGTCGACGATCTTGCCCTTGCCTTCATCGCCCCATTGGGCGCCGAGAACTACGACTGACTGACCCATGGCGTGACTCCAGAATTGAAGATGAGGCGCCGTTGGGATCGTGGCGGCCCAGACGCAGAAAAAGCCGGAGGTGGCCCCGGCTTTGCGAAATTATACGCCGGAATACCGGCCTCAGTGGGCGCGCACGAAATACAGGGCGACCAGGCCGATGATCACCATGGCGCCGCCCATCGCCCGTAGCCTGCTGGCGGGCTGCGCCAGCAGGTCGGCGACTGTTCGTTTCCAGGCGTTCGGGGCGGCGAACAGCAGCAAGCCCTCGATCAGGACCACCAGGCACAGCGCCGCAAGCAGATCCGCCGACATGCCGGCTTAGCGGTTGTCCCGGCCGAAGTAGCGCAGGAATTCCGAGTCCGGGTCCAGCACCATCACCGTCTTGCCGTCGCCCAGCGAGTTCCGGTAGGCCTCCAGGCTGCGGTAGAAGGCGTAGAACTCGGCATCCTGGCCGTAGGCTGCCGCGCCAATTTCCGCGGCTCGGCCATCGCCCTCGCCTCGTTGCAGCTGGGCGTCGCGCTCGGCGTCGGCCAGCAGCACCAGTCGCTCGCGCTCGGCCTCGGCCCGGATGCCCTGCGAGGCCTGCTCGCCTTCGGCGCGCAACTGGTTGGCGACCCGGGTCCGCTCGGCGCGCATGCGGTTGAACACCGAGACCAGGATGTCGCTGTCCTGCGGCAGGTTGATGCGCTTGATGCGCACATCCAGCACTTCGATGCCCAGGGTGGCGGCGCCGACGTTGATGTTCTTCAGCAGGCGCCCGGTCAGGTCGGAACGGCCGCTGGAAACCACCGCCTTCAGGTCCAGCTGGTTGATCTCGTTGCGCAGGGCATTCTTGACGATCGGGGTCAGGCGCGCCTTCGCCGCGCCTTCGTCGCCGCCGCTGGCGGCGCGGTAGAAGGTCGTCACGTTGCTGATCCGCCACTTCACGAAGAAGTCGACCTCGACGTCCTTCTTCTCGGCCGTCAGATAGCGCTCCGGCGCGTCGTCGAGGGTCAGGATGCGGCGGTCGAACTTGCGCACGTCCTCGACCATCGGCCACTTGAAGTGCAAGCCGGGCTGCAGGTTGCTGCGCACGATCTTGCCGAGGTTGAGCACGATCGCCGTCTGGCTTTCGTTGACGATGAACATCGAGCTCATCGCCAGCAGGACTGCCACCAGCGCGGCGGTAACGATACTTGTCATGTTGCGCATATCAGCGTCCTCCCTCGCGGCCGTCGGCGCGCGCGGGGCGCTCGTCGCTGGCACTGGAATCGGCTGGCGCCGAAGACTTCACCGATGGCAGCTGCGACAGGGGCGGCAGCGCATTCGGCGGCGTTGACCCGTTCAAGGGCAGGTACAGGATGTTGTTGTCGCGGCCGGCCATCACCTTCTGGTTGCTGGACAGCACTTGCTGCATGGTTTCCAGGTACAGGCGCTTGCGCGTCACTTCGGGAGCCTTCCGGTACTGCCCGACCAGCAGGGTGAAGCGCTGCGCGTCACCCTCGGCCTTGGCGATGGTGGCGGCGCGATAGCCCTCCGACTCGGCCTTGATGCGCTGTGCCGCACCACGGGCTTCGGGGACGATCTTGCTGGCGTAGGCCTTGGCTTCGCTCTCGATGCGGCTCTTGTCCTCGCGGGCGCTGATCGCGTCGTCGAACGCGGTCTTGACTTCTTCCGGCGGACGGGCGTTCTGCAGCGTGAACTCGGTGACCTTCAGGCCGGTCTTGTACATGTCCAGCGAGTCCTGCAGATGCTGGCGCGCGGCCACGATCAGGCGGCTGCGTTCGAACAGCACCGTGTCCATGGTGTTGTTGCCGACCACTTCGCGCACGGCGCTCTCGGCGGCGTTCTGCAGGGTTTCGCGGCCCTGGGAAACCTTGCCGTCGACGCTCAGGTCGTCGCGGAACCCGAACAGGAACAGGCGCGGGTCGCTGACCTGGTACTGGGCGTTGAACTTGATGTCGACGATGTTCTCGTCCTTGGTCAGCACGCGCACCTGGTCGTCGAGCGACTCGATCTTGGTGGCGTCGATGATGATGACGGACTCCACCGGCCACGGCCACTTGAAGTTGGCGCCAGGCGTCATGATCCGTTCGAACTTGCCGAAGCGAAGCACCACGCCGCGCTGACGCTCGTCCACCAGCTTGAAGCTGTTGAACACGAGCAGCAGGCCGAGCAGGGGCAAGGCCCAGCCGATCGGGTTACCGCCGCCGCCACCGCCGCCGCCGCCGAAAAGATCGCGCAAGCGCTGGAGCAGATTGTCGATTCCGTTGCCGGATCCCTTGCCACTCCAGGGGTTCGGCTTGCCTTTACCAGGCTGATTCCAGGCCATGCTTGCTCCAGAACGGGGCGGGGTGCGCCCACGTTTTCATTGAATGTCAGGATTGTAGGTAGGGGCGGAAGGGGCCACAAGCAAGAGGCCGTGCAACAAATGGCCTCCCGGCTCGGTGGCCAGGCGCTCGGCGGTGGCCACGGGCATCTCCAGTTGCAGGCGCCAGCCGGCCTCATCGGCCGATTCGGAGCGCACCGCGCCAACGGCATGCAGCCGGGCGCGCAGGCGGCCCTGGTCGGGCGCCAGGATCAGTTCGCCGCTGACCTGGCGGTCGCGGAACCGCTCGCCAGCGCCTCGCGCAGCAGCGTCCAGGCCGGCCCCGCTGATTGCCGAGAGCCAGATGCGTCGTGCGGTGGCTCCCGGGTCCGGCTGCCCCGCCTGATGGAAGGTCGCGGCGCGGCACGGCGCCTTCGATCCGGTCGATCTTGTTGAACACCAGTCATCTGCGGAATCTCGCCGGCGCCGATCTCGGTGAGGACGTCGTCCACCTGGCCGATGCGTTCGTCGCGCAACTGCGGATCGGCCGCGTCGATGACGTGCAGCAGCAGGTCGGCGTCGCGCGCTTCCGAGAGGGTCGAGCGGAAAGCGGCGACCAGTTCGTGCGGCAGGTCGCGGACGAAGCCGACGGTATCGGACAGCGCGATCGGCCCGGCCGGCCGTCCATCCGGCGCACGGTCGGGTCGAGCGTGGCGAACAGCTTGTCGGCGGCATAGACGCCGGCGCCGGTCAACGCGTTGAACAGGGTCGATTTGCCGGCGTTGGTGTAGCCGACCAGCGCCACTCGCGGAATGGCGTTGCGCATGCGCGCGCGTCGCATCTGGGTGCGCTGCACTTCGACTTTGTCCAGCCGGGCTTGCAGTTGCTCGCGGCGCTTCTGCAGCAGCCGGCGATCGGTTTCCAGGCGGGTTTCGCCCGGGCCGCGCAGGCCGATCGAGCCGCCGCGCTGGCTGTCGAGTCCGCTGCGGCCGCGCACCAGGCGCGCGGCGAAAGGTGCTCGAGCTGGGCCAGTTCGACCTGCAGCTTGCCTTCGTGCGACACGGCGCGCTGGGCGAAGATGTCCAGGATCAGGCCGGTGCGATCGACCACGCGCCGATCGAGCGCCTTGGCCAGGTTGCGTTCCTGCACCGGGCTGAGCGTGTGGTTGAACAGCACGACGTCGGCGCCCGTGGCCTCGCAGGCGGCCAGCACCTCCTCGACCTTGCCGCTGCCGATGTAATGCGACGCGCTCGGACGCTCGATGCGCGCGGCGATGGTGCCGACCACGGTCGCACCCGCCGATCGCGCCAGCTCGGTGAATTCCTCAAGCAGCGAGCTGGTCCTGCCGTCCCAGGGGATACGGCTGCACCAGCAATGCGTTCTCGCCCTTGCGAGCGCCTTCGATCACGATTGCCGTCAAAGACTATTCTTCTTGCTCTTCATTGCCTTCCGCTTCATCGTCGCCGGCTGCACTTCACCGCCGGCCGGGCCAATGCGGATGTTGCGGGCGGGCACCACGGTGGAAATGGCGTGCTTGTAAACCATCTGGCTGACGGTATTGCGCAGCAGGACGACAAACTGGTCGAAGCTCTCGATGGTGCCCTGCAACTTGATGCCGTTGACCAGGTAGACGGCCACCGGGCACACGCTCGCGGCGCAATGCATTCAGGAAGGGGTCTTGCAAGGATTGGCCTTTGGTCATGATGGACTCCGATATTCTTATTATTCCGCGCCAGCTGGCGCGATCCGCGGCCAAAGGGTCCAGGCCGCCAATACAGCCCCGACACTTTACACCCCCCTGCCCTCAGCGGCGAGTGACGAACAGCCGCAGCGCCGCGTCGAGTTCGTCGCCGTCGGCGGCCGGATCGAGCCAGCGCGCGTCGATGCTCGCCGCGCAGCCAGGTCAACTGGCGCTTGGCCAGCTGCCGGGTCGCGGCGATGGCGTGCTCTCGAAACGTCGCGGCGTCGGTTATCGCCTTCCAGATGCGCCCAGGCCTGCCGGTATCCGACCGCGCGCATCGACGGGCAGGTCGGGATTCAGCCGGGGATCGGCGCGCAGCCGGCGCACCTCGTCCAGGAATCCCGATTCGAGCATGGCATCGAAGCGCAATGCGATGCGTTCATGCAGGACGGCGCGATCGGCCGGCGCGAGGACCAGTTTCAGCACGCCGGAATGGAAACCGGCCGCGGGTGGCCGATCGCTGCCACTCGGTGATCGGGATTCCGCTCAGGCGATGCACTTCCAGCGCGCGGGTGACCCGCTGCGGGTCGTTGCGATGGATCCGCGCGGCGGCGGCGGCATCGATCCGCGAAAGCTCGTCATGCAGCGCCGGCCAGCCGCGTTCGTCGGCTTCCCGCCGGATCTGCGCCCGCGTGTCCGGGTCGGCCTCCGGCATCTTCGACAGCCCATCGAGCAGCGCGCGGAAGTACAGGCCGGTGCCGCCGGCGAGCACCGGCACGCGGTCGCGCGCCGCGACTTCCTTCATGGCGGCCAGCGCATCGCGGGCAAACTCGCGCCGCGGAATAGACTTCATGCGGGTCGCGGATGTCGACCAGATGATGGCGGACGCGCAGCCGGGTGTCGGGATCGGGCTTGGCGGCGCCGATATCCAGCCCGCGATAGACCAGCGCCGAATCGACGCTGATGATCTCGCTGTCCAGCCGCTCGGCCCAATCGATCGCCAAGGGCGGTCTTGCCCGAGGCGGTCGGCCCCATCAGCGCGATGGCCAGCGGTCGTTGGTCTTGCATGCCGGCCTCCGGGTTGGACTCGCCAGAATGGCGAGCTATGATCGGGATTATGAACAGATTGAAAGCTTTGGGTTTCCTCTTGGTGTTCCTGGTACCCGATGCAGATGCCCGTGGCGGCATGGCTGTCCGGGCACAGCGGCTGGCCGAACGCGATGACCTGGTATCCGCTGTTCTTCCTGTTCGTGCTGCTGCCCGCGGCGGACTATCTGCTGGGCCATGATCCGGTCAACGTTCCTGCCGACTCCGAGCGCGAGGTTGCCCTGAATCCGTGGTTCCGAGCGCTGACCCTGTTGGCGCTGCCGGTGCAACTGGCGTTGCTCGCCTGGTCCGGGCATTGGTTCGCCAACGCGCAGCTCAACTGGTTCGGGATGGCCGGATGGCTGTTCTCGCAGGGCCTGGTCGGCGGCATTCTGGCAATCAACACCGCGCATGAGCTGATCCACAAGGACGGACGGATCGAGCGCCTGGCCGGGGCGCTGTTGCTGACCAGCGTCGGTTATCACGGCTTCAAGGTCGAGCACCTGCGCGGACACCATGTGCATGTATCGACCCCGGAGGACGCCTCCAGCGCGCGCTTCGGCCAGTCGCTCTGGCATTTCCTGCCGCGCGCGCTGATGCTCAATACCGATCAATGCCTGGAAGCTCGAGGCGCAGCGCCTGCGCCAGCTCGGGCGCTCGCCGTTTTCCGCAGGCAACGAACTGCTCTGGTGGACCGCGCTTTGGCTGGCGCTGGCCTTCGCGTTCTTCGTCGCCCTCGGTCCGAAGGGCTTGCTGTTCTTCCTGCTGCAGGGGCTGTTCGCCGCCAGCACGCTGGAAATCATCAACTACATCGAGCATTACGGGCTGGAGCGGCGCCTGCTGGCCGATGGCCGTCGCGAACGGACCACCCACCTGCATTCCTGGAATTCCGACTACGCGCTGTCGAACCTGATGCTGTTCCAGTTGCAACGCCATTCGGACCATCACGCCTTTCCCAAGCGGCGCTACGCGATCCTGCGCCACCACGAGGATTCGCCGCAGCTGCCGGGCGGCTACTCGGCGATGTTCGTGCTGGCGCTGTGTCCGCCGCTGTGGCGCCGCGTGATCGATCCGCGCGTCATGGCTTTCCGGCAGGCGCAGAACGCCTGAGCGGGATCAGCGGGAATCCAGGTAGGCCTTGAGCGCGCTGACTTCGTCGTCGGTCATGGCCGGGAAGCGCTTGCGCCCCACCTCGGTCATCAGGCCAGCTGGCCGATTCCGTGCCGCTGGCGGTGATGCCGGTTCGCATCAGCCGATGGAAGTTCTCGGCCGAATAGGCCTTGGCCACGATCAGCGGCGGCGTATCGCCCGGATAGCCATTGAGGTCGCGGCCATGGCACTCGGGGCAGGAGGTCATCGCCAGATGCTTGCCCAGTGCCAGCGTTTCGGTGGGCGGCTCGGCTGGCGGACGGTTGCCGCCGGGTCGGGAAGCATGTCCTCGGAGTAGGGATGCGTGCCGCTATCGATCTGCTTTTTCACCTCGTCCGAAAACCAGCTCTGCTTCTGGTCCGGGTTGGCCACCGCCGGAATCGAGCGCAGCCATGCCGTGATATCGCGGACTTCCCGGTCGCTCAGGTGCTGGTACATCGAGATAGGCATGCCGAACGCGACATGGCCGTCGTGGGTCGTGCCCTGCCGAAGCAGGGCATCGATGCCGGCATCGTCGTAGAGCTCGCGCTTTTGGGTGAGGTTGGCCGAAAAGAGCTTGAACTTGCCCTTCTCCTCCCACAACTCCCTGCCGCCGCCATCCCCGCCATGGCAACCGTTGCAGCCGACCCGGGTGGCGACGCGCAAGCCTTCGACCGGATCGCCCACCGGCGTCGGGGCCGGGGCCGCGGCGGCTGGCTTGGCCGAAACGGCCGCCGGAGCCGGTGGTTCGGGCGCGGCGGAGCAAGCGGCCAGCAACAGCACCGAAACGATCATCCCGTTGCGCATGCCAACTCTCCCCGAGTCAGTCGTCGTCGGGCCAGCGTATCGCAGACGGGCCGGGGATTTTCCTCTCGGCATCGGGACGGCCGCCACCGCCAGCCAGACCTTGAGCGCGTCGACGGTGGCGGCGACGTCATGCACGCGCAGGATCATCGCGCCGTTCTGTGCGGCGATCAGCGCCGCCGCGACCGAGGCGTGGATGCGCTCGTCGACGCCGCGGCCGGTGATTTCGCCGAGCGTGCGCTTGCGCGACAGGCCGGCCAGCACCGGCACGCCGAGTTCGGTGAATCGCTTCAGTTGCGCGAGCAGCGACAGATTGTGCGCGGACGTCTTGCCGAAGCCGAAGCCCGGGTCGATCACGATGCGCTTCTTCGGGAATCCCGCCATCTCGCAGGAAAAGATCCGCTGGGTCAGGAAGCTGTGCACGTCGGCGACCACGTCGTCGTAGTGCGGCGCGTCCTGCATGCCGCGCGGTTCGCCCTGCATGTGCATCAGGCAAACCGGGACGCCCAGTTCCGCGGCGGCTTCCATGGCGCCTTCGCGGCGCAACGCAAAAACGTCGTTGATGAAGCCCGCGCCGGCCGCCACGGCGGCGCGCATGACTTCAGGCTTCGAGGTGTCGATGGAAATCGGCAAGGGATGTCTCGCGGGCGAGCCGTTCGATGACCGGAATCACCCGGCGCAATTCTTCCTCGAGCGAGATCTCGCGCGGCGCCCGGGCGGGTGGATTCGCCGCCCACGTCGAGGATATCGGCGCCCTGCCCGGCCAGTGCCAACGCGTGCGCGACCGCCGCGTCAGTGGTCGACGTGCGCAGCCGCCATCGGAGAACGAATCGGGCGTGACGTTGACGATGCCCATGACGCGCGGGCGATCGAGCAGCAGCTTCCGGCCGGCGCAATCGAGGACGGGCGTGGTATCGAACATGGGGTGCTATCCCGCGAATGAAAAAGGCCAGAGGTGAACTCTGGCCTTTCGTCGCTGGTTCGGCAAGACGAACCGGTCAAGTCTGCGGCGCGGGTCCACCGATGGAGCCTGCAGCGGGACCGATATCGTCCTTGCTGGTGCGCCCCGACTTCGCCCAATCCGCCGGCGGACCAGGACGACGGCCTTCCATCACCGCATCGATCTGGGTGGCGTCGATGGTTTCGTAGGCAAGCAGCGCCTCGGCCATGATGTGCAGCTTGTCCAGGTTGGCCTGCAGGATCGCCTTGGTGCGCGAGTAGGCACGGTCGAGGATGGTGCGCACGACTTCGTCGATCTTGCGCGCGGTATCGTCGGAGACGCTCTTGGTCTGCGTCACCGAGCGGCCGAGGAACACTTCGTCCTCCTCGTCGCCATAGGCGATCGGTCCCATCTCGTCCGACAGGCCCCACTTGGTGACCATGTTGCGAGCCATCTTGGTGGCGCGCTCGATGTCGTTGGAAGCGCCGGTGGTGACCTTGTCGGCGCCGAAGATCAACTCCTCGGCCACGCGACCGCCATACAGCGAGCACAACTGCGATTCGATCGCCACTTTGTTGTAGCTGTACTTGTCGCCTTCGGGCAGATACATGGTGACGCCAAGGGCGCGGCCACGCGGAATGATCGTGACTTTGTAGACGGGATCGTGCTCTGGCACGCTGCGGCCTACGATCGCGTGTCCGGCTTCGTGATACGCCGTCAGCGTCTTCTCGGTTTCGCTCATGGCCATCGAGCGGCGCTCGGCGCCCATCAGGATCTTGTCGCGCGCCTTGTCGAAGTGCTCCATGCGCACGTCCTTGGCGTTCTCGCGGGCGGCGAACAAGGCCGCCTCGTTGACCAGGTTGGCAAGGTCGGCGCCGGAGAACCCGGGCGTACCGCGGGCAATGGTCATCGGCTCGACATCGGGATCAAGCGGAACCTTGCGCATATGCACTCGCAGGATCTGCTCGCGGCCCTTCACGTCCGGCAGGTTGACCACCACCTGGCGGTCGAAGCGGCCCGGGCGCAGCAGCGCCGGGTCGAGCACGTCCGGACGGTTGGTCGCGGCGATCACGATCACGCCTTCGCCGCCTTCGAATCCGTCCATCTCCACCAGCAACTGGTTGAGGGTCTGCTCGCGCTCGTCATGACCGCCGCCGAGACCGGCGCCGCGATGGCGGCCGACCGCATCGATTTCGTCGATGAAGATGATGCACGGCGCGTGCTTCTTGGCCTGGTCGAACATGTCGCGCACGCGGCTGGCGCCGACGCCGACGAACATCTCGACGAAATCGGAACCGGAAATCGAGAAGAACGGCACCTTGGCCTCGCCGGCGATGGCGCGCGCCAGCAGCGTCTTGCCGGTACCGGGCGAGCCGACCATCAGCACGCCGCGCGGAATGCGGCCGCCGAGCTTCTGGAACTTGCCCGGGTCGCGCAGGAATTCGACCAGCTCGCCCACTTCTTCCTTGGCTTCATCGCAGCCGGCGACGTCGGCGAAGGTCACCTTCACCTCGTTCTCGCCCTGCAACTTGGCGCGCGAACGCCCGAAGGTCATCGCACCACGACTGCCGCCCTGCTGCATCTGGCGTATGAAGTAGATGAATATGCCGATGAAGAGCACGTACGGAAGGAACGTGGCGAGGATCGCCCACAACGACGGCGTGTTGTTCGGCTTGGCCTGGACGATCTCGACCTTGTGCCGCACCAACTGGTTGACCAGGTCGCGGTCGTACGGGCCGAAGGAAACGCCCTTGCTGCCATCGGCGCGTTCGAAATTGAGCACGGTGGTGCCACCGGCCGCGGCTGCGTCGGTGAACTCGACCTTGCGGATCTTGTCGCCGTCCACTTCGCTGAGGAAGGTGGAATAGGTGACTTCCTGCGGGCTGCCTGCCTGCGGCTTCGAGAAGGTCTGGAACACGGTCATCAGGACCAGCGCCACGGCCAGCGTCACCAACAGATTTTTCACCAGATCGCTCATTTACTGCTTCCTCAGCGCTTGCCCGTGGCCAGCGCATAAACTTCGTTGGAACGGCGCCTGGAGGCCGCCGGCTTTCGTATCACCAATTTCGTGTAACGACGCCTCAAATCCGCTATGTACGCATCGTGGCCTTCGCCCTGGAACAGCTTGATCAGGAAATCGCCGCCCTGGCTTGAGATGGGCCTGGGCAAAATCCCGGGCCAGCTCGGACAGGTACATCGCGCGGGCCTGATCCACTGTGTCCACTCCGGTCATATTGGGGGCCATGTCGGAAAGCACAAGGTCGACCTGCGCGCCGCCGAGAAGGGTCTCCAGCCGTGACAGTGCCTCAGGCTCTCTGAAATCGCCGTGAATGAATTCCACGCCGGCGATCGGCGGCATGTCGAGGATGTCCAGCGCCAGCACCCGGCCGGTGTCGTCGCCCCGCTTGTTGCGCAGGGAGCGGCGCAGGACCTGGGACCAGCCGCCCGGGGCGGCGCCCAGGTCGACCACCAGCATGCCCGGCTTGAGCAGCTGGCCGCGCTCGAGCAGTTCCTCGAGCTTGTAGGCCGCGCGCGAGCGCATCCCCTCCGCCTGCGCCTTCTTGACGTAGGGGTCGGCGAAATGCTCCTTGAGCCAGTTCTGGCTACTCTTGCTGCGGGTCGGCCATGGATTGTGAAACCGGCGGAAGGGGTGCCCATGATACCCTTTCGGCCCAACGCTTCCCGGTCCAAACGTCATGTCCAGCGCCCTTTCCAACCCCCAGAAACGCTATCTGCGCGGCCTGGCGCACGACCTCAAGCCGATCATCATGGTCGGCGCCAAGGGCGTGACCGCGTCATTGCTGGCCGAACTGGAGCTGGCGCTGGAGCAGCACGAACTGGTCAAGGTGAAGGTCGCCGCGGAGGACCGCGAGACGCGCGATGCCTGGATCGGCGAACTGGCCGAGAAGTCCGAGGCGACGCTGGTCAGCCGCATCGGCCACACGGCCGTGCTCTATCGCCGCAGCAAGGACAAGCCGCTGGTGATCCTGCCCCGGGGCTGAAGGCGATGCAGCTGACCCTGGAAAACCCGGATTTCCGCTATTTCCTGCGCGGCGTGAGCGCCGAAGGCATCCTGGTCAACGAACGCCGGCTGGCCGGGAGTTTCATCCTCTCGCCGATGACGCTGATCGAAGGGTGGCGCCCCGCCGGGGTAGCCGACCTGCTGCCCGAGGACCTGGAGCCGCTGCTCGCCCTCGAGCCGACGGTGGTGCTGCTGGGCACGGGCGCGAGGCTGGTCTTTCCTTCGGCCGCGGTCATGGCCGCCTGCCTTACCCGCGGCATCGGCATCGAGGTCATGGACAACGCCGCCGCAGCGCGCACCTTCAACGTACTGGCGACGGAAGCGCGCAAGGTCGTTGCCGGATTCCTGCTCTCGGCTTCGTGACGGCAGGACCGACGTCACGCCCGCCAGGGCCGGATCGGCTAGACTTCCGCTGTTTGCCCACGCCGGAGCCACCATGACCGACACGCCCCTGAAATACCGCCGCGTCCTGCTGAAGCTTTCCGGTGAAGCCCTCATGGGCCGCGAGGACTACGGAATCGACCCGATCGTGATCCGCGGACTGGCCCAGGAAATCATCGAGGCGCAGAAGGCCGGCGCGCAGATCGGCCTGGTGATCGGCGGCGGCAATATCTTCCGCGGCGCCGGGCTGGCCGCTGCCGGCATGGACCGGGTCACCGGCGACCACATGGGAATGCTCGCCACGGTGATCAACTCGCTGGCGATGCAGGATGCGCTGGAGAAATTCGGCACCTACGCCCGGGTCATGAGCGCGATCAAGATCAACGAGGTGTGCGAGGACTACATCCGCCGCCGCGCCGTGCGCCATCTGGAGAAGGGCCGCATCGCCATTTTCGCGGCCGGCACCGGCAATCCCTTCTTCACCACCGATTCGGCCGCCGCGCTGCGCGCCACCGAAATCGGCGCCGAGCTCCTGCTCAAGGCGACCAAGGTCGACGGCATCTACGACGCCGACCCGAAGAAATTCCCCAACGCCAAGCGCTTCGACGAGCTGAGCTACGACGAAGTGATCGCGCGCAACCTGCAGGTCATGGACACGGCGGCGTTCGCGCTGTGCCGGGACAACAAGATCCCGCTGCGCATCTACGACATGATGCAGCCCGGCGCATTGATGCGGATCCTGCGCGGCGAACCGCTGGGCACGCTGGTTCACGGCAGCGCCTGAGGCGCGACCATTGCACACGCACAGCCACGCCCATCCCCGCGCCACGCGACCGTTCGCGCTGGCGATGCTGGTCAACCTGGGCTACACCTGCCTCGAGGCGGGCTTCGGCTTTCACGCCAACTCGCTGGCCCTGTTGTCCGATGCCCTGCACAACCTGGGCGATGCGCTCGGACTGGCCCTGGCCTGGGGCGCGGCGGTACTGGCCCAGCGCGCGCCGACGGCGCGCCACACCTATGGCTGGCGCCGCGCCACGCAACTTTCGCCGCTGGCCAATGCCCTGATCCTGGTCGGCCTTCGCCGGGGCGCTGACCAGCGAGTCGCTGCGCCGCTTCGCCATGCCGCCCGAGGTCCCGGGCGGGATCGTCATGGCCGTGGCCGGACTCGGCATCCTGGTCAACCTGGGCACCGCGGCGCTGTTTCATCGCGGCCAGTCGACGGACCTCAACAAGCGCGGCGCCTACCTGCATCTTCTGGCGGATGCGGGCGTCTCGGTCGCTGCCGTCCTGGCCGGCCTGGGCATGCTGACGCTCGGCTGGCGCTGGCTCGACCCGGCACTGGCCACGATCGTGGCGGTGATCATCGCGCTCACCAGCTGGGGCCTGCTGCGCGCCAGCTTTCGCCAGGCCATGGATGCCGTGCCCGCGCATATCAACCGCGATGAGGTGCAGTCCTTCCTGGAGTCCTTGCCGAACGTGCGAGGCCGTGCACCACCTGCATATCTGGCCGATCGGAACCGGCGAAATCGCGCTTACCGCCCACGTGGTGCGCTCGCTGGTGGATGGCCACGATGCCTTCCTGGACCAGGTCGCCGATCGAACTGGACAGCCGCTTCGGCATCAATCATGCGACCGTGCAGGTGGAACTTGGCCCGGGCTGCGAGCATGACCGGGACGATTACGCGCCGCACCATTGACCCCGCAAACCGCCCCGGGCGACGCGCAGCCACCCCGGCGACTATAATCGTCACATTGCTGACCCACGCGGAGCCCCCATGCTGAACGACATCAAGAAAGAAACCCAGACGCGCATGACCAAATGCGTGGATACGTTCAAACATGACCTGACCCTGTTGCGCACCGGACGCGCGACCACCGCGATCGTCGATCACCTGAAGGTGAACTACTACGGTTCCGAGATGCCCCTGTCGCAGGTGGCCACGGTGACCGTCGCCGATGCCCGCACGCTGACCATCACGCCCTGGGAAAAGCCGATGGTGGCCGCCGTCGAGAAAGCCATCATGGCCTCGGACCTCGGCCTGAACCCGAACACGGCCGGCCAGGTCATCCGCATCAACCTGCCGCCCCTGACCGAGGAGCGGCGCAAGGAACTGTCCAAGCACGTGCACCACGAGGGCGAGGACGCCAAGGTGGCGATCCGGGGCGTCCGCCGCGACGGCATCCATCGCATCAAGGAACTGCTCAAGGACAAGAAGGCCACCGAAGACGAGGCGCGCCGCGGCGAAGAAGACATCCAGAAGCTCACGGACAAGTTCGTCAAGGATATCGACGACGCGGTGAAGGCCAAGGAGCAGGAACTGATGGCGGTCTGAGCCGATCGCCCGATGTCCGACCCTATCCGCAAGCCCCGCCACCTGGCCGTCATCATGGACGGCAACGGCCGTTGGGCCGAGCGCCGCCATCGCCCGCGCACGCTGGGCCACAGGGCCGGCGCGCGGGCCGTGCAGGTCTGCCTGGACTTCTGCCTGAAGGAAGGCATCGAGTCGCTCACCTTGTTCGCCTTCTCCAGCGAGAACTGGAACCGGCCGACGGAAGAAGTCGGCGCCCTGATGAAGCTTTTCCTGCGCATGCTCGACAATGAAGTCGAGGAGTTGCACAGGCGCGGCGCGCGCATCGTGTTCATCGGCGAGCGCAGCGAGTTCTCCCCGGTCATCCAGGAGAAAATGGAGCGCGCCGAGCGGCTTACGGCAAACAATCGCGCGATCACGGCCAACATCGCCGCCAGTTATGGCGGGCGCTGGGACATCGTGCGCGCCGCCCGGCAGCTTGCTGCCGAGGCCGCCGCGGGAAAAATCGTTCCCGAGCAGATCGACGAGGCGCTGTTCGCCGGCCGGTTGTCGCTGGCCGACCAGCCCGAGCCGGATCTGTTCATCCGGACCGGCGGCGACCTGCGGATCAGCAACTTCCTGCTTTGGCAACTCGCCTATACCGAAATGTGGTTCACCGAGACGCTATGGCCGGACCTGGACGAGACCACCCTGCGCCAGGCGATCGACGACTTCGGCAATCGCGAACGCCGGTTCGGCCTTACCAGCGCGCAAGTTTCCAAGGAAGCCAAGTGAGCGCAGCAGACCTTCCCGATGGAACAGCGCATGAGTAACCGTCGCACGCGCATAATCGCTGCCGTGATCATGGCGCCCGTCGCCATCCTTTCGGTGTTGTACCTGCCCTCGGAGTTCTTCGCGGCGCTGGTGGCGGCGCTGATGATGCTCGGACTTTGGGAATGGACGCTGCTGGCGGGTTTGCGCAGCCGCGTCGCGCGCGCGGCCTACCTGGTGGGCAACGCCGCCCTGATGGCGGTGCTGGTCTGGTGCGCCGGGCGCAACCTCGTGATCTTCAAGCTGGCCAGCCTGCTTGGCGCGGTCTGGTGGCTGCTGGTTCCGCTGTGGCTGATGCGTTTCCAGTTTGCCGCCGCTGACAGCGGCTGGTCGCGGACGCTCAAGCTTTTCGCCGGCACCATGAGTGTCGTTCCGGCCTGGGCTGCCATCTGCTGGCTGCACGCCGCGCAAGCCAATGGTCCGACCTGGGCCCTGTTCGCGCTGCTCATCGTCTGGATGGCGGACAGCGGCGCCTATTTCGTCGGCGTCCGGTTCGGCAAGCGCAAGTTGGCGCCGCGCATCAGCCCGGGGAAAAGCTGGGAAGGGTTTTTCGGCGGGCTGCTGGCGACCGTGTTGCTGGCCGTCGTGGCGCTCTCGTTCCTCGGCCTGCGCTGGACTTCGCTGCCCGACCTGCTGCTGCTGACCTTGGTTACCGCGCTGTTCTCGGTCGCAGGCGATCTGTTCGAAAGCCTGCTCAAACGCCACGCCGGCGCCAAGGACTCGAGCCATCTGATACCCGGTCACGGTGGGGTACTCGATCGTGTCGACAGCCTGCTGGCGGCGTTGCCGGTGTTCGTGGTTGGCAAAGAATGGCTGGGGCTCTGAGCGCGCCGCGCCGCATCGCCCTGCTGGGCGCCACCGGCTCGATCGGAAGCTCGACGCTGGACGTGATCGCCCGGCACCCCACTCGCTTCCATGTGCATGCCCTGTCGGCCAATGGCAACGTCGCGGCCTTGCTGAAACTCTGCGAACGCTTCAGGCCAGCGGTGGCGGTGGTCGCCGATGAGTCGGCCCATGCCGATCTCAGCGAAGGGCTGCGGGCGCTGAAACTACCCACGCAAGCCCGCGCCGGCGCCGATGCACTGGTGGAAATTGCAGGAGACGGCGAATCCGATACCGTCGTCGCCGCCATCGTAGGCGCCGCCGGGGTCTCGTCGACCCTGGCCGCGGCGCGAGCCGGCAAGCGCCTGCTGCTGGCCAACAAGGAGTCAGTGGTCCTTGCCGGGCAAGTGCTGATGCGCGCGGCGACGGAACACGGCGCCCAGGTCCTGCCGATCGACAGCGAGCACAACGCGATTTTCCAGTGCCTTCCGGCCGATGGCAGCCGTGGCGGCGTTCGTCGCCTGCTGCTGACCGCTTCCGGCGGCCCCTTTCGTGGCCGCTCGCGCCAGTCGCTCGCGACCGTCACGCCGGATGAAGCCTGTGCGCATCCCAACTGGGTGATGGGCCGAAAGATTTCGGTCGACTCGGCCACCCTGATGAACAAGGGACTGGAAGTCATCGAGGCGCACCACCTGTTCGGGCTGTCCGCAGACAGCATCGAGGTCGTGGTCCATCCGCAGAGCGTGATCCACTCGCTCGTCGACTACATCGACGGCTCGGTACTGGCGCAACTGGGAAACCCGGACATGCGCACCGCGATCGCCTACGGCCTGGCGTGGCCGGAGCGCATCGACTCCGGAGTCGCGCCATTGGACCTGAATGCCCTGGGCCGCTTCGATTTCGAAAAACCGGACCTCGAGGCATTCCCATGCCTGGCACTGGCCTACGCCGCCTTGCGGGCTGGCGGCACCGCGCCCGCCATCCTCAACGCCGCCAACGAGGTCGCCGTAGCCGCTTTCCTCGACGGCCGTCTGCCCTTCCCGGGAATCCCGGCGCTGATCGAGGCCACCCTGTCGGCATTGCCGGTGGAACCTGCCGAAGATCTGGATGTCCTACTGCATTGTGACGGCCGGGCGCGCCGCGTGGCCGGGGACTTGTTGACCAGGATGGGACACGGATGAGCGATTTTTTCGGCGCGGTATTCTGGTTCATCGTGACCTTGGGCGTGCTGGTCACCTTCCATGAGTTCGGCCATTTCTGGGTCGCGCGGCGCTGCGGCGTCAAGGTGCTGCGCTTCTCTGTCGGCTTTGGCCGTCCGCTCTGGTCGCGGCTGGGCGCCGACGGTACCCGTTACCAGGTGGCCATGATTCCGCTCGGCGGTTACGTGCAATTCCTGGACGAGCGAGAGGCCGAAGTCGCCCCGGTCGACCGCGACAGGGCATTCAACCGGCAGCCGGTGGGCAAACGGATCGCAATCGTCGTGGCCGGCCCGATCGCCAACCTGCTGCTGTGCATCGGATTGTTCTGGATCACCTTCATGGTCGGCTGGTCCGGGGTGGCCCCGGTCCTCGGGGCGTCGACCGGCCTGGCCGCCGAAGCGGGACTGAAGTCGGGCGATCGGATCCTGCAGATCGGCGACCAGCTGACGCCGACCTGGAACCACGCGCTCACGCCGCTCGCGCTGGCGGAGATCGACCGCCAGCCGGTCACGATCACCGTCGAGGATTCCAACGGTCACACCGCCCAGCGCGTGCTTGCGCTCGATCGCCTGCCCGCGGACTTCGATCAATCCGACCCGCTGGCCGCGATCGGGCTGACCACGATCATGGCCGAAGACCCGCCGCTGGTGGCCGAGGTCCAGGAAGGGCTTCCGGCAGCGGGAATCCTGCGCGCCGGGGACCGGATCCTGAAGATCGCCGGCCAGCCGGTCGAGAAGTTCAGCCAGATCGGCGGAATCCTGCAGGAGTCGGCCGCTTCCGGAGCGCCCGTCAGGGTCGAATTCGAGCGAAACGGCCAGGTGCTTTCTGAATCGCTGACGCCCGTCCAGGTGAGCGACCAGGGCAAAAAGATCTGGCGGCTGGGCATCGCCTCGCGCCGGGAATTGACCGTGCTGCGCTATGGCCCGGTGCTGGCTTTTCGCGCAGCCATGGCCGAAACGGGCAAGCAAACGCGCGAAATGCTCCGATTCCTCGCCCGTTTGGTCACCGGCCAGGCCTCCTCGAAAAACCTTTCCGGCGTCATCGGAATCGCCCAGGTTGCCCAAGCGGAGGCCAATCTAGGCGCTTCCAGGCTGCTTGGCTTCATGGCCAGCCTGTCGCTGACCCTGTGCATCATGAACCTGCTGCCCATTCCGGTCTTGGATGGTGGGCACCTGCTGTATTACCTTATCGAACTGGTTTCAGGTCGTCCGGTCGGTGAGCGGGTGCTGATCGCCGGGCAATACGTCGGTTTGCTCCTTCTGGCCGGACTGATTTGCCTTGCGTTCTACAATGACCTTGTTCGAACGATTTTCTGAACCCAACCTACCGGCGCCCTGCGCCACCAATCTGGATTGATGATGACGCGCCCGACCGCACGCCGCCGCCTTTTGAGCCTCGCCCTCGCCGCCGCCCTATCCGGTCCGGTCCTTGCCCAGAATTACCAGCCGTTCACCGTCACCGACATCCGTGTCGACGGGCTGCAACGGATTTCCGCCGGCACCGTCTTCACCTACCTGCCGGTCGAGAAGGGTGACCTGCTCGACCGCAACCGCTCGACGGAAGCGATGCGCGCCCTGTTCAAGACCGGGTTCTTCAGCGACATCAAGTTCGAGCGGCAGGGCAACATCCTGGTCATCGCGGTGGTCGAGCGTCCGGCGATCAATACGATCAAGCTCGAAGGCAACAAGGAGCTGAAGACCGAGGACCTGATGAAGGGCCTCAAGGGCATCGGCCTGTCCGAGGGCGAAACCTACAATCCCCTCAACCTCGACCGCGTCACCCAGGAACTGACCCGCCAGTACAACAACCGCGGCAAGTACGGCGTGAGCATCACGCCGACGATCACCCCGCTCGACCGCAACCGGGTCGACGTGCTGCTGGTGATCGCGGAAGGCAAGCCGGCCAAGATCCGCGACATCAACATCGTCGGCAACCAGACCTTCCCGGACGTGGCGATTCGCCAGGGCTGGGAATCGGGCACCACCAACTGGCTTTCCTGGTATCGCCGCGACGACCAGTATTCGCGCGAGAAGATCTCGGGCGACCTCGAGAAGCTCTCCAACTTCTACCTCGACCGCGGTTACGTGGATTTCAACGTCGAGTCCACCCAGATCGCGATCAGTCCTTCCAAGCAGGACATGTTCGTCACGGCAAACGTGACCGAAGGCGAGAAGTACAAGGTTTCCGAAGTAAAGGTTTCCGGCGACACGGTGCTGCCGCAGTCGCAGATCGAGAACATGGTCCTGATCCGCAAGGACAACTACTTCTCGCGGGCGTTGCTGGAGCTGTCCACCAACTCGATCACCACGGTGCTGGGCAACATCGGTTATGCCTTCGCGGAAGTGACGCCGATTCCGGAAGTCAATCGGGAAGACCACACCGTCAGCCTCAACTTCGTGGTCAAGCCCGGACCGCGCGTGATGGTCCGTCGCATCGAATTCAAGGGCAATGCCAACACGGCCGATGAGGTCCTGCGCCGTGAAATGCGCCAATTCGAAGGCGCCTGGTACTCGCAGGCGATGATCGATCGTTCGAAGATCCGCCTGCAGCGGACCGGCTTCTTCGAGTCGGTCGAGGTCGAGACTCCCGAAGTCGACGGCCGGAAGGACCAGGTGGACGTGGTTATCACGGTAAAGGAGCGCAACGCGGGCAGCTTCGTGTTCGGCCTTGGCTATTCGCAGAACGCCGGCATCGTCGCCAGCATCCAGTTGCAGCAGAACAACTTCCTTGGAACGGGCAACCGCTTCTCGATCGGGCTGATCAACAACGACTATTCGACCAGCGTCAATTTCTCGTACGTGGATCCCTACTTCACCGACAACGGGGTCAGCGTCGGCTACAACCTGCTCTACAGCGATTACAGCCAGTCGACCACTTCGACGGCGCGCTACGGTTCCGGCAACGCGGCGGGCGAAGTCACCTTCGGCCTGCCACTTTCCGAGGACACCAGCATCAGCACTTCGCTGGGCATCTTCAGGAACCAGGTCACCACCTACGACGGCTCGACGCCGCCACAGGTCACCAACTACCTGGTCCAGACCATGGGCGATCGCGAACGCACGGGCGGTTACTGCGTGGCGAGCGGCGATAACGACAACAATCCGGCCACTCCGTCGACGGACGACGACGGCATCGTCGGCCTGGATCCGGATGTCTGCATCCCCGGCGGCACGCGCCAGTGGACCATCAACGGTTGGACTTCACGCGTGGGCTGGCAGTTGGACACGCGCAATGATTTCCTGATTCCAAGCCGCGGCATGCTCAACCGGGTGATCGGCGAAATCGCGTTGCCGGGCAGCGACCTGGAATGGTTCCGGCTCAGTTACGACTTCGAGTACTACTGGCAGATGTCCCGCTGGCTGATCCTGAAGGCGGGCGTGAGTCTCGGATACGGCAAGGCCTACGGCGCCACCGCGGAGGCTCAGTGCTTTTCGTTCAACACCACCGGGCTTCCGATCCCGGGTACCCAGGCCGATTGCGGCCTGCCGTTCTTCAAGAATTTCTATGCCGGCGGTCCGGGCTCGGTACGCGGCTTCACGGCAAACACGCTGGGCCCGACAACCTCGTGGGGCGGCTATAGCCAGGTCCAGCCATTGGGCGGCCCGGTCAAGACCACGGGCACCTTCGAGTTCTACTTCCCGCAGTTGCTGGGCGGTGGTGGCACCAGGATTTCGGCCTTCCTCGACTACGGCTACGTGTTCGCCCGCACCGGGGATTTCGCGCTCGACGCATTCCGCGTGACAACCGGCCTGGCACTGCAGTGGCAGTCACCGGTCGGCCCGATCTCGATCAGCTACGCATTGCCGATCCGCTACGAGGGCGACACCATCGGTCCGCTTGGCAACACGATCCCGGGCGACCAGATCGAGCGCCTGCAGTTCACCTTCGGCAATCAGCAGTAGTTCCCAGGGCTGGCGGTCATGACCGGCCCGATCTACTCGCTTCCGGCTCTTGCTGAGCGCTTCGACCTCGAACAGCGGGGCGTTGCGGCGGAAGGCATCAACGGGGTGGCGACGCTCGAGCGCGCCACTGCCGGCCAGATCAGCTTCCTGTCCAATCCGGCGTATCGGAAACACCTGGCGCAGACCCGCGCGGCCGCGGTGATCGTTCGCCGGGAAGACGCGGCCAGTTGCCCTGTCCCCTGCCTGATCGCCCGCGACCCGTACGTTGCGTTCGCAAGAATCGCCGCCTTGTTCGAGCCGGCCAACGAATACTCTCCCGGCATCCATCCCAGCGCCGTCATTGCCGAAAGCGCCCGGGTTGCCGCGACGGCCTGCGTCGGGCCGTTCGTGAGCATCGGCGAGCGTTCGCTGATCGCCGATGGCGTGGTGATCGGTGCAGGCAGCGTGATCGGCGACGATTGCGAGGTGGGCCCGGGCTCCGAGTTGCTGGCCCGGGTGACGCTGGTGACGCGGGTGCGCCTGGGCGAACGCGTCCGCATACATCCAGGCGCCGTGCTCGGGGCCGAGGGTTTCGGCCTGGCCATGGACGAAGGCCATTGGATCAAGGTGCCGCAACTGGGCGGCGTGTCGATCGGCGACGATTGCGAGATCGGCGCCAACACGACCATCGACCGCGGCGCCATCGACGACACGGTGCTTGAGGAAGACGTCCGGCTGGATAACCAGATCCAGGTCGGACACAACGTCCGCATCGGCGCCCACACGGCGATGGCCGGCTGCGTCGCGATCGCGGGTTCGACCCGGATCGGTCGTTATTGCCTGATCGGTGGCGGCGTGGGCATGGTGGGGCATATCGAGATCTGCGACAAAGTGCTGATTACTGCCCGGAGCCTGGTCACCCATTCGATCACCGAGCCCGGCGAGTATTCCTCCGGCACGCCAATCCAGCGCAGCCGCGACTGGCGGCGCAATGCGGCCCGCTTCAAGCATCTTGACGAGCTGGCGCGTAAAATCACCGCCCTGAGCCAGGACAAGGATTGACATGACCGTTGCCACCGTTTCGATGCCCGTCGATGTCAATCGCATACAGGCGTTGTTGCCGCACCGCTATCCCTTCCTGCTGGTGGACCGGGTGCTCGAGCTCGAGCCCAACCAGCGAATCCTCGCGGTGAAGAACGTCTCGATCAACGAGCCATTCTTCCAGGGCCATTTCCCCGGTCACCCGGTGATGCCGGGCGTATTGGTGCTTGAAGCGCTGGCGCAGGCTGGCGGCCTGCTGACCCAGCTCTCGGCCACCACCGACGTGGCGGGAAAGCAGGACAAACTCTTCTATCTGGTCAAGATCGACAACGCCCGCTTCTCGCGCATGGTCGTGCCCGGAGACCAACTCATGCTCGAGGTCAGGCTCAAGCGCATGATCCGCAACATGGCCATGTACCAGTGCGCCGCGCGGGTCGACGGCCAGGAAGTTGCCAGCGCCGATATCCTGTGCGCCGAGGGCAGGAGCTGAGGATGATCCATCCGACCGCGCAGATCGACCCCTCGGCCCGGGTGGGAGCGCGGGTCAGCATCGGTGCGTACAGCATCATCGGCGCCGACGTGGACATCGGCGAGGGCACCAGCATCGGATCGCATTGCGTGATCGAAGGTCCGACCCGGATCGGAATCGACAATCGAATCTATTCGCATGCCGCCCTCGGCGGCGATCCCCAGGACAAGAAGTTCGCCGATGAGCGGACCGAACTGGTGATCGGCGACCGCAACACGATCCGCGAGTTCACCACCTTCAGCCGCGGCACCGCCGATGGCGGCGGCGTGACCACCGTCGGCGACGACAACTGGATCATGGCCTACGTGCATATCGCCCATGATTGCCGGGTCGGCTCGAACACGATTTTCGCCAACAACGCCACGCTGGCCGGCCATGCGGTGGTCGAGGATTGGGCGATCCTCGGCGGCTTCGTCGGGGTGCACCAGTTCTGCAGGATCGGTGCCCACGCCTTCATCGGGATGGGCAGCCTGATCAACGGCGACGTGCCGCCGTTCGTGCTGGTCGCCGACAAGTACGCAGGGCCACGCGGCATCAATGCCGAGGGACTCAAGCGCCGCGGTTTCGATGCCACGCGCATTGCCTCGATCAAGCGGGCCTACCGCACCCTGTTCATTTCCGGAAAGCCGATGACCGAGGCGAGACAGGAACTCGCCGAGAGCGCCCAGGATTCAGTCGACGTTCGACAGATGCTCGAGTTCATCGAGCGCAGCGAACGCGGCCTGCTGCGCTGACGCCAATGCGCATCGCGCTGGTCGCTGGCGAGGCTTCGGGCGATCAGCTCGGCGCCGGCTTGATCCGACAACTCAAATCGCGCTTTCCGGGCGCCCAGTTTGCCGGCATCGGCGGCCCGCAGATGCGCGCCGAGGGCATGGACGCCTGGCACGATTGCGGCGAACTGGCGGTGATGGGGCTTGCCGAAGTGCTGCGCCACCTGCCGCGCCTGTTGCGGTTGCGCCGCAAACTGCGCCATCGCCTGCTCGCCTGGAAGCCCGACGTTTTCATCGGCATCGACGCGCCGGACTTCAACCTCGGGCTCGAACGCTCCCTGAAGCAGGCCGGCCTGCGAACAGTGCACTATGTCAGTCCCTCGGTCTGGGCCTGGCGCGAGGGGCGCGCCGCCAAGATCGGCCGAAGCGCCGACCTCGTGCTCTGCCTGTTCCCGATCGAACCTCCGATCTATGCGCGGCATGGGATAGACGCACGTTTCGTCGGCCACCCGCTGGCCGATGTATTCGAACTGCACCCCGACAGCGGCGCCGCGCGACTGGCGCTGGGCTTGCCGGCGGATGTTCCGCTGCTCGCCTTGCTTCCCGGCAGCCGCCTCGGTGAAATTCGACGCCTGCTACCCACCTTCCTGGAAGCGGCGAAACTGCTGGCCTCGCAAGTGCCGGGGCTGACGGTGGTGATTCCAGCCGCGAACGAGGCCTGCAGGGAGGAAATCGAGCGCGGCTTGGCAAAGGTGACGCTGCCAGGCGTCCGCCTGCTCGCGGGCCAGGCGCACCAGGTCCTGATCGCCTCGGATGTGGTCCTGCTCGCCTCGGGGACCGCGGCGCTGGAGGCGATGCTGGCGAAGAAGCCGATGGTCGTCGGTTACCGCATTTCGGCCCTGACCTACCGCCTCGTCATGGGACTGGGCCTGATGAACGTCAACCGGTACAGCCTGCCCAACGTGCTGGCCAACGAGCCGATCGTGCCCGAACTGATGCAGGGCGACTGCACGCCGGCAAACCTGGTGGAGGCGCTGCTGCGCTGCTTCAACGATGCCGGGGCGCGCGCCACGTTGCAGCCGCGCTACCAGGCCATCCATGAGCGCCTGCGGGGCGATGCTCCGGACGCTGCGGCCGCTGCGATCGCGCAGTTGCTGGAACGGCCGCGATGAATCGTGGCGCCCTCGTGGCCGGCGTCGATGAAGCCGGTCGCGGCCCACTTGCGGGCCCCGTGGTCTGCGCGGCGGTGATCCTCGATCCGGGGCGGCCGATTGCGGGCCTGAGGGACTCCAAACTGCTTACCGCACAATCGCGGGAGCGCCTGTTTCCAATCATCCAGCAGATGAGCCTGGCCTGGCATGTCGAATTCGTGGAACGGGAAGAGATCGACGCGCTGAACATACTCTGGGCGACCATGGAAGGAATGCGCCGCGCCATCTGCGCCATCACTCCTTCGGCGACCCGGGCCCTGATCGACGGCGACCGGGTTCCTCCCGGCCTGCCCTGCCCTGCCCAGGCGCTGGTCGGGGGCGACCGCCTCGAGCCGTCGATCATGGCGGCCTCGATCCTGGCCAAGGTCAGCCGCGATCGGCACATGCTGGCGCTGCATGGTCGCTATCCCGACTACGGCTTCGAGAAGAACAAGGGCTATCCGACGGCGGAACACCTGGCGTCGCTGGCGCGGTTCGGGCCGTGCCCGGAGCACCGACGCAGCTTCACACCGGTACGCAATAGCCTGATCGTATCGAACTGCGACTGACGCGCAGGTCTATCTGATTCCCGACAGCAATCGGTTGCACGAGCAACATTACGTCGAGACCCGTGCACACGTTTCACTATTCAGGATCAGTTGATCCTGGATAGCCCAAAGGTAATAGCCACCAACGGCCCGCGATGAATTCAATGCAACCCTTCAATATCCTCCTGCATCCATCGTAGTGAGCGGGCCGCCCGAGGCCCGAAGTGAGAAGAACGCATGAACTCGATCCGTTACCAGAATGAACCGCTGCCCTTGGCATTGCCGAGCGCACATGCGGATTCCCGTCGCCGGCAAGTTGCCGGCCTCAAGCTCGCCGACGCCGCGATGCTGGATTTCAATTACCACCTGCGCGGGGTAAGCGAGCGCGCACCGTCGGTCGACGCCGACCAGATCACCAGCCTCGCGCGCTGGCTGCAGGACCTGCCCGCGGAAACCGCCGAGGCGACGATCAACATTCGCCTGGCGCGCGCCGAGTCCCTGCGCCGAATGCTCGACGATCCGGATTGGTCGCTGTCCGCCAATATGGCGCGCAGCGGTCGTCACCTGCTCGAGTACATCCGCCGGATCGACGACCTCATCCCGGACGACCTGCCCTTGATCGGCCATCTCGACGACGCCTTGCTGGTGGAGCTGAGCTGGCCGGAATTTTCAGGCGAAGTCCAGGACTATCTCGACTACAGTCGCTTCCGCAGCGAGTCCCATCCGCGAGGCACGGCCGACGAGCGCCGCTGCCTGTGGGAGAGCGCCTGCCTGGCCGAAGCCAGCACGATCATCCACCGTCAGCAGATCCGCGAGCGCGGCTATGTCCGCATCGAGCCGTTGAGCCGACCGTTCCGGGTGCACTGAAACTTCGTCAAGGCGTTCGGGGCGCACGGAATTCAGGGACCGTGCGCTCCGGTCGTTTCCGGCGACTGCGGGCAGCTGTCAAGCCTTGTTCGCCACAGGCCTGCGGCCTAAGCTGGAGCCCTGCTTCAGACTGCCCCGAATGGCCCCGACTTTCGTCCATCTGCACCTGCACAGCGAGTACTCGCTGATCGACTCGACGCTGCGCATCGCGCAGCTGGTGCAGCGCTGCGTGGAACTCGGCCAGCCGGCGGTGGCGGTGACCGATGCCAGCAACCTGTTCGCATTGGTGAAATTCTACAAAGCCGCCGAAGCCGCGGGCCTGAAGCCGCTGGCCGGCGCCGACCTGTGGGTGGCCGAGGAAGGCCAGGCTCCGGCGCGATTGACCTTGCTTTGCCAGAACCGCACCGGCTTCCTGAGTCTTTCCAGGCTCATCACCCGTGCCTTCCTTGAAGGCCACCGCGGCGACTTCGTCGCGATCAAACTGGAATGGCTGCTCGCGGAGCACGCCGGTTTGATCGTGCTGGCCGGGCGCGAAAGCCCGATCGGGCACGCACTCGCGGGCGGGCGCCGGGAACAGGCGCTCGGCTTGCTGCAGGACTGGCGGCAGTGCTTCGGCGACCGCCTGTACCTGGAGCTGACGCGAACCGATCGCGCCGGCGAAGAGGAGTTCAACGCAATCGCGCTGGAGCTTGCCGCGCTGCATGACTTGCCAGTCATCGCCAGCAACGACGTGCGCTTCCTGGTGCGCGAGGATTTCGAGGCGCACGAGGCGCGCGTCTGTATTTCCTCCGGCCGGGTTCTCGATGATCCGAAGCGCCCGCGCGACCATTCGGCCGAACAGTACCTGAAGTCGGCCGAGGAGATGGCGGTGTTGTTCGCCGATGTTCCCGAAGCGCTGCAGAACACGGTGGAACTGGCCAAGCGATGCAATTTCGAGCTGGAGCTTGGCACCTATTACCTGCCTGACTTTCCCGTTCCGGACGGCTATACGCTCAGTTCGTGGATCGAACACTCGGCCAGGGAGGGACTCGAGAAGCGCCTGCAGAAGCACCAGGTCATGACCGGCTTTACCCGCGCCGACTACGACGCGCGATTGGCCACCGAGCTCAAGGTCATCGACTCGATGGGCTTTCCCGGCTACTTCCTGATCGTCGCGGACTTCATCAACTGGGGCAAGCAGAACGATATTCCGGTCGGGCCCGGTCGCGGCTCGGGTGCTGGCTCGCTGGTGGCATGGGCGCTGGGCATCACCGACCTGGACCCGATGCGCTATGACTTGCTGTTCGAGCGCTTCCTGAATCCCGAACGCGTGTCGATGCCCGACTTCGACATCGACTTCTGCATGGATCGCCGCGACGAAGTGATCGACTACGTCGCGCAGAAATACGGTCGCGACAAGGTCAGCCAGATCATCACCTACGGAACCATGGCCGCCAAGGCCGTGGTTCGGGATTGCGGCCGCGTGCTTGGTTACCCCTACGGCTTCGTCGATTCGATCGCGAAACTCATCCCGATGACGCTGGGCGTCAGCCTGGACGATGCCCTTGGCGAGTCGGATGCCGCGAAAAAAGACAGCAACCTGGCCTCCGCTGAACTGATCGCGCGCTATCGGAGTGAAGACGATGTCCGCGACCTGCTCGACCTGGCCCGCAAGCTGGAAGACCTGACCAGGAACGCCGGCAAGCACGCCGGCGGCGTGGTGATCGCGCCGACGCCGCTTACCAATTTCTCGCCGCTGTTCGCCGAGCATGTCGGCAAGGGCGAGACCGCCAAGAGCATCGTCACCCAGTTCGACAAGGACGATGTCGAGGCGATCGGCCTGGTGAAGTTCGACTTCCTCGGCCTGCGCACGCTGACCATCATCGACTGGGCAGTGAAGGCGATCAACGCCAGGCGTCGCCAGTCGGGCGAGCGCCGAACTGGACATCCTGGACCTGCCGCTCAACGACAAGCCAACCTACAAATTGTTGTCGCGCGGCCTGACCACTGCCGTTTTCCAGTTCGAGTCGCGCGGCATGAAGGATTACATCCGCAAGCTCGAACCGGACTGCTTCGAGGACCTGATCGCGCTCGCCGCGCTGTACCGCCCGGGCCCGCTTGGCGCGGGCATGGTCGATGACTTCATCAACCGGCGCCATGGCCGCGCCGAGGTCATCTATCCGCATCCGCTGGTCGAGCCGATCCTCAAGCCAACCTACGGCGTGATCGTCTACCAGGAACAGGTGATGCAGATCGCCCAGGTGCTGGCCGGCTATTCGCTCGGCGGCGCCGACCTGCTGCGCCGGGCGATGGGCAAGAAGAAGCCCGAGGAGATGGCCAAGGAGCGCTTCAAGTTCGAAGATGGCGCGGAGAAGAACGGCATCCCCGCCAAGGTCGCTTCGCCGATCTTCGACCTGATGGAAAAATTCGCCGACTACGGTTTCAACAAGTCGCACTCGGCCGCCTATGCACTAGTCGCCTACCAGACGGCGTGGCTCAAGACGCATTATCCGGCCGAGTTCATGGCCGCAACGCTGTCCTCGGACATGGACAACACCGACAAGGTCGTGAACTTCCTGGACGATGCCAGGCTGATCGGCTTGAAGGTGCAGTCGCCCGACGTCAACGCTTCCGATTTCATGTTCCAGGCCCTCGACGCCAAGTCGATCCGCTACGGCCTCGGCGCGATCAAGGGCGTCGGCCGCGGCGCCTGCGAGGCGATTGCCGAGTCGCGGCGGGGCCAGGGGAAATTTCGCGACCTGCTGGATTTCTGCCAGCGCGTGGACTCGGCCAAACTCAACCGGCGCGTGCTGGAGGCCCTGGTCCATGCCGGCGCGCTCGATGGCCTGGGCGCCAATCGCGCTTCGCTGATGCTGCAGTTGCCGGAGGTGATGAAAGCCACCGAACAATTCGCTCGCGAACGCGATGCCGGACAGGCGTCGTTGTTCGGCGGCGGCGCCATGCCGGAAGTCCGGATCGAACTGCCGGTCGCCCCGCGACTGGTCGCTGGAACAGAAGCTCATCGGCGAGCGCGAAACGCTCGGCCATTTCCTCAGCGGCCACCCGCTCGATCCGTGGCAGGCCGAGCTGTCGACGCTGGTTGGCTCGACCCTGGGCGATCTTGAACGGCTTTTCAGCGAGAAGCGGAACAATCGGGGCGAGGCGCAGGTGGTGCTCGCCGGCCTGGTGACCGCGGTTCGCCGCCGCGGCGACAACCAGGCCTTCGTTCAGATCGAGGACACCCGCGGCAGGCTGGAATGCGCATTCTTCAGCGATGCCTTCAGCGAATTCGCGCCCCTGCTTTCGCGCGACCGGATCATCATTGTCGAAGGCGGCCTGCGCGAGGATTCCTTCAACGGCGGCTTCTCGCTGCGGGTGCGCCAATGCTGGGATTTCCGCACCCTGTGCGCCCAGTACGGCCGCCGGCTGGCGCTCACGGTCGACCTGCGCCAGAGCGGCGCCTGGGAGCGCCTGCAGCAGTTGATGGCCGGCTTCCGCCCCGGGGGAACGCCCCTGCGCCTGGACCTGATCGCCAGCGATTCCCGCGGCGTGGTCGACCTCAACGGCCAGAACTCGGTGCGCACCGATGCCGAACTGGTGACTGCGCTGCGCTCGCTGCCCGGCGTCAGCCAGGTCAGCCTGGCCATGCACCGGCCATGGGCCAGCGACCGCTAACTCTTTCGAGAGCCCAAACCCCTGCCCTGCTAGTATTTGTCCCAGCCTTTTGCCGAAACCCGCCCATGAACCCGAACTTCCTCGATTTCGAACAGCCCATCGCCGACCTGGAGACCAAGATCCAGGAACTGCGCCGTGCCAGCACGGGGCAGTCGGTGAATATCGACGTCGAAGTCGGCGGTCTGCAGGAGAAACTCCGGATCCGCACGGCCGAGATCTTCAGCGAGCTGACGCCATGGCAGATTTCGCAATTGGCCCGCCACCCGCAGCGCCCCTACACGCTCGACTACCTGAACCTGATCTGCGATGAGTTCCACGAGCTTGCCGGCGACCGCGCCTTCGCCGACGACGCCGCAATCGTCGGCGGCCTGGCACGGATCGGCGGCCGCGCGTGCATGGTGATCGGTCAACAGAAGGGTCGCGACACCAAGAGCAAGATCAAGCGCAATTTCGGCATGCCGCGTCCGGAAGGCTATCGGAAAGCGCTGCGCCTGATGAAAATGGCCGAGCGCTTCGGGCTGCCGCTGTTCACCTTCATCGATACGCCCGGCGCCTATCCCGGCGTGGGCGCCGAGGAGCGCGGGCAGTCGGAAGCCATCGCGCGCAACCTGCTGGAAATGGCCGAACTGCGCATCCCGGTGATCTGCACGGTGATCGGTGAAGGCGGCTCCGGCGGCGCGCTGGCCATCGGCGTGGGCGATCGCACGCTGATGCTTCAATACAGCACCTATTCGGTGATCTCGCCCGAAGGATGCGCGTCGATCCTGTGGAAGAGCGCCGACAAGGCCCGCGATGCCGCCGAGGCGCTGGGTCTGACCGCGCATCCGACTGCTCGAACACGGCCTGATCGACCGGGTGATTCCCGAGCCGCTTGGCGGCGCGCATCGCGATCCGGCAGCGATGGCGGCGACGATCAAGCAGGCATTGATCGATGAATTGGCCGAGCTCGAGCAGCACGATACCGAGACCTTGCTCGAGAAGCGTTACCAGCGGCTGCGCGGCTATGGTGCCTACCAGGCGGCTTAGGCCGCGATTGCAGTGAACAGGGCGACACTCGAACAGTCGTTGCAGAAGCTGGCCGGGACGCAGGTCCTGGTCGGCCTGAGCGGCGGCCTGGACTCGACGGTGCTCCTGCACGCGCTGGCCACCAGCGCGTCGGCGCGCCCGGCCGCCTTGCGCGCCATCCACATCCACCACGGCCTGCATGCCGACGCGGATGACTGGGAACAGCATTGCGTCGCGACTTTGCGGGCAACTCGGCGTCGCCCTTGCCATCGAACGCGTGCAAGTGGCGCGCGACAGCGGAAAGGGGCTCGGAAGCTGCAGCGCGCGAAGCGCGCTACCACGCGTTCCAGCGACACCTGCGCGAGGGCGAGCAACTGGTGCTGGCCCATCACCAGGATGACCAGGCTGAAACCGTATTGCTGCGCCTGTTGCGCGCATCGGGCAGCGACGGCCTTGCCGCCATGCGGCCGAGTCCGGAACTTCGGCCTGGGCAGCCTGTCGCAGGCCGTTGCTGGACGTGAGCCGCGCCGGATCTGTTGCAGTACGCGCAGGCGAACGGGTTGAGCTGGATGGAGGATTCATCCAACCTGGACGAGAACCTGGATCGGAATTTCCTGCGCCACCGGGTGCTGCCCGACCCTGCGCGAGCGCTGGCCGCATGCCAACGCCGCGCTGGCCCGCAGCGCCGCGCTGCTGGCGGAGGACGCGCATACTGCTGGGCGAAGAAGCGAGAAAACGCCTGCACCAGGCCCGCGGACCCGAGGCGACGACCCTGCAGGCCAAGGCTTTGCGCGAGCTCGAACGCCCGTGGCGCTGCCCGCGTGCTGCGCCAATGGCTCGCCGAATTGGGCTTGCCGCCGTTGCCGGGAAACGCCCTGGCGATCATCGAATCGCGATCTTCTCGACGCGCAATCGGATACCAGCGCCGAGTACTGCTGGGCCGGCGTCGTGCTCAGGCGCTGGCGCGACTGGCTCCATGTCGAGACCCAACGCGGCGCTCTGCCGCCAGACTGGAGTTATCGCTGGGATGGGCGCGGAAGCCTGCTGCTGCCAACCGGGGACCTGCTGTACTTCGCCAAAGCCCGGCCCGACCCGGATGGTTCGCCGAGCCGGCGACGCTGCGCTTGAGGAATCCCATGTCGCCAGGACGTTCGGCGACTTCCTGGTGTGCCCGCGGCATGGCGGAGAACGCCTGAACCTTCCCGGCCGCAAGCACTCCCATGCGCTCAAGCAATGCCTGCAGGAAGCCGGCGTGCCGCCCTGGCAGCGCGAGCGGCTGCCGCTGCTGGTAGCGGCCGATGGCGAAGTGCTGGCGGCGGGAGACGTGATCATCTCCGCCCGGCTCGACCAGTTTTGCCGCGACACTTCCGAGCGCCTGCACTGGCGGCAAGCGCCACTGTCGGTCGACATTTGACCCGTCCCCGTCCACGCCCCACACTTTCCCCCATGGCCAAACCAACAGTCACCACCGGCTCCGCCGTGGCAAGCTTCGAACGCGCGCTCGACGAACTCGAGCAACTCGTGCAGAAAATGGAAAAGGGCGAGCAGAGCCTCGACGAATCGCTGGCGGCCTACGAACGCGGCATCGCCCTCTACCGGGAATGCCAGAAAGCCCTGGAGCAGGCCGAACAACGCGTGCGCCTGCTCGCCGACCCGGCCAATCCCGCCGCGGCGGAGGATTTCGGCGGCAATGCCGGCTGACTCATTGTTTCCGGCCTGGGCCTCGCGGGTCGAGGCCGCGCTGGAACATGCCCTGCCGCAATCCACCCATTCGCCCCGACTCGATGCGGCGATGCGCCATGCCGTGCTCGGCGGTGGCAAGCGGCTGAGACCGATGCTGGTGTACGCGGCCGGAAAGGCGTTCGGGGCTGGCGAGGCATCGCTCGATGCCGCCGCCGTTGCGGTCGAATTGATCCACGCGTTTTCACTGGTGCATGACGACCTGCCGGCCATGGACGATGACGATCTGCGCCGCGGTCGCCCGACCGTGCACGTGGCATTCGATGTCGCGACAGCAATCCTTGCCGGGGATGCGCTGCAGGCGCTGGCGTTCGAGGTCCTTGCCAGTGCGCCGCTCGACGCGCGACATTCGCATCGCGCTGGTTGCCGAACTGGCCAGCGCCAGCGGTGCCTCCGGGATGTGCGCCGGCCAGGCACTGGACATGGCGGCCACCGGCCAGATCCTGGACTTGCCGCGACTTGAGCAACTGCACTCGCTCAAGACCGGCGCGCTGATCCGCGCCGCTGTGCGCATGGGCGCGCTGAGCGCCGAGCGCCCCGGGGGATTCACTCCGATCGCTCGACGAATTCGCCGACGCCCTCGGACTCGCGTTCCAGATCCGCGACGACATCCTCGATGTCGAAAGCAGTTCGGAGCAATTGGGCAAGACCGTCGGCAAGGACGAGGCGCAGGGAAAATCAACCTACCCGGCACTGCTCGGCATCGTCCAGTCGAGGCAAAGGCTGGCAGGCGTTGGCGAAGCAGATGCAGGATGCCCTGCATCCGCTTGGTCCATCCGCCGATGCGCTGCGCGCGCTCGCCGACTTCGCCATCGCGCGGGCCAACTGACCCGCGCGGAACATCCGCCGTTACTTGATCAGGCGAATGCGTGAAGGGATAGCGGTAGGCCACGCCCTCGTTGGCCTTCATGCTGGCGATAACGATCAGCACCAGCGCGGCGATGCCGACGATGACCATCAGCGGGAAGGTCAGCAACGCGCCGATGAACAAGGTTATGACGGTCAGGATCCAGAGCACCAGGAAGATCGCCGATACGGTGATGTTGAAATTCAGCGCCTCCTTGGCCTGGTCGTTCACGAACGGCATCGTGTCCTTCTTGACCAGCCAGATCACCAGCGGCCCGATGAAGAAACCCCAGCCACCGAAGGCGCCCGTGAGCAGGGCGCCGGCAAGGGCCGAGAGATGCGCGAACATGGCCCACTGCTTCTCTTCCGCGCTGGGCACGCCGGATGGCGGCGGGGGCGGAGTCATTGCTTCGTCGAGTTGAGACATCCTGGTTCCCCTTGATGAGTGACGCACCGGTCGTGCGCCTGCGCTGAATTTCCGCCGCAACGGTGCCGGTGTCAAGTTCAGGGTGCGCCGGCGACCATCATTTTCCCGACCAGGATCGACCCGACCAGGACGTGGGAGCGGCGATCGACATCGGCGCCCACCGCCTCGATCGCCAGGAACATTTCGCGCAGCTTTCCGGCGATGGTGATCTCGTCGACGGCATGCTGGATCTCGCCGTTCTCCACCCAGAAGCCGGCCGCGCCGCGCGAGTAATCGCCGGTGATCGTGTTCACGCCCTGCCCCATCAGTTCCGTCACCAGCAAGCCGGTGCCCATGTCGCGCACCAGTTGCGAGCAGTCGCTGGCATTGCTGGCGACCTGGAGGTTGTGCACGCCGCCGGCATTGGCCGGTGGTGCCAGCCCAAGCTTGCGTGCCGAATAACTGCCCAGCACATAGCGGGACAGCACGCCGTCGCGCACCAGGTCCTGCTCGCGCGTGGCCACGCCTTCGGCGTCGAACGCGGCCGAGCGGAATCCGCGGCGCAGGAATGGATTCTCCGCGATCGAAAACCAGTCCGGGAACAGTTGCGTGCCCGCCGAGTCGAGCAGGAAGCTGGCGCGCCGGTAAAGTGCGCCGCCGGAAACCGCGCCGAGCAGGTGGCCGATCAGGCTGCGCGCCATCTCGGGCGCGAACAGCACCGGGAACTCGCCGGTCTTGATCGGCCGCGGCTCCAGCCGGGCCACGGTGCGTTCGGCCGCGCGCTTGCCGACGCTGGGCGCCGAGTCCAGGTCGTCGGCGCTCAGCGCCGGTCGGTGTACCAGTAGTCGCGCTGCATGCCGTCGTCCTTGCCGGCGATCAGCGAGCAACTGATCGAATGGCTGGTGCTGCGCTCGAAGCCGACGAAGCCATGGCTGTTGGCGTAGGTGGCCAGGCTCTCGCTGGTGTTGACCGAGGCGCCGTCCGAGTTGCTGATCCTCGAATCGGCGTCGCGGCCCCTCGCCTCGGCGCTCAAGGCCAGCGCGATGGCGTGCTCGGCATCGATGGCCCAGGGGTGCCACTGGTCGAGGTCCGGGAAAGTCCGCGCCATCAGGTCCGGCGTCGGCCAAACCGGCGGCGGGATCGGCCTCGGTGAATTTGGCGATCGCGCAAGCCTGCTCGACGGTCGCTACCAGGCTGGCCGGCTGAAGGTCGGCGGTGCTGGCGCTGGCCTTGCTCTGGCCGAAATAGACGGTGACCGCCACGCCGCGGTCGCGGGTGCGCTCGACTGTTTCGACCTCGCCCATGCGCACGTTCACCGACAAGCCGATGTCTTCGCTGATGGACACTTCCGCCTGGCTGGCGCCGCGCGCGGCGGCCAGGCGCAGGACTTCGCTGGCCAGGCCGGCCAGTCGTCCGGCGTCCGGAGATCGGGGCGGATTTGGTGATGTCGATGCTCATGCTCATACTATGCGTGATTCCAGAGGGTTGATTGACTGTGACGCGTGGCGTTGACGAGGATTCAGGTGAATATCTAGGCCCCAGCCGCGGCGAACTGCGCCGGGAGGCCCTGGGCGTGCTGGAGCTTGCCCACCGGCTGGTGGAACAACCGGCGGCGCGCCTGGCGCAATTGCCGCTCGGCGATGACCTGCTGGCCCTGGCGGTAGCCGCCCAGCGGATCACCGCGCAGATCGCCCGCAAGCGGGCGGTCGGCTTCCTGGCCAAGAAATTGCGCCGGGAAGAGGATGAGACGCTGCGAGGCCATCCGCGCATCGATGGAGCACGACAAGGCCGACTCGCGCCGCGAGAACGCCGCCTTGCATCGCATCGAAGCCCTGCGCGACCAACTGGTCGCGGACGGCGACACCGCGCTCAACGACTTGCTGGTCGAATATCCGCATGCGGATCGCCAGCACCTGCGCCAACTGGCGCGCAATGCGCGCGAAGAGAAGCTGCGCAACAAGCCGCCGCATGCCTACCGCGAACTGTTCCGCGAGTTGCGCGATTTGCTGCAAGGCGATTCCGGCGAAGCCTGAGCGCACCTCAAGCCTGGGTGCCGCCCACGGTCATCGCATCTATCTTCAACGACGGCTGGCCGACGCCGACCGGCACGCTTTGCCCATCCTTGCCGCAAATGCCGACGCCGGCATCGAGCTGCATGTCGGTGCCGATCATGCTGACCCGATTCATCACCTCCGGCCCATTGCCGATCAGGGTGGCGCCCTTCACCGGCCGGGTGATCCGGCCGTCCTCGATCAGGTAGGCCTCGCTGGCCGAAAAAACGAATTTCCCGCTGGTGATATCGACCTGGCCGCCGCCGAAATTCGGCGCGTACAGGCCGCGCTTGACCGACGCGATCATCTCGGCCGGATCGTGCTGGCCGGCCAGCATGTAGGTATTGGTCATGCGCGGCATCGGCAGATGGGCAAAACTCTCCCGGCGGCCGTTGCCGGTCGGTGGCCATGCCCATCAGCCGGGCGTTGAGCGTGTCCTGCAGGTAGCCGCGCAGGACGCCGTCCTCGATCAGGGTCGTGCACTGGGTGATCGTGCCCTCGTCGTCGATGTTGAGCGAACCGCGCCGGCCGGCCAGCGTACCGTCATCGACGATGGTCACGCCCGGGGCCGCTACGCGCTGGCCGATGCGGCCGGAGTACACCGAGGTGCCCTTGCGGTTGAAATCGCCTTCCAGGCCGTGGCCGACCGCTTCGTGCAACAACACGCCCGGCCAGCCCGGTCCGAGCACGACCGGCATCACGCCAGCCGGCGCATCGACCGCCTGCAGGCTGACCAGCGCCTGGCGCAAAGCCTCGCTGGCGGTACCCTGCGGCTTGCCGTCGGCGAACAGTTCGGCATAGGAATAGCGGCCGCCGCAGCCGGCATAGCCGGATTCACGACGGCCATTCTCCTCGACGAAGACCTGCACGTTGAAACGCACCAGCGGGCGTACGTCAGCCGCCAGCACGCCATCGCTGCGCGCGATCAGCACCGTATCGATCGCGCCGGCAAGGCTGACGATCACTTGCTTCACGCGATGGTCCGCAGCACGCAGGAAGGCATCGACTTCGCGCAGTGCCGCAACTTTCTGTTCCGGGGCCATGCCTTCGATCGGATCCTGCGGCGCGATACAACGCTCGCCCGGGAACGGCTATGCGCCGGCCGGCGGACTGCTGGCCGCCGTCCCTGCTGATCGCCCGCGCCGCGTTCGCCGACTCGATCAGCGCCTCGCTGCGGATATCGTCGGAATACGCGAAGCCGGTCTTTTCGCCGCTGATCGCCCGCACGCCGACGCCTTGCTCGATCGAATGCGCGCCATCCTTGACGATGCCGTCTTCGACGGTCCAGCTTTCGCGGCGGCTGTGCTGGAAATACAAGTCGCCGAAATCAACGCCCAGGTCCCATCAGGCGGGAAAAGGCGAGATCGATTTCCGGCAGCCCCATGCCCGATGGCGTCAACAGGCGGGACTGGGCGAGTTCTAGCGGCTGGGTCATGTCGATCTCGAAAAATGCGAATACGCAAGGCTTAGGAATGCGGGCGTGGGCGGCCGTAATCAAGGCGGATCGGGCACGGCCTTGTCACGACTGCCAGTGGCTGCGGGACTTCGACTCGGCCCCTTCTCGATCACCTTCACCAGCGGCTTCTGCCACGGCCCGGTGACGGCGTAGACGACACGCGTCGTCTGCTTCAGCGGCTTCTGAAGCACCGCCTGGGCCATGGCGCCAACCGCCGCGCCGGCCGGTCCGCCAGCCAGCAGGCCCAGGGCCGGCAAGATGCCGCCCGCCTTTGGCAATACCTCCACGCGCTGGTCGTAGACCATTTCGCGAAAACCAGTGGTGCCGCTTACCCGGATTTCCGCCGCGGGACCATCGATGCGCAGATTGTCCGTGCGCGCCCTGCCGTCGTTGAATACGAAATCGCCGCGCGCGCTGTTGAAGGAGAAGCCCTTCTGGAAGAAGTCGCTGAAATCCAGCGACAACCTTCTCGGTATCTCCGCCAGGCTCAGCAGGCCCAGGACGCGGCCGGAGCCACCGGGCTCGACATTGACCAGCCGGCCCTCGCCGACTTCGGCCTTGAGCGTGCCACTCATCGTGGCCAGGGCGAAAGCGCCGGGCGAGCCCGGCCAACTTCCGGCCAGCGTTGCCTTGGTCTTGCCGCCCTCGACCATCTCCTTGTAGCCCAGCGAATCGAGCATCTGGCCGAGGCTGCTGGCATTGAAGGAAAGCTGGAAGTTCGAATGGGTGCCCTTGGCTGCGCGCACCCACTCGCCAGCGGCATCCAGGCTCATGTTCTTCGCCTTGGTCTGGAACTTGTCCACGCGCATGCCGGTCGGAATCGGCGTGGTGACCAACTCGGCCTTGCCCAGCTGCGCCTGGCCAAGGCGCAGATCGGCGATGCTGATCTGCATCGGCGGCAGCGCCGCCGGATCCTCCACGTCGGCCGCGGCAGGCGCCTTCGACGCCGCGCCGGGTTCGTCCGAAGGCATGTACAGAATGGCAAAGCGGCCGCGAACGCCGCGGGAAATCTCGCTGGGAATATCGATCGTTCCGTCAATTCCCTTGCCCTTGAGCTGTACCTGGGTCGAGGCGCTGTCGCGGTTGAGTTGGACGTGCGTATCGGCGAACGCCCGGTCGATGAAAATCAGCTGCGCCGCCTGGACGTCGATGTCGTGGAGGGTCGAGCTCGACTCGCCCTTGGCGGCGAAACCGGCCCAGCCCGTGGAGTCGAGCAAGGCGGCATTGCCTCGCACCGACAGGCCTTGAGCCGGCGGCTCGGCGATCGGGCCCTCGCCAAGCTGGATCGTTCCGGTCAGGGGAAGATCCTTGCGCACCCTGCCGCGCAGTCGCATCAGCCTCGCCCAGCCGCAGGTTTATCTCGCCGCGTTCGATCGGCAACGGCGCGCGCAGCTCCATTTGCAGGCTGGACTGCTCGGGCTTTTTCATCGGCTCAGGCATCGTGATCGCCGTGCCCGACCAGATCGCTGGTGAGCAGGAGTTGCGATGGCTCATCGCCTGCGGCCTTGCCTCCCGCCGGAATGCGGATCGCCAACTTCCAGTTGCTCGCGCCAAGCACCCAGGGCTTGAGCCAGGCCAGGTCCGGGTAACGATCGATCAGCGTGGCGGCGGTGAACCGGCCATCGAGCGTCGCGATCGGCCGCCAAGTTCCGATCGCCGGTAGTCTGCGCCAACGCGCAGGTTGAAAATGCCAGGCTGGTTCGACAGCCGCACGCTCAGGTTCTCCGTGGCGAATCCCTGCGCGCGAGAACCGGGTGCGCCCGCTGACATCGGTGAATGCGATATCCCAGCGCGAGTCGGCCAGGCTGGCGTGGCTCATGTCCACGGTACCGTCGATCCGCTTCTCGCCGAGCGAGTGGTTCAATGGCAAGCGCAGCGCCAGCGCAACGGCCGTGTCGCCGCGGATCGTCACCGCCCGCAGGTGTTCTCCGTAGTCCTTGTTCAATGGGCTGGAGATCATCAGCAGGCGCAGCTTTTCGCCGGAGCCGCTTGGCGTTGATGTCGAGGCTGAGCAATGGTTCGTGAAATTCGGCAATGCCGCCGGCAACGCTCGAGATCTGGTTGTCCAAGAGCGATCCACTGCCTCGCAGTGAAAAACCGATGGAGTTGAAGGCCAGGTCGAGATCCAGCTGCTGCGCCACCGGCCATTCCGGATCGAACCTCAAGGACGCATCGCGAGTGCTTGCCAGTGCCTCGAAGTTGCCACCGTGGTTTCGAAATGGCCAGTCATCCAGATCGCCACCAATGGCGATGCGACCATCAGTCACTTCGCCGGTGAGCAACGCCTCGTCCAGCCAGCGCACGGTGGCCGCGGGCATCTTGTGAAGTATCCAGAACTTCTTCGCCGTGGCGAAAGTCGCCGGATCCAGATTCGCCGCCAGGTCCAGCGTCGGAGCGCTTGCGTCACCTTGGAAACCAAGCTCCATCCGTAGCGAAGCCCCGAAATCCTCGCCGCGCAGTCGCAGTCCGCTGGTTCCAAGCGTCCAGCCGGGACTGGTCCGCCAAAGCGCGAGGGTCCCGCTCAATCGGAAATCAACGGGCTGCCGCAGGCCAATCGGCCAGGCAACCTGGAGCGGCGAGGAATCCAGTCGCATCACGCCGCCCCTCTCGTCGAAGCGGACGCGTCCTGCCAGGCCCGACAAGCCTGGCCGATTGCCGCTGGCCTGCAAGCTCAGGCTGGAGACGACCATCGATCCGCGCATCGGCCCATTGCGTCTTCCGACTATCACCACATCGTGCAGCACCGCCCGCGGCCTGGACTGTTGCAGGAACTGCCGGATGGAATCAGGAACCCTGTCGCTCAGGGAAAGCAGCGCTGCCAGCGGCGACAGGTCCAGCTCGCGGCCGGAGAGGCCGAACAGCCTGCCACCATCGATCACCAGATGATCCAGGTGCGCGATCTTGCCGCCTTGGGTGAAATTCAATTGCGGCGCGTGGATTCGCCAGCCATTCGCCGTCACCTTCCAGCGCGCGCTCGCCCGGATGTCCTCGAAGGCCAGTGGTTCCGGGTTGCCGTTGCCATCACCGTCGGCAAGCTTGATCGGCCTGGATGCGCGCAATCGTGCCGCCGAAACGTGCGCATCGATCGTGACCTGGCTGATCCGCTGGTCACGCAGTTCGGTCCACAGCGCGAGATCGACGGTGCCCTGCTCCGGCTTCAGCCCGACCGAAGCCAGCACGGGAGACCAGTGCGCGAGCAACAGTTTCTTGCCGCCAACCCACAACAGCCCATCGCGGCGTTGACGGTGAAACTCGAGAACGGCCGACAACGGAGGATCGCCCGCTTCGACCCAGGCTGAAACTCCCACCCGTACGTCGCGGGCCGTCGACCCGAACCCGCGCGTCGATCCGCGGCATGCTCATTTCGATCTTCAGCTTGGGAGCCCGGACCGCAAGTCGCGCCTTTTCGATCTGCAACTCGCCGAAGCCCTCAAGCCGGTCAAGTGGATCGATGGTCGCATCCTGCCCGGGCAAGCCGATCACCTTCCATCGCCCCTCCTGGTCCTGCACCAGCGTCAGGGCCAGGTCGCGGATCTTCAGCTCGGTCAATGGCTGGCCGGGCAGCAAGCCGGAGTACATCGCGACTTGCAACTGCGCGCGGCCGATATCCAGTTGCGTCTCGCCCTTGCCGACGTGCAATCCATCGAGGATGAAACGAGGCCCGCGCCGGGTCCACTCGGCGCTTGCATGCGAAAAGCTGACCGGCTCGCCTACCCGCGCGCTCAGCCACGCTGCGATCTTTTCGGGATGCCGCTCGACCATCGGAAGCAACTGGTTGGCCACGCCTACAAGGAGGGCGAGCCCGATCAGAAGAATGAGCAAGCCATAGCCTGTCCAGCGGCGCGCGTGTCGTATCCGTCGGCGCAGCGGCGTCGTCATCGCGCCTAGAGCAGGACCACGTCGAATTGTTCCTGGGCATATTGTTCATCGGCCTGGAACCGGATGCTCTTGCCGAGGAACTCCTCCAGTTCCGCCACCGATGACGATTCCTCCTCGGTGATCTTGCTGACCACGATCGGCGAGGCGATGACCAGCAGTTGCGATGCCTCGAACTGCCGCACCGCGCGGGTGATCTCGCGAAATATCTCGTACACGATGGTCTCGCAGGTCTTCAGGCTGCCCCGGCCGCCACATTCGTGGCAGGGCTCGCACAGTTGTCGCTCGAGGCTCTCGGTGGTGCGCTTGCGGGTCATCTCGACCAGGCCCAGCGGCGAGAAATCATGGACGGCGGTCTTGGCGTGATCGCGCGCCAGGCCCTTCTCGAGCGTGCGCAGGACCTGTCGCTTGTGCTCCTCATCGTTCATGTCGATGAAATCGATGATGATGATGCCGCCGAGATTGCGCAGCCGCAGTTGCCGGGCGACCGATTGGGCCGCCTCCAGGTTCGTGCGGTAGACGGTTTCCTCGAGGTTTCGCTGGCCGAGGAAAGAACCGGTGTTCACGTCGACCGTGGTCATCGCCTCGGTCTGGTCCACGACCAGGTGGCCGCCGGATTTAAGCGGCACGGTCTTGAGCATGGCGCGCTGGATTTCATCCTCGACGCCGAACAGGTCGAACACCGGACGTTCTCCGCTGTAATGCTCCACCCTGTCCACCAGGTCAGGCATGAACTGGCGGGAGAAATCGACCAGCTTGTCGAAGGTTTCGCGCGAATCCACCCGCACCTTGTCGACTTCCTTGGTGACCAGGTCGCGCATGGCCCGCAATGGCAAGGACAGGTCGTCGTATATGTGCTGGCCCACCTTGCTGCTGGCGCTGGTCTCGCGAATGATTCGCCAGGCGCGATGAAGGTAGTCGACATCCTCGGCCAGGGCCTCGGCGCTCTGTCCCTCGGCATTGGTGCGGACGATATAACCCGCGCCGACGCCATTGGCGAGCCCGACCATGATCGCCTTCAGGCGGTTGCGCTCGGTCTCGTCCTCGATCCGCGCGGAGATACCGATGACGCGCGAATAGGGAAGCAGGACCAGGTAACGCGAGGGAATCGAAATCTGCGTGGTCAGGCGCGCGCCCTTGCTGCCGATCGGATCCTTGACCACCTGCACGACGATTTCCTGACCCTCGTGCACCAGCGAGGAAATCGGCGGCTGCGGAACCGCAGATGGCAGCGCATCCAAGGTCTCGGGGGCCGGCATTGACGGAGCCGACAAGCTCGGTTCTGGCTGCTCAGGCGGGACGCGCAGGATATCGGATGCGTGCAGGAAGGCGGCGCGGTCGAGCCCGATGTCGACGAAGGCGGCCTGCATGCCCGGCATCACGCGCTGCACGCGGCCCTTGTAGACGTTGCCGACCACGCCGCGACGGGTCGCCCGTTCGATGTGCAGTTCCTGCAGCATGCCGTTCTCGACCAGGGCCACGCGAGTCTCGCGCGGGGTGACATTGATGAGGATTTCTTCGGACAATTGATCTCTCGCTCAGACTCGCGCCTGGAATTTTTGCAGTAATCGCGACGTCTCGTACAAGGGCAGCCCCATCACCCCGGAGTAACTGCCGGACAAGTGTTCGATGAAGGCGGCTGCGCGTCCCTGGACTGCATAGGCTCCGGCTTTGCCCATGCATTCGCCAGTCCGGACATAGGCGGCGATGTCATCGTCGCTGAGGCGTGCGAAGCGGACATCGGATTCGCTGATGGCGTGTTCCTCGCGACCGGCGCTCACCAGCCAGACGGCCGTGATCACCCGGTGGCTGCGGCCCGACAGCTCGCGAAGCATGCGCGCCGCGTCGTCCGCGTCCGCCGGCTTGCCATAGACGACATCTGCCAGCACCACTTCCGTGTCGGCGCCCAGCACGACTGCGTTGGGCACGGAAACCACCTCGAGCAGTCCCGCCCCGGCCTTTTCCCTGGCCACGCGACTGACGTAATCGAGAGCCGGCTCCCCGGGCTGCCGGTGCTCGTCGACGTTGATTTCGAGGAGGCCATGCTCCAGTCCGAGCTGGGTCAGCAGTTCACGGCGTCGGGGAGATTGCGAGGCAAGGTAGAGCATTGCGCAAGGATAGCCGCAGACGGCCGGCCAGCGGCGGGTTGTCATGAACCAGTCGTGACCCACTCGATACTTTTGCCGTCCTCGCGGGAACTGCAATCGCCGGGGCGCTGCCTCAGGCCCGGTGGTAGGGATGGTTGGCCAGCAGGCTGGCCGCGCGGTAGATCTGCTCGGCGACAATCAACCGGACCAGCATATGCGGCAGCGTGAGTGGCCCAAGCGACCAGCTTTCATCCGCTGCGGCGATCACTTCCGGCGCATGCCCTTCCGGGCCGCCGATCAGGAACGCAAGGTCGCGCCCGCCCTGGCGCCATGCCTCGAGCCGACGCGCCAATTGCTCGGAGGTGTATGGTTTCCCGCCTCCATCCAGACTGACCACGTGCGCCTGCCTTGGCAATGCGGCCAGCACGCGCGCGCCTTCCTCGCTCATCGCCCGTGCCGCATCCCTGCCCTTGCCGCGCATTCCCGGCGCAACCTCCAGCAGGGAGAAGGGTAGCCAATGGGAAAGGCGCTTCTGGTATTCGGAAAATCCACTCGCCACCCATTGGGGGGCGCGCTCGCCGACAGCGATCAGGACGGCCTTCACGGCTCAGGCTTCGGGATCGGCCTCGGGCGGCTGGTCGCCGACTGTCCACAAGCGCTCGAGCGCGTAGAACTCGCGCACTCGGGGCAGCATCACGTGGACGATGACATCACCCAGGTCCACCAGCACCCATTCGGCCTCGCGTTCGCCTTCCACGCCCAGTGGCATGACGCCGCATTTCTTGGCGAACTGCACCACTTCGTCGGCGACCGACTTGACGTGACGGGTCGAGGTGCCCGAGGCGACCACGAGATAATCGGCGATGCTGGTCTTGCCGCGGACGTCGATTTCGACGGTGTCCTTGGCTTTCATTTCTTCGAGCGCAGCGTGCACTTGCTTGAGCAGGGCTTCCGGCGTCGGCGCCGGATTCGGCATTTGTGTCTTTATGACATGGGCTTTGGTGGTCAAAACTCTTTCTCGATGGGCGGCTCGGGCCGACGGCGCGATTATACCCTCAGCGGGTTTGGGCCGACCCATAAAGCCCTGCATCGCGTATGTAACCGGCGACCGGCTCGGGAACCAGCCCGGCCCATGGCCTGCCTGTCGCGATGCGGGTCCGGACCTCGCTGGCCGATTCCGTGCGCAGCGGCCGAATCGGCAAGGGCGCGTAATAGCCGCAGGGGTGGCTCGCCAGTTCGCCGATCGGTCGCCAGCGCGGCATGACTTCGGCAAAGACCGCGGGGGCCTGCTGCTGCAGCCAGGCCTGGTCGATTTCGGTTCCGGGACGCTGTACCCCGAGGACATGGGCCAGCGCGAAGATTTGTCGCCACTCGTGCCAGGTGTCGAGTTGGGCGAGCGAATCTATGCCCAGGACCCAGACGATTGAAGCCTCAGGCCCGAGTTCCGCCCGCACCTGCTGCAGGGTATCCACGGTGAAAGACCGGCCATGGCGGTTGAGCTCGCGGCGATCCACCCTCAGGTCCGGCGCGCCCGCGACCGCCAGTTCGAGCATTCTTGCCCGTTGCTCACCGCTCGCACCGGGCGGCTGGCGATGCGGAGGGTCCGCCGACGGCACCAGGCTGACCGGGTGTTTGAAGGCGGCGGCGACGGCCTGGGCGATGGCAAGGTGGCCTTCGTGGACCGGGTCGAAGGTGCCGCCGTAGAGGATGCGAAGCATCAGGACGCGAGCAGTCGCCGGGCCTTGGCCTCTGCGATCACCGTCAACAGGCGCTCCAGCGCCAGCCAGGGGTCCCCGCCCAAGCGGCCCTTGGAGATCAGGTCGATTCGCCCGGCCTCGGCGACGAACGCTTCCCAGCGCGCGGCTGGATGGCGCTCGATGGCGCGGCGATAAAGGGCCTGTTTGCTGTCCCAGACGCGCGCGTCACGCATCGCGCCCATCAGGTTGCCGCCGCTGTTGGCCACCCGCGCCAGGCCGGCGACCTTCAACAGCTCCATGGCAAGGATCGGCACCAGGCCAGGCACCTGCTCGCCCTCGGCGCGCAGTGCGTTGACCATGCGGACGGCGCGCTGGCAATCCCCTGCGAGCGCCGCTTCGACCAGCTTGAATACGTCATAGCGCGCGGAGTCGGCGACAAGCCGCTCCATCTCAGCAGCGTCCAGGCGCTTGCCCGGCGAAAGCAGAGCCAGTTTTTCGACCTCCTGCGCGGCCGCCAGGAGGTTGCCCTCGACCCGTTCGGCCAACAGGTTCAGCGCCGCTGGCTCGGCGGAAAGTCCACGACTGCGAAGTCGCTTTTCCAGCCAGCCCTGAAGCTCGTTGGGTTTGATCGGCCAGACCGTCACCACATGGCCGAGCCTTGCGACTGCCTCGCTCCATTTTGCGGAATGTTTCAGGCTCCATTCCTGGGCGGTGATCAGAAGTACTGTTTCCGGGGGCGGATTCTCGCAGTACTCGATGATGGCCTTGCTGCCGTCACGATCGGGCTTGCCGGTCGGAAGCCGGAGATCGAACAAACGGCGACTGGCGAACAGGCTCAGCGAAGCGATGCCCATCGTCAGCTCGTTCCAGTCGAAATCCTTGCCGGCCTCCAGCACCTCCCGCTCGTTGTAGCCCTCACGCCGTGCCTGGGCGCGCACTGCATCCGCGCATTCCTGGACCAGCAGCGCCTCGCCACCGGCGATCAGGTAGACCGGGCGCAACGGCTCGCCAGCGAGCTGGCGCTCGAAGCGATCCGGCTTGAGGTCCATCACGCCTTCGGGCGTAGCGCGACGTCGAGGCGACGCAGGATGGCCGCTTGCATGTCGCGGCGAAGTTCACGCTGGATCAGCTCCAGCTCCGCCGGGCTGCCGATGGAGGCGTTGGTGCTGTAGGTGTACTCACGCGAAAGCTCGATGCTTTGCGGTTCGGTCAAAAGCTTGCCATCCGCGCCCACCATGACGAAATTGACACGGTAATGCGTCACGTACTCGAGCACCTGTGCGAACTGGTTGACCGACAGGGGCTTGGTGTCCCAGGTCTCCCCGGTGATGCGCAACGTGGAGGAAGGGCTGCCGGCCACCGGCGCTGTCGCCCCGGCCCGATCCAGCGCACTGGCCAACTCCAGACCCAGGGGACTGTATGGATCCGCGGTTTCCACGGTCACCGGTCCCAGCAAGGCCGGCAGGTTCAGCTGCGTCCGCGGGTGGAAGCCGCAAGCCGCCAACACCACCGCAGTCAACAGGATCAGGACACGACGCATGGATTACCCCGGCAAGCATTGACGATCTGGTGCAATGGTACCGCGAAGCCCGGCATTCATGGCTCCCCGCTGACATAGGAATCGCCACGATCCCGAAGGCGCTCGGACAAGGCCGTAGCCATGGCCTCGAAGACCGGTTCCCAGTCGTCGATCCGCTCCTGGCGAAACAACCTGAGCGATGGATACCAGGGCGAATCGGGGCGATCGAGCATCCACCGCCAATCCGGAACATGGGTCAGGGCCAGCCACGCCGGCCTGCCAAGCGCGCCGGCCAGGTGGTTGATCGAAGTGTCTGGGGCTATGACCAGATCCAGGCACTCCAGAAGCGCAGCCGAGTCGACGAAAGCGTCGGGGCCGTCGTCGAACCCGTCGCCCGGATCGTCCACCGTCATGCCGGCAGGCAGGTCGTGCAGTTGCTCGAGGCCGAAGTGCTTCTGCAGGCTGATCAGGCGCACGCCGGGCACCTGCGAAATGGGAAAGAATTTGGCCAGCGGAATCGAGCGGCTCGCGTCGATCTTGCGCTCGGGATTTCCCTGCCAGCAGATTCCTATGTTGAACCTGGTGCGATCGAGACGATGCGCCCAACGCTCGACCAGCGCCGGTTCCGCGCGCAGATAGGGCACGCCATCGGCAAGCCCCTGGAGCCCGATGCCCAGATAGTGCGGCAAGCTCCAGAGCCAGCACTGGAAATCGTAGTCTCCAGCCCTTGCTTCCGTGACGAACTGAATCCGGTCGGAAAATTCACCGAGCACCCGAAAGAAATTCGCCGGCCCCTGGAATCCCACCTTCGCGCCCCGCTCCAGCAACAGGGGAACGAAGCGGATGAACTGCAAGGTGTCGCCCAACCCGTTTGGCTCGGAGAGCAGGATCGACTTTCCTGCGAGGCTCTCGCCATTCCAGAATGGAATCGCGGGTCGATTGGGCAATCCGGCCCGCACCTGGCCGACGCTGGTTTCGAAATCGGCCCAGCCGCCTGCGAAATCTCCCTGCAGCAACTTCAGGCCTGCCCGTCGCTTCAGCGCCTCGGCATAGCCCGGTCTCAAGCCGATCGCCGCGTCGTAGTCGGCGCGCGCCGCGTCCAGCATGCGCAGGTCCTGCTCGACCATGCCGCGGTTGCTGATCGCCTCCGCGTAGTTCGGATTGAGCTCGATCGCGCGTTCAAAGCTGCTCAAGGCCTCCTGCATCCTGCGCAGGTCGTGCATGGCGTTGCCACGGTTGTTCCATGCCTCGGCAAAGTCCGGCTTCAACGCGATCGCCCGCTCATAGCTGGCAAGCGCCTCGTGCAGGCGCCGGCCTTGATGCAATGCGATGCCCCGGTTGTTGAGGGCGCCGGCATGGGCCGGATCGAGCTCGAGCGCGCGGTCGCAACTGGCAAGGGCTTGATCGATCCGCTTCAGTCGCGCCAGCGCGCCACCCCGGTTGCTCCATGCATCCGCATGGCCCGGCTGCAGTGCTATGGCCCGATCGTAACTCGCGATCGCCTCATCGCCGCGGCCGAGTTCCTGGAGAAGCAGTCCGCGATTGCTGAAGGCCTCGGCACGACCCGGCTCGAGCGCGATGGCTCGATCAAAGCAGGCCAGCGCCTCGCCGAGGCGGCGCAAATCATGCAGAACCATCCCGCGGTTGTTGATCGCCTCGACATGATCCGGCTTCGCGGCCAGGGCCTGGTCAAAACTGGCCAGTGCCTCCGGGATGCGCCCGCGCTCGCGGAGCAGGTGGCCCAGATTGTTGTGCGCCTGGTAAAGGCCGGGCTTGAACACGACTGCCCGCCGGTAGCTGGCGATCGCCTCGTCCACGCGGCCCATCGCACGCAGCGCCAAGCCGAGGTTGTAGTGCGCTTCGGCCATCTCCGGCCTCAGTGCGATAGCCATTTCATAGCTGGCCGCTGCCTCGACATGACGATGCAGCGAGCCCAACGCGATGCCGCGGTTGTAGAAGACGATCGCGGAATTCGGATTGAGCCGGGCCGCCAGCTCGAATTGCTCCAGGGCAGCAAGGTGGTCCCCGCGCTCGAGGTACACGACGCCGAGCAGGTGCCGCGCCGCGGCGTTGTCGGGTTCCTCGCCCAGCACCGCGGCAAGGCATTTCTCCGCCCTCTCCGCGTCGCCGCGTTGAAGCCACCCCATGGCTTCCTGAAGCGCGCCAGGCGCTATGGCCATGGATCAGCGCACCGTTTCAGCACGACTGGCCGAGACCTTGGCACCGGCTCAACCAACGACAATATTGACGATCTTGGCCGGCACCACGATGATCTTCCTTACCGTCATCCCTTCCATGAACTTGACGACGTTGGCATCCGCCAAGGCCAGTCGCTCGATCTCTTCGCGCTCCGCGCCCGAGCCGACTTCGATCGTCCCACGCAGCTTGCCATTGACCTGCACAGCCAGCGTGACCAGCTCGCGCACGAGCGCCGCCGGATCGGCCTTTGGAAACGCGAGATCCTCAAGCGTCGCCTCGGCGTGGCCAAGCTTCTGCCACAACGCGTGTGCGGTATGCGGCGTGATCGGGTTGAGCAGCAGCGTGACTGCCTCGAACGCCTCCTGGCGCAGCGCGCTGGCATTGGCCGAGGCCTCGTCGTACTTGGCCAGGGCATTTAGCAACTCCATCACCGCGGCGATGGCGGTGTTGAAGGTATATCGGCGACCGTAGTCGTCACCGACCTTCTGGATGGTCTCGTGCAGTTGGCGCCGCAGCGTATTTCGCCGCCGGCGACAACGCGGAAACATCGATCGCCAGGCGGGCGGCCCAGGGCCACATGCTTGTTGGCCTGCGCCCACAAACGGCGCAGGAATCGCGACATTCCCTCAACCCCGGATTCGTTCCAGTCCAGCGACTGTTCCGGCGGCGCCGCGAACATCGAGAACAGGCGCACGGTATCGGCGCCGTAATTGATCGACCATGGTCTGCGGATCGACGCCGTTGTTTTTGGATTTGGACATTTTTTCGGTGCCGCCGATCTGCACCGGCTGTGCCGTCGGCTCGCAGCAGTCGCTCCCATCGTGCGGCCCTTGTCGTCGCGTTGCGATGTCGACATCGGCGGGGTTGATGCCAGGTCCTTCGAACCATCGGCGTTCTCGCGGTAGAACGTATCGGCAATGACCATGCCTTGGCAAAGCAGATTGGTCGCCGGCTCGTCGCTGTTGACCAGTCCGGCATCGCGCATGAGCTTGTGATAGAAACGGAAATACATCAGATGCATGATCGCGTGCTCGATGCCGCCGATGTAGTGATCGACCGGCAACCAGTAATTGGCGCGTTCGTCGACCAGATCCTGGGCGCCTGGCGAGGTATAGCGCGCGTAATACCAACTCGACTCCATGAAAGTATCAAAGGTGTCGGTTTCGCGTTCGGCCGGTCCGCCGCAGCTCGGGCAGGTCGTTTTGCGCCAATCCGGATCGGTCTTGATCGGCGAGCCGGTGCCGGAAAACGCCACATCCTCGGGCAACATCACCGGCAACTGGCTCTCGGGCACCGGCACTGCGCCGCATTTATCGCAATAGACGATCGGAATCGGGCAACCCCAATAGCGCTGCCGCGCTGACGCCCCAGTCGCGCAGGCGGAAATTGACCGCGGCGTGCGCCCTTCCCTCGCGCTGCAATTTCTTCGGCCAGGAAATCGAATGCCTTCTCGGAATCCCATGCCATCGAGCTCGCCGGAGTTGACGACGATCAGCTCCGGACGGTCTTGTCTGGCGTACCAGTCCTTCCATTCAGTGGCATCGTAGGCAAAGTCCGGCGCCAGGTGCGGCGGCAACGGTGTGCGCAGGGCAATCACCTGCTTGATCGGCAAGAATATTTTTGCGCGAATTCGAAATCGCGCTGATCATGACCGGGCACGGCCATCACCGCGCCGGTGCCGTAGCCCATCAGCACGAAGTTGGCGACCCAGATCGGAATCTGTTCGCCGGTAATCGGATGCAGCGGCGAACACGCCGGTGGCCATGCCTTTTTTTTCCTGTGTTTCCAGTTCGGCTTCGGAGACGCCGCCTTGCTTGCACTCTTCGATGAACGCAGGCAGCTCCGCGATCTGTCTGCCGCCGCCTTGCATCGCCAGCGGATGTTCGGCGGCGACCGCCACATAGGTCACGCCCATCAGGGTGTCCGGGCGGGTGGTGAACACGGTCAGCGGCTCGCTTCGCCTTCGACCGCAAATGTAATCTCCAAGCCCTTCGCTGCGTCCGATCCAGTTGCGCTGCATGGTCTTGACCGCGTCCGGCCAGCCGCTCAGCGTATCCAGGCCATCCAGCAGTTCCTGGGCGTAATCGGTGATTTTCAGGAACCACTGCGGAATCTCGCGCTTTTCCACTAAGGCGCCGCAGCGCCAGCCGCGGCCGTCGATGACCTGCTCGTTGGCCAGCACGGTCTGGTCGATCGGATCCCAGTTCACCACCGAGTTTTTGCGGTAGACGATGCCCTTCTTGAACAGCCGGGTGAACATCAGCTGTTCCCATCGGTAATACTCGGGCTGTGCAGGTGGTCAGCTCGCGACGTCCAGTCGATGGCGTAGCCCAGGCTCTTCAGCTGCCCGCGCATGTGCTCGATATTGGCGTAGGTCCACTTGGCCGGCGCGGTCTTGTTCTTGATGGCCGCGTTTTCCGCCGGCAGGCCGAAGGCATCCCAACCCATCGGCTGCAGCACGTTGAAGCCGCTGCATGCGCTTGATAGCGGCTGATCACGTCGCCGATGGTGTAATTGCGGACGTGGCCCATGTGCAGCGCGCCGGACGGATACGGCAACATCGACAGGCAGTAGTATTTCGGCTTCGCCGAGTCCTCGTTTACCTCGAAGGCTCGGGTCGCCTGCCAATGGGCCTGCGCTGCGGCTTCGACCGCCTTTGGGTCGTAGGCGCCGGGGTCTGGGGTGTCATGCATGGGTTTGCAACCGGAAATGGCGAAAAATCAGTCGCCTAGAGTAACGCAGCGAGGGCGCCAGGAAAAACACTCTTGATTCCCCTGCGCACAGGCACAATCTGTGACAGCAGCCTTTTCAGGAAACCCCGATGGACACCACAACCCATGTTTTCGACGCCACCCTGCCCAGCTTCGAGCAGGATGTCATCCTGAAGTCGAAGGAAGTCCCGGTTCTGGTCGATTTCTGGGCCGCCTGGTGCGGACCGTGCAAGACCCTCGGGCCGATCCTGGAGAAGCTCGCCGGCGAGTTCGCAGGCGGCTTCCTGCTGGCCAAGGTGGATGTCGACAAGGAGCAACAGCTCGCTGGCTATTTCCAGGTCAAGTCCATCCCCACCGTCATGCTGGTCCGGGATGGCCAGATCGTCGATGGATTTCCCGGCGCCCTGCCCGAAGGCCAGTTGCGCGAGTTCCTCAAGCATCACGGCGTGGAGCCGAAGGCGCCGGATGAACCCGCCGCCGAAGTCGAGCCCGCGACGCCAGACCCGCACGAGGAGGTCATCCGGCTGCGGGCCGCGGCGAATGCCGAGCCGGACAAGGACGAACTCAAACTCGACCTGGCGCTAGCGCTGCTGAACACCGGCGGGGTCGCGGAGGCCGAGAAACTCCTCGATGCCCTGCCCGCCAACCTGTCCACCGACGAACGCGCCATCAAGGCGCATGCTCGCCTTGGATTCGCCGCGCTACTCAAGGATGCGCCGCCCAGGGGGCCGCTCGAGGCGGCGATTGCCGCCGACCCCGGCGACCTTCGCGCCCGGCATTTGCTCGGGGTTCGCCTGCTGGTGGAAGGTGAGGCCGAGGCCGCCTTGCAGCAGTTCATCGAGATGCTGCAGCGCGATCGAAGCTACCAGGACCAGTTGCCCCGGAAGGCCCTGATCGACGCCTTTCGCGTAATTGACGACCCCGACCTGGTCAGTGCCTATCGACGGAAAATGGCCTCCGTCCTGTTCTGAATTGTGCCCCGAACCGCGATTCCGGCAAATTTGCCTTTACACGAGGTTCGCTGGCTGGCTTATGCTGACCGGCCAACCCCTGCGCTTCGGTTCCCATGCAGTCTGAAGAGCTTTCCCCGGAAGAGCTGTCGTCCCTGCTAGGCAGCTACATGCCGGACATCCCGGGATACCGGGTGATCCGGCGCATCGGCAAGGGCGGCATGTCCTATGTCTACCTGGGCGTGCAGGTTTCGCTGGATCGCCAGGTGGCGATCAAGGTGATGTCGCCCGAGGCGTTGAAGGACGAGAAGAGCAAGCAGCGCTTCGAGCAGGAAGCGCACACCATCGCCAAGCTCGAACATCCCTGCATCGTCGGCGTGCACGAGGTCGGCCGTACTCCGCAAGGGCTGCTCTATTACGTGCTTCCTTACCTGGCGCGAGGGCATCTGGGCCAGCGGGATTTCACCCGCGACGAGACGCGAATCATCGAGGTCCTGCGCGCCCTGCTCTCGGCGCTGGAATACGCGCATACCCGGGGCATCGTCCATCGTGACGTAAAAGCCGAGAACGTTCTCTTCGACAACGCCGACCGGCCGCTGCTCACCGATTTCGGCATTGCCCTGACGCGGACCGACAGCAACCGGATCACCACCGCCGGACTGGCGATAGGCAGCGGCGGCTACATGGCTCCTGAGCAGGCTCGCGGGCGAATCCGTTGACGGTCGCGCCGATCTGTACAGCGTCGGCGTACTCGCCTACGAGTTGCTGAACGGCCGCATGCCCTACCTTTGCTCCGAGCCGCTGGGGCTGGCATTGATGCATGCACAGGACCCGATCCCGCGACTGCCCGTGGAACGCAAGCACTGGCAGGCCTTCATCGACCGGTCCATGGCCAAGTCGCCGGACAATCGCTTTCGCAACGCCCAGCAGATGCTGGGCGCGCTCAATCAGATTGCCCAGCGCGAACCTGCCGCAGAGCCACCCCATGAGCCGCCAGCCAAGCTGGCGGCCCCCGTGTCGGCGCCACCATTGCTCGCACAGAGCTGGCTGCGTCCGGCGCTGTTTGCCGTCGCCGGCACCTCACTCCTGGCGATGCTGGTGGTGATCTTCTGGCCGGGTTCGGAAAAAGAGCCAGCCAACTCGGATTTTTTCACCGGCAAGGAAACCGCAAGCGTCGATGCCGAGCCAGGCGTTTCGGCAACAGCCATGTCTGTGCCGGAACCGGCGCCCGCGGCGCCTGCGCCACCAGCGACCCCGGCGCCAGCCCAGCCCGAGCCGCCCAAGCCGGTAGCCGTGGCCAAGGCACCGCAGCCCACCCCGCCGGCAGCGACCGAAGCCAAGCCGGTCCCGGCGCCAGGTTCGGCAACGATGGCGGACGCGGGTTCGAGTTCGCCAAGGTAAAGAGCGGAGTTACCGTGACGCCGCTTGAGTTCGATCCCACGCAGCCCGGCGCCCGCGAGTTGCAGGCCGCCCGTCGACAGATCAAGCAAAAACGATTGAGCACGCCGGAAGACGATAACGCCATCGAGTTCGTTGCTGGCCGCCCGCCATGCCGGCGCGCCCGACAGCGAAACGTTTCCGCTGAGCGACGAGGTGATAGCCGGCCTCGGCGTCATGCTGAATGCATCGCTCAAGGCTGGTCGCGATGAAAGCGCCAAGAGCGGCTATCGCCGCGCCAGGAAGTTCGCCCTCGACAGCGGGCGTCTCAAGGGCGAGGCCTGGACGAAGTTGCGCAATGGCTTGCCGGCGATCTTCATTGCGCGTCTGGAAAAATCACTGTCAGCCGCCGACAGCCGCGGCCTCGCGCAGACCAAGGCCACGGCACGCGCACTCGAGGTGGACCCACGCACGCTGGAGCCGGCGTGGTCGCAGGTCATACCGCCGCCCAAGCCCATCAATGTGCAGCGCAGCAGGGGCCCGGCCACGGTCCGGGTGTCATCGGGAACTGCCAGCAGCCCCGGGATCGCCGTGATGCGCGAGGAAGTGTCCAGAGCCGAATATGCGCAGTTCGCCAGCAGCACCGGGCGACCGAATGCGCAATGTCGTAACAGGCTCGCACTGATCACGATGAAGAAGCGCTCCTGGGTGTCGCCAGGATTTACCCAGACCGGTGACCATCCCGCCGTTTGCGTCAGCTTCCAGGACGCCGCCGCCTACGCGCAGTGGCTCAGCCAGCGCACGGGCGAGACTTTTCGCCTGCCCAGCAACGCCGAATGGCAGCAGATCGCCAGCTACAAAGGCAGTGGCGATGCCTGCAAAGACGGGCGGATCGATTGCGGGCAGAGCGGGACGGTGCCGGCCGGCGAGGGTCCGGCAAGCCCGCTGGGACTCACCGGCGTGCGCGGAAATGCCCGCGAATGGCTGAGCGACTGCGCCGGGAGCTGTCGAAAGCATCTGGTCACCGGATCCGGGTGGCGCGACAACGCCAATCGCGCCGATCCGACTCGCACCAGCGGACTCGATGCATCGGTCGGCTTCGACGACGTCGGGTTCCGACTCGTCCGCGAAGTGCCGCCTCCATGACAGCTACAATTGGCGATGGGTAAACTTCAGAAATATTTTCTCACCGGACTCCTGACCCTGCTGCCCATCTGGCTGGTCTGGATCGTCTTCAAGTTCGTGTTCAGTCTCCTGTCCGGGATCAGCGCGCCGGTGATCGGACCGCTGATGGCCGGAATCGCGGCGCGCGATCCGCTCGTGTTCGGCTGGCTGGGCGACCCCTGGGTACAAACGGCCATCGCCCTGTGCGCAACCGTGCTTTTCATCATGTTCGTTGGCGCCTCGGCCCGACGGGTGGTCGGCCAGAAGCTGCTGGTCTGGTTCGAGGCGCTCATCGCCCGCATTCCGCTGGCCAAGACGATCTATGGCAGCGCGAGGCAACTGCTGGACCTGTTGCAGACCAAGCCCGACGGCACCCAGCGCGTGGTGCTGATCGATTTTCCGCACAATGAAATGAAATCGGTCGGCTTCGTCACCCGCATCCTGCACGACGAGCGCACCGGCGCCGAACTCGCGGCCGTCTATGTGCCGACCACCCCGAATCCCACCTCCGGTTACCTGGAGGTCGTGCCGGTGGAACGGTTGACGCCCACCGACTGGACAGTGGACCAGGCTATGACCTTCATCATTTCCGGAGGCGCCGTCAGCCCCGACAAGATTCCATTCGATCGGGCGCCGAAGCCATGATCGGCGACCTGAAAGGGCAGAAGCTGTTCATCGTCCTTGCCGCTTTCTTCGTCGTCAATGCCGTGCTGGCGGAATTCATCGGAGTGAAGATATTTGCGCTCGAGGACACACTCGGGCTGAAGCCATTCGAGTGGAACCTGTTCGGACAGACCGGCTCGCTCAACTTCACCGCCGGAACGCTGCTTTGGCCAATCGTGTTCATCATGACCGACACGGTCAACGAGTACTACGGCCAGCGCGGCGTTCGTTTCATCAGCTGGCTGGCGGTCGGACTGATCCTGTACGGATTCCTGTTTGCGTTCGCGGCCATCCACCTCGCCCCGGCCAGCTGGTGGACCGGCGCGGCGAAGGATCAGGGAGTGCCCGATCTGCAAGCCGCCTTCGCCGCCATCTTCGGCCAGGGCCTGTGGACCATTGGTGGCTCGGTGGTGGCCTTTCTGATCGGACAGCTGATCGACGTCTCGGTGTTCCACCGGATCCGGCGCAGCACGGGGCCGCGCCAGGTCTGGTTGCGCGCCACTGGCTCCACCGCCATCTCGCAGCTTCTCGACAGCTTCATCGTGCTGTATATAGCCTTTGTGATCGGACCCCAACACTGGCCAATCGACCTGTTCCTTGCCGTGGGCACGCTCAACTACATCTACAAGATGTGTGCTGCGGTGGCGTTGATTCCCCTGCTCTACCTGGTGCGCGGTGCGATTCACTGGTACCTGGGCCATGACCAGGCCGAGCAAATGACGGAAGCGGCGGCGCGCGCCTAGTTGCTGTCTGCGCAGCCCATGACGAGAAGACCCCAATCCATGCGCACGCGTTCACTTCCGACTCTGGTACTGCTGGTACTGCTGTCCTCCACGGCTGTCGCTGAGCCGGTCGACAACTGCGCCAGCCTGCTCGGCTCCATCGCCGTGGAGCTCCGGGTCGCACGGAACCTGCCCCCGGGCCGGCACACCACCTTCACCTGTCCCAGGGACACCAGTGCGTTGCTCGGCGCCGGCAGGCAACGGATCCTCAATTCGCTGGGCACGCCGGATGCGACCGGCAACATAGGCGGGACCATCCCGGCCGTCGAGTGGTCATATTTCTTTTCCAGTTCGGTCGATGGGCACGGCGAAGCCGGGATTCCAGAGCTGGTTTTCAGCTTCGACGAGCAGCAGCAGGTGAGTTCGATCCGCTGCCAGCGGACCCGGTGATCGCGCCGGCTGGCCGGCATTCGCACCGGGCCGCGCGGTTATAATGGCCGTCCCCAGGCAGCACCCGGAACCTCCCATGTCAGCAATGATGAAAGCGCTGGTGAAGCGCCACGCCGAGAAGGGCATCTGGATGGAACAGGTGCCGGTGCCGAGTCCGGGGCCCAACGAGGTCCTGATCAAGCTCGAGAAGACCGCGATCTGCGGCACCGACCTGCATATCTACAAATGGGACGAGTGGAGCCAGCGCACGATCAAGCCCGGCCTGGTCATCGGCCACGAGTTCGTCGGACGCATCGTGGAGCTCGGCGGCGGCGTCACCGGCTACAAGATCGGCGACCGGGTTTCCGCCGAGGGTCACATCGTCTGCGGCCATTGCCGCAACTGTCGCGCCGGCCGCCAGCACCTTTGCCCCAACACGGTGGGCATCGGCGTCAATCGCGCCGGCGCTTTCGCCGAATACATCGCGATGCCCGCGTCCAACCTCTGGCCGATACCCGACCAGATCCCGTCGGAGCTGGCCGCGTTCTTCGACCCGTACGGCAACGCCGCGCATTGCGCGCTCGAATTCGACGTGATTGGCGAAGACGTCCTGATCACGGGCGCCGGCCCGATCGGCATCATCGCCGCCGGCATCTGCAAACATGTCGGCGCGCGCAACGTGGTGGTGACCGACGTCAACGACTACCGGCTCAAGCTCGCCGCCGACATGGGCGCCACGCGCGTGGTCAACGTGTCCAAGCAATCGCTGCGCGAGGTGGTCAAGGACCTGCACATCGAGGGCTTCGACGTCGGGCTGGAGATGAGCGGCAACCAGGCCGCCTTCAACGACATGCTCGATTGCATGTACCACGGCGGCAAGGTGGCCTTGCTCGGCATCCTGCCCAAGGGCGCGGGCATCGACTGGGACAAGGTGATCTTCAAGGGCCTGACCCTGCAGGGCATTTATGGCCGGCGCATGTACGAGACCTGGTACAAGATGACGCAGATGGTGCTGACCGGCTTCCCGCTGCAGAAGGTGCTCACGCACCAGGTGCACATCGACGATTTCCAGAAGGGCTTCGACCTGATGGAAGCGGGCAACTGCGGCAAGGTCGTCTGCACCTGGGGTTGAGCCAGGCCGAACCGGGGCAAAAAAAACGGGGCGCCATGGCGCCCCGTTCTTCATATTCGCGGTAGCCGGTGGAATCAGCCGCCGATCTTGAAGCTGATCACGAACGAGTCGGAGGTGTTGTCGCCACCGTACAGGGAGTCGGCATAGTCGCCGGTCGTGTCGTAATAGGTGAGCGCGGCTTCCACCGGTCCGAACGAGCGGCTGACGCCGATGTTGTAGTCGGTGTAGTTGCCCACGTCGTTCGAGAAATCGGAATGACCGACGCCGGCATTCAGGCTGAAGCCATGGCCGATGTCGAAGGCGCCAGTCAGGCCGAAATAGGTGCTGGAGTAATCCTGGTTGGCGTAGTCGTTGGCGTAGGCCACCGTGAAGGTGAGCATCTCTGCGTAGCTGACCTTGGCGAAGTATTCGTTGTAGTCGAGGCTGCCGTAACCGTCGCTCTCGCCAAGGTAGAAGTAGCGGATGGCGTGGAGGTCGAGAGTCCAGTCTTCGGCGATTTCAGTGCCCCAGCCGAAATAGGCATCGAGCTCGATGTCCGGCGTGCCGACCGAGACGAAGTCGACGTTCGAAGCCCAGGTGCCGATATACCAGCCGGAGTCGCCGAACGCGTAGTCCAGGCCACCCTGCAGCGCTGGGTCGAAATCGGTCTGGGTGATGCCGCGGAAAACATAGTCGGAGGTCACGCCGAGGTTCCAGCTGAAGTTGGATGCGGCCTCTTCGACGACTACGGCAGCCTCAGGGGCTTCGTTGGCCTGGTCGGCAGGAGCAGCAGCGTCCTGGGCCATGGCGGACATCGGCAGGGCGAACATCGCGGCGCTCAACGCAAGGGCGAGTCTATTCAGTCTCATTGATCAGCTCCAATCTTGATAGGGTTCGAGGGGTGCAAAGGTGTTCAATCAAATGGCCGGGCCACTCTTCTGCAGTTGCCGCCGCTTTGCGTACCGCCATTATCGGCTTGTCGAATTTTTAACAGTATAGTCACAAATTTAGATACGTATGCGTATGGAGGCGACTTTTTTGGCCCCGGACCGCTCCATGAACGATAATCTGGCTCGAAATAACGGAGTTTTCACACCAATGTCCAGTCCCGCCCTCAGCCGCCTCAATGCCGAACTCGAAGCCATTCGCGCCGACAGGACTATTCAAGTCCGAGCGGGTGATCACCAGCCCGCAATCGGCCGAGATCGAACTGGCGGACGGCCGCCGGGTGCTGAATTTCTGCGCCAACAACTACCTGGGCCTGGCCGACCATCCGGCCATCATCCAGGCGGCCAAGGATGCGCTGGACAGCCATGGCTTCGGCATGGCTTCGGTCCGGTTCATCTGCGGCACCCAGGACCTGCACAAGCAACTCGAAGCGCCGGATCGCCGACTTCTTCGGCACCGAGGACAGCATCCTCTACGCCGCCTGCTTCGATGCCAACGGCGGCCTGTTCGAGCCCTTGCTCGGCGAGCAGGATGCGGTCATCTCCGATGCGCTCAACCACGCCTCCATCATCGATGGCGTGCGCCTGTGCAAGGCAAAGCGTTATCGCTATGCCAATTGCGACATGGCCGACCTGGAACAGCAGCTCAGGCAAGCCCGGCAGGACGGCGTGCGGGACATCCTGATCACGACCGATGGCGTGTTCTCCATGGATGGGTCCATTGCGCCGCTCGACCAGATCACCCGCCTGGCGCGCGAATACGGGGCGCTGGTGCATATCGACGAATGCCACGCCACCGGCTTCCTCGGCGCGACCGGCCGCGGCGTCGGCCGAGGTCAGGGGCGTACTCGACCAGATCGATATCTTCACCGGCACCCTTGGCAAGGCGCTTGGCGGCGCGCTGGGTGGCTTCACCACCGGCAAGCGCGAAGTGATCGAGCTGCTTGCGCCAGCGCTCACGCCCATACCTGTTCTCCAACTCCCTGCCGCCGCACGTCGTCGCCGCAGGCATCAAGGTCGTTCGACATGCTCTCCAGCGCCGGCGACCTGCGCCAGAAGCTGGCGGAAAACACCGCCTATTATCCGCGCGGGTATGACTGCGGCCGGATTCGACCTCAAGCCCGGCGCCCATCCGATCGTGCCCGTGATGCTGTACGACGCATCGCTTGCCCAGCAGTTCGCCTCCGGCCTGCTCGAGGAAGGAATCTATGCGATCGGATTTTTCTTCCCGGTCGTGGCCAAGGGACAGGCGCGCATCCGCACGCAGGTCAGCGCCGCACATTCCCGTGAACATCTGGATCGCGCCATCGCCGCTTTCACCAAGGTCGGCAAGAGGCTCGGCGTGATCTGAGGGTTCGCCGGCGGCATCGCGGCAGGCCACTCACTGCAAGGCGGCGACCTCATCGGGGTCCAGCGCCGCCACTGGCCCTTGGCCAGGCTCGCCCAACTGCAGAGGGCCGATGCCGACCCGCACCAGGCGGAGCACCGAGATATCGAACGCCTCGAGCAGCCTGCGGATCTGCCGATTCTTGCCCTCGTCCAGCACCACCTCCAGCCACGCGTTTTTCTGGCCGTGGCGCAACATCCTGATCGATTTCGCCGATAGCCGAACGCCCTTCGACCAGGGCTCCCCGCTCCATCGCCGCGAGTTCGGATGGATCCGGAACGCAATCGACCTGAACGTGGTAGGTCTTGTCCGGGCCGTCATCCGGCGCGGCAAGCTTCGCCGCCCACTGCGGATCATTGGAGAACAGCAGCAGCCCTTCACTGGCCTTGTCGAGCCGACCAACCGGCGCCAGCCAGGGCAAGTCCGCGCCCTTGAAGCAGCTATAGACGGTCTCGCGACCCTGCTCGTCGCTGGTCGTGGTCAACAATCCGCGCGGCTTGTTCAGCATGACCGACCGGCCGATCCACCGCTTTCTGCTCCTGGCCGTGCGATCTCGATCCGGTCCACGCCATGTCGCACGGGAAACTCCGGGTCGATCACCAGGCGACCATTCACCGCTGACTCGCCCCTCCGATACCCACCGCGCTGCCTGCGTGCGCGAACCGAGGCCAAGCTTGGAAATCACCCGCGCCACGCCATGGCGGGCAGGCAAGGATCGATCCGATGGCAGGTCTTGGCCGCATGCGCCTAGGATGTCGCAGCCTCTGTCGCCAAGGCTACCGTTTGCGCCGGCAATTCCGGCGATTCACCCTGCCATCACCGTTCTGCCGCGACCATTCGTGCGATGCAAAATCCGAAACCTGAACGCCCTGCCCCTGCGTTGCCGCGCCCGTTGCTCGCCCTTTTGCGCTGGTTCGACACCAGCTCCGGGAGGACTAGATCCGGCGAACGTCCCGACCGGGTCGACTGGCTGCGGGTGATCCCGTTCATCGCCTTTCACCTTGCCTGCCTGGGCGTGATCTGGGTCGGGAACATCCTGGTTCGCGGTGCTGGTGGCCGCGGCCCTGCTCTACGGCGCGGATGTTCGCCATCACCGGCTTCTACCACCGCTATTTTTCGCACAAGGCATTCGCCACTTCGCGGCCGGTGCAGTTCCTGTTCGCGGTCGTCGGCGCCGCCAGCGTGCAGCGCGGGCCATTGTGGTGGGCGGCGCATCATCGCCACCACCACCGCCACGCGGACACCGAGCAGGACATCCATTCGCCGCGGCATGGCTTCTGGCGCAGCCACATGGGCTGGTTCCTGACGCCGCGCAGCTTCGCCACCGACCATGCGCGCGATCAAGGATCTGGTCCGCTTTCCGGAACTGCGCCTGCTGGACCGCTTCGACATCCTGGTGCCGGCCCTGCTGGCGCTGGCCTTGTACGCTGCTGGGCAGGCTGGCTGGGGCAAGCGCATCCCGCGCTCGGCACGAACGGGCCACAATTGCTGGTCTGGGGATTCTTCGTCTCCACCGTCGTGCTGTTCCATGTCACCGTGACCATCAATTCCCTCGCCCATCGCTGGGGCAAACGGCGGTTCGCCACCAACGACGACAGCCGCAACAACTGGCTGCTGGCGCTGCTGACTTTCGGCGAGGGCTGGCACAACAACCACCATCATTTCCCGGGCTCGGCGCGCCAGGGGTTCATGTGGTGGGAGATCGACCTGACCTACTACGCGCTGCGGGCGATGTCCTGGCTCGGCCTGGTATGGGATCTCAAGGCCATGCCGGCCTCGATGCGCCGGCGCGGCGACAGCAGTCATGAGGATTGCGGTCGTCGGCAGCGGCATCGCCGGGCTTGGCGCCGCCTGGCTGCTTCGCGCGTCACGAAGTGGTGTTGTTCGAGAAGGAGTCGACGGCTGGGCGGCCACACCCACACCCACCGCGTCGTGCAGGCCGGAGGCAATACTCCGTCGACACCGGATTCATCGTCCACAACCCGCTGAACTATCCGCTGCTGACCCGGATGTTCGACGAACTCGGGGTCGAGTCGCAGCCGACGACCATGGGCTTTTCGGTGCAGGATGCGCGCAATCGGGCCTGGAGTACAACGCCACCACGCTCAACGCCATGTTCTGCCAGCGCAGCAACCTGCTGTCGCCGCATTCATCCGGATGGTCGGCGAGATATTGCGCTTCTACCGGGAGTGCGGCGCGCTACTGGCGGAGCCGGGGGATGGCCCGACCCTCGGCGAGTACCTGCGCGAAAAACGGATATTCGACCCTGTTCATCGAAGACCACCTGATCCCCATGGCATCGGCGCTGTGGTCCTCGCCCGTCGGCGACGATCCTGGAGTTTCCCGGCGAAGTACCTGGTCAGGTTCATGGCCAACCACCGCATGCTGCAGGTCGCCGACCGGCCGGAGTGGCGGGTGGTCGAGGGGCGGCTCATCGAGCTATATCACAGCGATGCAGAACGCCTGGAACGTCGCGGTGCGGCTGTAACTCCCCGGTTCGGGCGATTCGGACGCACGCGGCGTGACGGTAATGAACTCAAGCGGCGACGGCGAGGAACAATTCGACCATGTGGTGCTGGCCTGCCACAGCGACCAGTCGCTGGCCTGCTCACCGATGCCACGCCAGAGGAGCGTTCGGTACTTGGCGCCATCCGTTACCAGGACAACGAGACCGTGCTGCACACCGATGCCCGCATCCTGCCGAGGCGGCGCGCGGCCTGGGCGGCATGGAATGCGCATATCCCCCAGAGCGACCGGGCGGCGACTGCACCGTGAGCTACTGCATGAACCTGCTGCAGTCGCTGGAGTCGCCGCGAGCCTTTCATCGTTTCGCTCAATCGCACCGCGGACATCGATCCGCCGGAAGATCATAGCCCGGATGAGGTACCAGCACCCGATCTATAGCCATGCAAGCGTGGCGGCGCAGGCTCGGCGAGACTAGATCAACGGCGTCGGCCGGACCTGGTATGCGGGCGCCTACTGGGGATTTGGATTCCACGAGGACGGCCTGCGCAGCGGCGTCGACGTCGCGCGCGCGCTCGGGGAGGCCGTGGTGAGCGACGAACGTCACAGCGCCATCTACGAAGGCTGGGTGCGGCATCGCCGGACCAAGCCGCACGAGCACTCTTTTCGCTACCGGATGTTTCAGTTGTACCTGGATCTCGACGAACTCCCCACGCTATTCGCCAAACGCTGGCTATGGTCGCTCGACCGGGCCAACCTGGCCCAGATTCCGGCGCCGCGACTATCTTCGGCGATCCGCGAATTCCACTCGACACGCGCCGTTCGCGATCGCGTGCAGGCCGAGGCGGGCATCCGCCCGACCGGTCCGATCCGATTGCTGACCCATGGCCGCTACTTCGGCATGACCATGAATCCGGTGAGTTTCTACTACGGCTTCGCCGATGACGGCCAGACGCTGGAATGGGTTCTGGCTGAAATCACCAACACCCCGTGGGCCGAGCGACACAGCCTACCTGCTGCCGGTGGCGGAGGCCGAGCAACGCGGCAGCGCCTTGCACTGGCAGTTCGCCAAGCAATTCCACGTATCCCCGTTCATCGCCGATGAATCGCAGCTATCGGTGGACCATCACGGTCCCCACCGACAGCCTGCATGTGCACATGGATGTCCTGGATGGCGACGCACGCGAATTCGATGCCGCGCTGGCGCTGGAACGCAGGCCGCTGAACGCGAACACGCTGGCTTCATCGCTGGTGCGGTATCCCTTGCTGACCATGAAGGTGGCGCTGGCGATCTATTGGCAGGCGGCCAGGCTGTGGTTGAAGCGCGTGCCGTTCCTTACCCACCCGAAAATCCAGGCGAAACAATCCGGAGCCCCCGATGAGCAGCCCAGCTGAATCCCTTGAGCAAGCCCGTCCCGCGCCGCAACGTACGGCCTGGCTGGATCGGTTCCTGCGCGATCGCCTGATGGAACGCCTGCAAGGCCTGGTCGGCGGACAGTTGCACATTCACGACGACCTGGGCCACGTGGTTCTCGGCAGCGCGACCGAGCCGGGCGCGCTGACCGTGAAGCTTTGGGTCAATCGATCCGGCGTTCTACCGACAAGTCGCCAGCAATGGCTCGGTCGGCGCTGGCGAAGCGTACATGGACGGCCTGTGGAGCTGCGACGACCTGGTCGGCGCTGATTCGACTGCTGGTGCGCAATCGCGCCCTGCTCGACGGCATGGAGACCGGCATGGCCCGGCTGGGGGGCTATGCGATGAAGGCGCTGCACGCATTCCGGCGCAATACCCGCATGCGGCAGCCGCAAGAATATTTCCGCGCACTACGACCTGGGCAACGAGTTCTTCAGGATGTTCCTCGACGAGGACATGATGTATTCCTCGGCGATCTTCGCCGAGCCGAGCGACAGCCTCGAGCAAGCCTCCCGACGCAAGCTCGAGCGCATCTGCCAGAAGCTCGAACTCAAGCCGGGCGACCACCTTGTCGAGATCGGAACCGGCTGGGGCGGCATGGCCCTTCATGCCGCCCGGCACCACGGCTGCCAGGTCACCACCACGACGATTTCGAAGGAACAACATGCACTGGCCAGCCAGCGTGTGATGGAGGCGGGCCTCGGCGACAAGCGTCACGGTGCTGCTCCAGGACTATCGCGATCTGCAGGGCAGCTACGACAAACTGGTTTCGATCGAGATGATCGAGGCGATCGGCCACCAGTACCTCGACACCTACTTCGCGAAGTGCGCCAGTTCTGCTCAAGCCCGACGGACTTGCGCTGATCCAGGCGATCACCATCGAGGACCATCGTTACCAGCAAGCACTCGACTCGGTCGACTTCATCAAGCGCCACGTTTTCCCCGGCAGCTTCATTCCGTGCGTGACGGCGATGGTCGAATCAGCTGGGCGAGCGGGCGAGCTTCGACTGCTCAACCTCGAGGACTTCGGCCCAAGCTACGCCACGACACTGTGGCACTGGCGCCAGCGCTTCATGTCCCGACTCGATCAAGTCCGGGCGCAGGGCTACGACGAGCGTTTCGTGCGAATGTGGGAGTTCTACCTTTGCTACTGCGAAGGCGGCTTCATCGAGCGCTGCGATCAGCGACGCGCACCTGCTGCTTGCGCGTCCGGGCAACCGTCGCGACCAGTTCCTGCCCGGCCTGTGAGCATCGTGCAACGCTCCTGGTTTTCCGCTGCGGCAAATATCGTCGGCTATCAGCTTGCGTGGATGGCCTGCGTGGCGGGCGCCGGCCGAGGGATGCCTGGCTGGGGCCGGTGGTCGCGATTGGCTTCGTGGCCGCCACATTGGCTTTCGGTGGCAAGCGCAAATCCGATCTGCGGGCGCTGGCCTCGTCCGTGCTCCTGGGATTCGCCATGGACAGCATGTTTGCCGCCGCCGGATGGCTGAACTATGCCCAGCGCCTGGCCGTCGGCCTGGCTGGCGCCGTTCTGGATCCTGGCGCTCTGGGCGGCGTTCGCAATGACCATCAATCATTCGCTCGCTTTCCTGGCTGATCGACCCTGGATGGCGTCGCTGCTCGGCCTGGTCGGCGGGCCCCTGGCCTACTGGGCGGCCGCTGGCGCGCTTCAATGCGGTGGACTTCGGCGTCCCGCTGCCGCTGGACTGTCGGCGCTCGCGGCTGGCCTGGGCGCTCCTGATGCCGTTGCTGATGATGCTCAACAAGCGCACCGGCGCTTGCCGCCGGAGCGACCGCATGACGTACCTGGCAATTGCTGGTGCTGGTCTGGGCAGTGTCCGCCGTCGCCATGGCGATCGTATGGGCGATCTCCATGCGCGTGCGCAACATCGGCTACGTCGATGTCGCCTGGGCCGGACTGATGGCGCTCGCCGCACTGCTGGTCGGAGCGCTGGGCGAAGGCGCGGAACTTCCGCGCGGCCTGGTCGCCCTGATTGGCGGCGTCTGGGGCACTCGACTGTGCCTTCACCTGCTCACCCGCGTACTCCATGAGCCTGAAGACGGGCAGGTATCAGTCGCTGCGGGAACGCTGGAACGGAAGTCCGGCAAGTTCTTCGTGTTCTTCCAGATGCAGGCCCTGGTGGTGGTCTTTGTTCGCGCTGCCCTTCGTCGCGGCCGCCGCGCGCCATCACAACGATTTCGATGCGCATGGACCCTCGCGGCAATCGTCGTCTGGCTGGTTGCCGTTGGCGGAGAGACGTTGGCCGATCGCCAGCTCGCGGCATTTCGCCAGGATCCCGGCAACCGCGGCAAGACCTGTCGCCACGGGCCTCTGGTCGTGGTCGCGGCATCCGAATTATTTTTTCGAGTGGCTGCACTGGTTCACCTACGTCTTCCTCGCCGTGGGCAGCCACCTGTTCCTGGCTCAGCCTGGCCGGGCCGGTGGTGATGCTCGCTTTCCTCTATCGCGTCAGCGGCATCCCATGGACCGAGGCGCAATCGCTGCGCTCCCGTGGCGAGGACTACCGCCGCTACCAGCGCGAAGTCAGCGCATTCTTCCCATGGCCGCCAAGGCGCGGCTGAATTTTCTTTCCGGAGCTGCCAATGTCCCTGATCGATTTGTGCGAACGCGGGCTAGTTCCCGATTTCCTGACCCGCCACGGCATTCGCCGGCTCTGCGCACAGCGCCTGGCCGACGAGGGAGTCGATGACATCGATCGCGCCGACTCGAGGTTCCGCGCACTGCTCGGACGAGTTGCGCCAGAGCCCGATCGCGATCGAGACGGCCGCCGCGAACGAGCAGCACTACGAGCTGCCCACGCGTTTCTTCCAGTTGTGCCTGGGAAAACGCCTGAAGTATTCGAGCTGCTTCTATCCCACCGGCGAGGAATCGCTGGATGCCGCCGAGGAGGCGATGCTGGCGCTCTACGCCGAGCGCGCCGAACTTGCGGACGGGCAGCACATACTCGAACTTGGCTGCGGTTGGGGCTCGCTGACGCTTTGGATGGCCGAGCGCTACCCGAACGCGAGGATCACCGCGGTGTCCAACTCAAGCACGCAGCGCGCCCACATCGAAGCGCATCTGTGCGAGCGCGTGGCTGGAATCATGTGCGGATAGTCACCTGCGACGTGAACCGGCTCGATCTTGATGCCGGGCAATTCGACCGCTGCGTCTCGATCGAGATGTTCGAGCACATGCGAAACTACGAAACGTTGCTGACACGCATCGCGGGCTGGCTCAAGCCCGGCGGAAAATTGTTCGTCCACATCTTCTGCCATCGCAACCTGATGTACCCGTTCGAGACGAGCCGGCGAAGACAACTGGATGGGCAGATATTTCTTCACCGGCGGACTGATGCCATCCGCCGACACGCTACTGCACTTCCAGCAACACCTGGCGATCGAACAGCGCTGGATGCTGCCGGGCACCCACTACGAGAAGACATCCAATCATTGGCTCGCCAACCAGGACGCGAACCGCGATGAGATCATGGCCGTCCTGACCGAAGCCTACGGCTCAGTGGAAGCGCCCATCTGGCACCAGCGCTGGCGAATATTCTGGATGTCGTGCGCCGAACTGTTCGGCTATGCCGGCGGCCAGGAGTGGCTGGTGGCCCACTACCGCTTCGCGAAATCCTGAGCCCGCAGCCAGCCTGTTACTGCTGGCCGGTCGCTGGCCGGCGGAGCTGATGCACCGTCCGGGGCCGCAGCGGCGGCCGGAGCGGCGGCAGTTCCCGGCTTGCCAGTCGCGACCCGGATCCCCTTCGCCTTCATCCAGGCGTCGAACTCGGCAGAAGTCATCCGCTTGCCGTTCTGGCTCATGTCGAAACGCCAAGGGGTGTTGTCGTCCTTGGTCAGTGGCACATAGGCGGCCGCGGCGCCGTTCGCCGGGGCCGCGGTCGCCGCGCGGACGCGCGCCAGAACATCCTGGACGCTTAAGCAGGAAGGGTCGGACGCCGCCGGTCGAAGCATCTCCGGCGCGGCCACGCTCAGGCCTGTGATCGTCGGCGCGGACGCAGGAGTGAAACAATCCGCTGCCAGGCAGGGCGCGCCGAGGAACAGCGCGGTCAATGCAATGGCGACGCTTGGCTTGTTCATGTCCCTGCCCCCGATCTTGGAATGCAGAGCATAGCCGCGCCGGCCGGTTTCAGGCAACCACAAAAAACGAAGCCCGGCGCAAGGCCGGGCTTCGGGTCAAACACTTAACGATTTACTTAGTTCTGGACGTTCAGCTCGGTGCGACGATTCTTCGCACGGCCTTCCGGATTGTCCGAACCATCTTCGTTGGTGTTCGGAGCGATCGGCTTGCTCTCGCCGTAACCGACCGGTCCAACCAGGCGACCGGCTTCGATGCCGTGGCCAGTCAGGTAGTCGAACACGGTGGTGGCGCGACGCTCGGACAGCTTCTGGTTGTACTCGTCGGTACCGATCGAGTCGGTGTGACCAGCAACTTCAACCTTCAGCTCCGGGTACTTGCCGAGGATGGAGATCGCCTCGTCAAGGATCGCCACTGCGTCAGGACGCAGGGTGGCCTTGTCGAAATCGAAGTTCACGCCCTTCAGGTCGATCGTCAGCGGAACCGGGCAACCGTCCGGACCGATGGCCTGGCCGGCTTGCGAGCCCGGGCACTTGTCGTTGCAGTTGTTGACGCCGTCGCCGTCGTCATCCAGGTCTGCGCAGGTCTTTGCCGGCGGCGGCGGCGGCGGCGCAGCCGCGACGGCCTCGGCGCCGATCGGGAGCACGAAGGAGAAGCCCAGCATAGCCGTCGGTGTAGTCGTCGCCGTTCAGGCCGCCGTCATCCAAGTCAAAGCGGACGCCGACTTCGCCGCGCAGGCTTGCGTAGCCCAGATCCTTCTGGAAGCCGAGGCCGAGCAATGCGCCAGCACATTGGTGCCGACGCGGCTCTTGTTGAAGCCAAGCGCGAGCGGCTGGGTCTGCGTGCCGTCATGGTGTTCTTGGGCGCCGAGGCCGAGCGCGAGGTAGGGATTCCAGCTACGACCTTCGCTGATGAAGTGATAGCGGCCGACGAGCGACAGGCTCATCAGTTCCCAGTTGCGCTCGGTGTTGCGGCGAAGCTCGGTCGTAAACGCCCGGCTGTTCAGATCCGATTGCGTGCCAAAGCTCGGCGTCGATGCGAGAAGTTCGGCGAGATGAACTTGCCGAAGCCGAGCGTGCCATAGACGTCGTCGGCGACTTCGCGGTCATTATCGAAAAAGCCAACGCCGAAACCAGCGGTGACATAGAAGCGGTCATCGTAGCTCTGGGCCATTGCGGACTGCGCCATGCTCATGCCAGCCAGCAACGCGCAGCACAGAAGTTTCTTCTTCATGTTCAACTCCGTATGTACTAAATAAGAAAAGTTCACTTCGGTAATCGGCCCGGCTACCGCCATGCCATACCACTCGGCGTCCGTGTCGCTGGATGCGTTAACCTTAATATAACAACATCAAATGAACGTTGCAACAATGGCTAGACCACGAAAAGATCCAGCAGCTGATGGATCGGCGTGGCCTCGAAGCGCTCATTATCGGCCGTCAGATCAAGGATTTGCTGGACCCGGCGGGCGGGCAGATGCCCAGCCAGGGCGGCCGCGAACTTGTTAAGCAGGACCGGAACGCCCTCCTCCCGGCGCCTCCGGTGTCCGATCGGGAAATCGATGGAGACCTTCCGGGTGGAGGTCCCGTCCGTGAAGAAAACCTGAATGGAATTTCCGATAAACCGCTTGTCCGGATCGAAATAGTCCGCTGTGAAGTCCGGATTTTCGGAAACGACCATCTTGCCGCGCAGCGCGTCGATTCGGGGATCGGCTGCGACGGCATCGCCATAGTCGTCCGCCGTCAGGCGGCCAAAGATCATCGGTACGGCGATCATGTACTGCAGGCAGTGGTCCCGGTCGGCGTAGTTCGCCAAGGGGCCGGTCTTGTCGATGATGCGAACGCCGGCCTCCTGGGTCTCAACCACCATCCGCTCGATCTTCTCGAGCTTGCCGGCAACCTCCGCGTGCAACTGCATTGCGCATTCCACGGCCGTCTGGGCATGGAATTCGGCCGGGTAGCTGATCTTGAACAGCACGTTTTCCATGACATAACTGCCGAACGGGCGCTCGAACTCAAAGGCCTTGCCCTTGAATGCCACGTCGTAGAAGCCCCAGGTCTTGGCGGTCAGTGCGCTGGGATACCCGACGCAACCCTTGACGGCGTTCAGGGCATGGGTCACCGCGCGACGGCAAGCGTCGCCAGCCGCCCAGCTCTTGCGGGGTCCCGCATTCGGAGCGTGCCGGTAGGTGCGCAGCGCCCCGCCATCGATCCAGCTGTGGGAAACCGCATTGATGATCTCCTCCTTGCCGCCGCCGAGCAGGCGCGTGGCGACCGCCGTCGATGCCAGCCGGACCAGGATCACGTGATCCAGGCCAACCCGGTTGAAACTGTTCTTCAGCGCGTAGCCGCCCTGGATCTCATGGGCCTTGATGGCCGCTTCGAGGACGTCGCGCACCAGCACCGGCCTGCCGCCCTCGCGAGCCGCCTTGCGGCTCAGATAGTCGGCAACGGCCAGGATTGCACCCAGATTGTCGGAAGGATGACCCCACTCCGCCGCGAGCCAGGTGTCGTTGAAATCGAGCCAGCGCACCTGCACGCCGATGTTGTAGGCCGCCTGCACGGGATCGAGTTCGAAGGACGTGCCAGGCACCCGTACGCCGCCCGCCAGGCTGGCCCCGGGTACCAGCGGCCCCAGGTGCTTCACGCATTCCGGGTGCTTCATCGCCAGCATGGCGCAGCCCAGGGAATCGAGCAGCATGTAGCGGGCCGTTGCCAGGGCCTCGGGGGACTCGACCTGGAAGTCGACAACGTAATTGGCGATGTCCACCATGGCTTGATCGGGGTCGGGACGAACGGCGGAGCGGATATCAAGGTGGCTCATGGGGATCTCTTCTGCAGGATCGGGATGGATAAAGCCGGTCATTTTGCCAGAAGCCGGCGCATCGAGCTTGTTTGTCGCGCGCATTACGGGCATCGTTCTGGCCTACCCTACGCCTGCGTATCCCCATGAATCCATCGGCCTATCCGCACCTGTTCACACCCCTCGACCTGGGCATCTGCACGCTGCCCAACCGGGTGCTCATGGGCTCGATGCATACCGGGCTCGAGGATCGCGCGCGCGATTTTCCGAAACTCGCCGCCTACCTCCGGGAGCGGGCGGAGGGCGGCGTCGGACTGATCGTCACGGGCGGCGTGTCGCCCAACCTGGTCGGCTGGCTCAAGCCCTTCGGCGCCAAGCTCAGCTGGCCCTGGGAAATCCACAAGCACCGGATCGTGACCCAGGCGGTCCAGGGCGCCGGCGGCAAGGTCTGCCTCCAGATCCTGCATGCCGGGCGCTACGGTTATCACCCGCTGTCGGTTTCCGCCTCGCCGTTGCAGGCGCCGATCAATCCGTTCAAGCCGCGGGGATTGAGCAGCTGGGGCGTGGAGCGACAGATCAAGGCCTACGTGAACTGCGCCGTGCTCGCCCGCGAATCCGGATATGACGGCGTCGAGATCATGGGTTCGGAAGGCTACCTGATCAACCAGTTCCTGTCGGCGCGCACCAACAAGCGAACCGATGCCTGGGGCGGCACCGCGGAAAAGCGCATGCGCTTCGCGGTCGAGATCGTTCGCCGCGTGCGCGAGGCTGTCGGTCTGGATTTCATCATCATCTACCGGCTGTCGATGGCCGAGTTGGTGGAGGGCGGCTCGGCATGGGACGAAATCGTCCTGCAAGCCAAGGCGATCGAAGCGGCTGGTGCAACCATCATCAACACAGGCATCGGCTGGCACGAAGCACGGGTTCCAACCATCGCCACCTCGGTTCCACGGGCAGCCTTCGCCGGTGTCACCGCCAAACTGAAACCATTGGTGAAGCTGCCGCTGGTCGCCACCAATCGCATCAACATGCCAGAAGTGGCCGAGCGCATTCTCGCCGACGGCCAGGCCGACATGATCTCGATGGCGCGTCCGCTGTTGGCCGATGCGCAATGGGTGAACAAGGCGCGCAGCGGACGCCGTAACGAGATCAACACCTGCATCGCCTGCAACCAGGCTTGCCTGGATCACGCTTTCGAAAACAAGGCGGCCAGTTGCCTGGTCAATCCGCGCGCTTGCGCCGAAACCGAACTGGTTTACCGCAAGACGAATTCCCCAAGGAAGATCGCCGTTGTCGGCGCTGGCCCGGCCGGGCTTGCCTGCGCGTCGATCGCTGCTGAACGCGGGCACATGGTCACTTTGTTCGAGGCGGCGCCGGAAATTGGCGGCCAGTTCAACCTGGCCAGGAAGATCCCGGGCAAGGAGGAATTCGCCGAGACCCTGCGCTACTTCGATACCCAACTGAAGCTGCATGGCGTAACGCAGCGTCTCGGAGTCCGGGTGACCGCCGAGGAATTGATCGACGGAGATTTCGAGGAAATCGTGCTGGCCACCGGCATCAGTCCGCGCAAGGCCAGCTTCCCCGGCTCCGATCATCCCAAGGTCTGCAGCTATCGTGGACGTGCTTGCCGGACGAGTGACGGTCGGACCCAAGGCTGCGCTGATCGGGGCCGGAGGCATCGGTTTCGATGTCGCCGAGTTCCTCGTCCAGCCCCCGCCGTCGCCTACCCTCGATGTCGCTCGCTGGTTCGCCGAGTGGGGCGTGAATCCGGACTTCGAAGGTCCGGGCGCGCTCACGGCGCCGCATCCGGAACCGCCAGCCCGCCAGCTTTGGCTGCTTCAGCGCAGCGCCGGCAAGCCCGGCGCGCGACTGGGCAAGACCACGGGATGGATCCATCGCGCCGCGCTGAAGGCCAAAGGTGTCGTGACCTTGGCGGGCGTCGAGTACCTGGGCGTCGATGACCGCGGCTTGCGGATCGGGTCGCCGGGGAGGAACAACTTCTTCCGGTGGACTCGGTCGTGGTTTGCGCCGGCCAGGAGCCGCTCCGCGCCTTGGCCGAGCCGCTGATTTCCGCGGGCAGGAAACCCCATCTGATCGGTGGCGCGGATTTCGCCGCCGAGCTCGATGCCAAGCGCGCGATCAGCCAGGGAAGCCGACTCGCCGCCGGCTTCTGACGGCCCTTCCGAGTAAACACTCCAAATAGAATCAACGGGTTATGAACCCCCGTTCAGCCAGCGTTTCAATAAGTCGGGTAGAATCCGCCGCGAATTAGCCCTGAACAAGGGCTCCACGGCTCCGCGACATGGCATCACGGAGTTTCCGGGCAGGCCAAACCATCCTGCCGCCCGGAATGCGAGCACCGCTCGTCCATCCCCAATACGTTTTGTCCGGACACCCCACCCCGCCCCATCCACCTGGATTGGCGGGAAGCGCTTCGCGCCGGGAACCGGGCCCACGGAGTAAGGAATCCGCCATGAAGCTCTCGTTCCTCATGTGGCTGGCAAGCTTTCTGCCTCAGTCCGCCGCTGACCCGCTTTGCCTTGCCACCACCGTCTACCTCGAAGCCAGGGACCAGTCCCAGCTGGGTCAGCGTGCCGTGGCGGAAGTCGCCCTGCGCCGCAAGGAAGATGGCCGCTGGGGCGAGTCGGTGTGCGAAGTGGTGACCGCCCCGAAGCAATTCGCCCCCACGATCGTCAATCCGAATATCCGACTCGGCTCGCTCGAAGCATGGCAACACGCGGTCGACGTGGCCTTCGAGGCCCAGAAGGACTGGCAGCAGCCGGTCGGCAACCGCCATGAAATCGTTCCGGGCGCCAGCCATTTCGCAGCCCTGGATGTGGCGCAGCCCAGTTGGCGGAATTATCCGGCCGTGGCCACGATCGGATCGCACACCTTCTTCCGCGTGGATCGGCTTTCCCGCTGACCCTACTTGCGCTGGTCGATTTCCACGTAGGCGCGGTCCTCCGGACCAACGTAGTTGGCGCTCGGCCGGATGATCTTGCCGTCGATGCGCTGCTCGATCACATGAGCCGACCATCCGCTGGTACGCGAGATCACGAACAGCGGGCGTGAACATCGCGGTCGGGATTCCCATCATGTGGTACGCCGAAGCGCTGTACCAATCCAGGTTCGGAAACATCTTCTTCAAATCCCACATCAGCGTTTCGATGCGCTCGCTGACATCGAACAGCGTCTGGTTGCCGCCATCCGCGCAAAGCGACGCGCGAGATTTCCTTGATGATCGGATTTCGCGGATCTCCGATCGTGTAGACCGGATGGCCGAAGCCGATCACGATTTCCTTGCGCTCCACCCGCGCGCGGATGTCCGCTTCGGCCGTGTCGGCGTCGTCGTAGCGGCTGATGATTTCCATCGCCACTTCGTTGGCGCCGCCATGCTTCGGCCCGCGCAGCGCGCCGATGGCGCCGGTGATGCAACTGAACATGTCCGAGCCGGTGCCTGCGATCACCCGCGCGGTGAACGTACTGGCGTTGAACTCGTGTTCGGCGTACAGGATCAGCGACTGATCCAGCGCACGCTCGTGCAGGCTGCTGGGCGCGCGTCCATGCAGCAGGTGCAGGAAATGCCCGGCGATCGTCTCATCGTCGGTCTCGCATTCGATTCGGCGGCCGTTGCGGGTGAAATGCCACCAGTACAGCAGCATCGAGCCGAAGCTCGCCATCAGACGGTCGGCGATGTCGCGTGCCTCGTTCTCGGCGTGCGCCTCGCGCTCGGGCAGCACCGTGCCGAGCACCGAACAGCCGGTGCGCAGGACGTCCATCGGATGGGCGTTGGCCGGAACAAGTTCCAGCGCGTCGGTGACGATTGCCGGCAGGCCGCGAAGCCGCTTCAGCTTGGTCCGGTAGGCCTTCAGCTGCGACGGGGTCGGCAGCTTGCCATGGACCAGCAGGTGCGCCACTTCCTCGAACGTGGACCGGGTGGCCAGGTCCTTGATGTCGTAGCCGCGGTAGTGCAGGTCGTTGCCGGTGCGGCCGACCGTGCACAACGCCGTGTTGCCGGCAACGGTGCCGCTCAGGGCGACCGACTTCTTGGCTTTGGGAAGGACTTGCTCGCTCATGACTGGCTCCTGCTCTCGGTCATTCATCGTTCGCCGACTGCGCGAACAGCGCGTCGAGCTTTTGCTCGTAACTGTGGTAGTCGAGGAAATCGTACAGCTCCGCGCGGGTCTGCATGATCGGCACGACCGATTTCTGCGTGCCTTCGCGCCGGACCGTCTCGTAAAACGTCTGTGCGCCCTTGTTCATGGCCCGGTAGGCGCCGCAACAGTACAGCACGATGTCCACGCCGGCGGAACGCAACTCGTCGGTGGTGAACAATGGCGTCTGGCCGAACTCGGTGATGTTGGCCAGGATCGGCACCTTCACCGCGTCCTTGAACTGCCGATACTGCTCGAGCGTGTAGATGGCCTCGGGGAAGATCATGTCCGCGCCGGCCTCGACGCAGGCGATGGCGCGCTCGATCGCCGACTCGATGCCCTCGACCGCGATCGCGTCGGTACGCGCCATGATGACGAAGTCCGTCGGTGCTTGCATCGACAGCGGCCTTGATGCGGTCGGCCATCTCCTGCGCTGGACACGATGGCCTTGCCCGGGCGATGGCCGCAACGCTTGCTGGCGACCTGGTCTTCGATATGCATCGCGGCAGCGCCGGCCTTGCTCAGTGAGCGCACCGTGCGGGCGATGTTGAAGGCGCCGCCCCAGCCGGTATCGACATCGACCAGCAGCGGCAAGTCGCACACGTCGGTGATGCGCCGGATATCGGTCAGCACGTCTTCCATCGTGCTGATGCCAAGATCCGGCATGCCGAGCGAATTGGCCGCGACACCGCCGCCGGAAAGATAGATCGCCTTGAAGCCGGAGCGCTTGGCCATCAGGGCGGCATAGGCGGTGATCGTGCCGACCACCTGCAAGGGGCTCTCGGCCGCGATGGCGGCGCGGAATCTCGCGCCGGCGGAAAGTTGTTTGCTCATTTCCATTCCTCGCAATGACAAAGGCGGCCCGCAGGCCGCCTTTCGAAGTATTTCCGTCAGCCCAGCAGGCTGCGACGCCGGCGCGCTCTTCCTCGAGCTCGGCCAGCGTCTTGTTCATCATTTCGCGGCTGTAGTCGTCGATCTGCAGCCCCTGCACGATCTCGTACTCGCCGTCCTTGCACACACCGGGAATCCGTACATGACGCCTTCGGGGATACCGTAGCTGCCATCCGATGGCACGCCCATCGTGATCCACTCGCCGTTGGTGCCGAGCACCCAATCATGGATGTGGTCGATGGCGGCATTGGCGGCCGAAGCGGCCGAGGACAGGCCGCGCGCTTCGATGATCGCGGCGCCGCGCTTGCCGACAGTCGGGATGAAGCTGGTGCGATTCCAGTTCTCGTCGTTGATCGTTTCCTTCACGGAGACTCCCGCCGACGGTGGCGAAACGGTAGTCCGGATACATGGTCGGGCTGTGGTTGCCCCAGACGACCAGCTTATGGATTTCGCCGACGGGCTTGCCCGGTCTTGCCCGCGAGCTGGCTCAGCGCACGGTTGTGGTCGAGCCGAGCATCGCGGTGAAATTCTTCGGATTGCAGGTCCGGCGCGGACTTCATCGCGATATAGGCGTTGGTGTTGGCCGGGTTGCCGACCACGAGCACCTTGACGTCGCGCGAGGCGACCGCATTCAGCGCTGCGCCCTGCACGGTGAAGATCTTGGCGTTTTCCAGCAACAGATCCTTGCGCTCCATGCCCGGGCCGCGCGGACGCGCGCCGACCAGCATGGCGATATCGGCGTCCTTGAAGGCGACCATCGGATCATCCGTGCCGACCATGCCGGCAAGCAGCGGAAACGCGCAGTCCTCCAGTTCCATCATCACGCCCTTGAGCGCGGCCTGCGCCTTTTCCATGGGCAGTTCGAGCATCTGCAGGATGACCGGCTGGTCTTTGCCCAGCATCTCGCCGGTGGCGATGCGGAACAGCAAGGAATAACCGATTTGGCCGGCAGCGCCGGTGACGGCAACGCGGACGGGGGATTTCATGGTGAGGTCCTCGATTCTGGAGTTCGGGTTCGATGCCGTTGACCGGATCAGGTCAGTTCGGCGAAAAATTCCTGGAAGCGCCGCAGGCCTTCCGGCAACTGGGCGCTCGGGCAGGTGTAGGAAATACGCAGCGCCCGCGGCTCGCCGAATGCCGAACCGGGAACGCAGGCCACGCCCTTGGCCTCGAGCAAGGCATTGCACAAGTCCACGTCATTGCCGATGAGGTTGCCGCCATGGGATTTGCCGAACGCGCAGGAAATATCCGGGAAAACGTAGAACGCACCCTGCGGTCGCGGGCAGACCAGGCCGGGAATGGAATTCATCACGGCCATCACCTGGTCGCGCTTGGCCTGGAACTCGGCGTTGCGCTGGGTGGGCACGTCCTGCGGACCTGTCAGCGCCGCAACGGCCGCCGCCGTGATCACTTCGGGAATGTTGGTGATGTGGTTGGAGTTCAGCGTGGTCACGGCCTTCGCCACGGCCTCCGGCCCGACCATGAATCCGACGCGCCATCCCGGCATGCCATAGGTCTTGGACAGCGAATCGACGAAGATCAGGCGATCGCGCAAGCCCGGCTGGCTATGCAGGAAGTTGTGATAGCCGAGGCCATCGAACACCATCCGGTTGTAGATGTCGTCCGCCACGATCCAGGTATCCGGATACTTCACCAGCACCTCGGCGAGCGCGGCAACCTCGTCCTTCGTGTAGACCATGCCGGTCGGGTTGTTCGGATTGTTGAACAGGAAGATCTTCGGCTTGGTCGCCAGCGCGGCATCGAGTTGCGCCGGGGTCAGCTTGTAGTTCTGGCTGGCCGGGCACGGCAGCTCGAGGCGCTTGGCATTGCAGATATCGGCGATGTCCGCGTAGGTCGTCCAGTACGGGACGGCGTAGGCAATGGTGTCGCCTTCATCGAGCAGCGCTTCGGCCAGGTTGTAGAGCACATGCTTGGCGCCGATTCCGGTGGAGCAATTGGCGCGACCGTAGCCGGTGAGGCCGACCGCCTCGATGTGCTTCAGGAAGGCATCGAGCAGCGCGTCGGCGCCGCGATTGGATCCGTATTGGCCGGAATCCTTGCCCAGCGAATCGCGTGCGGCCGCATAAACATGATCGCCGGGAAGGAAATTGGGAACGCCGATGGAGAAACTGATGATGTCGCGGCCCGAGGCCTTGAGCGCCTTCGCCTTTTCGGCAACGGCCATGATGGCGCTGGGCTTGGCGCGGCCCATGCGACGAGCAAGCTGGAGCATCAGAAACCTCGACTTATCAGGTGGAAAGATGGGCGAAAACGGCACTCTAAATCGCCGAAATTATATCACAGCGCAATTCAGCGCCCGGCCCGCCCAACATTCCCGGACTGGCATGCGGCCGCCAATCAGCGGCCGATGCCCCGGGCCAAATCCGAGTGCAGATCCCCGCCTGCGGCGATCAGCCGCCGAGAACCTTGTTCCACTCGGCAACGCGCGTCGCCTGGGCGGCAAGCACGGCATCCGCATCGCCGCTGATGGTCACGCTCTCGATCTTGTCGCCGCCACGGATGGCATTCACCACGGCCATGTCTTCGGCGCCCAGCACTTCGCCGAACACGGTGTGCTTGCCATCGAGCCAAGGGGTCGCCACGTGGGTGATGAAGAACTGGCTGCCGTTGGTTCCGGGGCCGGCATTGGCCATGGACAACACGCCCGGCTTGTCGTGGCGCAGGTCGGGACGGGACTCGTCCTCGAAGCGATAGCCCGGGCCGCCGGTTCCGCTGCCCTTGGGGCAGCCGCCCTGGATCATGAAGTCGGGAATGACGCGGTGGAAATTCAGCCCGTCGTAGTAGCCGCGCTTGACCAGATTGACGAAACTGGCAACGGTCACCGGGGTCTTGTCGCCGTGGAGGCGCACCCGGATCGGGCCGCGGGAGGTGTTGAAGGTGGCAATCAGCTCGGACATGGGGCTCTCCTTGAGGGTCTAGCCGCCTAGGATGCCATATTAGAGCGCCGACCCGACGTTCAGGCTATAATATTGGGCTACCCTCTCAGACAGTGCGCCCGGCTCCGGTGCGCCTTATCCAATGTCCATCGAAAAGCTCCGCAACGTCGCCATCGTCGCCCACGTCGACCACGGCAAAACCACCCTCGTCGACCAGCTGCTCAAGCAGTCGGGAACGTTCAGCGAGCGCACGGTCACCACCGAGCGAATGATGGACAGCAACGATCTGGAAAAGGAACGTGGCATCACGATCCTGTCCAAGAACACCGCGATCCGCTGGAAGTCGCCGAATGGCGAGGAATACCGCATCAACATCGTCGACACCCCAGGCCATGCCGACTTCGGTGGCGAAGTCGAGCGCGTGCTGTCGATGGTCGATTCGGTGCTGATCCTCGTCGATGCGATGGACGGCCCGATGCCGCAGACCCGCTTCGTCACCCAGAAGGCCTTCGCGATGGGCTTCAAGCCAATCGTCGTGGTCAACAAGGTCGATCGCCCCGGCGCGCGTCCGGGCTGGGTGCTGGACCAGACCTTTGATCTGTTCGACCGTCTCGGCGCCACCGACGACCAGCTCGATTTCCACACCGTCTACGCCTCGGCCCTGCAGGGCTACGCCGGCCTGGAGCCGGACGTGCGCGAAGGCGACATGACCCCGCTGTTCCAGGCCATCGTCGATCATGTCCCGCCCCCGCCGGTGGACATGGAAGGCCCGTTCCAGATGCGCGTCACCTCGCTGAGCTACAGCAACTACGTCGGCATCATCGGCATCGGCCGGGTGCAGCGCGGCCGTCTCAAGCCCAACACGCAGGTTTCCATCGTCGGTCGCGACGGCAAGATCCGCCAGGGCAAGGTCATGCAGGTCATGGGCTTCCTGGGCCTGGAGCGCCTCGAAGTCGACGAAGCCAACGCCGGCGACATCATCGCCATCTCGGGCATCGAGAACCTCGGCATCTCCGACACCGTCTGCGCGCTCGACACGCCGGAACAACTGCCGGTGCTGACCGTCGACGAACCGACCATCAGCATGACTTTCCAGGTGAACAACTCGCCGTTCGCCGGCGACAAGGATCGCAGCGGCGGCAAGTTCCTCACCTCGCGCCAGTTGCGCGACCGCCTGATGCGCGAAGCCCTGCACAACGTCGCGCTCAAGGTCGAGGAAACCGAGGACGCGGACAAGTTCAAGGTCAGCGGCCGCGGCGAACTGCACCTGTCGATCCTGATCGAAACCATGCGTCGCGAAGGCTATGAACTGGCGGTGTCGCGTCCTGAAGTCATCGTCAAGGTGATCGACGGCCAGAAGATGGAGCCGATCGAAGCGCTGGTGGTCGACCTCGAGGAGCAGTACCAGGGCGGCGTCATGCAGCGCCTCGGCGAGCGTCGCGCCCAGCTGACCAACATGGAGCCGGACGGCAAGGGTCGTGTGCGCATCGACTTCATGATCCCGGCGCGTGGACTGATCGGCTTCCAGACCGAGTTCCGCACCATCACCGCCGGCACCGGCCTGCTCTTCCACGTGTTCGACCATTTCGGTCCGCGCTCGGAAGGCGCCATCGCCGAACGCCAGAATGGCGTGATGATCTCCAACGGCACCGGCCCGTCACCAGCCTACGCGCAGATGATGATGCAGGAGCGTGGCCGCCTGATGGTCGAGCCGGGTGAGGAGATCTACGAGGGCCAAATCGTCGGCATCCATTCCAAGGACAACGACCTCACCGTCAATGCCCTTCGCGCCAAGCAGCTGACCAACTTCCGCGCGTCCGGCAAGGACGACGATGAAGGCCTGATCCCGCCGATCAAGATGTCGCTCGAGCAGGCCCTGGAATTCATCGAGGAAGATGAACTGGTGGAAGTCACGCCCGTAGCCATTCGCCTTCGCAAGAAGGAGCGCACGGAGAACGATCGCAAGAAGGCCAACCGCGGCTGATGACATGATGGTGTCGCGGCGGCGTGAAGCCGTCAGCGACCCTGGATTGCGGCGGGAACGCCGTCGCGCAATACTCGAGGGCCCGGCAGCGGATGACGCAGCCGGGCCCTCGTCATTTTTGCGGTCAGAAGGAACACCCATGCGCCGGCTCGCCCTGCTTCTCGCCATCTCCCTGCTGGCCGCCTGCAAGCCAGCGCCGGCTCCGTCCCCGGCTTCGACGGCGACTACCGCCCCCGCCTCCGCCGCTCTGGATATTGTCGAACTCAGCGCCGTCGATGCCCGCAAGAAGCTCGATTCAGGCGAACTGACATCGCACGCGCTCACCCAGGCCTACCTGGATCGCATCGCTGCCGTGGACAAGACCGGCCCGGCACTCAACTCGATCATCGAGCTCAACCCGGATGCCCTGAAGCAGGCTGACGAACTCGACGCCGAGCGAAAGGCCGGCAAGGTTCGCGGTCCGATGCACGGCATTCCGGTCCTACTCAAGGACAACATCGATGCGGTGGGCATGGCCAATTCCGCTGGTTCGCTGGCAATGGCAGAGAACCGCCCGCAGCGCGACGCTTTCCTCGTTGCGCGCCTGCGCGAAGCCGGCGCCGTGATCCTGGGCAAGACCAACCTCAGCGAATGGGCCAATTTCCGCTCGACTCGCTCCAGCTCCGGCTGGAGCTCACGCGGCGGCCAGACCAGGAATGCCTACGTACTCGACCGCAATCCCTGTGGCTCCAGCTCCGGCACCAGCACCGCCATCGCCGCCAGCCTCGCGGCGATTGGCGTCGGCTCGGAAACCGATGGCAGCATCATCTGCCCCGCCTCGGTCAACGGCCTGGTCGGACTCAAGCCGACCGTGGGAGTGATCAGCCGCACCGGAATCATCCCGATCTCGGTATCCCAGGACACGGCCGGCCCAATGGGCCGCAGCGTCGCCGACGTCGCCATGTTGCTCAACGCACTTGCCGGCGTCGATGAGAGCGATCCATCCGGCCACGCTGCGGCCGGAAATATTCCCGAGGACTACAGCGCGTTCCTGAAGGGCGATGCGCTCAAGGGAAAGCGCTTCGGGCTGCTGCGCCAGACCATGGGCTACCACCCTGACGTCGATGCCGCGACAGACAAGGCGATTGCCGTGCTGAAGGCGGGCGGCGCCGAAGTGATCGAGGTGAAGATCGAAAACTACGGCAGTTGGGACAAGCCCGAACTGGAAGTCCTGCTCTATGAGTTCAAGGATGGCTTGAACACGTACCTGAAGAAGAGTGGATCGACCCAGGCCTCGCTCGAAGCATTGATTGCCTGGAACAAGGCGAATGCGGAAAAGGTCATGCCCTTCTTTGCGCAGGAGATCTTCGAGCAGGCGCAAGCCAAGGGGCCGCTGACGGACGCCGCGTATCTGAAGGCAAAAGCGGATGCCCGCCGACTCGCTGGCAAGGAAGGCCTGGTCGCTGCGCTCGACAAGAACAAGCTGGACGCGCTGATTGCCCCGAGCATGGCTCCAGCCTGGCCCACCGACCACGTGCTGGGCGACCACTTCCTCGGAGCCGGCTATGGCGCCGCAGCAGTCGCCGGCACGCCCAGCATTACCGTGCCGATGGGCGACATAAGCGGACTGCCGATCGGCTTGGCGTTCCTGGGTCGTGCCTACAGCGAGGCCGAGTTGCTTGGCTTTGCCTATGCCTACGAGCAGGCATCGCACGCGCGCAAGGCGCCCGAGTACAAGGCGACGCTCGCCCCCTGACTGCTGCCCGCATCTGTGCGGGCAACAAATCCTGCCGTCAGGCCTGGGCTGGCTTGGCCAGCGCTGACTGCTTGCGCACGATCAACATGGCGATTTCCAAAGACTGCTCGTAATTCAGTCGCGGATCCACGGTCGAACGATAGGCCCGCTCCAGGTCTACTTCAGTCAGCTCGCGCGCGCCACCAAGACATTCGGTGACGTTTTCGCCGGTCAATTCGAGATGCACGCCGCCCAGTCGCGAACCCAGCGATGCATGGATGTCGAAACTCCTGTCCAGCTCGCTTTGGATGTTGTCGAAACGACGCGTCTTGAATCCGTTGGACGTGCTTTCGGTGTTGCCATGCATGGGGTCGCAGATCCACAGCACCCGACGTCCTTCGCGCTGCATCGCCTGCACCAGCGCCGGCAGCTTCTCCTCGACCTTCGCCGCGCCCATGCGCTGGATGAAAGTCAGCCTGCCTGGTTCGTTTTCCGGGTTCAGCACATCCGCCAACTTCAACAACTGCTCGGAGCTCACCGATGGGCCGATCTTGACCGCCACCGGATTACGCAGGCCGCGGAAGTATTCGACATGCGCGCCGTCGATGGCGGCAGTGCGCATGCCAATCCATGGGAAATGCGTGCTCAGGTTGAACCAGCCCCACTGGCGCGGAACCTGCCGGGTGATGGCTTCCTCGTAGGGCAGCAGGAGCGCCTCGTGCGAGGTATAGAAATCGGTTCGATTGAGATTGTGCAGCGACTCGCCGGAGATCGTCTCCATGAAACGAACAGCGTCCCCAACCGCCGCAACCATCCGGTGGTATTCCTCGGAAAGCGGCGAGTGCTGCACCCAGCCGAGATCCCAGTATTCGGGGTGATGCAGATCGGCGAAGCCGCCGTCGATCAACGAGCGAACGAAGTTCATTGTCATCGCGGAGCGCGCGTGGCCCTTTGACCATCCGTCGCGGGTCGGCAGTACGTTCTTCGACGGTGAAGCCAGGCTGGTTGATGAAATCGCCGCGGTAGCTGGGCAGGGTCAGGTCGCCACGCGTCTCGGTATCCGTCGAACGCGGCTTGGCGTACTGTCCGGCGAATCGGCCCACCCGCACCACCGGCAGGCGCAGGCCATGCACCAGCACCAGGCTCATCTGCAGCAGCACCTTGAGACGGTTCGAGATCAACCCCGACTCGCAGTCCGAAAAACTCTCCGCGCAGTCGCCGCCCTGAAGCACGAAGCGCTTGCCCTCCTGAGCCTCCGCAAGTTGCTTCTTGAGCGTCAGGATTTCCCAGGAAGTCACCAGGGGCGGCAGCAGATTGAGCTCGCGCTGGACGCCGGCCAAGGCTTCGGCATCGGGGTAGACCGGCTGTTGGGTGGCGGCAAAGCCACGCCAGCTGGCGGGATCCCAGCCTGCGGGAACGGAAACGGACTGAAGTGGACGGTCGGACGGGCTCATGTCGAATGGATTTACCAGGCGGTTTTTCATCATCTCACAGGGTCGAATTGGGTTTGCGAAGCCAAGGTAAAGCGGGTCTCAACGTGCACGGAAGCCCGCGTTCAGGGCACCGATGGCGAGGAGCACGAAGCAAAGCAGCGTCCACTCAGGCATGGAAAGGCCAAGCCATGTCCAGTTGACCTCGGCGCACTCTCCGGAGCCCTGCAGCACCTTCTTGAATACATCCAGGTAGCTGGGCATTGACTCGACCATGTAGGCCAGTCCGGGCCCGCAGGCAGGAACCTGGTCCGGCGGAAGGTGCTGCAGCCAGACATGGCGGGCGGCGATTCCCGCCCCGGTTCCGGCGGCCAGGAAGGCCAGCAGGCCGTAAATTGCCCGGCCGGCACGGGAGCGCGGGGAATGCAGGGCGCCGAGCAAAGCGACGACCGCGATTCCGACCATCGCCACCCGCTGGAAGATGCACAGCGGGCATGGCTCGAAAAGCTGGCCGTATTGGGCAAAAACCGCATACCCGAGCAAGGCCGCGCAGATCAGGAACCCGAACAGGAACTGGCGACGGAAGGACCATGCGAATGGATTCAATTTCAATCTCGACTTGACCGATAGGCTGTTCAGCTGACCTTAGCGCAGCCGGGAAAGTTTCGGAAGCGGCTATTGGCCTTACATCCTTGTTTAACCCGGAATATTAGAGGCCGCAAACAAAAACCCCGGCATCTGGCCGGGGTTCCTGATCCGCTTGGAGCGGCTCGTATTACTCGGCGGTAGCGACGGTGACCTGCGGACGATCCACCAGTTCGACATACGCCATCGGCGCGTTGTCGCCCGGACGGAAGCCGCACTTGAGGATACGCAGGTAACCACCCGGACGCGCCTTGTAGCGCGGACCGAGCTCGACGAACAGCTTGCCGACGGCCTGCTTGTCACGCAGACGCGACATGGCGAGACGGCGGTTGGCGACGCCATCGATCTTGCCGATGGTGATCAGCGGCTCGGCGACGCGGCGCAGTTCCTTGGCTTTCGGCAAGGTGGTGCGGATCAGTTCGTGCTTGAACAGCGAGGCCGCCATGTTGACGAACATCGCTTCGCGGTGGGCACTGGTGCGGCTGAATTTACGGCCGGATTTTCTGGTGGCGCATGGTCGTGATTCCTAAAAATTAAATCGAGCTTGTCTCAGCCCATCATGCCCTGCTGCAGGCCGGCCGGTGGCCAGTTCTCCAGCTTCATGCCGAGTGACAGGCCGCGCTGGGCCAGCACTTCCTTGATTTCCGTGAGCGACTTCTTGCCCAGGTTCGGGGTCTTGAGCAGTTCGACCTCGGTCCGCTGGATCAGATCGCCGATGTAGTAGATGTTCTCGGCCTTGAGGCAGTTGGCCGAACGCACCGTCAGCTCCAGATCGTCGATCGGGCGCAGCAGCACCGGATCCACGCCGGCGACGGACGGCTTGGCCGCACCGCGCTCGCGCTGGGTGAAGTCGCCGAACACCGACAACTGGTCGGTCAGGATGTCGGCCGCCGTGCGGATCGCATCCTCGGCATCGATCGTGCCATTGGTCTCGATGTCCAGGACCAGCTTGTCCAGGTCGGTGCGCTGTTCGACGCGGGCCGCTTCGACGGCATACGCAACGCGGCGAACCGGCGAGAAGCTCGCGTCCAGCATCAGGCGACCGATGGTGCGGGTCTCTTCATCCGGACGGCGACGCGCAGTGGCCGGCTGGTAGCCGAAGCCGCGCTCGATCTTGAGCCGCATGTTGATCGCCGTGTCCTTGGTCAGGGTGCAGATCACGTGGTCGGGATTGAGGATCTCGACGTTGTGGTCGACCTTGATGTCGGCAGCGGTGACGACGCCCGGGCCCTTGGTCTGCAGGGTCAGGGTGGTGTGCTCGACGCCGTGTGCATGCGGATCGCGACATCCTTGAGGTTCAACAGAACCTCGAGCACGTCTTCCTGCATACCCTCGACCGTCGTGTACTCGTGCAACACGCCGTCGATCTCGACTTCGGTGATCGCGAAGCCGGGAATCGAGGACAAGCAGCACGCGACGCAGGGCATTGCCCAGGGTGTGGCCATAGCCACGCTCCAGGGGTTCAATCACGACCTTGGCGCGGTTGGCGCCGAGGCGTTCGATGTTCGGGCCGCGCGGACGCAGCACCTGGTGGGCGGAAACCGTCATGGACAGTGACACTCCTGAAGAATTACTTCGAGTACAACTCGACGATCAGCGCTTCGTTGATGTCTGAAGGCAGGTCAGCGCGATCCGGAACCGACTTGAACACGCCGGAGAACTTCTTGGCATCAACTTCGCACCAGCCGGGGACCAGATCCATCTGCTGGGAAAGGTTCAGCGCTTCGGTCACGTTCAGATGCTTCTGGGCGCGCTCGGACAAGCTGGATGTTGTCGCCGGCCTTGACCTGGTAGGAAGCCAGGTTGACCGTCTTGCCGTTCACCATGACGCCCTTGTGCGACACCAGCTGGCGAGCCTGCGGACGGGTGACCGCGAAACCCATGCGGTACACGACATTGTCGAGACGCTGTTCGAGCATCTGCAGCAGCGATCTCGCCGGTGTTGCCCTTGCGACGGGCAGCCTTGGTGTAATAGCCGCGGAACTGACGCTCGAGCAAGCCGTAGATGCGCTTGACCTTCTGCTTCTCGCGCAGCTGGGTGGCGTAGTCGGACAGCTTGCCTTTCGGCAACTGGGCCGTGCTGGCCGGGCTTTTGCTCGAGCTTGCACTTTGAATCGATGGCGCGCGCGGGGCTCTTGAGGCTGAGATCAGCGCCTTCGCGACGGGCGAGCTTGCAGGTTGGACCGATATAACGTGCCATGGTATGTGCTCCTAGCCCTTAGACGCGGCGCTTTTTCGGCGGCCGGCACCCGTTGTGCGGGATCGGGGTCACGTCGATGATGTTCATGATCTTGTAACCGACGGCGTTCAACGAACGCACGGCGGACTCGCGGCCCGGACCCGGACCCTTGATTCGCACTTCCAGGGTCTTCACTCCGTAATCGAGCGCAGCCTTGCCGGCTTTTTCGGCGGCAACCTGGGCGGCGAACGGGGTGGACTTGCGGGAACCGCGGAAACCCGCGCCGCCCGAAGTGGCCCAGGAAAGGGCATTACCCTGACGATCGGTGATCGTCACGATGGTGTTGTTGAAAGAAGCATGGACGTGGGCGATACCGTCGGTGACGATGCGCTTGATCTTCTTCTTGGCTTTGGCTGCAGGCTTGGCCATTAGGCGCTATCCCTTACTTCTTGATTGCTTTGCGCGGACCCTTGCGGGTACGGGCATTGGTACGGGTGCGCTGGCCACGCAGCGGCAAGCCGCGACGATGGCGCAGGCCGCGATAGCAGCCGAGGTCCATCAGACGCTTGATGGAAATACCCACCTCGCGGCGCAGATCGCCCTCGACCGTATACTTGGCCACCTCCGAACGCAGGTGATCCACCTCGGGCCTCGGTAAGGTCGCGGATCTTGGTGGACGGGGCTGACCCCGACCACTTCACACAACTGCTTCGACCGGGTACGGCCGATGCCGAAAATACTCTGCAGGCCGACCCAGACGTGTTTCTGGACAGGCAGGTTGACACCTGCAATGCGCGCCATGAGGCGATCTCCAAACTGAATTTTAGCGCAGTGAATCGCGGATTATAGCAAGGCTTGGGGTTATTTAGAAGCCCCTGCAGCCGAGGCTGCGGGAACCCGGCATGGGGAGTGTGCCCATGCTCCGGCGACAGGTGTCGTCCAGTCCGCCGCCCCCGTGGATGGAAGCTCCGGACAGCCCCGCGCTACTCATGCGCAGGGACCAACGTCAACCTACCCGCGCGCCAAGCCGCCGCACGAGTCGCCCTTCTTGTGACTCAGCCGCGCGCGAAACCGCCGCGGAGCCGCCTTCTGTGGCCTTCAGCCTCTCGCGAAGCCGCCGCGAGAACCACCTTTCAAATTGGCCTTCTTCATCAGGCCTTCGTACTGATGCGACATCAGGTGAGCCTGAATCTGGGCCGTGAAATCCATCACGACCACGACCACGATCAGCAGCGAGGTGCCGCCGAAATAGAACGGCACCTTCAATCCGGCGCGCAGGACTTCCGGCATCAGGCAGACCAGCACCAGGTACAGGGCGCCGATCAGCGTAAGGCGGGTCATCACGCCATCGATGTATTCCCCAGTCGCTTTGCCCGGACGGATGCCCGGAATCAAGGCACCAGACTTCTTGAGGTTCTCGGCGGTCTCCTGGGAATTGAAGACCAGCGCAGTGTAGAAGAACGCAAAGCCAATGATCAGCACGCCATAGAGCAGCATGTGCAGCGGCTCGGCTGGCGCCAGGGCCTGTGCCACGGATCTGCAAGCATGCGCGACATTGTGCCCTGCCAGCCTTCGGCATTGGCACTGGCGCTGCTGAGCCAGGTCGAGATCGTGGACGGGAACAAGATCAGGCTGGACGCAAAGATCGGCGGGATCACGCCCGCCATGTTCAGCTTGAGCGGCAGGTGCGAACTCTGGTTCATGTAACCCTGGCGGCCGCCCTGGCGGCGCGCGTAGTTCACGGTGATCTTGCGCAGCCCGCGCTCCATGAACACCACGAAATAGGTGACGCCGAACACCAAGACGATGATCAGCAGGATCGCCAGGATGCTGATGTCGCCGCTGCTGACCTGGTGCAGGGTGTTGATCACCGCGCTGGGAAGACCGGCAACGATACCCGCGAAGATGATCAGCGAGACGCCGTTGCCGATGCCGCGCTCGGTGATCTGCTCGCCAAGCCACATCAGGAACATCGTGCCGGCGGTCAAGGCCACGACAGCGGTGAGCACGAAGCCGATGCCCTGGTCGTAGGTCACGCCCTGCTGTCTGCAGCGCCGATGCGATGCCGAAGGATTGCACCACGGCCAGGAGCACGGCAAACAGGCGCGAATACTGGGTCAGCTTGCGGCGACCGCTCTCGCCCTCGTTGCGCAGCGCCTTCCACGGGCCGTACATCTGCCCGGTCAACTGGACGATGATCGATGCGGAAATGTACGGGACCACGTTGAGGGCGAACAGGCTGAAACGGTGCAAGGCGCCGCCCGAGAACATGTTGAACATGTCCACGATGGTGCCCTTCTGGCTTTCCATCAGCTGCAGCATGGCCTGGGGATTGACGCCCGGCACCGGAATGAAGCTGCCGACGCGGTAGACGATCAGCGCCAGCAACACGAACATCAGACGCTGGCGGAGCTCGGTGAATTTACCGAGCCCGCCCAGTGCGACTTGCCGCGGAATTGCCTGCGCCAAGAGTATTACTCCACGCTGCCGCCGGCGGCTTCGATCGCTGCCTTGGCACCGGCAGTCGCGAGCACGCCCTTGAGCACGAACTTCTTGGTCAGGTCGCCCTTCTTGACGAGCTTGGCCTGCTTGGCGTTGGCCGGAACCAGCTTGGCGGCGCGCAGAACGGCGAAATCGATCTCGGCTCACGTCGAGCTTGTCGAGCTGATACAGCAGCACTTCGGCCGTATCGTGCTTCAGCTTGGAGCGGAAGCCGACCTTCGGCATACGCTTCTTCATCGGCATCTGGCCGCCTTCGAAGCCGGCCTTGATCTTGCCTTTGCCGGAACGCGCGAACGAACCCTTGTGGCCGCGGCCGCAGGTCTTGCCGAGGCCGGAGCCGATGCCACGACCGACGCGACGCGGTCTCTTGCGGGCGCCGTCAGCGCGGGCTGAGTGTATTCAGTTGCATGGTGATTCTCCTTGGGCCGCTCAGGATTCGACGCGAACCAGGTAATGCAATTGATTGATCAGGCCGCGGACCGAAGGGGAATCCTTGAGTTCACGGACATCATTGATTTTGTTCAGGCCCAGCGCCTTCACCGACAAACGGTGGCGGGCTTGGCAGCCACGCAGGCCTTTGACCAGGCGGACCTTGACGGTTTTCGTCGGACATTAGGCATTGTAGATCTCCTCGAGCTTCTTGCCGCGCTTGGCGGCGATATGGCTCGGCGACTGCATTGCGGTCAGACCCTTGACGGTCGCGCGAACCAGATTGATCGGGTTGCGCGAACCGACGGCCTTGGCCAGCACGTTCTTGACGCCGACCGCTTCGAACACGGCGCGCATCGCGCCACCGGCGATGACGCCGGTACCTTCGGAGGCCGGCATGCATGAAAACGCGCGCCGCGCCGTGGCCGGCCTTGACCGGATGCCACAGGGTGCCTTCGTTCAGGTCGACGTTGATCATCGTCTTGCGTGCCTTCTCCATCGACTTCTGGATGGCGACCGGCACTTCGCGCGCCTTGCCATAGCCGAATCCGATCTTGCCGGCGCCGTCGCCCACCACCGTCAATGCGGTGAAGGTGAACTGGCGGCCGCCCTTGACGGTCTTGGACACGCGGTTGACGGCGACCAGCTTCTCGATGAAGCCGTCGTCACTCTCACCGCGATTGCGATCGCGTTCGTTGCTGCTCATGTAGTTTGATTCCTGATTGTGAGAATTTCTTACGGCGTTCGCCGCTTATAGTTGTATGACACTGATGGGTCGTGCAGGACCCATTTCAAGCTTGCCGCATTAGAACTGAGACCACCCTCGCGGGCAGCTTCGGCCAACGCCTTGATGCGGCCGTGATAGCGGTAGCCCGAGCGGTCGAAAGCGACCTTTTCGATACCAGCCGCAAGGGCGCGTTCGGCGATCAGCGTGCCGACCTTGGAGGCGGCGTCCGATGTTCTTGCCGTTCTTCAGGCCTTCCTTGACTTCGGTCTGCAGGGTGGAGGCGGAAGCCAGCACCTTGGAGCCGTCGGCAGTGAAGACCTGGGCATAGATGTGCTGGCCGGAGCGCAGCACGGACAGGCGAGCCACACCCAGGTCGCGGATATGCGAACGGGTGGTCTTGGCGCGGCGCAGACGGGCGATGTTCTTTTCCATGGCTTTTTACCTCGAGGAAGCTGAAGAGCCCAATTAGGCCTTCTTGGCTTCCTTCATGTTGATTTTTTCGCCGGAGTAACGGATGCCCTTGCCCTTGTACGGCTCGGGTTTGCGGTACGCGCGGATCTTGGCGGCAACTTCACCGACCTGCTGCTTGTCGGCGCCCGAGACCAGGATTTCGGTCTGCGTCGGCGTGGTCATGGTGATGCCTTCCGGGGCCTTGAACACGACCGGATGCGAAAAGCCCAGGCTCAGGTTCAGATCCTTGCCGTGCATCGCGGCGCGATAACCGACGCCGACCAGTTCGAGCTTGCGGGTGAAGCCCTCGGATACGCCGGTCACCATGTTGGCGAGGATGGCGCGGATGGTGCCGGCCATGGCCATGTCATCAGCATTGGCGGCACCGAGCTGGATCACGCCGTTTTCGATTGCTGACGCTGACGCCGGCCGGCTTGGCCAGGTTCAAGGTGCCCTTCGGGCCCTTGACCGACAGGACGCCGTCGGCATCTTTCAGCTCGACGCCCTTCGGCAGGTGCGATCGGCTCTTTTGGCAACGCGGGACATGGGTCTGTACTCCTTAGGCCACGAGGCAGAGGACTTCGCCGCCCACGCCCGCAGCGCGGGCCTGGCGATCGGTCATCAGACCCTTGCGAGGTGGAGATGATGGCCACACCGAGGCCGCCGAGGATCTTCGGAAGCTCATCCTTGCCGCGGTACTGGCGCAGGCTGGACGTCGAAACACGCTCGAGGCGCTCGATCACCGGCTTGCCCTCGTAGTACTTCAGGGCGATTTCAAGCTTGGCCTTGGCGCCCTCGCCCGATAGTCGCGGACGTCGCCGATGATAGCCTTCGCCTGTGCAGGACGTTGGCAATCGCGAGCTTCGACTTGGAAGCAGGCATGGAAACCTGCGGTTTGCCGACTGCGAGCGCATTCTTGATGCGCACCAGCATGTCGGCGATTGGATCAGTCATGCTCATTGATTGCTTACCTTGTGTTAGGTTCAGCACCGATATCCGCGAATTCCTGTCGATAGCGACCGGAAAAGCGGTTACCAGCTGGCCTTGCGCAGGCCGGGCACGTCGCCACGCATGGTGGCTTCGCGCAGCTTGTTGCGGCCGAGGCCGAACTTGGCGTACACGCCGCGCGGACGGCCGGTCAGTTCGCAACGGTTGCGGACGCGGGCAGGCGACGAGTCGCGCGGCAGCTTCTGCAGCTTGGTCACTGCGTCCATCTTTGTCTTCGTACGAAGCGGTCGTGCTGGCGATGGTTGCCTTCAGCTCAGCGCGCTTGCCGGCGTATTGCTTGACCAGCTTCTTCCGCTTGATATCGCGGTTCACCATGGACGTCTTGGCCATGATCGATTCCTGATGATCAGTTGCGGAACGGGAAGCTGAAGGCTTCGAGCAGCGCCTTGGCTTCTTCGTTGGTCTTCGCCGTCGTGGTGATGGCGATGTCCATGCCGCGCATCGCGTCGACCTGGTCGAAATCGATTTCCGGGAAGATGATCTGTTCCTTGATGCCCATGTTGAAGTTGCCACGGCCATCGAAGGAACGGCCCGACACGCCGCGGAAGTCGCGGACGCGCGGCAGGGAGATGCTGATCAGGCGATCCAGGAACTCGTACATCTTGGCGCGGCGCAGGGTCACCTTGCAGCCGATCGGCCAGCCGTCGCGGATCTTGAAGCTGGCCACCGAAACGCGAGCCTTGGTGGTCACCGGCTTCTGGCCGGCGATCTTGGCCATGTCGGCCACGGCGTTCTCCAGGATCTTCTTGTTGCCCACCGCCTCGCCCACGCCCATGTTGAGCGTGATCTTGGAGATGCGCGGAACCTGCATGACGTTGTCGTAGCCGAACTTTTCCATCAGCTTCGGAACAACGGTTTCTTTGTAGATCTTTTCGAGACGGGTCGTCATTTGACTATTCCTCAGGCGTCGAGCGCTTCACCGCTCGAGCGGAACACACGCACTTTGCGTCCATCCTCGAGCACCTTGAAACCAACGCGCTCACCCTTGCCGGAGCCGGGTTGAACAGCATGACGTTGGAGATATGGATCGGCGCCTCGCGCTCGATGATTCCGCCAGCCTGGCCGGCCTGGGGATTCGGCTTGGTGTGGCGCTTGATGATGTTGATGTTCTGGACCACGACCTTTTCGCCGAGAACCCGAACAACCTCACCCTTCTTGCCTTTGTCGGCGCCGGCGATCACGATCACCTGGTCGCCCTTACGGATACGGTTCATATGCTTTCCTTTCGCTCAGAGCACTTCGGGCGCGAGCGAGACGATCTTCATGAACTTCTCGGAGCGCAGCTCGCGGGTTACTGGCCCGAAGATGCGGGTGCCGATCGGCTCCTGCTTGTTGTTGAGCAGCACGGCCGCGTTGCCGTCGAAACGGATCAGCGAACCATCGGGACGACGCACGCCGGAACGGGTACGGACCACGACTGCGTCGTAGACCTCGCCTTTCTTGACCTTGCCGCGCGGGATCGCGTCCTTGACGGTCACCTTGATGACGTCGCCGATGCGGGCGTAGCGACGCTTGGAGCCGCCGAGCACCTTGATGCACATCATTTCTTTGCGCGCCGGAGTTGTCGGCGGCGTCGAGGTAGCTTTGCACCTGGATCATGCTCGGACTCCTCCTTACTTGGCCGGCGCGCGCGAACGACTTCGACGACACGCCAATTCTTGGTCTTGGACATCGGGCGGCACTCGGTGACGCGGACCAGGTCGCCTTCGTTGCAGGCGTTGTCCTCGTCGTGGGCATGCAGCTTGGTCGAGCGGCGGATGTACTTGCCGTACAGCGCGTGCTTGACCTGGCGCTCGACCAGGACGGTGACCGTCTTGTTCATCTTGTTGCTGACAACGCGGCCTTCGACCGTCTTGAGGCAGTGGTATTGGCTGATTCGCTCATGGCTTAGCCCTTGCTTCGTAGCGGTCAACAGCATGTTCACGCGAGCGATCTCGCGGCGGACAAGCCTGATGTCGTGGGTCTTCGCCAGCTGGCCCGTGGCTTTCTGCATGCGGAGCGAGAACTGCTCCTTGTGCAGGTCCAGCAGGTGGGCCTTGAGATCGGCCGGCGACTTCTGACGCAGTTCTTTGAGTTCCATTAGCGCACCGTCCGGACCACGAAGGTGGTCTTCACCGAGAGCTTGGCAGCGGCCAGGCGGAACGCTTCGCGCGCCGCGTCTTCCGGAATGCCTTCGATTTCATACAGCATGCGACCCGGCTGGATCGGTGCGACCCAATACTCGACATTGCCCTTGCCGGCGCCCATGCGGACTTCGATCGGCTTCTTGGTGATCGGCTTGTCCGGGAATACGCGGATCCACAGCTTGCCGCCGCGCTTGACGTAGCGGCTGATCGAACGGCGGGCCGCTTCGATCTGGCGCGCGGTCAGCTGGCCGTGCTGGGTCGCCTTCAGGCCGTACTCGCCGAAGCTGACGGCAGCGCCGCTCCAGCTCAGGCCGTCGTTGCGGCCTTTGCATTACCTTGCGGTACTTGGTGCGTTTGGGTTGCAGCATCTGGGCTTACCTCGGTTCACGTGCCGGACGTGCCGGACGCTCGTTGCGCTCTTCGACTTTTTCCTGGCCGACCTGGGAGAAATCGAAGATTTCGCCTTTGTAGATCCAGACCTTGACGCCGATGATGCCGTAGGTGGTGCGTGCTTCGGCGAAGCCGTAGTCGATGTCCGCGCGCAGGGTGTGCAGCGGCACGCGGCCTTCGCGGTACCACTCGGAACGGGCGATTTCGGCGCCGTTCAAGCGGCCGCCGACGTTGACCTTGATGCCCAGCGCGCCGAGGCGCATCGCGTTGCCGACGGCGCGCTTCATCGCGCGGCGGAACATGATGCGGCGCTCGAGCTGCTGTGCGATCGATTCGGCCACCAGCTGCGCGTCGAGTTCCGGCTTGCGGACTTCGGCGACATTGATGTGAGCCGGCACGCCCATGAGGTCGGAGACGTCCTTCTTCAGCTTCTCGATGTCTTCGCCGCGCTTGCCGATCACCACGCCCGGACGGGCCGTGTGGATGGTCACGCGCGCGGTCTTGGCCGGACGCTCGATCAGGATCTTGGAGATGCCGGCCTGGGCAAGCTTCTTGCGCAGCATCTCGCGGACCTTGAGGTCGGCGGCGAGGTACTGGGCGTAGTCGCGCTTGTTGGCGAACCACTTGGAATTCCAGTCCTTGGAGATTCCAAGGCGGATACCGATCGGATGAACTTTATGACCCATCGTTCTTGTCCTTAGCCTTTCTTGCCGGAGCCCACGACCACGGTGATGTGGCTGGTGCGCTTGAAGATTCGGGTGCCGCGGCCTTTGGCGCGGGCCATGAAACGTTTCAGGATCGGGCCTTCGTCGACCATGATCGTGGCGACCTTCAGCTCGTCGACGTCGGCGCCGTCGTTGTTCTCGGCGTTGGAGGTCGCCGAGTAGCACCACCTTGTAGATGATCTCGGCCGCTTTCTTGTCGCTGAACTTGAGCAGGTCGAGCGCGCGCGCTACAGGCAGGCCGCGGACCTGGTCTGCGACCAGGCGGGCTTTCTGCGGCGAGATGCGCGACCGTGCGGAGGATGGCTTTGGCTTCCATGATCCGGATCCCTTACTTGCCGCCGGGCTTTCTTGTCGCCACCGTGACCCTTGAAGGTCCGGGTGATGGCAAATTCGCCGAGCTTGTGGCCGACCATGTTCTCGTTGACCAGCACGGGAACATGCGACCTTGCCGTTATGCATGGCGATCGTGAAACCGACCATTTCCGGGAGGATCATGGAGCGGCGCGACCAGGTCTTGATCGGCTTCTTGCTGCCGCTGGGCGGTCTCCACCTTCTTGATGAGGTGGTGGTCGACGAACGGGCCTTTCTTGAGTGAACGTGCCATTGACCTATCAGCCCCTGCGATCGCGCACGATGAACTTCTGCGGTGCGCTTGTTCTTGCGGGTCTTGTAACCCTTGGCCGGCGTGCCCCACGGCGAAACCGGATGCGGATTGCCCTGGCCAGCCTTGGCTTCACCACCGCCGTGCGGATGGTCGACCGGATTCATGGCGGCGCCGCGAACGGTCGGCTTGATGCCGCGCCAGCGCTTCGCACCGGCCTTGCCGAGCTTCTCGAGGTTGTGCTCGACGTTGCCGACTTCGCCGATGGTGGCGTGGCAGTCGGTCGGCACCTTGCGCATTTCGCCGGAACGAAGGCGCAGCGTGGCATAACCTGCGTCACGGGCGATCAGCTGTGCGCCGGCGCCGGCGGCGCGGGCCATCTGGGCGCCCTTGCCCGGCTTCATCTCGATGCAATGCACGGTCGAGCCGATCGGCATGTTGCGCAGCGGCAAGGTGTTGCCCACCTTGATCGGCGCGTCCTTGCCGGCGATCAACCTGGTCGCCCGGCTCACGCCCTTGGGAGCGATGATGTAGCGGCGCTCGCCATCGGCATAGCACAGCAGCGCGATGTGCGCGGTGCGGTTCGGGTCATATTCGATGCGCTCGACGCGCGCAGGAATGCCTTCCTTGTCGCGCTTGAAGTCGATCAGGCGGTAAGCCTGCTTGTGGCCGCCGCCGATGTGGCGGGTGGTGATGCGGCCGTGGTTGTTGCGGCCACCGGTCTTGGGCTTCTTCTCGGTCAGCGCATCCAGCGGACCGCCCTTGTGCAGGCCGGCCGTGGAAACGCGAACCATCGAGCGACGGCCCGGTGAAGTCGGTTTGAATGTCATCAGTGCCATGGGTATGCCTCAGGCCTTGGCCATCACGTCGATCGTCTGGCCTTCGGCCAGGCGAACGTATGCTTTACGCCAGTCGCTACGGCGGCCAGCGCGGTACGGAAGGTCTTGTTCTTGCCCTTCACGTTAAGCACATTGACCGCTTCGACCTTGACGTTGAACAGCGCTTCCACGGCGAGTTTGACGTCGGCCTTGGTCGCAGTCGGTCGCCACTTCGAACACGTACTGGTTGATTTCCTGCAGCCGGGCGGTCTTTTCCGACACGAGCGGCGCGCGGATTACGTTGAGAAGACGTGATCGTTGCTCATGCCAGCCACTCCTCGATTTTCTTGACCGCTTCGGAGGTCATGACCACGTGGTCGGCACCGACCAGCGATGCCGGATCCAGGCCCTGCACGTCACGAACTTCCACGTAGCGGAATGTTGCGGGCGGCCAGGAACAGGTTCTCGGAGCCGTTCTCGGTGACGATCAGCGGACGCTTGCCCAGCCCGAGGGTCTCGAGCTTGGCGATCAACAGCTTGGTCTTCGGCGTCGTCGACTTCGAAGCGCTCGACCACGGTCAGGCGACCCTGGCGGTTCAGCTCGGACAGGATCGCGCACATGGCGCCGCGGTACATCTTGCGGTTGACCTTCTGCTCGAAGCTGCGCGGCTTGGCCGCGAACGTCACGCCGCCGCCGATGAAGATCGGAGCGCGATAGTCGCCGTGGCGCGCGCCGCCGCCCTTCTGCTTCTTGAATTTCTTGGTGGTGCCGCGAACTTCGGAACGCGACAGCTGCGCCTTGGTGCCCGACCGGCCGGCGTTGCGGAAGGCAACGACGACCTGGTGGACGAGGTCCTGGCTGAATTCGCGGCCGAAGACGCTGTCGGAAACCGACAACTTCTGGTCGCTACCTTTAATGGCGAGTTCCATGATCTGACTCCTCAACCCTTGGTGCCGGGACGGACGATGACGTTGCCGCCCGGCGCGCCGGGAACAGCGCCCTTGATCGCGATCAGGCCGCGCTCGGCGTCGACCTTGACCACTTCAAGGTTCTGCGTGCTCTGGTTCACGGCGCCCATGTGGCCGGACATCTTCTTGCCCGGGAACACGCGACCCGGCGTCTGGCGCTGGCCGATGGAGCCCGGCGAGCGATGCGACAGCGAGTTACCGTGGGTGGCATCACCCATCTTGAAGTTGTAGCGCTTGATCGTGCCCTGGAAGCCCTTGCCCTTGGTCACGCCCTGGACGTCGACGATCTGGCCGACAGTGAAGATGTCGGCCTTGATCTCGCCGCCGACCTCGAAATTGCCGAGGTCCTTGGCGTCCACGCGGAACTCCCAGAGTCCGCGACCGGCTTCGACCTTGGCCTTGGCGTAGTGCCCGGCCAGCGGCTTGCTGATCAGCGCGGCGCGCTTGGTGCCCGCGGTGACCTGCACGGCGTTATAGCCGTCGGTTTCGTCGGTCTTGATCTGGGTGATGCGGTTGGGCGTGGCTTCGATCAGGGTTACCGGGACGGAACGGCCGTCTTCGGTGAAGACGCGACGTCATGCCGGCCTTGCGGCCAATCGATTCCGATAGTCATGGTCATGGCCTGCCTCAGCTCGAGCTTGATCTGGACATCGACGCCCGCCGCGAGCTCAAGCTTCATGAGCGCGTCGACGGTCTTGTCGTTGGGGTCGACGATATCGAGCACGCGCTTGTGGGTGCGGGTCTCGTACTGGTCGCGCGCGTCTTTGTCGACGTGCGGCGAGACCAGGATGGTGTAACGTTCGATATTGGTCGGCAAGCGGGATCGGTCCGCGCACTTGGGCGCCGGTCCGCTTGGCGGTCTCGACGATTTCGCTGGCGGAACGATCGATCAGGCGATGATCGTAACGCCTTCAGCCGGATTCGGATTTTTTGGTCCGCCATGGCGAATATCCTTTGGTTAAAGAGCGCCGGGAGCTGGAACTTAGGTCCAGTACCCCGTTGAAAAAGCACGATGGACCACGCATGGCCCACCGAGTCGGAAAGTATAGAGCGTATGAACGTGCCCTGTCAAACGACTGGGCCATTTATTTCTCTATATCCCATCCTGGGACGCGAACACGAGGCGCATCCTGCGCCTCATTTCGTATTTGAGGCCGCCCAGAGGGGCGGCCTTACCACGCTGGTATCTAGACCGCTGAGATTACTTGATGACCTTGGCCACCACGCCGGCGCCGACGGTGCGGCCGCCTTCGCGGATCGCAAAGCGCAGGCCTTCGTCCATCGCGATCGGGGCGATCAGGCGTGACCACCATCTTCACGTTGTCGCCCGGCATCACCATCTCCACGCCTTCCGGCAACTGGCAGGCGCCCGTCACGTCGGTCGTGCGGAAGTAGAACTGCGGACGGTAGCCCTTGAAGAACGGCGTATGACGGCCGCCCTCGTCCTTCGACAGCACGTACACCTCGGCCTCGAACTCGGTGTGCGGGGTGATCGAGCCCGGCTTGCACAGCACCTGGCCGCGCTCCACGTCGTCACGCTTGGTGCCGCGCAGCAGCAGGCCGGCGTTGTCGCCCGCCTGGCCCTGGTCGAGCAGCTTGCGGAACATCTCGACGCCGGTCACCGTGGTCTTGACTGGTCGGACGGATGCCGACGATCTCGATTTCGTCGCCCACCTTGATCGATGCCGCGCTCGATGCGGCCGGTCACCACCGTGCCACGACCCGAAATCGAGAACACGTCCTCGACCGGCATCAGGAACGGCTTGTCCACGTCGCGCTCCGGCTCCGGAATGTAGGTGTCCAGCGCCTCGACCAGCTTGATGATCGACGGCACGCCGATCTCCGACTGGTCGCCTTCCAGCGCCATGCGCGCCGAACCGGTGATGATCGGGGTGTCGTCGCCCGGGAAATCGTACTTGCGTCAGCAGCTCGCGGACTTCCATCTCCACCAGCTCCAGCAGCTCGGCGTCGTCGACCATGTCGGCCTTGTTCAGGTAGACCACGATGTACGGCACGCCCACCTGGCGCGCCAGCAGGATGTGCTCGCGCGTCTGCGGCATCGGGCCGTCCGCGGCCGAGCACACCAGGATCGCGCCGTCCATCTGCGCCGCACCGGTGATCATGTTCTTCACATAGTCGGCGTGGCCCGGGCAGTCCACGTGCGCGTAATGCCGGTTCGGCGACTCGTATTCCACGTGCGCGGTCGAAATCGTGATGCCGCGCGCCTTCTCTTCCGGCGCCGCGTCGATCTGGTCGTAGGCCTTGAACTCGCCGCCAAAACGCTCCGCACCCATCTTGGTCAGCGCCGCCGTCAACGTCGTCTTGCCATGGTCCACGTGACCAATCGTGCCCACGTTCACGTGCGGCTTGGTGCGCTCGAATTTTCCCTTTGACATGACGTATTCCTAAATTCGATTCGAGTTGCGTGGATAATTAGGACTTTTCTTGATGACTGGCTTCGGCGATGTTGTTCGGCGCTTCGGCGTAATGGTCGAATTCCATCGTGAAGGTGGCGCGGCCCTGCGACATCGAGCGCATCGCGGTGGCGTAACCGAACATTTCGCCGAGCGGCACCATCGCGTTGATGACCTTGCCGGACGGCGTATCGTCGGAACCCTGCAGGAGGCCGCGACGGCGCGAAAGATCGCCCATCACGTCGCCCATGTAGTCTTCCGGCGTCACCACTTCGACCTTCATGATCGGCTCGAGCAACGCCGGGTTGCGCCTTGCTGAAACGCTTCCTTGAACGCCATCGAACCGGCGATCTTGAACGCCATTTCGTTGGAGTCGACGTCATGGAACGAGCCGTCGACGGCGCGCACCTTGATGTCCACCACCGGGAAGCCGGCGAGCACGCCGTTCTTCATGGCTTCCTGGATACCCTTGTCCGCCGCCGTGCACGTATTCCTTGGGAACCACGCCGCCGACGATCGCGTTCTCGAACACGTAACCGGCGCCGCGCTCCTGCGGCTCCATCTCGATGACGATGTGGCCATACTGGCCGCGACCACCGGACTGGCGCACGAACTTGCCTTCCTGCTTGACCAGCCTTGCGAATGGCTTCGCGATAGGCCACCTGCGGCTTGCCGACGTTGGCTTCGACGTTGAACTCGCGCTTCATGCGGTCGACGAGGATTTCCAGATGCAGCTCGCCCATGCCGGCGATGATGGTCTGGCCGGATTCTTCGTCGGAACGAACGCGGAAAGACGGATCTTCCTGCGCCAGGCGGCCGAGGGCGATGCCCATCTTTTCCTGGTCGGCCTTGGTCTTCGGCTCGACCGCCATCGCGATGACCGGCTCCGGGAAGATCATGCGCTCGAGCGTGATCACGTGGTCCAGTGGAGCACAGCGTGTCGCCGGTGGTGACGTCTTTCAGACCGACCGCCGCGGCGATGTCGCCGGCACAGCACTTCCTTGATTTCTTCGCGCTGGTTGGCGTGCATCTGCAGGATGCGGCCGATGCGCTCCTTCTTGCTCTTGACCGGGTTGTACACCTGGTCGCCGGCGTTGAGGGTGCCGGAGTAGACGCGGAAGAAGGTCAGGGAACCCACGAACGGGTCGGTCATGATCTTGAACGCCAGCGCCGAGAACGGCTCGTTGTCGCCAGCCTTGCGGAAGGCTTCCTTCTCGTCGCTCGTCGATGCCCTTGACCGGCGGACGATCGGACGGAGCCGGCAGGTAGCGGATGACGGCGTCCAGCATGGCTTGCACGCCCTTGTTCTTGAACGCCGTGCCGCAGAACACCGGGATGATCGCTGGTCGACAGCGTGCCGGCACGGATGCCGCCATGATCTCTTCCTCGGACAGCTCACCGTCCTTCGAGGTACTTGTTCATCAGGTCTTCGGAGGTCTCGGCGGCCGCCTCGACCATGAACTCGCGGGCAGCCTTGCGCCTGCTCGACCAGATCGGCGGGAATCTCGCCATAGACGAAGGTGGTGCCCTGGTTGGCCATGTCCCAGATGATCGACTTCATCTTGAGCAGATCGACCACGCCTTCGAAGTTCTCTTCGGCGCCGATCGGCAACTGCATCGGCACCGGATAGGCGCCCAGGCGCGACTTCAGCTGCTCGACGACCTTGTTGAAGTTGGCGCCGGTGCGATCCATCTTGTTGACGAAGGCCATGCGCGGCACGCCGTACTTGTTGGCCTGGCGCCACACGGTCTCGGACTGCGGCTGCACGCCGCCGACTGCGCACAGCACGAACACCGCGCCGTCGAGCACGCGCAAGGAGCGCTCGACTTCAATGGTGAAGTCGACGTGTCCCGGGGTGTCGATGATGTTGAAGCGATGCTGCCGGGAAGGACTTGTCCATGCCGGTCCAGAAGCAGGTGGTGGCAGCGGATGTAATGGTGATGCCGCGCTCCTGCTCCTGCTCCATCCAGTCCATGGTCGCCGCGCCGTCATGCACTTCGCCAATCTTGTGATTGACGCCGGTGTAGAACAGGATGCGTTCGGTCGTGGTGGTCTTGCCGGCATCGATGTGGGCCATGATGCCGAAGTTGCGGTAACTGACTCGATTGGGTGTGCGTGCGTGCCACGGTGGGAGTGTCAGTCCTGTACTCGTTCGACTTTACCAGCGGTAGTGCGAGAAGGCCTTGTTGGCTTCCGCCATACGATGCGTTTCTTCGCGCTTCTTGACGGCGCCGCCGCGGTTCTCGGAGGCCTCCAGCAAGCTCGGCCGCGAGCTTGCGCGGCATGGTGTTCTCGCCGCGCTTGCGGGCGAACTCGATCACCCAGCGCATGGCCAGGGCGGTACGGCGGGAGGAACGAACTTCCACGGGCACCTGGTAGGTGGCGCCACCGACGCGGCGCGACTTCACTTCGACCGCCGGAGCGACGTTGGCGAGGGCTTTCTCGACGAGACCGAGCGTGTCGGAATTCTTTTCGCCGATCACGTCCATCGCGCCATACACGATCTTTTCTGCGATCGACTTCTTGCCGCTCTTCATCACCATGTTGATGAAGCGAGCGACGACTTCCGACTGCCGTGCTTGGGATCGGGAAGAATGGAACGGGTACCGGGGAACCTTTACGAGACATGCTGCAGTCCTGGTAGGTTTGAATCGATTGAATTGCGGAGGCGCCGGGATTGCGCGCGTGCGCGAATCCCGGCGGGATGAAACTGCTTCTTACTTCTTCGGACGCTTGGCGCCGTACTTGGAGCGGCTCTGGCGGCGCTTGGCGACGCCGGAGGCGTCGAGCGAACCGCGGACCGTGTGGTAACGAACGCCCGGCAGATCCTTGACGCGACCGCCGCGGATCAGGACGACCGAGTGCTCTTGCAGGTTGTGACCTTCGCCGCCGATGTACGAGATGACCTCGAACCCGTTGGTCAGGCGAACCTTGGCGACCTTGCGGAGCGCGGAGTTCGGCTTCTTCGGCGTGGTGGTGTACACGCGGGTGCAAACGCCACGACGCTGCGGGCAATTCGGCCAGCGCGGGGGAGTTGCTCTTGTACGTATTCGGCTGGCGCGGCTTGCGAACCAGCTGATTGATCGTCGCCATTGCTCGAAGAACCTTGAAAGTGGGGTCAGGCCGACATGACTCGGCCCAGTCAGACAGAAAAGTATAGAGGGCGTTAAGCCTTCCTGTCAACCTGACAGGGGATTCCGCCACTCCTCCTGGAGTCGAACACGAGGCGCGTCCATGCGCCTCATTTCGTTGTTTCAGCGGCCCGACCGGGCCGTCATGCTTACTCTTCCGAGCCGCGTTCCGTCGAGCCGGCGGCCGCCTCTTCCGCCGCTGGAGCAGCCACGGCCGGGGCCGCACGGAGCGTTTCCATGTCCAGGTCGGTCAGGACCAGCTCGTGCCTGGCGACGCTTGGTGTGGTATGCCAGACCCGTACCGGCCGGAATCAGGCGGCCGACGATCACGTTTTCCTTCAGGCCGCGCAGGGAGTCCCGGGTGCCGCGGACCGCCGCCTCGGTGAGGACGCGGGTGGTTTCCTGGAACGAGGCCGCCGAAATGAACGACTCGGTCGCCAGCGACGCCTTGGTGATACCCAGCAGCACCGGGTCGAACTTGCGCCGGGATGCCGTTGCTTGGCGCCGATCTCGGCGTTTTCCTCGATCACGCGGATGCGCTCGACCTGCTCGCCGCTCATGAAGCGGGTATCGCCGGCGTCGGTGATCTCGACCTTGCGCAGCATCTGGCGAATGATCGTCTCGATGTGCTTGTCGTTGATCTTCACGCCCTGCAGGCGGTACACGTCCTGGATTTCCTTGACCAGGTAGGCGGCCAGCGGCTCGACGCCGAGCAGGCGCAGGATGTCCTGCGGATTCGGCTCGCCGTCCACCACGGTCTCGCCCTTCTCGACGTGCTCGCCCTCGAACACGATGATCTGGCGGTACTTGGGAATCAGCTCTTCGTGCTCGTTGCCGTCCGTGTCGTTGATGATCAGGCGCTGCTTGCCCTTGGTGTCCTTGCCGAAGCTGACGATACCCGAACGCTCGGCCAGGATCGCGGGGTCCTTCGGCTTGCGGGCTTCGAACAGGTCGGCCACGCGCGGCAGGCCGCCGGTGATGTCGCGGGTCTTCGAAGCTTCCTGCGGCACCTTGGTGACCACGTCGCCGACGCCGACCGGGGCGCCGTCCTGCAGGTTCACGATCGAGCGCGGCGGCAGCAGGTACTGGGCCGGCAGGTCGGTACCCGGGATGTTGAGGTCCTTGCCCTTGGCATCGACGATGCGAACCATCGGGCGCAGGTCCTTGCCCTCGAGCCGCGACGCTTCGGATCGGTGATCTCGCGCGATGCCAGGCCGGTCAGTTCATCGGTCTTCTCGACGACGGTGATGCCCTCGACGAAGTCGATGAAGCGGACGAAGCCGGTCGACTTCCGACACGATCGGGTGGTTATGCGGATCCCAGTTGGCGATGGTCTGGCCGGCCTTGACCGAAGCGCCGTCCTTGACCTGAGATCACCGCGCCGTAGGGCAGCTTGTAGCGCTCGCGCTCACGACCGGTCAGGTCGAGCACCGACAACTCGCCCGAGCGCGAGACCGCGACCAGATGGCCCTTGTCGTGCTGCACGTGCTTGAGGTTGTTGAACTTGACCGTACCGGTGGTCTTGACCGTGATGTTGTCGATCGCGGCGGCTCGGGATGCGGCACCACCGATGTGGAAGGTACGCATGGTCAGCTGGGTGCCCGGCTCACCGATCGACTGTGCGGCGACGACGCCGACCGCTTCGCCGATGATTGACCAGGTGGCCGCGGCCGAGGTCGCGGCCATAGCAATGGCGCAGACGCCGAAGCGTGCTTTCGCAGGTGATCGAGGAGCGCACCAGGATCGACTGGACGCCGGCGGCTTCCAGCTTGTCGACCCACTTCTCGTCGAGCAGGGTATTGCGGGTCACGATCGGATCGGTCGTCGTTGCCGGGCAGGTACACGTCTTCGGCGACCATTGCGACCCAGCACGCGATCGCGCAGCGGCTCGACCACGTCGCCGCCCTCCACGATCGGAGTCATGGTCAGGCCGGCGAGCGTGCCGCAATCGGTCTCGGTGACGACCACGTCCTGCGCCACGTCGACCAGGCGACGGGTCAGGTAACCGGAGTTGGCGGTCTTCAGCGCGGTATCCGCGAGGCCCTTACGGGCGCCGTGGGTCGAGATGAAGTACTGCAGGACGTTCAGGCCTTCGCGGAAGTTCGCGGTGATCGGCGTCTCGATGATCGAGCCGTCCGGCTTGGCCATCAGGCCGCGCATACCGGCGAGCTGGCGGATCTGCGCCTGCGAACCGCGGGCGCCGGAGTCGGCCATGATGTAAATCGAGTTCATCGACTTCTGGGCGACGGACTCGCCCTTGGCGTTGAGCACCTTCTCGGTGCCGATGCGCGTCCATCATCGCCTTGGCCACGCGCTCGTTGGTACGCGACCAGATGTCGACGACCTTGTTGTAGCGCTCGCCGGCGGTGACCAGGCCCGACTGGTACTGGTCCTGGATCTCGAGCACTTCCTTCTCGGCTTCGCCGCAGGATGTCCTTCTTCTCGTCCGGGATGATCATGTCGTCGATGCCGATCGACACGCCGGCTGCGCGTGGCGTACGCGAAGCCGGTGTACATCAGCTGGTCGGCGAACACGACCGTGCTCTTCAGGCCGAGCATGCGGTAGCAGGTGTTGATCAGGCGGCTGATGTTCTTCTTGGTCAGACTCGGTGTTGACGAAGGAGAACGGCAGGCCTTCCGGCAGGATTTCGGCCAGCAGCGCGCGGCCGACGGTGGTGTCGACGATGTACTTGCGGTCGTACGCGCTCGCCGTCCTCGTTCATTTCATTGAGGTGCAGGCGAACCTTGACCTTGGCGTGCAGCTCGACGACGCGGTTGTCGTAGGCGCGCTTGCACTTCGGCGACGTTGGCGAAGCACCATGCCCTCGCCCTTCTTGTTCTCCAGCGCGCGGGTCATGTAGTACAGGCCGAGCACGACGTCCTGGGTCGGCACGATGATCGGCTCGCCGTTGGCCGGCGACAGGATGTTGTTGGACGACATCATCAGCGCGCGCGCTTCCAGCTGGGCCTCGAGGACAGCGGCACGTGCACGGCCATCTGGTCACCGTCGAAGTCGGCGTTGAACGCGGTGCAGACCAGCGGATGCAGCTGGATGGCCTTGCCTTCGATCAGCACCGGCTCGAACGCCTGGATGCCGAGGCGATGCAGGGTCGGCGCGCGGTTCAGCAGCACCGGATGCTCGCGGATGACTTCCTCGAGGATGTCCCAGACCTCGGTCTCTTCGCGCTCGACCAGCTTCTTGGCGGCCTTGATCGTCGTGGCGAGGCCACGGCGCTGCAGCTTGGCGAAGATGAAGGGCTTGAACAGCTCCAGCGCCATCTTCTTCGGCAGGCCGCACTCGTGCAGGCGCAGGGTCGGGCCGACCACGATGACCGAACGGCCGGAGTAGTCGACGCGCTTGCCGAGCAGGTTCTGGCGGAAGCGGCCCTGCTTGCCCTTGATCATGTCGGCCAGCGACTTCAGCGGGCGCTTGTTGGTGCCGGTGATGGCGCGGCCACGGCGGCCGTTGTCCATCAGGGCGTCGACCGATTCCTGCAGCATGCGCTTCTCGTTGCGCACGATGATGTCCGGCGCGTTGAGCTCGAGCAGGCGCTTGAGGCGGTTGTTGCGGTTGATGACGCGGCGGTACAGGTCATTCAGATCGGAGGTCGCGAAGCGGCCGCCATCCAGCGGCACCAGCGGACGCAGGTCCGGCGGCAGCACCGGCAGCACGGTCATGACCATCCATTCCGGACGGTTGCCCGATTCGAGGAAGGCTTCGGCCAGCTTGATGCGCTTGGTGAGGCGCTTGAGCTTGGTCTCCGAATTGGTCGCGGCGATCTCTTCCTTCAGGCGGATCACTTCCGCCTGCAGGTCGAGCGTGCGCAGCAGCTGGTGCACGGCTTCGGCGCCCATCATGGCGTCGAAGTCGTCGCCGTGTTCCTGGCGCGCGGTCATGTACTGCTCTTCGGTCAGCAACTGGCCGCGGTCGAGCGTGGTCAGACCCGGCTCGATGACGACGAAGGCCTCGAAGTACAGGATGCGCTCGATGTCGCGCAGGGTCATGTCCAGCATGAGGCCGATGCGCGAGGGCAGCGACTTCAGGAACCAGATGTGCGCGGTCGGGACGCGAGCTCGATGTGGCCCATGCGCTCGCGGCGCACCTTGGCCAGGGTGACTTCGGTGCCGCACTTCTCGCAGACCACGCCACGGTGCTTCATGCGCTTGTACTTGCCGCACAGGCACTCGTAGTCCTTGATCGGTCCGAAGATGGCGGCGCAGAACAGGCCGTCACGCTCGGGCTTGAAGGTACGGTAGTTGATGGTTTCCGGCTTCTTGACTTCGCCGAACGACCAGCAGCGGATCAGGTCTGGCGAGGCCAGGCCGATCTTGATGCCGTCGAAGTCCAGCGTCTGGCGCTGCTGGTTGAACAGGTTCAATAGATCTTTCATTTCGATTTCCCTTGTTCAGGGGAAGCGCCGAGGCGATTCCCCTGTCCGTCCGTCACAGCGCCGATCACTTCTCGTCGAGTTCGATGTTGATGGCAAGCGAGCGGATTTCCTTGACCAGCACGTTGAACGATTCCGGCATGCCGGCGACCATCTCGTGGTCGCCATCGACGATGTTCTTGTACATCTGGTTGCGGCCCTGCACGTCATCGGACTTCACCGTCAGCATTTCCTGCAGGGTGTAGGCCGCGCCGTAGGCTTCCAGCGCCCAGACTTCCATTTCGCCGAAGCGCTGGCCACCGAACTGCGCCTTGCCGCCCAGCGGCTGCTGGGTGACGAGCGAGTACGGACCAGTTGAACGGGCATGCATCTTGTCGTCGACCAGGTGGTTGAGCTTGAGCATGTGCATGTAGCCGACCGTGACCGGGCGATCGAACGCCTCGCCGGTGCGGCCGTCGATACAGGATGGTCTGGCCGTTCTCCGGCAGATCGGCCAGCTTGCAGCATCGACTTGATCTCGGCCTCGTCGGCGCCGTCGAACACCGGGGTGGCCATCGGCACGCCGTCGGTGAGGTTACCGGCCAGGCGCAGCAGCTCCTTGTCGGTGAACTTGTCCAGGTCGACGCGCACGCCGTGCATCTTCTTGTCGTGGTTGTAGATCTGGTCGAGGAACTTGCGCAGCTCGGCGACCTTCTGCTGCTGCCTCGAGCATGCGCTGGATCTTCTGGCCCAGGCCTTTCGCGGCCCAGCCCAGGTGGACTTCCAGCACCTGGCCGATGTTCATTCGGCTCGGCACGCCCAGCGGGTTGAGCACGATGTCGACGGTGGTGCCATCGGCCATGTACGGCATGTCTTCGACCGGAACGATCATCGAGACCACGCCCTTGTTGCCGTGGCGGCCGGCCATCTTGTCGCCCGGCTGGATGCGGCGCTTCACGGCCAGGTAGACCTTGACCATCTTCAGCACGCCCGGGGCGAGGTCGTCGCCCGGCGGTGATCTTGGCGCGCTTGTCGGTGAAGCGCTTGTCGAACTCGGCCTTGTGGGCTTCGATCTGCTTCTGCGCCTTCTCGATCTGCTCGCCGACTTCCTCGTCCTTCATCCGGATCGCGAACCACTCGTCCTTCTTCAAGGCTGTCGAGGTATTCGTTGGTGATCTCGGCGCCCTTCTTCAGGCCGTTCGGGCCACCGTTGGCCACCTTGCCGCCGATCTGCATGCGCAGGCGGGCGTAGATCGCGCCTTCGAGGATGCGGAACTGGTCGTCGAAGTCCTTCTTGACGCGCTTGATCTCGGTCTCCTCGATCTGGCGCGCGCGCTTGTCCTTCTCGATGCCGTCGCGGGTGAACACCTGCACGTCGATGACGGTGCCGTCCATGCCCGGGGGCACGCGCAGCGAGCTGTCCTTAACGTCGGAGGCCTTCTCGCCGAAGATGGCGCGCAGCAGCTTCTCTTCCGGGGTCAGCTGGCTCTCGCCCTTCGGCGTGACCTTGCCGACCATGATGTCGCCGGCGCGCACTTCGGCGCCGATGTAGACCACGCCCGACTCGTCGAGGCGGCCGAGGGCCATCTCGGACACGTTCGGGATGTCGGCGGTGATTTCCTCCGGCCCGAGCTTGGTGTCGCGGGCGACGCAGGTCAGCTCTTCGATGTGGATCGTCGTGTAACGATCCTCCTCGACCACGCGCTCGGAGAGCAGGATCGAGTCTTCGAAGTTGTAGCCGTTCCACGGCATGAACGCGATCAGCATGTTCTGGCCGAGCGCCAGCTCGCCGATGTCGGTGGACGGGCCGTCGGCGAGCACGTCGCCGCGCTCGATCTTGTCGCCCACGCTCACCAGCGGCGTCTGGTTGATGCAGGTGTTCTGGTTGGAACGGGTGTACTTGACCAGCGTGTAGATATCGACGCCGGCGTCGTTGGCGCCGATTTCCTTCTCATGCGCACGCACGACGATACGGCCGGCATCGACCTGGTCGACCACGCCGCCGCGCAGCGCATTCACGGTCACGCCGGAGTCGCGCGCCACGGCGCGCTCGATGCCGGTGCCGACCAGCGGCTTCTGCGAACGCAGGGTCGGAACGGCCTGGCGCTGCATGTTCGCGCCCATCAGCGCGCGGTTGGCGTCATCGTGCTCGATGAACGGAACCAGCGCGGCGGCGACCGACACCGACTGCATCGGCGAGACGTCCATGTACTGGATCTCGGACGGCGGCTTGAGCAGGGTTTCGGCCTGGTAGCGGCAGGGAACGAAGGGGGCCTGGAAGCTGCCGTCCTTGTTCAGTCGGCGTTGGCCTGGGCGATCGCGTACTCGTGCTCCTCGATCGCCGACAGGAACTCGACCTGGTCGGTGACCTTGCCGTCGACGACCTTGCGGTACGGGGTCTCGAGGAAGCCGTACTTGTTGGTGCGGGCATACACGGCCAGCGAATTGATCAGGCCGATGTTCGGGCCTTCCGGCGTCTCGATGGTGCAGACGCGGCCGTAATGGGTCGGATGCACGTCGCGCACTTCGAAGCCGGCGCGCTCACGGGTCAGGCCGCCCGGGCCGAGGGCCGAGACGCGACGCTTGTGGGTGACTTCCGACAGCGGGTTGTTCTGGTCCATGAACTGCGACAGCTGCGAGGAGCCGAAGAACTCCTTGATCGCGGCGGCCACCGGCTTGGCGTTGATCAGTTCCTGCGGGGTCAGGCCTTCGGACTCGGCCAGGGACAGACGCTCCTTGACGGCGCGCTCGACGCGCACCAGGCCGACGCGGAACACGTTCTCGGCCATTTCGCCGACCGAACGCACGCGGCGGTTGCCCAGGTGGTCGATGTCATCGACGGTGCCGCGGCCGTTGCGGATCTCGCACAGGGTCTTGATGACTTCCAGGATGTCGGAGCGTCTCGCCGTTGGCCTTGACCAGGTTCTTGGAGTTCTCGTCGTTGCGATCCTTGAAGTACTGGTGGTCGTACAGCACCGACGCGCCGGTGACTTCCTTGCGGCCGACGCGGCGGTTGAACTTCATCCGGCCGACGCCCGACAGGTCGTAGCGCTCGAAGGTGAAGAACAGGTTGTAGAACAGGTTCAGCGCGGCGTCCTTGGTCGGCGGCTCGCCCGGACGCATCATCCGGTAGATTTCGACCAGGGCTTCGAGCTGGGTCTTGCGTCGGATCGATGCGCAGGGTGTTGGAGATGTACGGGCCGCGATCGAGGTCGTTGACGCACAGCGTGCCGATCGAGTCGATGCCGCGCCTTGCGCAGCTTGGCCAGCGTGGTCTTCGTTGATTTCCTCGTTGGCCACGGCCAGCAGTTCGCCGGTCTTGGTGTCGATGACGTCGTGCGCCAGGATGCGGCCGACCAGGTAGTCGTCCGGCACTTCCAGGGTGCCGATCTTGGCCTGCTCGAGCTGGCTTGACGTGGCGCGCGGTGATGCGCTTGCCGGCCTCGACGATCACCTTGTCGCCGACGACGCAGATCGAAGTTCAGGGTTTCGCCGCGCAGGCGCTCGGGGACCAGCTCCAGCTCGACGCCGTCTTTCTTGCGCGATGTGGAAGGTGTTGATCTCGAAGAACTGGCGCAGCATCTGCTCGTTGTTGTAGCCGAGCGCGCGCAGCAGGATCGTCACCGGCAGCTTGCGGCGACGGTCGATGCGGGTGAACACGGCAGTCCTTCGGGTCGAACTCGAAGTCCAGCCAGGAGCCGCGGTAAGGAATGATGCGGGCGCTGTAGAGCAGCTTGCCCGAGCTGTGGGTCTTGCCGCGGTCGTGGTCGAAGAACACGCCCGGCGAACGGTGCAGCTGCGAGACGATGACGCGCTCGGTGCCGTTGACGATGAAGGTGCCGTTGCCGGTCATGAGCGGCAATTCGCCCATGTAGACTTCCTGCTCCTTGACGTACTTGACCGCCTTGTTCGACGACTCGCGGTCGTAGATGACCAGGCGCACGGTCACGCGCAGCGGCGCGCCGTAGGTCAGGCCGCGGTTGCGGCATTCGCGCTCGTCGAACGGCGGCTCGCCGAGCTGGTAGCTGACGTACTCGAGGCCGGCGTTGCCGGAATAGCTGGAGATCGGGAACACCGACTTCAGCGCGGCATGCAGGCCGCGCTCTTCGCGCTTGCCGGTCGGGGCGAACTCCTGCAGGAACTCGCGGTAGGAGTCCATCTGGATGGCGAGCAGGTAAGGCACGTCGAGCACGGTCGCGGCGCTTGCCGAAATCCTTGCGGATGCGCTTTTTTTCGGTGAATGAGTACGTCATGGTGAAGACCGCCTCGGTTTTCTTGGATTGCGCGTCCGCAACCCGTGGAAAGCATGAATTGCCAGTCGGAAGTCGCTGGTATTGCCGGCACCAGCACGCCTTCTCCTGCTACTTCCGACTGTCAACTCGACTCGTTCAACGTTTCTGGACGCTCCAGCGTGAGGAACGGCCAAAGGCCGGGGGCTTTCGCCCCCAGCCTCGGTGGTCGCCTATGGAAGCTGGCGACGCAAGTACGCTTACTTGAGCTCGACGGTCGCGCCGGCGGCTTCGAGTTCCTTCTTGAACTTGGCGGCGTCGTCCTTGCGAGACGGCGTCCTTGACCACTGCCGGTGCGCCTTCGACCAGGTCCTTGGCTTCCTTCAGGCCCAGGCCGGTGATGGCGCGGACGGCCTTGATGACCTCGACCTTCTTCTCGCCGGCGGCCTTCAGGATGACCGGTGAACTCGGTCTGCTCTTCGACCGACGGCGGCGGCGGCGCCGGACCGGCGGCACATCATGACCGGGGCGGCGGCGGAGACGCCGAACTTCTCTTCCATCGCCTTGACCAGCTCCATCATTTCCATCAGGGTCTTGGCGGCGATCGGCTTCGACGATCTGCTCATTGGAAAGGGACATTGTATTTACCTCTGGAATTATCTGGGTTGGATTTAAGTTGAGTCGATGCGACTGGTCAGCGGATCAGGCCGGTTCGGCCTCGGCACGACTTCGCGAGCGACTTCGCCGCCGACCCTGCTGGTCGGCCACGGCACGGATCGCGCGGGCGAACATGCTCGCCGGTTCGGCCAGCACGCGAGCCAGCATGGACAGCGCCTGATCGCGGGTCGGCAGGGAGGCAAGAACTTCCACGTGCGGCGCCGGGATACAGCTTGCCGCCCATCGAAACGACCTTCGCCTTGCAGCTTGTCGTTGCCCTTGGCGAATTCCTTGATCAGACGACCGGCAGCGCCGGGTTCTTCCTGCGAGAACGCGTACAGCAGCGGACCGATGAGCGCGTCCTTGACGCACTCGAATTCGGTACCGGCGACAGCGCGCGACGCCAGCGTGTTCTTGACAACTTTCAAGAACACGCCGGATTCGCGGGCTTTCTTGCGCATCGCGGTCATTTGTCCGACCGTGATGCCCGCGTACTCGGCAGCAACCAGGGAGTGGGCCGTCGCGGCCACTTCCGCCAGTTCGGCGACGACTTCTTGCTTCTGAGACAGATTGAGAGCCATTGCACTCCTCCTATTGAATTCCGCTCGCGGCTCCTGCCGTTCGCGGTCCTGCGGCGACACCGATCCATCGTGCCGGGGACTCCGTGCGGCGTCGCACGTGCGGACTGTCCAGGTGGCTGGCCGTCCAGCAATTCCGAGATCGGCGGCACCATCTACGCAGGCCCAGCTTCCTGTGCAGCGCGGCTTAAGCGATCCCGCTTGCGGCGACGGCGATTCCTTGCCTTATCGTGCATCCATGCCCGACGTCGTCACGCGCTTACCGCACCTGCGGTCTTTGATGGCTCCCGCTTCGCGTCAGCTGGCGGGCGCCTTCAAATTCGATCCGGCCGGGGCGACACTCCCGGCCGTGTAGAAACGAATTACTTGGCGATCGACAACGAGCCTGGTCGACGATGACGCCGACGCCCATGGTCGAGCTGAGCGAAATCTTCTGCAGGTACTGGCCCTTGGCGGTCGACGGCTTGGCCTTGACCAGGTCGGCCAGCAGCGCGTGCAGGTTGTTGCTCAGCGCAGCGGCTTCGAAGCTGGCCTTGCCGATCGTGCAGTGGATGATGCCGGCCTTGTCGGTGCGGTAACGGACCTGGCCGGCCTTGGCGTTGCTCACGGCGCCGGCGGCGTCCGGCGAAACCGTGCCGACCTTCGGGTTCGGCATCAGGCCGCGCGGGCCGAGCACCTGGCCGAGCTTGCCGACCACGCGCATCGCGTCCGGCGTGGCGATGACGACGTCGTAGTTCAGGTCGCCGGCCAGCATCTTGTCGGCCAGGTCGTCCATGCCGACGACGTCGGCGCCAGCGGCCAGGGCTTCGTCGGCCTTGGCGCCCGGCCGGGCAGAACACCGCGACGCGCACGGTCTTGCCGGTGCCGGCGGGCAGCACGGTCGAGCCGCGCACCTGCTGGTCGGACTTCTTGGCATCGACGCCGAGACGCACGGCGACGTCGATCGGACTCGACGAACTTGGTCTTGGAGTTGGACTTGATGATGCTTCAGTGCCTCGTCCAGCGGATAGGCTTGCCCGGGACCACGAGGGTCCTGCAGTGCCTTGTAACGCTTCGCAGATCTTTGCCATGTCTTAGCCCTCCACCACCAGGCCCATGCTGCGCGCGCTGCCGGCGATGGTGCGCACCGCGGCATCGAGCGAAGCCGCCGTCAGATCGGGTTCTTTCGCCTTGGCGATTGCCTCGAGCTGGGCGCGGGTCACCTTGCCGACCTTCTCGGTGTTCGGGCGCTTGGAGCCCGAAGCGATGCCGACGGCCTTCTTCAGCAGCACCGTGGCCGGCGGCCGTCTTGGTGATGAAGGTGAAGGTACGGTCGGAGTAGGCGGTGATGATGACCGGCGTCGGCAAGCCCGGCTCGAGCTTCGGACGTGGCGGCGTTGAACGCCTTGCAGAACTCCATGATGTTCAGGCCGCGCTGACCCAGCGCAGGGCCGACCGGCGGGCTGGGGTTGGCCTGGCCGGCCTTGACCTGCAGCTTGATGTAACCGACGACTTTCTTTGCCATTTCGTTTCTCCTGGGTGCAAGACGCCTGGTCAGGTCTGTCGCCAGACTGCGGGGCTGCCTCCGTTGATGTCGCGTGAATCCGTGGGCCCGATGCCGTCTGCCGCACGCCTTCGTTCAGGCCTTCTCCACCTGGCGAACTCCAGTTCGACCGGGGTGGATCGGCCGAAAATCAGCACAGCCACGCGCAGGCGGCTCTTCTCGTAATTGACTTCCTCGACCGTGCCGTTGAAGTCGTTGAACGGACCATCGCAGACGCGGACCAACTCGCCCGGCTCGAACAGCACCTTCGGGCTGCGGCTTGTCGACGCCTTCCTGGACCCGCTGCAGGATGACATCGGCTTCGGAATCCTTGATCGGCAGCGGCCGCTCGCGCGGTGCCGCCGATGAAGCCCATGACCTTCGGGCGTTTCCTTGATCAGGTGCCAGCTTTCGTCGTCGATGCGCGGGATCCGCGCCGTCTTCGTGCGGTCTCGATCTGGACCAGCACGTAACCGGGGAAGAACTTGCGCTCGGACTTGCGCTTCTGCCCGCCGCGCATTTCCACGACTTCCTCGGTCGGCACCAGCACCTCGCCGAACTTGTCCTGCATCCCGGCGCGCGCAATGCGCGTCATCAGCGAGCGCTGCACCTGGTGCTCGAAGCCCGAGTAGGCGTGAACGACATACCAACGCTTGGCCATGTCAGACTCCTCAGCTGCCCAACAGCCAGCTTGATCAGCCACGAAATCAGGAAATCGAAAGCCGGCCAAGGATCAGGCTGATGATCAGCACCACGAGCAGCACCACGCCGGTGATCTGCATCGTTTCCTGCCGGGTCGGCCAGACCACCTTGCGCAGTTCGAACATGCGACTCCGACAAGAAATCGCGCCGCGATGACCGACCGCGGTCAAGGCGAACGATGCCGATCGCGCTCGGCGAAGCCAGCCGCAACCAGCAGGCCGCGGTACGGGCGCGGCCAGGCCTGGCAGGCAGTAGAAGACGACCATGCCCGCGGCCAGCGACCAGCACCGCGGCGGCGTACTTGCATCAGGTCACTGGCACTGGTTGCCGGATTGTTCGACGTTACTTGCTTTGGTATTCATTCCGACTCTTGCCGGCTCGCGCCGGAGTGTGCCGGGCTTCGATGTGGCACGCCAGGAGGACTCGAACCCCCAACCTGCGGTTTTGGAGACCGCTGCTCTGCCAGTTGAGCTACTGGCGTAATTCATGACTTGATAACCGGTTCCGAAAATGGCAGCGGCGAGCCGTGCGCCGGCTCGCCTTTTCGCCAGCAGGAATCGAGGCCGGCGAGCGGCCGCGACCCGCTGCGAAGCACTGCTTACTTGATGACCTTGGCCACCACGCCGGCGCCGACGGTGCGGCCGCCTTCGCGGATCGCAAAGCGCAGGCCTTCGTCCATCGCGATCGGGGCGATCAGCGTCACCACCATCTTGACGTTGTCGCCCGGCATCACCATCTCCACGCCTTCCGGCAACTGGCAGGCGCCCGTCACGTCGGTCGTGCGGAAATAGAACTGCGGACGGTAGCCCTTGAAGAACGGCGTATGACGGCCGCCCTCGTCCTTCGACAGCACGTACACCTCGGCCTCGAACTCGGTGTGCGGGGTGATCGAGCCCGGCTTGCACAGCACCTGGCCGCGCTCGACGTCGTCGCGCTTGGTGCCGCGCAGCAGCAGGCCCGCGTTGTCGCCCGCCTGGCCCTGGTCGAGCAGCTTGCGGAACATCTCGACGCCCGTCACCGTCGTCTTGATCGGTCGGACGGATGCCGACGATCTCGATTTCGTCGCCCACCTTGATCGATGCCGCGCTCGATGCGGCCGGTCACCACCGTGCCACGACCCGAAATCGAGAACACGTCCTCGACCGGCATCAGGAACGGCTTGTCGACGTCACGCTGCGGCTCCGGAATGTAGCGTGTCCAGCGCCTCCACCAGCTTGATGATCGACGGAACGCCGATCTCCGACTGGTCGCCTTCCAGCGCCATGCGCGCCGAACCGTTGATGATCGGGGTGTCGTCGCCCGGGAAATCGTACTTCGACAGCAGCTCGCGGACTTCCATCTCGACCAGCTCCAGCAGCTCGGCGTCGTCGACCATGTCGGCCTTGTTCATGTACACCACGATGTACGGCACGCCCACCTGGCGCGCCAGCAGGATGTGCTCGCGCGTCTGCGGCATCGGGCCGTCCGCGGCCGAGCACACCAGGATCGCGCCGTCCATCTGCGCCGCACCCGTGATCATGTTCTTCACATAGTCGGCGTGGCCCGGGCAGTCCACGTGCGCGTAATGACGGTTCGGCGACTCGTATTCCACGTGCGCGGTCGAAATCGTGATGCCGCGCGCCTTCTCTTCCGGCGCCGCGTCGATCTGGTCGTAGGCCTTGAACTCGCCGCCAAAACGCTCCGCGCCCAGCTTGGTCAGCGCCGCCGTCAACGTCGTCTTGCCATGGTCCACGTGACCAATCGTGCCCACGTTCACGTGCGGCTTGGTGCGCTCGAACTTATCCTTGGACATGTTCGATTACCCGATGAATTCAAGTGGATGACTGATCCGGTCCGCGAAGCGGGCCGGAGGAATGGTGCTCACGACAGGAATCGAACCTGCGACCTCTTCCTTACCAAGGAAGTGCTCTACCGACTGAGCTACATGAGCGGCTTGAAACGCGAATCTAAATCTGCCGTTACGATGGAACTCAATGGAGCGGGAGACGGGAATCGAACCCGCATAATCAGCTTGGAAAGCTGAGGTTCTACCATTGAACTACTCCCGCACTTCGAAAGCAAGCCGGTCAACCTGTGCACTAAAACACTTGGTGGAGGGAGGTGGATTCGAACCACCGAAGGCGTGAGCCAGCAGATTTACAGTCTGCCCCCGTTGGCCGCTTGGGTATCCCTCCGAAAGAGAGCCCGTTATTTTCGCGGCCGCGACGCCCGCGATTTTGTCAACGACCTGTCGAGCGCTGAATCGTCAGACGTTGAAGCGGAAATGCAGCACGTCGCCTTCCTGGACGACGTAGTCCTTGCCCTCCAGCCGCAGCCGGCCGGCCTCCTTGGCGCCGGCTTCGCCCTTGAACGGATGAAATCGTCGAAGGCGATGGTCTCGGCGCGGATGAAGCCCTTCTCGAAGTCGGTGTGGATCACGCCGGCCGCCTGCGGCGCGGTGGCGCCCTTGGGACCTCCAGGCCCGGACTTCCTTCACGCCGGCGGTGAAATAGGTCTGCAGGCCCAGCAGCTTGTAGCCGGCGCGGATCACGCGGTTCAGGCCCGGCTCGTCCAGGCCCATGTCGGCCAGGAACTCGCGCCCTGTCGGCGTCCTCGAGCTGCGACAGCTCCTCTTCGATCGCGGCGCAGACCGGCACCACTTCGGCGCCCTCGCGCGGCCGCCCGGGCGCGCACCTGGTCGAGGTGCGGATTGTTCTCGAAGCCATCTTCGCGCACGTTGGCGACGTACATGCACCGGCTTGAGGGTGAGCAGGAACAGGTCGCGCACCAATGCGCTTGTCCTCGGCTGCAAGCCCAAGGCCGCGCGCCGGCTTGCCCTGTGTCGAGGCCGGCACGCAGGACCCGGTCAGCACGTCGCTTGCGCGCGACGGCATCCTTGTCGCCGGCTTTGGCCGCCTTTTCGGCGCGGCTGAGCGCTTTTTCGACGGAGTCGAGGTCGGCCAGCGCCAGTTCGGTGTCGATGGTCTCGATGTCGGCGATCGGGTCGATCCTGCCGGCGACATGGATGATGTCGCCGTGCTCGAAGCAGCGCACCACGTGGGCGATGGCATCGACCTCGCGGATATGGGCGAGGAACTTGTTGCCCAGGCCCTCGCCCTTGCGATGCGCCGGCCACCAGGCCGGCGATGTCGACGAATTCGAACGATGGTCGGCATGATCGTCTGCGGCTTGACGATCTCGGCCAGCTGCGCTGCAGGCGCGGATCCGGCACCGGCACGACGCCGGCGTTGGGCTCGATGGTGCAGAACGGAAAGTTGGCGGCGGCGATGCCGGCCTTGGTCAGCGCATTGAAAAGCGTCGATTTGCCGACGTTCGGCAGGCCGACGATGCCGCATTTGATTCCCATGGGATTCCGGGCTGCGTTACGGTGGCCCGGATGCGCGAATGCGGTCGCTGCCATCGGACTTTCGGCGTGTGCAACTGCTTCATGGCCTCGTTGAAATCGCCCGGCTATCACCAGCGGCAGCACCTCCAGCGCCTCATCGATGGCCTCGCGGATCGCCGCCTCGTCATCCCTGACCCGGGCGTCCCAGCACCCAAGGCGTACCTTGATCCTTGTGGCCGGGATGGCCGATGCCGAGCCGCAGCCGGTGGAACCGGCCATGACCGAGATGCTGCCATGGTGTCGCGCAGTCCGTTCTGGCCGCCATGGCCGCCGTCGAACTTCAAGCGCGCCGTGCCGGGCGGCAAGATCGAGTTCGTCATGCGCGAGCAGGCACTCTTCCGGCTCGATCTTCCAATAGCTGCAGCGCCGCACGCAACCGAGCGCCCGCTGGGATTCATGAACGTGGTCGGGCTTCAGCAGCCAGACCGTGCTGCCGCCGATCTCGGATCTTGGCGGTCTCGCCGTGAACTTGCCGATCCATGGCCCAAGCGCACGCCCGACTGCGCGCCAGCGCGTCAATAAACCAGAACCCGGCGTTGTGCCGGGTTCTGGCATATTCGGCGCCGGGATTGCCCAGCCCGACGATGAGGCGAAGCCTGCCATGCGCAGACTCCATCGCACCGGTACTGGCGCGCGACGGCGCTCGCAGGCGAACGCCCGGCGCGACGGCGCGATTACTTCTTCTTGCGGCCTTGGCCGGCGCGGCGCGCGGCCGGAGCGGCCGCCGGCCTTGGCCGCCTTGGTCGAGCGGCACTTCGGCAGCGGCTTCGCCGGCGGCCACCGGTCTTCCTCGGTTCGCGCGGGCGTACTTGGCGATCACGACGGCCAGGTCGTGCTCCTTGCCAAGCTTAGCTCGGGATCTCAACGCCCGCCGGCAGCTTGAGCTGCGACAGGTGGACGATGTCGCCAGCGTCGAGCTCGGCCAGATCGACCTCGATGAACTCCGGCAGGTCCTTCGGCAGGCAGACGACGTCGATCTCGTTGAGCTCATGGGTGACAACGACGCCCGCGGTCTTGCCGGCCGGCGACGTTTTCCTGGTTCAGGAAGTGCAGCGGCACGTTGAAGCGGATCGGCGACGTTTTCGTCGATGCGCTGGAAGTCCAGGTGCAGGATCTGCTGCTTGAACGGATGGCGCTGCATGTCGCGCAGCAGGACCTTCTGGTGCCTTGCCGTCGACTCGAGAGTCGAGGATCGACGAGTAGAACCACTCGTTCTGGCTGGCCAGCCAGAGATGGTTGTGCTCGATCTGGACGGTCTCCGGGGCTGCCTTCGCGCCGTAGACGATGGCCGGGACCTGACCGGCTGTGACGCAGGCGGCGGCTCGCACCTTTGCCTTCGACCTTGCGGCTGGTTGCCGTGATGTTGTGACGGTTGCCATGATTTTATTGCCTTCTTGAGTGTTCCGCCTTGCGGCGTGGTACATCGCCACCCGCGACCAGGTGGCGGCGTTCGAAACGGGATCGGGCTCGGCACAAGTGCTGCGGAGCCTTGAGCTTGCCATCCCGACCTCGCTCCAGATCAATCCACGTAAAGCGAACTCACCGATTCGCCCAAGGCGATGCGGCGGATGGTTTCGGCCAGCAATTCCGCCACGCTCAACTGGCGGATGCGGCCGCAGGCCGGGCCGCATCGGTGAGCGGAATGGTGTCGGTCACCACCAGTTCGTCGAGCAGCCGAATTGTTGACGTTGTCGATCGCCGCGCCCGACAGCACCGGATGGGTGCAGTAGGCGACCACTTTCGCGCGCCCGTGCTGCTTCAGCGCCGCTGCCGCGGCGCACAGGGTGCCGGCGGTATCGACGATGTCATCGACCATGCACGCAGGTCTTGCCGGCCACGTCGCCGATGATGTTCATCACCGTCGCCACATTGGCCTTCGGCCGGCGTTTGTCGATGATCGCCAGATCGGCGTCGTCAAGCCGCTTGGCGATGGCGCGGGCCCGCACCACGCCGCCGACGTCGGGCGAAACCACGATCAGGTTGTCGGTGCCCTGGTGGCGCCAGATGTCGGCCAGCAGCAGCGGCGAGGCATAGACATTGTCGACCGGCATGTCGAAAAAACCCTGGATCTGGTCGGCATGCAGGTCGATGGTGAGCACGCGGTCGGTATTGACCGCGCCGAACATCTTGGCCGCCACCTTGGCGGTGATCGGCACGCGCGCCGAACGCGGGCGCCGGTCCTGGCGGGCATAGCCGAAATAGGGCACCACCGCGGTGACCGACTGGCCGCCGACGCGCGCTTGAGCGCGTCGATCAGCACCAGCAGTTCCATGAAATTTTCGGCGGTCGGCGCGCGACGTCGGCTGGATCACGAACACGTCCTGGCCGCGGACGTTTTCCTCGATCTCGACCTGCACTTCGCCATCGGAGAACTTGCCGACCAGGGCTTTGCCCATCGGCACGCCAAGCTCGCGGCACACCGCCTGCGCCAGCGGCCGGTTGGCGTTGCCGGAGAAGACAAGCATGTTTCGCTTGCTCATCGTCCACGCCTTGATGCGTGTCCAAACTTCGGGAAGAAATTGGCTGGGGCGGTAGGATTCGAACCTACGAATGCCGGGATCAAAACCCGGTGCCTTAGGCCACTTGGCGACGCCCCACCGAGATCTCAACTTCGATTCCGGCACGAGCTTCCATGCGCCATCGAGCAAGCGGAGACTGTGCCGCGCCAGCCGCCACCCATGACACGCAGGTGCACAGGCAACGCCTGCACTTCGCACGCCTTGGCCGTCGCGACCGGAAGCGCAGCGAAACAACCGCTCCGGTACCCGTCAGGCAGGCCTGGCCGTACCGCGACAGAACCTCCAGCGCGGCATCCACTGCCGGCTGCAGGCGTCGCAAGACCGGCTCGAACGCGTTGCCGAGCGCGATCGCCTGAAGCGAAGCCGGTATTGTCGCCGGGGCTGCATCCCGCGTCAATTCAGGGGCTTGGAACAAATCGCCCGGTCGGCACCTGCATGCCAGGGTCGACGACCAGGTAACCAGGCGGCCGGCAGGTCCAGCGGAGTCAAGCTGCTCCCCGACACCCTCGGCCCAGGCGGTGCGGCCATGCACGAAGACCGGCACGTCGGCACCCAGCGACAGGCCCAACGCGGCCAGCTGCCCGGGTTCCAGGCCGGATCGCCAGAGATGGTTCAAGGCGACCAGCACGGTCGCCGCGTCCGAAGAACCGCCACCAAAACCGCCGCCGACCGGAATTCGCTTTTCAACGCTGATGTCCGCTCCAAGCTTGCAGTTGGCCGCAGATTGCAGCAATTTGGCTGCTTTTACGACCAGATCATCGGATTCCGGAATCTGCGCCGTGATCGCCGCCGATGCGACGGATCGTGCCGTCGGAGCGAACCCGGAGCCGGACGGAGTCGCCCCACTCCAGCAGCTGGAAGACCGTCTGCAGACGGTGGTAGCCGTCCGGACGCCGGCCCAGGATTCGCAGGAACAGGTTCAGCTTGGCCGGCGCCGGCCAGACCGTCCAGCCTTCAGGTGAGCCTCCCGGTCATGGCGAGTCCCAGCGGTCGACCACCAGTTTCACACTGGCGTCCCCCTGACGGGCGAAGACCTTGGTCGGCAGCGGCGGCTCCTGCGTTGACCAACCGCGGTATTCCACCGCCCATCCAGCCTGCCTGATCGTCGAGGGAAGGCCGAAGCCGTCGAAGCCGAGGTCGGCGGGTCCGGAGGCACGAACGCCGCGAACCCACGCCGCCATGGCGGCCAGGGGGATGCGCCATCCGGTCGCTTCCATCAGTAGCGCCTCGGCATCGGCGCCTTCACGAAGCCCTCCGCTCATTCCTTCCAGACTGATCTTCCCGGCAACCTGCCGCAGCCGCCAGCTCTGCCGGGTGATCGGGGCAGACAGTCGAATGTCGAAATCCTCGCCGTCCTGGCGCCACTCGATCCGGGCATTGCCGCCGTCGTTGCCTTGGTTGACGGCGAGGCGTCCAGTGAATGACCAGGCCGGATAACGCGCCAGCTGGGCCTCCCTCAGGGCCTGCAAGGTCTCGTCGCCAACCACCGCGGGGCGCTGCGGCGACTGGCGCGCAGGCCGCCAGCAGGACCAGGAACAGCGCCAACGCAGCCCGGGCCAGCGCAGTACTGCGCCTCAGGCGGGTAAGGCCGGCTCTGGTGTTTCCGAGAAATTTGCGCGAGATCATGGGTATAGATGCTGGAGCTGCTTAAAATAGGCGCTTGATCCCAAGAAGAGCCTTGCGCCGCGAAAGCTTAACCCATCGCTGCCCCAGCCCATGCCCCTGATCGCCCTCGGCCTCAACCACCAGACCGCCCCGCTCGCCCTGCGCGAGAAGGTCGCGATGGATGCCGTCTCGCTGCCGGCGGCGCTGGCTTCGCTGGCGGCGCTCGCGGGCGTCGAGGAGGCAGCGCTGCTGTCTACCTGCAACCGGACGGAAATCTATGCCCAGGTAGCCGACGGCCAGGAGGTCGCGGTCGCCCAGTGGCTGGCGCGACACCATGGACTCGAGGCTGACTCGCTTTCCAGTTACCTGTACCAGCACGTGGATGCCGGCGCCGTTCGCCATCTGTTCCGCGTGGCCACCGGGCTGGATTCGATGATCCTGGGCGAGCCCCAGATCCTCGGGCAGGTGAAGGAAGCCTGGCAGGCGGCGCGCGACGCGCACAGCCTGCGCAACCCGCTTGATCGCCTGTTCCAGCAGACCTTCGCCGTCGCCAAGCGGGTCCGCACCGATACGCGCGTCGGCGCACACCCGGTTTCGGTCGCCTTCGCCGCGGTGCGCCTGGCCCGACAGGTATTCGCCCAACTCGACCAGGCCAGCGTGTTGCTGATCGGCGCCGGCGACACGATCGAACTGGCCGCACGGCATCTGGCCGATGCCCGCGTGAAACGGCTGCTGGTCGCGAACCGCACGCTCGAACACGCCCAAGTCCTCGCCGGCAGGCATGGCGGCTACGCGCTGCCATTGTCGGAACTGACGCGTCACCTGCCCGAGGCGGACATCGTGATCACCGCGACGGCCAGCCGGGAACCGATCCTGGATCGTCCGCAGGTCGCGGCGGCGCTGAAGGCGCGCAAGCACCGGCCGATGTTCCTGCTCGACCTGGCAGTGCCGCGCGACATCGCCGCCGATGTCGCCGAACTGGCCGACGTCTACCTCTATACCGTGGACGACCTCGAGCAGGTGATCGAGGAAAACCGCGCGTCGCGTCGCGAGGCGGCGCAGCAGGCCGAGGCGATCATCGACCTGCAGGTGGAGCACTACCTTTCATGGTGGCAGGCGCAGGGCCGGCAGGACGCTCTCCGGCAACTTCGTTCCGACGGGCTGCTTGCCCGCGAGCAGGCGCTGGCGAAAGCCCTCGAGCAACTCGAGCAGGGCGAGGATCCCCGGCAGGTGATGCAACGCATGGCCCACCAGCTCACGAATCGCCTTCTGCATGCCCCCACGGCCGCGTTGCGGCAAGCTGCCCTGGATGGCGACAGCGAGCTGCTCCGCGCCGCAGAACGACTTTTCAAGAGCGACGATGACTCCCAACCTTCGTCGTAAGCTCGAAGCCCTTGCCGAGCGCCACGAGGAAGTCGGCCGGCTGCTGGCCGATCCGGGCGTGATCGCCGACAACAACCGCTACCGCGCGCTTTCCCGCGAGTACTCGCAGCTTGATCCGGTGGTGAAATCGTTGTCCGAGCACGAGCTCGCGCAACGCGACCTGGCTTCCGCCCAGGCGATGCGCAGCGACCCGGAAATGCGCGAGTTGGCCGAGGAGGAAATCCCCGCGGCCGAAGCGCGCATCGCAGCGCTCGAATCGCAGTTGGGACTGTTGCTGATCCCCAAGGATCCGCGCGACGAGGGCAACGTCTTCCTCGAGGTGCGCGCCGGCACCGGCGGCGACGAGGCGGCGATATTCGCCGGCGATCTGTTCCGCATGTATGCCCGCTACGCCGAGCGCAACCGCTGGCAACTGGAAGTCCTTTCCTCCAGTCCGGGCGAACATGGCGGCTACAAGGAGATCATCGCCCGAATCGAAGGGCGCGGCGTCTATTCGAAGTTGAAATTCGAATCGGGTACGCATCGGGTCCAGCGGGTCCCGGACACCGAGGCGCAGGGGCGCATCCACACCTCGGCGGCCACGGTGGCGATCCTTCCCGACTACGAAGCCGTCGACGAAGTGGAAATCAATCCGGCCGACCTGCGCGTGGATACCTACCGCTCCTCGGGCGCCGGCGGCCAGCACGTCAACAAGACCGAGTCGGCGATCCGCATAACCCATCTGCCGAGCGGCCTGGTGGTCGAGAACCAGACCGAACGCTCGCAGCACGCCAATCGCGACAAGGCGATGAAGCGATTGAAGGCCGCACTGCTGGAGCAGCAGCGGGCCAAGGCCGAAGCCGAGACAGCCGCGTCACGGCGCTTGCAGGTTGGCAGCGGCGATCGCAGCCAGCGGATCCGGACCTACAATTTTCCGCAGGGCCGGATCACCGACCACCGGGTCGAAGGCCTTACCCTGTATCGCCTGCCGGAGATCATCGCCGGCGACCTGGACGAACTGGTCGATCGCCTGACCCGCGAGCACCAGGTGGATGAACTGAAGATGCTGACCGAGGCCGCATGAGCACGGAAACCCAATTCGTTGCATTGAAGTTGTGCGTACTGACCGTCTCGGACTCCCGCACGGCCGCCAACGACACCTCCGGTGATTACCTGGCAGGAGCCATTGGCGAGGCCGGGCACGTGCTCGCCGATCGGGCCCTGCTTGCCGACAATCGCTACCTGTTGCGCGCGCGCGTCTCGCAATGGATCGCCGACGAAGGCATCGATGGCATCCTGGTCACCGGCGGCACCGGCTTCACCGGCCGCGATTCCACGCCGGAGGCGTTGTTGCCGCTGCTGGACAAGCAGATGCCGGGCTTCGGCGAGATGTTCCGCGCCCTGAGCTTCGAGGAGATCGGGACGTCCACCTTGCAGTCCCGTGCATTCGCCGGGCTGGCCAACGGGACATTCGTGTTCTGCCTGCCTGGCTCGACCTCGGCCTGCCGGACGGGTTGGGAGAAACTGATCCGCGCCCAACTCGACTCACGCACCCGGCCGTGCAACCTCGCCCACCTGCGCCCGCGCCTGCGCGAGAGCTGATCGGCACCTCAACGCCCAAGGACACTGCCCATGGCCAAATTCAACAAGAAGGACTACGAAGAGGAACTCGGTCAGTTGCAGGTCGAGCTCAATGGCCTTGCTCGATGGCTGCAGCATTCCAGGAAGCGGCTGCTGGTGCTGGTGGAAGGCCGTGATACCGCTGGCAAGGGCGGCGCGATTTCCGCGATTTCATCGTGCCTGAATCCACGCCAGTGCCATGTGGTCGCCCTGGCTAAACCCAGCGAACGCGAGCAATCGGAATGGTACTTCCAGCGCTATCTGAAGCACCTCCCGGCCGCTGGGGAATTCGTCCTGTTCGACCGCAGTTGGTACAACCGCGCGGGCGTGGAAAAAGTGATGGGATTCTGCACGCCCGAGCAGACGAAACTATTCCTCGAACAGGCGCCAGTGCTGGAGAAGCAGCTCGTGGATGACGGCATCCTGCTGTTCAAGTACTGGCTGTCGGTGGACCAGGAGGAACAGGAGAAGCGTTTTGCGGAGCGTGTAGCGGATCCGCTCAAGCGCTGGAAGCTCTCGCCCATCGACTTGCAGGCGCGCAGGAAATACGAGGAGTACGGCAAGGCCAGGGACGAGATGTTCGCCGCCACGCACAACAAGCATGCGCCCTGGACAGTGGTCGATTTCAACAGCCAGAAACGCGGGCGCCTCAACCTGATCAGGGACCTGCTCGACCGCATTCCCGAGAAGGCGGTAGCCGAGGAGCCATTCGAGTTTCCGCCGCTTGAAGGAAAGCCGGGAGTCGAAGTCTTCAGGGGTCCGGTCAAGCCGATCGCCGGGAAGTACTAGGCGCCGAGCGCCTTGCCGCGGCCTCCCCACCGGCCGATCAACGCGTGGAGAAACCGTCCATGTGCGGCGGCGTGGCGATCGGCTCGCGTTGCACGTCATCCACCCTGGCCAGCGTCGGCCCTTTCCATAGCCACGACTCGAGCAGCGCCAGGGAATCCTCGTCGCCCTGCGCAACGACTTCTACGCTGCCGTCATCCAGATTGCGGGCAAAGCCCTGCAGATTCAGGCGAAGCGCCTGCTCACGGGCGGAGGCGCGAAACCAGACACCTTGCACCTTGCCGCTTACAAGGAATCGGGCGGCGCTCATGTGGAGCCAGCGGGTCGAGCCTTGCCGTAGGAATCGATGGCCGCGTTCAGGTCGGCGGAGGTGATTGGGCCGAGGAATTTCCTGGCCACCTTGCCATCGGGCGCGATCAGGTAGGTCATCGGCAATCCGCGCGGCGTCTCGAAATCCGCCGGCGGCTTGTAAACATCCAGCAAGGCCATGGGATAGGAAACGACATGGTCCCGCAGAAAGACCAGCATGTCCGCCTTCTCGATTTCCTCGTAGGCCAGGCCGATCACTTCGACGTCATCGCGCGATTTGTCGAAGGCATCCAGGTCGGGGATTTCCTTCAGGCATGGATTGCACCAGGTCGCCCAGAAGTTGATGACCACCCAGTTGCCCCGGTGTTCGGCCAGGTCGAACTTGCCGCCGTCGAGAGTTTCGACCACCAGTGCCGGGAGCTCGGGTTTCGGCGGCTCGGCGGCTTCCGTCGAAGTGGTCGCCGGCACGGCCTCGGCGACCGGCGGCGCAGGCGCGGCGTCCTGGGTGGGTTTGCAGGCTGCCGCGAGAACCAGCGTTGCCAGTAGCAGTCCGGGTAACGCTCGTTTCATCGATCAGGATTCCTCTTGGCCGGGGTTTTTCAGGAAACTGCCCACGTTGCGCTGAAGCGGCGCCTGCAGGGACAAACGCAAGTGATCGAGCGCCGAGCGGGATGCCCGACCGATGGCGTCGTGCCGCGAAGGCAGCGGCACCTCGCTCGCCGGTATCCGCATTTCCATTCCCTCGTAGATCTCGGCCAGGGAGACGGTGTCCAGGTCGCGCGACAACAGCCAGGCGCCCGATTCGCTGCGCTGGAGGATGTTCATTTCGCAAAGCGAGGAAATCATCCGCTGCAGCAATTCGTCGGTAAGGCTCGGCTCGCGCTGCTTGATCTGCGCCAGGTGCAGGCCCAGCCCGTCCCGACGCGCTTCCTCGAACCGTCCGAGCAAGCGCATGACGCCATACAGTTCCGCTCCTGGACACAGGCGCAGGTTCTTCGGCTGATAGCTGAAAGAAGCGAGCGAGGCGGCGAGCGAAGCGCCCAGCAGGACCACGAGCCAGCTCATGTAGACCCAGATGAGCAGGATCGGAATCACGGCCAGCGCACCGTAGAGCTGCTCGAAGGAGGCGTTTCGCAGGTAGATGGCCAGGGCCCACTTCAGCCACTCGAACAGGATGGTCGCCAGCAATGCCCCGGTCAGGGCATAGCGAAGCCCAACGGTGCGATGGGGAATCAGCCAGTAGGCCGCGGTGAACGCGACCAGTTCGACCGCGTGCGGCAGATAGCGCAACAGGCGATCGGAAAAACCCTGGGCCTCGATGCCGGCCAGGGCCGGAATCGAGAACAGGGCGGAGGTCGCCGCCAGGGCCGCCACCATCAGCAACGAACCCAGGGTGAGCAAGGTCCAGTACATCAGGAAGCGCGTTACCTGGGGCCTGGCCGAGGGGACACGCCAGATGCGGTTGAAGGCCTGCTCGATGCTCCACATGGTCAGCAGGATCGAAATCAGCAGGGCGCCGACGCCGCTTGCGGTCAGCTCGCGCGCGCTTTCCGAAAACCCTCGAAGGTATTGCTCTACCGCGCGCGCCGACACCGGGAAGAAATTGGCGAATATGAACTCCGAAATCCTGGCGCTCCAGATATCGAACACCGGAAATGCCGACAGCATGGCGAACACCACCGCGGTGAACGGCACCAGCGCGAACATCGTGGTGTAGGCCAGCGCGCCGGCGGATTCGAAGCATCGGTCATCGACGAATCGCGCAAGCAGGAATCGCGAAAACGAAGTGATCCGCTCCCGGTCGATGCGGGCGAACCACCTGCGCAGGGCGGCGATCGGGGAATTTTCGGTGCCTGACATGCGGAAAGGGTAACTTACCCGGCGCGGGGATGCCGCATCCAGGCTGCATGGGCTACGCTGTGCACCCCGGGAGACGACATGCTGGAAATCCTCATTCTGTACTACAGCCGCGGCGGCTCGGTGGCGAGACTCGCGCAGAACATCGCCCGGGGCGTGGAAGAAGCCGGCTGCGTGGCGCGCCTGCGCACGGTGCCGGCGCTGACCACGGTCACGCAGCCAGCCGCTCCCGCCGTGCCGGACGAAGGGCCGCCCTATGTGGAAAAAGCAGACCTCGCCGAGTGCGCCGCGCTGATCCTTGGCAGCCCGACGCGCTTCGGCAACATGGCCGCGCCGCTCAAGTATTTCCTGGACAGCACTGGCAGCGAATGGGTGAACGGCACGCTGGTTGGAAAACCGGCGGCGGTTTTCACCTCGACATCGACCATGCATGGCGGCCAGGAGTCGACCCTGCTTTCGATGATGCTGCCGCTGTTGCATCACGGCGCGTTGATCGTCGGCATTCCGTTTACCGAGCCCGCGCTCAACTCGACCCGGACCGGCGGTACGCCTTACGGCGCCAGCCACGTCGCCGGTTCGGATGACAAGGCGCCCATCAGCGACGAGGAAAGGCAGCTTGCCCGGGCGCTTGGGCGACGGGTGGCCGAGACGGCCCGGAGACTTGCCAGATGAGCCCGTCCGGCCGACAGGCCGCCCTCGGGATCGTGGCGCTGCTCGCGCTGCAATTGCTCTGGCATGGCTTGCTGCTGCCATCCGACATCGGCAAGCCCTGGGCGGTGGCCTTGCTGTTTTCGCTGCCACTGCTGCCAAGCCTGCTGTTGCTGGTCGGGCGCAGGCCGAGCGCCGTGTTCTGGGGCGGCGTCGCTTCCCTGTTCTATTTCTGCCATGGCATTACCGAGACATGGACCGTGGCACAGGCGCGGCCCCTCGCCCTGGCCGAGATCGCATTGGCCGTGTGGGTGATCGTGATGGGCAGTTGGGATGGAATGAAGGCGCGCTTCACCAAGCGAAACCGGCAACCCACGGACGTATAATCCGCGCACCGCAGCGAAGGGATCTACCGATGGAAGAGCTTCTGATCGTCACCACCGGTGGAACCATCGACAAGGTCTACTTCGACGACAAGTCCGATTTCCAGGTCGGGGAGCCGCAGATCGGCCGGATCCTGCTCGAACTCGGCGTTGCCTTCCGTTTCAACGTGATCCCTATCCTGCGCAAGGACAGCCTTCACATCAACGCGGAAGACCGCGAGCTGCTTCGCGCCGCCATTGCCGCCCAGGCCACGCGCCACGTGCTGGTCACGCACGGCACCGACACGATGGTGGAAACCGCCCGCGTCCTGGCCAGCATCGCCGGGAAAACCATCGTGCTCACCGGCGCCCTGAATCCGGCCCGCTTTCGCGGCTCCGACGCGGAATTCAACATAGGTACGGCGGTCGGCGCCGTCCAGTCCCTGCAACCCGGCGTATACATCGCCATGAATGGACGGGTTTGGGATCCACGCAAGGTGCGCAAGAACGTCGCCGCCAACCGGTTCGAGGCGATCGACTGAACTCCCGGCTCCGATGCAAAAGCAAGAGCCCGGCTTCGGCCGGGTTTTTGCTTTTCGCGGATGCCGAAAAAAAGACCCCGGCCGAAGCCGGGGTCACAATTACTGCAAGCTGATCGACACCTGCCGCGATTACGGCGAGATGGTGCCCTTCAGGCTGACGCCCGAGTAGGCCGCGTAGGCGCGGACGTTGACGTAGTAGGTGCCTGCGGTGGGAGCGTTGAAGGTGCAGGTTTCAGCATTGCCCGACAGGTACGGACGGCAGCCGTAGCTGGTGCTGGTCGGCGCGGAGCCGAGCTTCACGTACATGTCCGCATCGCCGGTGCCGCCGGAGATGGTGAACACGACGCTGGTCTTGCCGGCCGGGACGACGATCGTGTAGTTCGACGAGACTCCGCCCTTGGCGACCGACGGCAGGGCCACCGCCGTGCCGCTGCACAACACCGTGCCGCCGCAAGCTGGTGCTGGACACCGTGACGGAGGCGCTCTTGGTTCCGGTCAGGCCGCCGCTGTCGGTAACCGTTTCGGTAACCGTGTAGGTGCCGGCCGCCGCGTAGGTCTTGACCGGGCTGGTAGCGGTAGAGGTGGTGCCGTCGCCGAAGTTCCAGGAGCGACTGGTGATCGTGCCGTTGCCCTGCGGATCGGTGGAGCTGTCGGTGAAGGTCGCGGTCAGGCCGCTGACCGAGGAGGTGAAGTTCGCCGTCGGCGCCGTGTTGGTGGCGCCGGTGGTGTAGCTGCCGGTCAGGCTCACGCCCGAGAACGCCGCATAGGCCTTCAGGTTGATGTAGTAGGTGCCGGCCTGCGCCGTTGCGATGGTGCAGGTTTCGGCGTTGCCCGAGGCATACGGACGGCAGTCATAGACGGTGTCGGTCGGCGCGCTGCCGAACTTCACGTACATGTCGGCATCGCCGGTGCCGCCGGACATCACGAACTTCAGGCCCGTGGCGCCCGCAGGAACGACCATCGTGTACTTGACGTAGGCGCCGGTCGCGCGCCGAGATTCCGGTCTGCGGCCACGCCGTTGCTCAGCGCCGTCGTGGTGCCGCCACCGCCGCCACCCGAGCAGCTCACGCCGACCAGGGTGAATGCCGACGTCACGTCGGCCTTGGTGAAGCCCAGGTCGGTCGCTGCGGTTTCGACACCGCAGGCGCCGCTGTTGAAGGTGCTGCTGGCAGTCCAGTACAGGGCATTGGCGCGGGCGAAGACCTTGAACGCCTTCGGCACGTCCCAGCCGGCTGGTCGTGGCCAGCTTCCAGAAGGCCTTGTTGTAGACGCCGGAGGAGTAATGCACGTCCATGCTGCTGGTGTAGTTGGCGGCGTTGTCGATCGAGCCGCCGTCCTGCGGCGGGTTCGACATGTAGCGCAGCGCGCCGGTTCCCTTGAAGATTTCCGCGCCGACGAGGAAGTCGTTGCTGCCCTTCCAGTAAGTACTCGGTCGCTTCGCCGCCCATGTCGGAGAAGGCCTCGTTCATGCCGCCGGACTGGCCCGAGTAGGTCAGGTTGGAGTGCTGCTCGGTGAAACCGTGCGAGACCTCATGGCCCGAAACGTCTGCGTTGACCAGCGGATAGAAAGTCGAGGCGCCGTCGCCGAAGCTCATGGTCGCGCCGTCCCAGAACGCATTCTCGTAGGACGCGCTGTAGTGCGTGCGCATGACCAGCTGGAAGGTCAGCGCGTTGTAGCCGGTGTAGGCCGGATACATGTTCGGTGATCACGCCGCCGAACTGCATGCGCGTCGTTGAGCGGCGAGTAGGCGCCGTTGATGGTCTTTACCGTGTTGCGCGGGCAGGTATACGAGAACGCCGTGGTGCCGGTGGTGCCGCCGTTGAGGTTGACCGTCTTCACGTTGGCATTGTTCATCGTGCAGGTGGTGCCGGACTGGGTGACGTCCATGTAGCCATACTTGCCGCCCGAACCCCACTCGTACTGGCCGGTCTTGCCGTTGCCACCGGGGCCGGTGCCGACCAGCGATGTGGTCAGGCCGTCCCACTTCTTCAGGATCTTGCCGGACGCGGCGTCCATGATCACGAACGGACGGGTCGGGGAACCACCCTTCAGCGTATCGGCGAAGAACGAAACCACGTAGCTCATGTGGGCGCGCTTGTCGTCGCCGATGAAGATCATCTGGCGCGCACTCTCGCGCTCGGTCTTCATGGTGGCGAGTCGGCTACCCAGGGCAGCCGACTTTCCGATCGACAACGCCTGCGACTTGGCCATCACGGTACCGCCGGCCGGCAGTTCGCTGCCGAGGTTGCTGACCATGCGACCGAACAGGTTGCGCACGTTGCCGTTCTTGTCCTCGCTGACGATCACCTGCTCGCCCCAGATCGGAACGCCGCGGAAGGTCTGCTGGTAGCGGTAATGGTTGGTGCCGTCCGCGTCGCGCGCGCTGGTCAGGACCTGCAGGTCGGACTCGGAATCCATGCCCAGCATCTCGGCATGGCGGTCCTTGGCCTTGGCCGGGGCTCCGGTGGACGTGGCGGCCAGCTTGTACTGGCTGTTGAGCAGGGCAACGTTCTGGCTGTGCAGATCGACGCGGGTAGCGGCCTGGGCGGAGACCATGGCGAGGGCCAGGGTCAGCGGCGAAAGCGTGATGAGCTGGAGCGAACGACGGTTGGAATGGATCACTGGTGGTTTCCCCGGTAAGTGGATAGGCAGCCGCGAATGCGGCCAAACGTAAACCCTTGCTTCCGGGTTTCAGACACGCCATCTCCCGCGGGGCCGTTTGTTCGGCCTCTATTTCTAAAAACGCAGAAAAGGAAACGCATCCCCGGACCGCGTGATGGAGATCACATAACCATCACGCCGCGGCGAACCTAGCGTGACCGGCATCACAGGTCACGCTGCATTGCAGCAGCTTTGGGCGGCCGGATTTTTTTGTTGAATATGCTTGACGGGCTGGTGTCGCGCGGCCGCGTCAATCCTTGGTTCCGAAGCTCCGGATCTGCCTGGGCCGCCTGACGTGTAGCACCATACTCAACAGCAGCAGAATGGGCGCGCCATAGTACGCAAGGGTTCCGGTGGCTCTTTGCGCGGCCAGGAAACGGGCCACGATCAGCTGCGGGGCACTTTCCTGGTCGGCAATCTGGGTGGGGAACTTGCCTGCGGCAAAGTCCGCCGCCCTGCCCGACATCCCGGCGGCGTCCACCGCGTGCCTGCCCAGGAAGAGATAGGTAGCCGCGAGCGGGCTTTGCACCGATGCCTGCTCACGCAACTGCTTTCCGACGGTCGGCGTGACTGCCAGCCCGCCCCAGAGATAGAGGTCGTAAGCGAAAAACAAGCCGGCGAAGGACCATGCAAGGACGCGAACAGCCTTTTCCATCGCCACTCTCCTTTCCGGTATCGCCTAGAACATACCAGTTTCGAGTCGTGCCGCGTCCGACATCATGCTCTGGTTCCAGGGTGGGTCGAACACCAGTTCCACGTCGGCCTCCACCACGGTCGGGACTCGCTCGACCTTGGTCCGAACGTCCTCGACCAGAATGTCGCCCATGCCGCAGCCGGGCGCGGTCAGGGTCATCTTGTATCCTGACCTTTCGCTGGCCGTCAGGCGCAGGCTCCAGGTCGCAGGCGTAGACCAGCCCAAGCTCAACCACGTTGATGGGGATCTCGGGGTCGAAGCAGGTGCGCAGCTGCTCCCAGACCAGTTTTTCGACGGCTTCATCACCTGCACCCTCGTCCAGGTGGAGGGCCTCCGGCGCCGTCTTGCCGATCGCGTCGGCATCCTGCCCGGCGATGCGGAACAGGTTGCCCTCCACGAATACGGTGAAGGATCCGCCCAGCGCCTGGGTGATGTACCCGACGCTGCCGGCCGGCAGGGTCACTGCCTCGCCCTGCGGCACGAGGACCGCTGGGCAATCGCGCTCGAACTTTACTGGCTCGCTGGTACGGGAATAAGACACGGTGTTCCTATCGGAATTCTTCGATCGCGGCTATTTTAGCCTTTGCCGGACCGAGGAAGCCGAATTGCCCAGAATTTCGATCGTCGCGTGGCTGCTGCCGACCTTGGCGTTGCTGGCGGGCATACTTGGAGTCAGCGCCGTGTGGGTGGCCGCGGCAACGATATCGGGCCGCTCATGCAGCTGGCTGGGCCTGTTGGCAGCCATCGACATGGCCCTGCTGCTCAAGCTGACCAATGCGCCCGCGGGTCGGGGGCGGATGATCGCCGCCGTCACCGCGACGGCAGCGAGCGTCGCCCTCAGTCAATGGCTGGTCGTGTCCACGCAACTGGGAATTTCCCTGGGAATGCCGCCCATAGCTTCATCACTCCGGCTCGGGCCCGCGCTGGCCTGGCAGCTGAGCAGGCTCGCCCTGGATTCCACCGACTGGATCCTGTTGCTGGCTTCCCTGCCGCTGGCCGGGATCCTCACCCAGCCAGCCGGGGTCAGTGGCCGCCGTCCAGCGCCTTGAGCTCGGAGATCAGCTGGCCGATCGCGGCCGCGCCATCGCCATAGAGCATCCGCGTGTTGTCCATGTAGAACAACGCGTTCTCGATACCCGCGAAACCGGTGCCCTTGCCACGCTTGATCACCACGGTATTGCGCGAGAGCGACACGTCGAGGATCGGCATGCCGTAGATCGGCGAGCCCGGATCCGTCTTGGCCACCGGATTGACCACGTCATTGGCGCCGATCACCAGCGACACATCGGTAGTCGGGAACTCCGGGTTGATGTCTTCCATGTCGGCGATCAGGTCATACGGCACGCCGGCTTCGGCGAGCAGGACATTCATGTGGCCCGGCATGCGACCGGCAACCGGATGGATGGCGAACTTCACCTTCACGCCGCGCTTGAGCAACTGCTGGGTCAACTCCCAGACCTTGTGCTGCGCCTGGGCAACCGCCAGCCCGTAGCCGGGCACGATCACGACGCGCTCGGCGTAGGCCATCATCGCGGCGACGTCGCCGGCCTCGATGGGCTTCTGCGCGCCGGAAATCGCCTGCGCCTCGCCACCCGGCCCGAAGCTGCTGAACAACACGCCGCTGATCGGCCGATTCATCGCCTTGGCCATCAACTGGGTGAGCATCGTGCCGGCGGCGCCGACCACCATGCCGGCGATGATCAGTGCCTCGATCCCGAGCACATAGCCCTCGAACGCTACCGCCAGGCCGGTCAGGGCATTGAACAGGGAAATGACGACCGGCATGTCCGCGCCGCCGATCGGCAGCGTCATCAGGACGCCGAATGCGAGCGCGGCGATGAAGAAACCGATGATCGCCGGCTGCTGGAGCGTCACTACCGAGACGATGCCGAGCACGACGGCAGCCAGGAAAACCAGGCCGTTGAACCATTGCTGGCCCGGGAAATTGAAGGTCCGGTCCATTCGGCCGTCGAGCTTGGCCCAGGCGATGATCGAACCGGTGAGTGATATCGATCCGATCAGGGAGCCGGCCACGCCAAGCACCAACGCGGTTTGCGAGGGCGCCGCGCCTGCGGCCGAGAAACGCAACAGTTCCACCGCGCCGATCGCTGCCGCCGAACCGCCGCCCATGCCGTTGTACAACGCAACCATCTGCGGCATGTCGGTCATCGCAACCCGCTTGCCGGAAATCCAGGCGGCAACGGTTCCCAACATCACCGCCAGGGCGATCAGCCCCAGGTTGTGCATGCCGGTTCCATCCTCACCTTGGTAGAAGAACGTGGCGAAAGTCGCCAGCAACATGCCGGCGCCCGCCCACTGGATGCCACTGCGCGCCGTGACCGGCGAGGCCATGCGCTTGATGCCGAGGATGAACAGCAGCGCCGCGGCGAAATAGCTCGCCTCGACCAGGATCGAAAGCCAGTGAGCGATCATTTGGCCCCCTCCTTCTTGCTCGACTTGAACATCTCGAGCATGCGTTCGGTGACCACGTAGCCGCCGGCGGCATTGCCCGCGCCGAGCAGTACCGCGATGAAGCCGATCAGCTTTTCGGTATTGCTGTCGGCGTGGCCGAGCACGGCCATGGCGCCGACCAGCACGATGCCGTGCACGAAGTTCGAGCCCGACATCAACGGGGTGTGCAATATGACCGGAACGCGGCCGATGATTTCGTAGCCCGTGAATGCGGCCAGCATGAACACGTACAGCGCGAGAAACCCATCCATCAGCGCAATCCTCCCCGATATCGACACGTCTTCATCACAACTCCAGCAGGCAGCGTAGCCGCCTGCGCCGTCACGCGTGCTTTTCGCCACCATGTGCCAGACAGGTCTTGGCGATCAGCTCGTCTTCCCAGTCGAGCTTGAACTGGCCTTCCTTGTCGAGCATCAACGCGAGGAAATTGAACACATTGCGCGCGTACATTTCGCTGGCGTGCAAAGCGCCCATGCTGGCCAGGTTCAATGGACCGACCACCAGCACCCCACCCACGTCGACATTTTCGCCAGGCCGGGTGAGTTCGCAGTTTCCTCCGGTTTCCGCGGCAAGATCCACGATCACGCTGCCAGGCTTCATGCCGGCCACCATCTCCGCGCTGATGATCTTCGGCGCCGGGCGGCCCGGAACGGCGGCCGTGGTCACGATCACATCCACGCTACGGATGTGTTCGGCCAACCGACGCTGCTGCTCGGCGCGTTCTTCGGCGGTGAGCTCGCGGGCATAGCCACCCTCGCCCTTCGCCGAAACGCCGAGATCGAGGAACTTTCCACCGAGCGATTCGATCTGCTCGCGCGTCTCCGGCCGAACGTCGAAGCCTTCGACCTGCGCGCCCAACCTGCGGGCCGTCGCGATTGCCTGGAGACCGGCGACGCCGGCGCCGACGATCAATACCTTCGACGGACGGATGGTTCCCGCTGCCGTGGTGAGCATGGGGAAGAATCGCGGCGCCAACTGCGCGGCGATCAACACCGCCTTGTAACCGGCCATGCCGGCCTGTGAGCTGAGCACGTCCATGGCCTGGGCGCGCGTGGTCCGCGGCAGGCGCTCGAGCGAGAAGGCGCTGATCTTGCTGGCGACCAGTGCGTCTACCCGGCCAGGGTCGGCGTGCGGAGCCAACAGCCCGATCAGCAGGGCGCCTGGCTTGAGCTTCGCCAGTTCGGCGTTCGATGGAGGTTGCACGCAGACAAGTATGTCCGCCTGTGCCAGGACGGCGGCGCGATCGGCGATGCATTCGGCGCCAACGTAGGTGTCGTCGGGAAAACTCGCTGGGCGTCCGGCGCCCTGTTCGATGAGTACGCGGGCCTTGTTGGCGAGCAGTTTCTTGCAGGTTTCCGGAGTCAGCGCCGCGCGGCGCTCGCCCGGGGCCGTTTCACAGATGAAAGCGACAGTCACCGACATGCACGCACCCTCCCCGTACTCGACAGGAAGGATGCTACCGGAACCGGAGGATTTGCGCTTTGTCCAAACTGGGTAGACAAAGCGCCGTGACTTAGGCTACGTCGTTTTGCAGCCGGCCCATGACGCGGTGCAAGGCCTGGTCGAAGACCTGCTCCTGCTCGCGCAGGACCAGATTGCCAAGCTTCTTCATCGCCGCGAGTTCCTCGACCGAAGCGACCAGGATTCGCACGCCGCGCCGGTTGACGAACATCAGGCGGGAGGAAATCGGGCTGACCCAGGACAACTTGGCCGGATGCAGCTTCTGGTCTTCGCCGGCGAGGTCCAGCCAGGTACCGATCCGGAGCTCCTGCAGCACGGCGATATCGTCTTCGTTGTAGTCCAGCCGTTCCTTGTCGGAAACGATTGCCAGCGAAGGTTTGACGGCGGCCGCCGCGGCGGAAACGATCTTCGGCCGGTCCACCTCGCCCCGTACCGGCGCTGACTTGACCGATTCGATGCAGGCAGCCAGGGCGCGAATCGTCTCGCTGGCGGATTCGCCAGTGATGCCTGAGCTGGCGAGCACGTTCTCTATCGGCTCGCGCAGGTTCTGGACCGATGAACTGACGTTCAGTGCCGGACTGCCGTCCTTCGGCAGGAGGTCGAGCAGACTGTCGGCCACGCCAAGCGCGGCATTCCAGGCGGCGCTGTCGGCGCCCTCACGGAGCGCGATCATCGACAGGTGGTGCGACCAGCTGCGCGAGAGGAAATCGTTCAGCGGCGCCGGCAGGGCGCGATCCTCGATCCGCTGGCTGAGCTCGGCGGCTGCCAGGGTACGCGCCTGTTCAAGGCGCTCCTGGCCGCGCTGGGACTCGGTCGCGCGACGTTCGGCCAGCTCGATGCGGCGGTTGTGCTGTTCGAGGAACGAACGCAACTCCTGCTCGAGCGTCTCGAAGATCGCGATGTCTTCATTGAAATCGGCGACCAGCCGATCCACGGTTTCCTCGGCCTTGTGCAGCAGTTCCTTCTCTTGCGGACCCTCGCCCTTGTTGCCTTCGACGGCCTCGGACAGCGAGTTGAGCAGTCGGCGCGCAGGATGGGTCTTGTACTGGAACAGGCGCCGGTCGATCACGGCGGCCTTCACGTACGGCACCACCAGGCGCGAAATCAGCGTCCGCGCCTGCGCTTCGAAATCGCGCTCGTCGAACAGCACGTCGAACAACATGCCGACCAGGTCGACGGCGTCCTCGTGTTCGGCGGACATGTTCACCTGATCGGCGGAAATACCGATGCGGCCCGTGTTCTGCATCATCTCGCGCTTCATCAGCTGCGACAGGGAGACTTCGGCGTTGGACATCGCCTCATGCACTGCCTGCGGCACCGAGGGCTGCAGCAAGGACAACACGGACATCATTTCGTTGAGCGCGAGCGGCCTGCGCGCGCCCCCCGGACCCTGGGCAGGACCGCCGGCGCCGCCGGAAATGGATCCACCGCCAAATTGCGGCCTCCAGCTGTGCAGGAGCTCGCAAAGGGCATCGAACATCACGCGATCGTCGGCGGGTGCCTCCGGCCCAGGCGCGCCGGCAGCCTGCGCGGCGGCGCCTGCGGCTTCGGTCGGGCGAGGATTGCCGAGTTCGGGAAGAATGCCCGCCGTGGTCATGCGCGCATTAAGTTCCGTCAGCAGCGCGCCCAGCGAGCTGACCAGTTCACGCTCGTAGATCTTGAACAGGACGACGCGCAGGTTGTCCGGCAGGCTGATCTCGGACTGCGCGGCTTGCATGCCGTTGGCGAGACTTGATGCGCTGAGTGGATTCAGGCCGGTTTCCAGCTTGGCGACCCCGACCATCGAGGCGAACCTGCGGTCGACTGCATCCAGCGCAGGACCGTGGGCGCGGGTGATGGCCTCCACCACGACTTCCGAAGCCAGCTGCGCTTCAAGTTGGTCGGCCTCCACCAGGCTGAGTTCCTGGCTGCCCAGCTTGGCTTGGGCGATCTGCCTGAGCAAAGATTCGAAACCCTGTTCGAAGTGCTTGGTAAATGCGTTCTCCAATGGCGTGCGCGAAAGCCGCAACACGCGCATCGCATCGAGCGGCGGAGAGCCGGCGACCGCGCCTTCCTTCTGGGCAAGGTCGAACAACCAGTCATCCGCCTTTCCAAGCACGCGACCGAGCGCGGCCTGCAGGTGGGACAGGGTGCGCTTGCGCAGTGTGTCGAACAATTGAGGATCGTTCTGGTACACCCATCGACCTTGTATCGGGAATTGCTGCTGGCTCATTGGGAACTCTCGGGGGGTTAGAGTTGGTTATTCTTGCCGCCAAATTATGGCATTTAACTTTTGGTTAATGTGATTCAGCTTGCAGTTTTTGGATGTGTTTGTCACTGGCGGCGCGATGCTAGAGTTAAGCATGAATCCGCTCGAGCCACTGCTCCACCGTCACTCCACCCCTTCCCGCCTCCTGGCCGAGCCCGGCCCGGACCCGGACCAACTGCTCAAACTGCTCGACTGCGCGGTCCGGGTACCCGACCACGGCAAGCTGGTTCCGTGGCGGTTCCTGAGCATCCGGGGCCAGGTACGCCATGAGCTGGGCGCGCTGCTGGCCTCCCGAAGCCTCGAGCGGAACCCGGCTGCCACGGCAGCCGTCCTGGACAAGGACCGGCTGCGTTTCAGCTACGCGCCCCTGGTCATTGCCGTGGTGGCATGCCTCACACCCGGCCACAAAGTACCCGAGCAGGAGCAATTGCTCTCAGGCGGCGCGGTTTGCCTGCAACTGCTGCATGCCGCCGATGCCCTGGGTTTCGGCGCCCAGTGGCTGACCGGCTGGGCTGCCTACGATCCGGTGATCACCCGTCGGTTGGGGCTTGCCGGGAACGAACGCATCCTGGGCTTCATCCACATCGGTACGGCCGTCGAGAACGTGGTCGCACGCGAGCGACCCGACCCCACGCGGCTCCTGACCGAGCTGCGCCTGTGAGGGATCCGGTCTTTCTGGTGGATTCGAGCATGTATGTGTTTCGTGCCTGGCACTCGATGCCCGATGAGTTCCGCGATGCCGACGGGCAACCGGTGAACGCCGTGCACGGCTTCACCCGGTTCGTGCTTGACCTGATCGAGCGGCACTCGCCCAAGCGCCTGGTATTCGCCTTCGATGCGGCGCTCGAGAGCAACTTTCGCAATGACCTTTTTCCAGCCTACAAGGCCAATCGCGACCCCGCGCCGGAAGAGCTCAAGCGCCAGTTCCGCTATTGCCAGCAGGTGTGCAGCGCACTGGGCTTCATCGTCTTGTCGGATGCCCGCTACGAGGCCGACGACCTGATCGGCACCGCGCTGTCCCACGTGCGCCGTCTTGGCCATTCCGGGCTGATCCTTTCCGCCGACAAGGACCTGGCCCAGTTGCTCGATGGCGACGACATCCAGTGGGACTATGCGCGCAACGAGCGCTGGGGCCCGGACGGCGTCAAGCCACGCTACGGCGTGCATGCGCACCAGATGGCCGACTACCTTGGCCTGACCGGCGACGCCATCGACAACATCCCCGGCGTGCCGGGCATCGGCGCGAAGACCGCCGCCACCCTGCTCGGCCACTTCGGCTCGCTGGACGCGCTGTTCGAGCGACTGGCGGAAGTGCCTTTCCTGCGCCTGCGTGGCAGCGCGCAACATGCGGAGCGGCTGAAATCGCATCGCGAAATCGCCCTGCTCTCGCGCCGCCTGGCCACGATCGCCTGCGACGCGCCATTGCCCGCCGACTTCGGCAGCGGCGAACGACGGGCCGTCGATTCCGACGCGCTCGATGCCCTGTTCGGGCAATTGCGCTTCGGCCCGATGACCCGGCGCCGCCTGCAAACCGCCGCGGCCACGGCAGGAGTCCCATCATGAGCGACGAACCGGAAACCGTTTTCGAAGGCAAGTGGTTGCGCATGAAGAAACGCGGTCGCTGGGAATACGCCGAGCGCACCAACAAGGATGGCATGGCGGTGATCATCGTCGCGGCCACGCCCGAGAACAAGCTGCTGTTCGTCGAGCAGTTCCGCGTGCCGGTAGACGGCATGACAATCGAGATGCCGGCCGGCCTGGTCGGCGACAGCGATGAAAGCGAGTCGCTGGAGCTGGCCGCCGAACGCGAATTGCTCGAGGAAACAGGATGGCAGGCAGCGCGCATCGATGTCCTGATGGCCGGTCCGACCAGCTCGGGCATGAGCAATGAACGCGTCGCCTTCGTGCGCGCTACCAACCTGACGCGAATCCACGCCGGCGGCGGCGATGCCAGCGAGGAGATCGTCGTCCATGAGATACCCGTCGACGAAGCCCCGCGCTGGCTTTCGCAGAAAATGGCCGAGGGCTATGCCATCGACGCCAAACTATGGGCCGGCCTGTGGTTCCTCGACCGCAATCCGGACGGATCTTCGGCCTGAGGCCTTTCGCCGGCGCTTAGCGGAATGAATCCGTGGCTTCGACCAGCGCGGCCGCATTCTCGGCTTCAAAGGCCGAATGACCAGCGCTCGGCGAGATCACCAGCCTGGCTTCGGGCCAGGCCTTGCGCAGGTCCCAGGCGTTCTGCAGCGGGCAGACCACGTCGTAGCGCCCGTGCACGATGACGCCCGGGATGCCATGCAGGCGATGGGCATCGCGCAGCAACTGGTCCTGGACGTCGAAAAAGCCCCCGTGCACGAAATAGTGGCTCTCGATCCGGGCGAAACTGAGTGCGAAATGTGCATCCCTGTGGCCATCGACGAAGGCTTCGTCAGGCAGCAGCAAGCTGGTCGACGCCTCCCAGACCGACCACGCGCGCGCCGCGGCAAGCCGCGTGGCCTCGTCGGCCGAAGTCAGTCGCCGGTTATAGGCGGATATCAGGTCGCCGCGTTCGACTTCGGGAATGGCTTCAAGGTAGTTTTCCCAGGCATCGGGAAACAGGCGGCTCGCCCCTTCCTGGTAGAACCACTCGAGCTCCCAGCGACGCAGCATGAATATGCCGCGCAGCAGCAACTCCGTGACCCGTCCCGGGTGGGCTTCTGCATAGGCCAGCCCCAGGGTCGCGCCCCAACTGCCGCCGAAGACCTGCCAGCGACCGATGCCCAGGTGTTCGCGCAGTTTCTCGATGTCGGCGACCAGGTCCCAGGTGGTGTTGTCGACCAGGTCCGCATGCGGGGTGGAACGGCCGGATCCGCGCTGGTCGAAAAGGATGATCCGGTACTGCGCGGGATCGTGGAACCGCCGCATCTTGGCGCTGCAGCCGGCGCCCGGGCCGCCATGGAGCATGACCACCGGCTTGCCCCGCGGATTGCCGCATTGCTCGTAGTACAGCTGATGGCGGGAATCGACGGCCAGAAATCCGGAGTCATACGCTTCGATTTCGGGATACAGGTTGCGCATGGGCGAGGCTCCGGTGTCGTGACCTGATTCTAACGCGTTGGCGCGCTTGCACTGTCACCTGCATCGGTTATGCTCGGCATGTGAGCAAGCCCATGCCGCGTCTTTCGCTGGTGGGCGCCGGGACTGAGAGCCCCCCGGCCGGTCGGCTGTCCTCCCGTGAATCGTCGATGCCTCGCGTCCTCTCGCTGGACGCGCATGGCCGGATCCTGGACTGGATGCACTGGCAGGACGCGGTTTGCCTGTATGTGCGTGGCGCCGTGGCCTGGACCATGGGCGAACCCTGCCTGACCGTGCACGGCGGCACCAATCGCCATAGCGGCCTGCAAAGCGTGATCGACCTGCACCCGATCGTCGCGGCCCGCAGCCATGCCCATCCCAAGTCACTCGATCCTTCGCCTGCGCTGACCAACACCGCCCTGTTCGCGCGGGACGGCTCCCTGTGCATGTATTGCGGCAAGGAATACGGGCGGCATTCGCTGACGCGCGACCATGTCATGCCGATCTCCAGGGGCGGCCGCGACATCTGGGAGAACGTGGTCTGCGCGTGCTTCCATTGCAATTCCAGGAAAGGCGGGCGCACCCCGCAACAGGCCGGCATGCCCTTGCTTGCCGTCCCGTTCCGGCCAAGCTGGGTCGAACACCTGATCCTGTCCAACCGCCATATCCTGGCCGACCAGATGGCTTTCCTGAAGCATCACCTGCCCAAGCGGGCCCGTCCGCAGGCCTGATGTGACCGGTTTGGCGGTCGCTTCACGCCCGCGTTGACGGCACCGCCCCCCGCCCAGCACACTCCAAGCATTCACGCGCCTGCAATGCCGTGACCCAGGGGAGAGTTGTGCAGATGGCCAACGCGACGTTGTGCTTTTCGGGTTTTCCGCGAGACGAAGCCACGCAGATCCAGGAACAGTTCGAGCAAGCCACGCGCGAACTCGCAGCGGCCTGGTCGCTGGCCCCCGAGGGCGAGGCACAGGTCCTGGTGATCGACATGGATTCCATGTACGGCCACATGACCTGGCTGAAGGCGCACAGCGGCGGCAAGACCACCGTCGGACTGACCAGCAGCGAACGGTCCGAGACCGACTATGTCCTGAGGCGTCCGGTGTCCGTCGAGAGCCTCAAGGAGCTTCTGGGACAAATGGCGGTCGAGCCGACGCAGGCGGCTCCGGCCCCGGCGCCGCAGGCGACGGTGGAGCACGCGGGCCCATCGGCCGAGTACCTGGTCGCGGTGACCACGGGCAAGATCTCCGCCATGCCGCAAGGACTGGCGCACCAACCGCGGATCTCCGATTTTCTGTCCTCGCGCGCGCTCGGTGGTCCCGCCAAGGTGCAACTGCCGGGAGCGCCGGTGCTGGCGTTCGATCCGGGGACGCAGACCTATGCCGGTTCCACCGCGCTCAAGCCGCTGCTCCCTTACGTCCAGGCCGTCATCAACGAGTCCGATGTAGAAGCCATCGACCAGGCCGAGTTCGAGCGGATAAAGGCGAGCTCCGGCGGAGCGCAACCCTACATGCGACTGCTCTGGCTCTGCGGCCTTTCCATCCCCGATGCAGCGCTGCTGCCCGGCTACAGCCCAGCCAGGAAATTCACGCTGACCAAATGGCCGCAGATCGAGCGTGAGTTCCCCAAGCATTTCCGGTTGGCCACGGTCATGATGAAGGGTCCCGCGCTGATCAGGGACCTCGCCGAGCTTTCCGGCGTCGCTCCGGCCGAAGTGGTCGCTTTCATCAATGCCGGCCTGCTGACCGGATCGGTGGTGGTGGAAGGGGAGCCTTCGGCGGCAGGCGACGTGGCGCGTGCCGTGACCCTGCTGGCCCGTCCGCGCGCAGCCTGAAAGGCTGGCCCGGGCGTCGGCTGCTTGCCCTGCATGGCCGCGGTGCCGGACACTAGCGGTCTTGTATCCCCTCCGATCGTGAACGATGGACTCCCAGCGCTACCCGCGCCTCTCAAGCATCGCCCTTCCCCAGGATCTCAGGCAGTTTCCGGAATCCGAACTGCCGGCGATCGCCGAAGAGCTGCGCGCCTACCTTGTCGAGACGGTCAGCCAGGTCGGCGGCCACTTCGGCGCCGGCCTCGGAGTGATCGAACTCACGGTCGCCCTGCACTATCTGTATGACACGCCGAACCGACCGACTGGTCTGGGATGTCGGCCACCAGTGCTATCCGCACAAGATACTGACCGGCCGCCGGGACACCATCCACACGGTCAAGAAGAAGGACGGCGTGGCGCCGTTTCCGCGTCGCGAGGAAAGCGAGTACGACGCCTTCGGCGTCGGCCATTCGTCCACCTCGATCTCGGCGGCGCTGGGCATGGAAGTCGCGCTGCAGCGCCAGGGCGATCCGCGCAAGGTGATCGCCGTGATCGGCGACGGCGCGATGACCGCCGGCATGGCGTTCGAGGCGCTCAATCATGCCGGCGGCATGGATCCCGAGCCGAACCTGCTGGTGATCCTCAACGACAACCGGATGTCCATTTCGGAGAACGTCGGCGGCCTGACCAAGATGCTCGGCCGCATGATGAGCAGCCCGACCATGAACGCCATGCGCGAAGGCGGCAAGAAGCTGCTTGGCGACAAGCGCACGCCGACCGCCCGCTTCATCCGCCGCTGGGAAGAACACTGGAAAGGCATGCTGGTTCCTTCGACGCTGTTCGAGGAAATGGGCTTCCACTACACCGGCCCGATCGACGGCCACAGCCTGCCCGACCTGGTCAAGGCCCTGAAGACGCTCAAGGGATTGAAGGGTCCGCAGCTGCTGCATGTCATCACCACCAAGGGCAAGGGCTTCGAACTTGCCGAAGGCGACCAGATCGAATATCACGCCGTCTCCCCATTCGACCCCGCCATCGGCGTGGTGAAGAAGGGCGGTCCGGCCAAACCTACCTACACCCAGGTTTTCGGCGATTGGCTTTGCGACATGGCCGCCGCCGACGAAAAGCTCATGGGCATCACGCCGGCAATGCGCGAGGGCTCGGGCCTGGTGCGTTTTTCCCAGGAATTCCCGGCCCGCTACTTCGATACCGCGATTGCAGAGCAGCATGCGGTGACGCTTGCCGCGGGAATGGCCTGCGAGGGCGCCAAACCGGTGGTCGCGATCTATTCGACTTTCCTGCAACGCGCATATGACCAACTGATCCACGATGTGGCCCTGCAGAATCTCGATGTCCTGTTCGCGATCGATCGCGGCGGGCGTGGTCGGACCCGACGGCGCGACCCATGCCGGCAGCTTCGACTTCAGCTTCCTGCGCTGCATTCCAAACATGCTGGTGATGGCGCCCGCCGATGAAAACGAATGCCGGCAGATGTTGAGCACCGGATTCCGCCATCCCGGTCCCGGCGAGCGTCCGCTATCCGCGCGGCAGCGGGCCGGGCGTCGCAGTCCAGCCGAGCCTCGACGGCTTGCCGGTCGGCAAGGCCCAGTGGCGCAAGCGTGGCGCCGGACTGGCGTTGCTCGCCTTCGGCAGCAATGGTGTCGACGGCGGAAGCCGTTGCCGGCGAACTCGGGCTGAGTTGCATCAACATGCGCTTCATCAAGCCGCTCGATCGCGAACTCATCCTGGAACTGGCCCGCAGCCATGAAGGCCTGGTCACCCTGGAAGACAATGCCGTGATGGGTGGCGCCGGCAGCGCGGTCGCGGAATTGCTGGCCAGCGAGGGGATCACCAAGCCGATCCTGCATCTCGGCCTGCCCGACAGCTACCTTGAGCATGCCAGCCGCGAGGATTTGCTGGCCCATGTCGGGCTGGACTTCGCCGGCGTCCGCGCGGCGATCAGCAAGCGCTGGCCCGGACTGGGCAGCCCGGTGGTTCGCAGCGCGGCAAGCTGAACGGGAATCCATTCAGACTGGAAAATCAGGTCCGCGCCGCTTGTTAGCTACCGTAGTTTGGGATTCAATAGGGTCAAGCGAGGTCGCAACTCGCCTCGAGTCATCCCAGACGGGAGTGATCATGTACCGCCGGTTCACCGCAGTCGGATTTTCGCTGGTTTGCTTACTGTCGCTGACACCAGGACTGGCGAGTGCATCCACGCCTGCGTTGCGCCCGCTGCAGTTGGGTCTTGCTCCAACCTACTCTTCATCTCCTCGTCCCAATGCAGGTTCCGAACTTCGCGCAGGCGGGCCACGGGCGATGGCGTCCATGGCGCGCAAGTCAGCCGGCGTGGTGCAGCCGGAACAAAGCCTGAGTCAGCGCGCGCTGCTGAGCATGCTCAATGCGCCGGAAGCCACTCGCGATGACGGACCTGCGGGCACGGCGATGGGGATGCCCCAGTTCCGCTTCGAGCGCAGCGGTCCGGCGATCCGCGATTTTTCGCGCGGGTACAAGGAAGTCTGCGCCAAGGTATCCCGCAAGATCTGGGACGAACCCAACGGGCGCCGGATTAAATTCGATATCGCCGGCAAGCCCGGCGTCGGGATCGAGCTTCCCATCCGCTGAGCACTGGCGTCGTCAGTCCCGCAGCCGTCCCGAAGTCACCCGATCAAGCCCCGCGAGGTCGACCTCAGTCGTCACGTCGCCGAATCCTGCCGAACCCAGCAGCGCCCGCACCGCCGGTCCCTGATCGAAACCGTGTTCAAGCAGGAGCCATCCATTCGCGCGCAGGTGTCCCGGCGAATCCCGGGCGATGACGCGGATCGCTTCGAGGCCATCGCTGCCTGATGCCAGCGCTGCGCGCGGCTCGAAGCGAAGATCGCCTTGCTGCAGGTGGGGGTCGTCGTCGGCGATGTACGGCGGGTTGCCCACTATCAGGTCGTACCGCTCGTCGCGCACCGCGGAGAACCAGTTTCCCTGAAGGAAGCGAACCTGCCCCAGTTGCAGCCGCGCGGCATTGGCCTGGGCCACCGACAGCGTACGTGCTTCGATATCGACGGCGGTGATATCGGCCATCGGTCGCTCGTGCGCCAGTGCGAGCGCAACTGCACCGGTGCCCGTGCCAAGGTCCAGCACGCGCCTGGATGAGCCGGCCGGCAGATGCCGCAGCGCCAGTTCGACCAGCAGTTCGGTCTCGGGCCTGGGAATCAATGTATCGCGCGTCACCGTCAGCTCCAGCGACCAGAATTCGCGGGAGCCCAGTATCTGGGCCACTGGTTCGCCACGACGGCGTTGCTCGACCAGCGCGAGGAAACGCAGGGCCTGCCGCTCGTCCACCTGCTCGTCAGCGTGCGAGTAGAACCACGAGCGCGGCCGGTCCATCGCTCGCGCCAGCAGGAGTTCGGCATCCACTCGCGGGGATTCGCCGCCGAACGAGCTTGCGGCCTGGCGCAGCAACGCCGATACGGTTCCAGCGGGATTGGGTTGTGTGGTCATGACGCCATCGTTGCCAGCTCGCGGCCATGATAGCGCGATGGTTTCCTTGCTTCGCGGCCGGCGGCAATTGTTTTTGTTTATTCGATAGACCTATTCTATTGCGATGAACCTGCGTGACCTTCGCTACCTGATCGCCCTCGCCGACTTGCGCCACTTCGGCCACGCCGCCGAAGCCTGTCACGTAAGCCAGCCCACCCTGTCCACCCAGATCAGGAAGCTGGAGGAGGAACTCGGCGTCGCCCTGGTGGAGCGCGCGCCGCGCCACGTGATGCTGACCCCGGTGGGCGTGGACATCGTCGAGCGGGCTCGACGCGTGCTTGCCGATGTCGAACAGATGCGCGAGATGGCAAGGCGCACCACCGATCCGGAGGCGGGCAGCGTGCGCCTGGGAATATTCCCGACCCTGGGCCCGTATCTGCTGCCGCACGTCGTACCGAAGATTCGCGCGCGCTTTCCCAAGCTCGAACTGCTGCTGATCGAGGAAAAAACCTCCGTGCTGCTTGGCATGCTGCGCGCGGGCCAGCTCGATGCGGCGGTGCTGGCGCTGCCCCTGCACGAGGATTGGCTGGAAACGCAGTTCCTGTTCGAGGAACCCTTCATGCTCGCCGTTCCCGGCGATCACCCACTGGCGAGCCACAAGCACCTGCAGCTGGCCGAACTGGTCGGACCAGAACCTGCTGCTGCTCGAGGACGGCCACTGCCTTCGCGACCAGGCGCTCGAAGTCTGCAGCCTGGCCGGCGCCGGCGAGAAGGAGGGATTCCGGGCCACCAGCCTGGAAACGCTGCGACAGATGGTTGCCGCCGGCGTCGGCATCACCCTGCTGCCAATGCTGGCGATCAAGCCGCCCGTGCCGAATCTCCGACAGCATCCAGCTGCTGTCGTTCAAGGACCCGCCGCCGAGCCGGCGCCTGGCCCTGGTGTGGCGGCGGAGCTCGGCCATGGGCCCGTTCCTGCGACAGCTGGCTGGCGTGCTCGGGGATCTTCCGCCGCAGCTGCTGCGGCCGCCGGCGGCAGCGCCAAGGCAGCCCAGGCCGCCAGGAAGCCGGCGTCGAAGCGCCGATGACCTCGCGTTTCCGCCCGGACCTATCATTCACGCCATCTATCAAAACGATAAAGACAATTAATTTCCTCTTGAGCGGCGGCGGGACTATGCTCGGGAGGTCCCGGCAAGGCCGGGGCCCATTCCACCGTTGAACAAACCGGGAGGTTTCCCATGTCACTCAAAGGCACCAAAACCGAAGGCAACCTGAAGGCCGCATTCGCCGGCGAATCCCAGGCCAACCGTCGTTATCTCTATTTCGCGCAGAAGGCCGATGTCGAGGGCTACAACGATATCGCCGCCGTGTTCCGCTCCACCGCCGAAGGCGAGACCGGGCATGCCCATGGGCACCTTGAATACCTCGAGGAAACCGGCGATCCGGCGACCGGCCTGCCGTTCGGCGATACCGCAACAACCTCAAGAGCGCCATCGCCGGCGAAACCCACGAATACTCGGACATGTATCCGGGCATGGCCAAGTCGGCGCGCGACGAAGGCTTCGACGAAATCGCCGACTGGTTCGAGACGCTGGCCAAGGCCGAGCGCTCGCACGCGAACCGCTTCACCAAGGCGCTGGCCGAAATGGCCTGAAGGTCGCTCGATTCGTCGGAGTCCCGCCAATGCGCGAAGGTAGCCTGGAGGCACCGACCCGGCACCCGCTGGGCTGGAAGGCCGACGATTTCTGGAACAAGGATTCGCTCGAGCGCGAGCTCGAGCGGGTCTTCGATATCTGCCATGGCTGCCGCCGTTGCGTCAGCCTGTGCCAGGCCTTTCCGGTGTTGTTCGACCTGGTCGACAACTCGACCACCATGGAAGTCGACGGCGTCGCGAAGGCGGACTACGGCAAGGTGGTCGACCAGTGCTATCTGTGCGACCTGTGCTACCAGACCAAGTGCCCGTATATGCCGCCGCACGAGTGGAATGTCGACTTCCCCCACCTGATGCTGCGCGCCAAGGCGGTCAGAGCATCGTCGCGGCGAAACGGCGCCGCGTCGGCCAAGCTGCTCTCCAACACGCGCATGGTCGGCAAGCTGGCCTCCATCCCGGTGGTGGTGGAGGCGGTGAACTGGGCAAACCGGACACCGGCCTTCCGCGGTCTGCTCGAAAAGACCATGGACGTGCACCGCGATGCGCAGGTGCCCGGCTATCACTCGCCGACGGCGCGCAGCCGCCTGAAGAACGAACCAGGACAGCGGCGGCAATGCCGGTCGCCGCCGGGCCTACCAGCGGCAAGGTGGCGATCTTCATCACCTGCTACGGCGACCACAACCATCCGCGCATGGTCGAGGACCTGGCCGCGGTGCTGCGCCATAACTGCGTCGCGGTGAAGCTGCTGTCGCGCGAGTCCTGCTGCGGCATGCCCAAGCTCGAACTGGGCGACCTGGATACGGTCGAGAAATACAAGAACGCCAATCTTCCGATCCTGATCGAGGCGGTCAACGAGGGCTGGGACCTGATCGCGCCGATCCCGTCATGCGTGCTCATGTTCAAGCAGGAATGCCGCTGATGTTCCCCGGCGACGATGACCTGCAGAAGGTCAAGCGCGCGTTCTTCGATCCGTTCGAATACCTGATGCACCGGAACGCCGCCGGCTTGTTCAAGACCGATTTCAAGCACGAACTCGGCAAGATCGCCTGGCAGGTCGCCTGCCACCAGCGCGTGCAGAACATCGGGCCAAAAACCCGCGACGTGCTCAACCTGGTTCCGGGCACCGAAGTGATCACGATCGAGCGCTGCTCCGGCCACGACGGCACCTACGGCGTCAAGAAGCACACCTATGAGTTCGCCGCGAAAAATCGCCAAGCCGGTGGAAACCCGGGTCAGGCAGGCGCAGCCGGCGCACTTCACCTCCGACTGCGTGATGGCCGGCGCGCACATCGCGCACGGGCTCGGCGACGGAACCGAAGCCGAACATCCGATCAGCCTGATTCGCAAGGCCTATGGCATCTGAGGCACTCCAATTGACATGACGACAGCCATGAACAAACTCACCCGCAACGACCTGCTTCCGCTCGAACGCTATGCCGCCGAGAGGCCGGAGTTCCGGGCGCGGGTCATCGCGCACAAGAAGGCGCGCAAGATCGCCCTGGGCCCGAACATCAGCCTGCTGTTCGAAGACAGGCTGACCGTGCAATACCAGATCCAGGAAATGCTGCGGATCGAGCGGATCTTCGAGGCCGCGGGCATCCAGGATGAACTCGACGCCTACAATCCGCTGATTCCCGACGGCAGCAATCTCAAGGCGACGATGCTGTTCGAATTTCCCGATGCCGGACGTGCGCGCCGAGCGGCTCTCGCAACTGGGCGGCATCGAGCACCGGCTGTATGCCGAGGTGGCCGGCTTCCCGCGGATATTCGCCTACGCGGACGAGGACATGGATCGGAGCAACGACGACAAGACATCGGCCGTTCATTTCGTGCGATTCGAGTTTCCCGCGGCCGCGATAGCCGCGTTGCGCGCAGGCGCCAGCCTGGCTTTCGGCATCGAGGATCCGCGCCTGCCCGAGGTCGCGCAGGTGCCGGACGCTTCTCGCGCCGCGCTGGTATCCGACTTCCAGCACTGAAACATGCCCCGCTGGCTCTGGTTCCTGCTGCCTTGCCTGTTTCTCGCCCTGTGGTGGGCCGGCCGCCACGGCCCGGTTCCGATGGCCGCGAACTCGATGAGCGGAAACGGCGTGGTGGCGTGCCCCCTGCCTCCGGCGTTTTCAAGCAGCGATCAGCCCCGGCAAAGCGACGTTGACGGAAGGCTGGAGCCATTCCGGCTCGGCAACGCGACGGTATCGCCCCTGGCCGGCTTCAGCCTGCAGGCTACGCGTGCTGTCGCGCGAAAACTATTCACTCGGCCGGGCGTCCGATTACTCGCCCACCGACCTGGCGCTGGGCTGGGGGCCGATGAGCCTGCCGGGCATGGCGCAGAAGCTGCGCGTCAGCCAAGGCGGCCGCTGGTATCACTATGGATGGGGCAATGACGGTCCGCCGATTGCGCTCGACCAGATCATCAGGAACAGCGCCAACATGCACATGGTGCCCGCGGACATCGCCGTGGCGCGATCGCTCGAGCGCATCAGCGCCGGCGATATGGTGCGCGTGGACGGCTGGCTGATCCGCATCGACGGCGACGAGGGCTGGCATTGGCAGAGCTCGCTCAGCCGCGAAGACAGCGGCGGCGGCGCCTGCGAACTGGTGCTGGTCTGTTCGATTCAACGCCAGTGAGAAACGGCTGGCGAGAGCAGCCGCGGTTCCGCTGCCTGTCTCAAGCGTGGTCGGCGCGCGCCGGCTCGGCTTCCGCGGCGGCTTGCCACTCACGCATTGCGGGCAGGGCCAGTATCCGGCGCATGTAGTCAAGCGACTGCGCGCCCAAGGCGGGGCCATAGCCGCGAAAGCGGATGCACACGGGCGCGAACATCGCGTCGACGATGCCGAACTGTCCGCACAGGAATTCCCCGCCGCCGCCAAAACGGGAGCGCAGGTCCATCCACAGGGCCTCGACCCTCGCAATGTCCCTCGCCGCAGCGGCGTCCCAATGAGCCCCCGAGGGCTGCCGCCGGCAGTTCATGGACAGCTGGCTGCGCAGCGCGGAAAAACCGGAGTGCATCTCCGCGGCGGCAGAGCGCGCGGCGGCACGCGCCTTCGGATCCGCTGGCCAGGCTCGACCCGCCAACCATCGCTCGTTCACGGTTTCGCAGATCGCGAGCGAATCCCAGATCACTTCATCGCCGACGTGCAACGCGGGAACCCGTCCTGTCGGCGAATATTGACTGATCCGCTGTTGGAACTCGGGCGTGTCCAAAGGCAGCAACACTTCGTCGAACGCCACACCGAACTGTCGCAGCAGCAGCCAGGGCCGCAAGGACCAGGAGGAGTACGTCTTGTCGCCAATGATCAGGGTAAGCACGTCGATTGGATTCCCGCTCTGTATTTTCACACTGCCCCGGCGATGGCCTGGACTTGATTGCCGCCGTATTGGCGCGCCTTGGCCAGCGCCTTGGCGGCGCGGTCGAGCACGAACTGCGAGGCGCGTTCGCCCGGCTGCATGTGCGACACGCCGGCGCTGACCTGGAGCATCGCGCCGTCGGCGGCCGGCAAGGCCAACTTGCGCACCGCAGCGCAGATTCGCTCGGCCAATGCACGCGCGTCACCGATCGAACGGCCATACAGGAGCACCAGGAATTCGTCCTCGGAGAACCGGCCGATCGTCTCGCCGTAGTCGATCTCGTCGCGAATCAGGTCGGCCAGGCGGCGCATCAACTTGGCACTGGCGTCGGCGGGCAATGCGTCGAAGCCATCCATGCCCAGTCGCAGGATTGAAAGCGGCTTGCGCTTCTGCAGGGCCTGTTCGTGCGCCTGGCGATAGAGCTGGTCGATCATTTCCCGCTTGTACACGCCGGATTCGGCATCGATTTCGTTGGCCTGTCGCAGTTGCATCGCAACGGCGGCTTCATCGCCGGCGGTGGTGGCCAGCGCGGCGAATTCCGTGCACAGGTCGAGCTCATCGTCGCTGTAGGTGACCTTGGGACTGCGTTCGATCACCAGCACGCCCCAGCCGGGCCGCTCGATCGGCAGCGGAATCACCGCCAGCAGGATGTGTTGTGGCGCGCCTTCGGGTCCGGTGAAATCGATGCCAATCTGTTGCGGCGCCATGGAACGGCTCAGGTTCTTCAGCAGCGACGCACGCTGCGCCAATAGCAGCTGGAAGCTGGTCTCCACCGTTTTTGGCTCCACCAGCAACAGGTCTTCATTGTGGTAGTTCATGGCGATGACCGCAGCGCCGGTCTGTGGCAATACCGTCTTCAAGCCTCCCATCAGCCGGCGGTAGGCTATCCACTCCATCTCGCTGTCGTCGGCGGAGTTGGCGATTCCAGCCTGCAGGCTGCTGATCATCCATTCACGGGCGTGCGCGATTTTTTCTTCCGCGCTTTGCATCGCCTCGCTGCCCGGCCGGGGCCTGCCGCGCTGCTGCTGCCGCTGTCGCAACCACGGCAACACCAGATAGATGGCCAGTTGCAGCGCCAACAACAGTTGGAAGCCGCGGCGAGCCAGCAGCGAGGCGTGCATGACCTGCATCATGGCCAGGGGAACCGCCATCAGCACCGCCGCGAACGCCAGCCAGATCACGATCGGACCCCAGCGCCATTTCCTGGTGTCGTAGGACAGCGCGGCCGCGCAGATCAGCGCCGTGAGTGCAAGCAGGACAGTGCTGACCACCTGCAACTGCGGAAGGAAGCGCTCGGGCATGAACAACATCACCAGGCCGATGGCCAACAGCGCAAAGCCGGTCCGGTCGAGCGCCACCGCCAGTTCCGGGCGCTGCTTTTCATGGCCGGCGTACTGCTGGGTCGCCCACAGCAAGGGCGCGCAGGCCAGGACCCAGAGCGCGGTCGGCAGGGCGGGGAGGCTGGCAAGACTGGTGCCGCCGATGGCCAGCAGCAAGTGCTGGTTGCCGACGATGCCCGCGCCCAGGCAGGCGAATGCGGCGAGCGCGACCCGGAAGGTGCGTTCGCCCCTGACCCAGCGCAGGCCCATTGCCAGCATCCACAGCAGGAGCAGGCTGCCGTAGAGCAGATCGTAGACGCGGCCGCTGGCGCTGGCCTGTGCCTGGACCTGGTCTTCGGTGAGCAACCGTGGCTGCAGGTTCAGATAGCCCTTGCCCTGCACTTCCAGGTAGAGCGTGGTCTTGCCGCTGGAGCCGGCGGGAACCGGGAGCACGAATGCGTCGGGCCAGCGCGAGCGCTTGCTTGGCTCGCTGATTCCCGTCTCGGAAGTCACCCGGTCCGGTGGGCCGGCCTCATGAAGTCGCAGGTGTTCGATGGTCTGCCGGGGCAGGCTGACGAATCGCGCTTCGCCATCCATGGGGAGGTCCATTCGCAGGCGCAGCCAGACCGTCTGCCCGGCGCGTCCTACGACATTCAGCCCGTCTTCCACCAACGGCGTAAAGCCGACGCGGGCCCGGCCGCTGACGATATCCTCCAGCGAGGTTTCGGCGGGCGCTTCGGCCACGGCCAACTTGAGGCCGTCCGTCCCGGGTTCCGCCGAACGCGCGCCTGCTGGAGCCAGGAAGGCCAGCGCCAGCACGCCCGCCAAAAGCAGGTCGGCCCAGGTCCGGGCCAAGAATCTTGCAGTCACCGTCTGGCTCCCTTGCATTCGCGTCCAGTGTGCCGCAAATCAGGGTCGGGGCATATGACACGCCGCCCACACCGGCCCGGCGACAGCAGCGGCAGGGGCCACTCGGTTAAACTCGCCGTCTTCCCAGCCTGACCACCACGCGGCCGCATGAACGAAACCAGCACCCAGACGGCACCCGAAAAGCAGGACTTCATCCGCCAGATCGTCCGCGAGGACCTCGCCAGCGGAAAGCACGTGCGGCGTCAGCGACCCGCTTCCCGCCCGAGCCCAACGGCTACCTGCATATCGGCCATGCCAAGAGCATCTGCCTGAATTTCGGCGTCTCGGGCGCGAGTTCGGCGGCAAGTGCAACCTGCGCTTCGACGACACCAATCCCAGCAAGGAAGACGTCGAGTACGTCGAGGCGATCAAGGACGACGTGCGCTGGCTGGGATTCGATTGGGCACGAGCTGCGCCATGCCTCGGACTACTTCGAGGTGTTCTACCGCTGCGCGCTCAAGCTGATCGAGGACGGCAAGGCCTACGTGTGCGACCTGAGCGCCGAACAGGTGCGCGAGTACCGCGGCACGCTGACCGAGCCCGGGCGCAATTCGCCCGTTCCGCGAGCGCACGGTGGCGGAAAACCTCGACCTGTTCCAGCGCATGCGCGCCGGCGAATTCCCCGACGGCGCGCGCACCCTGCGCGCGAAGATCGACATGGCCACGCGGCAACATCAACCTGCGCGACCCGGCGATCTACCGCATCCGCCACGTGTCGCCACCAGAACACCGGCGACGCCTGGCCGATCTACCCGATGTACGACTACGCGCACTGCATCTCGGACGCGGTCGAGGGCATCACGCATTCGCTGTGCACGCTGGAATTCGAGGACCACCGGCCGCTGTACGACTGGTGCATCGACCAGCATCGACCTGCCGAGCCATCCCCGGCTCTGACGAGCCGCTGCGCGCCGCCGGCCTCGCAGCCGGTGTCGCGCCCGCGGCAGATCGAGTTCTCGCGCCTGCAACATCAATTACACGGTGATGAGCAAGCGCAAGCTGATGGCGCTGGTGCAGGACGGCCTGGTCGACGGCTGGGACGATCCGCGCATGCCGACGCTGCGGGCGCGCGCCGGCGCGGCTATCACGCCGGCCGCGATCTGCGCCTGTTCTGCGGAGCGCGCCGGCATCACCAAGCAGAACAGCGTGATCGACTTTGGCGGTGCTCGAAGGCTGCGTGCGCGAGGACCTGGACAGCCGGCGCGATCCGGCGCATGGCCGTGCTCGATCCGTTCAAGCTGCGTGATCAGCAATCTCGCCGGCGACCACGACGAGTCGCTGGACGTTCGCCAACCACCCGAAGGACGAGACCTGGGCACGCGCCGCGTGCCGTTCTCGGCCGAGCTGTGGATCGAGCGCGAGGACTTCATGGAAGTGCCGGCGAAGGGTTTCCATCGCCTCATGCCCGGCGGCGAAGTGCGCCTGCGCGGCGTCGGCATCGTCAAGTGCGAGGAGCGTGGTCAAGGACGGCGAGCGCGTGGTCGAACTGCGCTGCACGCTGGATCCGGAATCGCGCCCCGGCATGGCCGGCGCCGAACGCAAGGTCAAGGGCACCATCCACTGGGTCAGCGCGAAGCACGCGCGTCGCGGCCGAGGTGCGCCTGTACGACCGCCTGTTCAGCGTGGCCGACCCGGACGACGAAGCGGCGGCAAGACCTATCGCGACTACCTGAATCCCGGCATCCAAGCGCGTGGTGCAGCGGTTTCGTCGAGCCGGCCGCCGCGCAGTCGGCGGCCGAGCAGACCTTCCAGTTCGAGCGGCTCGGCTATTTCGTCGCCGACCGCCACGACCATCGCAGCGACGCGCCGGTATTCAATCGCACCGTGACCTTGCGCGACAGCTGGGCCAAGGCCGCCGGCGCATGAGCGGCCGATCATGACCGGCTTGCTTCCCGACTGCGTTGCGCGCTGATGCTGTACGCACAATTGCACCTGACCTTGCCGGCCTGGATCCACGATGAAATCGATCAGGATCGCCTGTATCCCGATGCCGACGGCCGCATCGAACTGGCGATTGCATTGTCGCGGCTCAACGTCAGCCATGGCAGCGGCGGGCCATTCGGCGCCGCGGTCTTCAACGACGCCGGGCGCCTGATCGGCGTCGGCGTGAACCGGGTGCTGCCGACGCACTGCTCGGTCGCGCATGCGGAGGTGATGGCGCTTGCCACCAGCCAGCTGCGGGTCCAGCGCTACCGCCTGAACGAATCCGGCGAGCGCATCACGCTGGCGTGTTCGGCCCAGCCGTGCTCGATGTGCTACGGGGCCTTGTTCTGGGCCGGCATCGACGAGTTGTTGATCGCCGCGCGTTCGGACGGATGTGCAACGGCCTCGCCCGCTTCGACGAAGGTCCGTTGCCGGAAGACTGGCGCGGTGAATTGGAAAAGCGCGGCATCACGGTTCAAACCGACCTGATGCGCGAGCGCGCCTGCGAAGTGCTGCGCGACTATGGGGAGAGTGGCATTGTCTATTGAAACCATTGAATCGACGGACGATCAGTTCGAGGCTCCCACCGACGGCCTGCTGGCCTACTGCCGCCCGGGCTTCGAGCCGGAGCTTGCCGCGGAGTTGAGCGAACGTGCGGCGCTGGCGGGTTTCGCCGGCTACGCGCGGACGCAACGCAACGCCGGCTACGTCGAATACCTGGGCGCGGATGGCGCCGCCGTGTCGCGCGCCCTGCCGTTCTCCGAACTGATCTTCGCGCGGCAGAAGTTGCGCTTGCTCGCCGACCTCAAGGAGCTCGACCCGAAGGACCGCATTGCGCCGATGTTCGACGCGCTGGCCGGCCGAGGACGCTATGGCGACCTGTGGGTGGAGCATCCCGATTCGGACGAAGCCAAGCCGTTGGCGGGCCTGGCGCGTTCGTTCGGCAACGCATTGCGCCCGGCACTGCGCCAGCGCGGCCTGCTCACCGACAAGGACGATCCGCGCCTGCCGCGATTGCATGTCTGCTTCCTGGCCGGCGATCACGCGTTGCTGGGGTCCAGCGATGTGCGCGACAGCTCGCCCTGGCCGCTGGGCGTTCCGCGCCTGCGACAACTGAGCGAGGCGCCGAGCCGCTCCGCACTCAAACTCGAGGAAGCGCTGCTGACCTTGTTGACGCCGGAAGAGCGCACCAGGCTGATCAAGCCAGGCATGTGCGTGGCCGACCTCGGCGCCGCGCCGGGTGGCTGGAGCTGGATCCTGGCCCGCCATCATTTCCGCGTGCTCGCCGTCGACAACGGCCCGATGGCGGAATCGGCGCTGGCGACCGGCGTGGTCGAGCATATCCGCGCGGACGGCTTCAGCTGGAAGCCACCGAAGCCGCAGGACTGGCTGGTTTGCGACATGGTCGAGGCGCCGCGCAAGGTCGCCGCGCGCATGGCCGAGTGGTTCGCCAACGGCTGGTGCGAACACGCGATCTTCAATCTCAAGCTGCCGATGAAAAAGCGCTGGGAGGAAACCCGCCTGTGCCTGGACAGCTTCGCCCAGAACGCCGGCAAGCCACTGACCGATTCGCGCCCGCCAGCTGTATCACGACCGCGAGGAGATCACCGTCTTCGCGACCAATCCCGATGCCAAGGGCCGGATGCTGTGAAGCGGACCCAGCGCGATCAAGGGAGTGGCCACGCTACTCGCCTTGGGCTGCGCGCTTACTTCCGCGGCGCAATCGCGATCAAGCTACTTCGATGCCGTCGATACCGACCAGGACGGCCGCATCTCGCTCGCCGAATTCCAGGAACGGATGAGCTGGGCGTTCCGGCAGATGGATCGCAACGGCGACCAGGTGCTGTCGCCGCAGGAGCAACTGGTGCCCAACGCGCCGGAACTGACTCTCGTTGAGCTTCGACAGCGACAGGCGCAACAGTTTCGACGGCAGGACAAGAACCGGGACGGGTCGCTGAGCGAGAGCGAATTCCTGGCTCCGCCCGCCTGATCAAAGCCCGGCGGCGCGACGCCAGAAGAATTGGGCGAGCGGCGGAAATTTCCCGGCCAAGCCGAGCAGCGGACCGCGAATCAGCGTCGGCAGCAAGGCATCGTTCGAGAATATCCGGTTGATCGCCTCGAACGAATGGGCCGCCACCGCGTTCTCGCTGATTCGCCCGCGGGCCCAGCGCTGCATCCGCTGCGGAGAAGTGAAATCGGCCCCGGACGCTTGCGCTTCATGCACCCAGGCCGCCAACGCCGCGACATCACGCAAACCCAGGTTCACGCCTTGCCCGGCCAGGGGATGCACTGCGTGCGCCGCATCGCCGATCAATGCAATTCGACCATGCAGCATCTCCCTGGCCAGCTTTCGCCGCAGCGGAAAGGCGCGGCGCTCGGAGACCTCGGTCACCTCGCCCAGCCGGGCATCGAAGGCGCGCGTGAGCTCGGCGCGAAAGCTCGCCTCATCAAGGGCAAGCAGCCGCTCGGCCTCCATCGTCGGCAAGGTCCATACGATCGAACTGCGGCCATCGCTGCACGGCAGGAACGCCAGTGGCCCGGTCGGCAGGAAACGTTGCCAGCAGGTGCTTTCGTGAGGAAGGCTCGTGCGCACGTAGGCGACCAGTCCGGACTGGCCATAGTCGTGTTCGTCGACCGCGAATCCAACCAGATCGCGCACCCGCGAAGCGGCGCCGTCGGCGCCCAGCACGAGTTTGGCGCGCAGGCGCCTGCCGCTCTGCAGCGTCAGGCTGGCGCCGGTCTCATCCTGATCGAGGTCTTGCAGCTTGTCGGGACAAAAACGCTGGATTCCCGGGCTCCGCGAAACCGCCGCCCAGAGTCGGTCGACCAACAAGCCGTGTTCGACGATATGGCCGAGGTTATCGCGGCCGAATGCGTCGGCGTCGAAACTCATTTCGCCGGGAGCCCCGGCATCCCATACCCGCATGCGCCGGTACGGGTGCACTCGCGCCGAGGCGATTGTGGTCCAGACTCCCAGCGAATCGAGCAAGGCCTGCGAATCGGCAGCGAACGCATAGACCCTCAGATCCGGGTCCTCGACGCGCCAAGCCGTTGGCTCATGCGCCTCGACGATCGCCACGCGCAGGCCCTCGCGGGCCAGGCTCAGGGCCGCGGCGCTGCCGACGACGCCGGCGCCGACCACGGCCACATCAAAGGCATCGCGACGGCTCATTGGATGCCCCGCGCAAGCCGGGGCACCCGCCCGCGAAATCCCATGGCCCCGGCGACCAGCGGCGAGGCCAGGCCCGGCACGTGGCCAAGCGCCATCAATCCAAACGAACGCATCACCTGCATCGCAACGGATGGGTTGGCGGTCGAGTCGAGCCAGGCCGTCGCTGAAGGCCAGCGTGCGTTGGCGATCTTCGCTGCGCGCCGACACGTAAGCCTCGAGCAGATCGGGCGCTCCGGGATCGCCGTCATCGAGCAACTCGGCGAGCGTCAAGGCATCGCGCAGGCCAAGGTTGAAACCCTGTGCGCCGATCGGATGGATCGTCTGCGCCGCGTTGCCCACCAGGATGGTGCGCGGCCCGGTCAATCGCTCGGCGAGAACGCGAACGATGGGATAGGCGCTACGGCGGCCGACCCGCTCGATGCGCCCTGCCCGCCAGCCAAACCGGCCCTGGAAGTAGCTCGCGTAGTCGGTGTCGCCCATCGCCATGATCGCCTCGGCCTCGCTGCCCGGCACCGCGCAGATTGCTCCGTATTCCTGCCCCATCGGCAGCAGGGCCACCGGCCCCTGGCGGGTGAATCGCTCGTAGGCGGTGCCATCGGCCGCACGATCGGTGGCGATGCTGCAAACCAGCAGGGTCTGCTGGTAGTCGTGTTCCTCGGTGCCGATGCCGAGCGCGCCACGGGCAAAGGATCGGGTGCCGTCCGCCGCCACCAGCAATCGGGTGGTGACTTCACGTTCATCCTGCTCGCGCCCCAGCCGAACGCTGACCAATCCATCCTGCGCCCGGATGCCCGCCACCGTTTCCGGTCGCAGCATCCGCAGGTCGGCAAGGCTTGCCAGCCGACGCTCCAGCGCCAGCCCCAATTCCCGCGCCGTCACCACACCGCCGAAGGATTCGCGGCCGCTCTCGGCCGCGTCGAGACGGACGACGCCGAAATCACCGACGCTGCTCACATGGATCCGCGCAACGGGCTCAGCGCCGCGGCGCTCGACAGCACGCCGAGCGCCGTCAGCGCATTCACGCTCGCCGCCGCCAGGGCCAGTTTGCGTTCATCGAAGCCGGGCGGAGCCACGCTGGGCAGACTCGCCTCGACCAGCCCGATGCGATAGCCGCGCCCCTCCAGGGCGCAGGCCAGGCTGCTGCCGACCAGGCCGCCGCCAAGGATGAGGATATCGAATTCGGGTTTCACGACAGGTTCGGACCGCAGGCAGACGCGTTGCGGTATCCTAACCACCCGAGCGGCTGTCGCCTATGACTTCAGCGTCGCGCGTCACCCCAAACAATCGATTTCCGGAAAACTCCATGCCCTCCAAGTCGTCCAACCTGCTTGCTTCCGGTCCGCTCTCGCTGGTCGGCATGATCCTGCTGGCGGCGCTCTCGCGCCTGTTGCCGCACCCGCCGAATTTCTCGCCGGTGGAAGCCGTGGCGTTGTTCGGCGGCGCCTATTTCGCCCGGCGCTCGACCGCCATCTGGGTTCCGCTGGCGGCGATGTTCATCTCCGACCTTGCCCTGGGCCTGATCAATGGCGGCAGCTATTCCGAGTATTTCCTGAGCGCCGGCTTCGCGCCTGGTGTACCTGTGCATCGCCGTATCGACGGTGCTGGGCTTCGGCCTGCGCGGCCGGGTCAGCGGCGGGCGCGTGCTTGGATATTCGCTGCTCGGCTCGGTCCTGTTCTTCCTGGTCACCAACTTCGGCGCCTGGCTGGGCTCGCCGATGTATCCGCCGACCGGCGGCCGGCCTTGCCGCCGCCTATGTCGCCGGCATTCCGTTTTTCCAGAACACGCTGCTCGGCACGCTGTTCTATTCCGCCCTGATGTTCGGAACTTTTGCCGCGCTTCGCCGGCGCAATCCCGGCTTGGCCCTGCAAACGGCCTGAGGGCGCGGCGGCGATGGGCAACCGACTTTCCAAGATCTACACCCGCACCGGCGACGACGGCAGCACCGGCCTCGGCGACGGCCCCGGGTCTCCAAGGACTCGGCGCGCGTGGCCGCCTACGGCACGGTGGACGAAGCCAACTGCGCGGTCGGCATGATGCTGGCTTGCGAGCTTCCCGGACGATCGTGCGCGAAGTGCTGATCGCAGTGCAGCACCAGATGTTCGACCTCGGCGGCGAGTTGTGCATTCCCGGGCACGCGCGCTGGTCAACGACGCCGACATCGATCGCCTCGAGAACGCAGCTGGACGCGCTCAACGCGGACTTGCCGCCGCTGAAGGATTTCATCCTGCCGGGCGGTGGCCTGGCCGCGGCCCACTGCCACCTGGCGCGCACCATCTGTCGCCGCGCCGAGCGCGAGGTGGTGACCCTTTCCCACCACGACGCCGTGCGGCCCGAGGCGATTCGCTACCTCAACCGGCTGTCCGACCTGCTGTTCGTGATCGCCCGGGTCCTCGCGCGCGCCAGCGGCCACGGCGAGGTGCTCTGGAACCACGACCGCCGCCGGGGCTGAGATGTGCGGTCTACGCGCCATCCCGACTGCCTGCAGCATGATCCGGGCCCGGGCCATCCGGAGTCGCCCGCGCGCCTGAGCGCGGTGACTGGCCGCGCTGCACCAGGCGCTGCCGCAACTGCGCTGGCTCGAGCGCGCCGCCGGCGACGCCGCGCGCAGATCGCACGCGTGCATGCCCGCGACTGGTGGCCAACATGCTCGACACGGTGACCGCTCGCGCCGTTGCGGCTGGATCCGGACACGGTGTTGTCGCCCGGCTCCGCGCAAGCCGCCCTGCGCGCCTGCGGCGCGGTATCGCCGCGATCGACGCGGTGCTGCGGCGACCGTGACCGGCCGGGCGTTCTGCGCCGTGCGCCCACCGGGCCACCACGCCACCGCGCGACACCGCGATGGGTTTCTGCCTGTTCAACAGCATCGCGGTCGCCGCCGCCCACGCGCTGGCCGAGCACGGCCTGCAGCGCGTGGCGATCCTCGACTTCGACGTGCACCACGGCAACGGCACCCAGGCGATCTTCGAAAACGATGCCGCGCGTGCTCTACCTGAGCTCGCACCAGTGGCCGCTGTATCCCGACACCGGGCGGGAGAGCGAGACCGGGGTCGGCAACGTCGTCAATGCGCTCCCTGCCGCCGGGCAGCGGGGCGCGGCGTTCCGCGCGGCATGGGCCACAGCTGCTGCCGGCGCTCGAGCAGTTCGCGCCGCAACTGGTGCTGGTCTCGGCCGGATTCGACGGCCACCGGCTCGACCCGCTGGCCGACCTGCGACTCGAAGCCGACGACTTCCGCTGGCTCAGCGCCGAAATCGCCAAGCCGGCCGAACGCCACGCCGGGGGTCGGATCGTTTCCATGCTCGAAGGCGGCTACAGCCTGAGCGCATTGCGCGAATGCAGCGTGGCGCATCTTCTCGGGCCTGGGCGCCTGACCGCCGGAGCCGGCGGCCGGATCGAATCCGGCTGACCGCTCGGCGTGGCGCTCGGGCTAGAATGGCGCCCATTGGACTTTCAGGAAATGCCCAGTGCGCCAAACCAGCTTGCGTTTGTTGCCACTCTGCCTAGCGATCTCCGGCGCCGTGCGCGCACAGGAACCTGCTCCGCCGACCTGGAATCTGTGCCTGAACCCGAACACGATCCCGCTTTTCAGGGACCTGATCAGCACGCCGGTGGCGCGCGAATCGGCCGTCACGGACATCAGCGCCAAGTCGCTGGACGTCAAGACCGGGGAAGTCACCGTGTTCTCCGGCGACGTCGAACTCGTCCACGCCGACCAGTGGATGGAAACCGACAAGGTCACCTACAGCCACGAGAGCGAGCAATTCGTCACCGAAGGGCAGGTTCGCTACCAGGATCGCGCGATCCGCCTCACCGCCGAGGCCGCGATCGGGAGACCAGAAGAGCCGACACGCTTGACGATGGGCCAGGTCCATTACCAGTTCAACGAAGAACTGGGGAATGGAACGGCGGCGACGGCAGTGATGAAGGGTCCGATCGGCAGCCTGACCACGGCCACCTACTCGACCTGCCCTCCCGGCCAGCGCCAGTGGGAATTTTCCGCCGGCCGCATCTCCGTGAACAACAAGACGGCCACCGGCGTGGCCCACAACGTCAGCCTGCGCCTGGGCGGCGTTCCCGTCCTCTGGTTGCCGGTGATCAGCTTTCCGACCGATGACAAGCGGCGCAGCGGCCTGCTCGCGCCCACGCTCGGGCGCGACGACATCAATGGACTGGACCTGCGGGTGCCGATCTACCTGGAACATCGCGCCCAACTACGACGCCACGCTCACGCCGCGCTGGCTGTCCAAGCGCGGACTGATGCACCAGGCGCGAGTTTCGCTACCTGACCGAGCAGCTCCCAGGGCCAGTTCAACGGAACCTGGCTGCCGCAACGACGACTGACCGGCAGCAGACCGGAGCCTGTTGAACTGGAAGAGCAACTCGACGAATCAATCGCCATTGGTACACGAACGCCAACCTCAACGATGTCAGCGACGTCAATTATTTCAGTGACTTCGGCGACTCCATCGACGCCACCTCGATCTCGCTGCTGGCAAGCAATGCCGGCGTCTATGGCCGCGGAAAATACTGGTCGGCAAGCCTGATGGCAGAGGCGTGGCAGATCGCCAGCCCGCTGGTGATCGACGGCAACGAGCCCTATCGGCGCCTGCCAAGGCTGCAGCTACGGCGCAGCGGCCGTTTGCACGCTGGTTCGAGGCGGGCATGGGCTTCGAAGCCGTGCGCTTCAGCCATGAGCCTCACCGGCACCGTGGGCAGGCGCTACGACAGCGGCAACCGCATCGACTTCCTGCCCTACGTCCGGCTGCCGTTCTCCGGCAGTTCCTGGTTCGTCACTCCGCAACTGGCCTGGCGCTATACCGACTACAGTTCGCTCGATGGCAGGCCGGTGGACAACGGCGCCGACAGCAGCGCCAGCCGCAGCGTGCCCATCGCCAGCCTCGACGCCGGCGCCTATTTCGAGCGCAACATGAACTGGGGCGGACAGGATTACGTACAGACGCTCGAGCCGCGGCTGTATTACCTGTGCGTGCCCTATCGCGACCAATCGAACCTGCCGCTGTTCGATACCGGCGCAGTTGACCTTCAGCTGGAGCTCGCTGCTCCGCGACAACCGTTTCGGCGGCGCCGATCGCCAGGCCGACGCCAACCAGGTGGCGTTGGCGTTGACCACGCGCATCCTGAGCGCAGCCGACGGCCGCGAGCGCCTGCGCGCCGGCGTGGGCCGGATAACCTACTTCGAACAGCCCCGGGTCGGACTGCTGACGAACTTGCCCGACTCCTCGTCAGCGGCAGCGCGTGGATCGGCACCCTCGACCTGCCGTGAGCGACTGGTGGAGCATGGGCGTGACCCAGCAATGGGACCCGGAACAGCAGCGGACCGACCTGTCCTCGGTGCGCGGGCAGTTGCACCTCAAGCAGGGAGCATCGTCAACGCGGCCTATCGTTACCGGCGCGGAACGCCCGGCCAGGCCACGCTGGAGGAGACCGACCTGAGCTTCGCCATCCCGGTCAGCAACAGCTGGAACCTGTACGGACGATGGAATTACTCCCTGCACGACAACCAGACCATCGAGGCGCTCGCCGGCTTCGAATGGGACAGCTGCTGCATGGCGGTGCGCGTCGTGGGTCGCCAATTCGTCCGCAGCTTCAACAGCCAGGAGAATCTGGGGCTGTACCTGGAAATCGAGCTCAAGGGGCTGGGCAGCTTCGGCCGCGACACGGGCCGATTGCTCGATAATGCTATCCTTGGCTATACCCGCTGACTGCCTGCGCCCTTTTCGCGCGCCCCGGAGTGTCTGAACCGATGAAGCCGATTTTTTCCGTTTTCCTGGCCGCTGCACTGGCGGCCTCCCCGGTCACCCAGGCCCCGGCGCAAGCCCTGCCCTCGAACACCATCGACAGCATCGTCGCGGTAGTCAACGAAGACGTGATCCTGCGCAGCGAACTCGATATGGCCGTTGCCAATATCAGCAGGCAGTTCGCCACCAGCCAGGGCGGGCAACTTCCGCCGCAGAACATCCTCGAGGCCCAGGTGCTCGAGCGGCTGATCCTGGTGCGCTTGCAGGTCGACCGTGCCGCCGATTCGGGCATCCGCATCACCGACCAGGAACTGCAGCAGGCCGTGGCCGCCGTGGCCAGCCAGAACAAGATGACCGTCGACCAGCTGCGCCAGCGCCTGGCTGCCGACAACCTCAGCTTCACCGAATTCCAGTCCAACCTGCGTGACGAGGTGACCGTGCAGCGCCTGCGCCAGCGCTACGTGCAAAGCTCGGTGCAGATCAGCGAAGCGGAGATCGACCAATTGCTGGCGACCCGGCAGGTCGGCGGGCCGGAAGTCCGGCTGGCGAATATCCAGATCAACCTCGCCGAAGGCGCCACGCCCGACCAGATCGCCCTGGCCAAGACCAAGATCGACGAGATCAAGGGCATGATCGACCGCGGCGAACTGGATTTCCGCTCGGCGGCGATCCGTTATTCCCAGGCGCAGAACGCGCTTGATGGCGGCGAGATCGGCTGGCGCACGATGGATTCGGTTCCGCCGGCGTTCGCCGCCATCCTGCAGACCATGAAGCCGGGCCAGATCACCGACGCCGTGCGCGGCCCGAGCGGCTTCCAGATCGTGCAGCTCGAAGAAGTCCGCCAGCCGCAGCCACAGAAAGTCACGCAGTACCGGGCGCAGGACATCCTGGTCGCCGTCTCCGACCGGTCAGCGCCGACGTCGGCGCGCATGAAGATCGACGCGCTGCGCGCACGCATCGTCGCCGGCGAAGACTTCGCCAAGGTCGCCAAGGAAGCCTCGGACGACACCCAGACCCGGGCCGCCGGGCGGCGACATGGGCTGGTTCCGGCCGATGCCTGGGGCAGCGCAATCGGCGCGCAGGTGAAGCAGCTGGCGGACGGCGAACTCTCGCCGGCCTTCCAGAGCGATGTCGGTTTCCATCTGATCAAGCGCACCGGCACGCGCGAGCAGGACGTGACCGAGGAAAACCGCCGCAACCAGGCGCGCGAAATCATCGGCCAGCGAAAGGCGGATGAAGTCTACGAGCGTTTTCTGCGCCAGCTTCGTGCCGAAGCTTACGTGGACAGCCGTCTCGGCGGCACCTGAGCATTGATGCGACCCAGGCTAGCCCTGGTTCCGGGCGAGCCTGCCGGCGTCGGTCCCGAGCTTTGCGTTCGCCTGGCCCAGCTTGCGCTGCCATGCCGATCTGGTTGCCATCGCCGATCCTGAAACACTCTGGCCGCGGCGCACGCAAGCTGCAACCTGCCCTTGCGCCTGCGCGAGCCCGGGCCAGGCTTGCGGCGCCGGGCGAACTGGCGCTCATCGCACAGCCGCAAGCGGCGCCCGTGCAGTTTGGTCGCGCCGATCCCGCCAACGCCCGCTCGGTCATCGACTGCGCTGCTGCGCGGCGCGCAAGGCTGCATCGACCGGCGAATTCGACGGCCTGGTCACCGGCCCGGTGAACAAGGCCAGCATCAATGCGGGCGGCATCGCCTACACCGGCACCACCGAACTGCTGGCCGGCACATGCCGGCGTCGAGTGGTGATGATGCTGGCCAATCCGTCGCTGCGGGTGGCGCTGGCGACGACGCACCTGCCGCTTCGCGCGGTGCCGGCGGCGATCACGCCGGCATCCCTGACCCGCATCCTGCGCATCCTCGATGACGGCGCTGCGCCGCGACTTCGCCCTGCCCGCGCCGCGCATCGCCGTGCTCGGGCTCAATCCGCATGCCGGCGAAGCGGGCGTGCTCGGCGACGAGGAAATCGAAACCATCGAACCGGTCCTGGCCGCACTGCGCGCGGAAGGAATGACGCTGATCGGCCCGCTGCCTGCCGATACCGCCTTCCTGCCGCAGAAACTCGCCGGCTTCGACGCCGTGCTTGCGATGTACCACGACCAGGGCCTGCCGGTGCTCAAGCATGCCGGGTTCGAGCAAGCGGTGAACATCACGCTCGGCCTGCCCTACCCGCGCGTCGCGGTCGATCACGGCACCGCGCTGGAGATCGCCGGCAAGGGCACCGCCGATCCCGTCGAGCCTGATCGCCGCCGTCGCGCTGTGCGCGCAACTGGCGCAGGCGCGGAGGCGCGCATGAGCCATTTCAAGGATCCGCCGAAAAAACAGTCTCGGCCAGCACTTCCTGCACGACCGCAACGTCATCGAGAAGATCGTGCTCGCGGTCAACCCGAAGCCGGGCGACCAACCTGGTCGAGATCGGGCCGGGCCAGGGCGCGATCACCTTTCCGCTGCTGCGCAAGCACGGCGCGCTGACCGTGATCGAATTCGACCGCGACCTGATCACCCCGCTCTCGCGAAGCCGCGCACGGCATCGGCGAGCTGACCATCGTGCACAAGGACGTGCTCAAGGTCGATTTCGGCAAGCTCGCCGGCGAGGGCCGCATTCGCCTGGTCGGCAACCTGCCCTACAACATTTCCACGCCGATCCTGTTCCATGTGCTCGAGCATGCCGAGGCGATCGTCGACATGCATTTCATGTTGCAGAAGGAAGTCGTCGACCGGATGGCGGCGGCGCCGGGCAGCAAGGTCTATGGCCGGCTCAGCGTGATGCTGCAGGCGATCTGCGACGTCGAGCCTTTGTTCGTGGTCGGTCCCGAGGCTTTCAGGCCGCCGCCGAAGGTCGACTCGGCGGTGGTGCGGCCTGCTGCCCAAGGCCAGGGACAAGATCGGCATCGATCGACCCGGCCCTGTTCGAGCGGCTGGTGCGCGACGCCTTCGGCCAGCGCCGCAAGACCCTGCGCAATGCAGTCCAGGCGGTCTGCTCGGCGCGAGCAGATCATCGCCGCGGGCCTGCGCCCGGAGTTGCGCGCCGAGCAGTTGGCCGTGGCCGAGTTCATCGGATCTGGCCAACTTCCTGTCCGGAAAGCCGGCGGCGACGGATATTCCGTAAAATGAGCCGATGAGCCCAGCCCTGCACGCCATCGACGTCAACGTCCGGAGCCGGTTCCTGCCCGAGCAGTCCGCGCCCGAGACCGGTCGCTTCGTGTTCGCCTACACGATCCGCATCCACAACAGCGGAAAGGTGCCAGCCCGGCTGATCAGCCGCCATTGGCTGATCACCGACGACAACGGCAAGGTGCAGGAAGTCCGCGGCGAAGGCGTGGTCGGCGAGCAACCGTGGCTGCGCCCGGGCGAGGATTTCGAGTACACCTCCGGCGCGGTGCTGGAGACCGCGCTTGGCACCATGCGCGGCAGCTACCAGATGCTGGCCGACGACGGCACCCATTTCGATGCCGACGATCGCGCCCTTCACCCTGACCATGCCGCGGACCCTGCACTGATGGCGACCTATGCGATCGGCGACGTGCAGGGCTGCCACGACGCGCTGCAGCGGCTGCTGGAGAAGATCCGATTCGACCCGGCGCAGGACCGCCTGTGGTTCTGCGGCGACCTGGTCAACCGCGGCGGGCAATCGCTGGAGACGATGCGGCTGGTGCATTCGCTGTCGCATCCACAGCACGGTCACGCTGGGCAACCACGACCTGTCGCTGCTGGCCATCGCCCAGCGAAGCGAGGCGGACCAGGCCAAGGTGAATCCCGACCTGCGCCGCGTGCTGTTCGCGCCCGACCGCGACATCCTGATCGACTGGCTGCGCCAGCAGAAACTCATGCACGTTGACCGCACACTGGGTTTTGCCATGGTGCATGCCGGCATCGCGCCGGAGTGGACCATCAAGGTCGCCGAGGCGCGCGCCCGCGAAGCCGAGGATCTCCTGCGCGGCGAGGGCTACCGCAAGCTGCTGAAGAACATGTACGGCGACAAGCCGGTGTGGAACGCCGAAGCTGACCGGGCCCGACCGCTTCCGCGCAATCGTCAACGTGTTCACCCGCATGCGCTATTGCACGCCGGGCGGTCGCATCGGCTTCGAGGAAAAGGGACGCCCGGGCACGCAGAAGCCGGGCCTGTATCCGTGGTTCGACGTGCCGGGGCATGCGCCGCGGGCACTGCCGATGGTCTGCGGTCACTGGTCGACCCTGGGCCTGTTCATGGGACTGGGCATCTACGGCATCGACACCGGCGCCGTCTGGGGCGGCAAGCTCACCGCGCTGGAACTGGGCCAGGAGCTGCACCTTCACCAGGTGAGCGGGCGGGTGGTTCCGGCCAACGAAGTTCGCCGCACCGGCTGAGTCCGAACTGTTCCGGCGCGCGGCCGAAGCGACGCGGCAGCGCCGCTCAGCGTCGGCGGTAGTCCACGAATTCGAAGGCATGCCCATGCCTGCGCATCCGCCGGGTACGCGCCCTGGCGATCCGCCTCCCACTCGGCCGGATCGAAGGCCGGGAAGAAACGCATCGGCCCCGGCAACCTCGGTATCGACATGGGTCAGGTGCATGGTGGTGGCGAGCGGCAAGGCAAGCGCGTAGATCTCGCCGCCGCCGATGACCATGAGTTCCTCGGCGCCGGCAAGCTCGATGGCGCGCTGCACGGAGTCGACCGCTTCCATCCCGGCGAAGGGAACCTGCCCGGAACGGGTCAGCACCAGGTTGCGCCGCCCAGGCAGGGCGCGACCGAGCGACTGCGCGGTCTTGCGGCCCATCAGACCGGCTTGCCCAGCGTCAGCGCCTTGAAGCGCTTCAGGTCATCGGCCAGGCGCCAGGGCAGCTGGTTGTCGCGGCCGATCGCCCGGCGGCGATCGAATGCCGCCACCAGGGAAACCATCGGACCGGCCGGGCTCAAACCGCCACCGGCGCCTTGATCGCCGCATGCGGCTGGTAGCCATCGATGGCGATGTGGCCGGCGCGGAACGCGAACAGATCCTTGACGGACCGGATCGAGGATCAGCTTCGGCAAGGGCATCGGCTCGCGGGCCAGTTGCTCGCGCGCCTGCTCGAAATGGTTGGAGTACACATGCACGTCGCCGAAGGTGTGCACGAAATCGCCGACCCCCAGGTCGCAGACCTGCGCGACCATGTGCGTGAGCAGCGCGTAGCTGGCGATGTTGAACGGCACGCCGAGGAAGATGTCGGCCGAACGCTGGTAGAGCTGGCAGCTGAGCCTGCCGTCGGCCACGTAGAACTGGAACAGCGCATGGCAGGGCATCAGCGCCATCTTCGGCAGATCGGCCACGTTCCAGGCGCTGACGATCAGGCGGCGCGAATCGGGGTTGCGCCTGATCTCGTCGACCACCCAGCGCATCTGGTCGATCTCGACGCCGTCCGGCGCCGCTCCAGCGGCGCCATTGCTTGCCGTAGACCGGCCCGAGGTCGCCGTTGGCATCGGCCCACTCGTCCCAGATGCCGACCTTGTTTTCCTTCAGGTAGGCGATGTTGGTCTCGCCCTTCAGGAACCACAGCAGCTCGTGGATGATCGAGCGCAGGTGCAGCTTCTTGGTGGTGACCAGCGGGAAATCCCTGCGGCAGGTCGAAGCGCAACTGGCGGCCGAACAGCGATGCGCGTGCCGGTGCCGGTGCGGTCGGACTTCTCCGCGCCGTGCTCGAGCACCTCGCGCAGCAGATCCAAGATACTGGCGCATGTCAGCCCCTTGCTGTCATTTGCCGGTGGCAACCGCTGCCGCAGGCGCCAGCACCGGTGCGCTGCGCGAGCGCCAGAGCAGCGCCAGGCCCACCGCGACCAGCGGCAGCGACAGCAGCTGGCCCATGGTCAGCCAGCCGAACGCCAGGTAGCCCAACTGCTCGTCGGGCACGCGCACGAATTCCACCAGCGAAGCGGAACACGCCGTAGAGCAGCGCGAACAGTCCCGACACCGCATAGCGCGGGCGCGGCTTGCGCGAATACAGGATACAGCACGACGAACATCACCAGGCCCTCCAGCGCCGCCTGGTAGAGCTGCGACGGGATGCCGCGCGTAGGCGTCGAGCGCGCCGCTGGCATGCAGCGCGACGCAACTCGCTCCATCGGCAGGTTGCTGTACGGGGCCCAGGTCGCTGCGCGGAAAAATCACGCCCCAGTGGCCGCCGGTGAGCTTGCCCCAGAGTTCGCCGCCGATGTAGTTGCCGAGCCGGCCGAAGCCCAGGCCGGCCGGCACCAACGGCGCGACGAAATCCATCGTGTCGAAGAAGTGCAGGCGCCTGCGTCCGCGACCACCAGGCGGCCGGCGACCATCACGCCGAGCAGGCCGCCATGGAAGCTCATCCCGCCTTCGTTGATGCGCAGCAGGAACAGGGGATTGGCCAGGAACTCGTCGAACCCGTAGAACAGCACGTAGCCGACCCGGCCGCCGAGGACCACGCCGAGCATGCCGTAGAACAACAGGTCGCCGAAGCCATTGTCGTCGACGCCCGGCAGCCGCCCCGCCCGCACGCGGCGGGTGCCCATCCACCAGGCCATGCCGAAGGCGAGCAGGTACATCAGGCCGTACCAGTGGATGCCATGCGGCCAGAACGGCAGGGGTATCGCAATCGGGTTGATATCGTGCAGGACAGTCATGAATCCGGTTGCCTTGGTGGATCGCCGGTGAAAGCGATCAGTTGCGGAGTCGCTTGGCCCGCTGTTTGGCCAGGATGTTCAGCGATTCCACCGCCGCCGAGAACGCCATGGCGAAGTACAGCAGCTTGCGCTCGATGTGGATCTCGAAGCCGTCGGCGATCAGCGCCACGCCGACCAGGATGATGAACGCCAGCGCGAGCATCTTGATCGTCGGGTGGCGCTCGATGAACTCGCCGACCGGATTGGCGGCGAAGATCATCACCGCCACGGCGATCATGATCGCGGCGACCATCACCCGGATGTTGTTGACCATGCCGACCGCGGTGATCACCGAATCCAGCGAGAACACGATGTCGATGATCGCGATCTGCGCGATCACCTAGCCGAACACCGCCGACGGCGCGGTGTCGATGTCCTCGTCGTCGCCGCGGCCTCCACCGAGTCGTGGATCTCCATCGTGCCCTTGACCAGCAGGAACAGCCCGCCGCCGATCAGGACCAGGTCGCGCACCGAGAAATCCTGCCCCAACAGCGAAAACAGGTGGGCTGCATGCGTGCCAGGAAGGCCAGCGACACCAGCAGCATGATGCGGGTGACGCAGGCCAGCATCAGGCCGAACTTGCGCGCCGCCGGCCGGCGCTCGCGGCGGCAGCTTGCTGACCGCGATCGAGATGAACACCAGGTTGTCCACGCCGAGCACGATCTCCAGCGTGGCCAGGGTGAACAGCGCGAGCCAGAATTCGCTGGTGAAGAGCCATTCCATTTCGTGGCTAGCCCATCAACCGCGGGCCGAGCAGATCAAGCCCCAGCAAACCACCACGTTCATGTCGGCAAAGGAACACCGCCGCCGACCCCATGTCCTTGGCGCGGCCGGCGAGTTCGTCTGTGCTCGGGGCCCCAGCGGTCGACGATCGCTTCGATCGCGGAGTTGAGCAGTTCCACGACAGCACCAGCATCAACGAGCCGATCAGGATCGCGCGCTTCGACGCGGTGGCGCCCAGCCAGGCCGCCAGCGGCGCCAGCAGCACGAACAGGTAGACCTCGAGCCGGAACGAAGACTCGACCGACCAGGTCGCGCGCAGGCCCTGCATCGACCAGAGGAACGCCTGCCAGGCCCGGAACGGGCTGCGCGGCGCGTGGCTGCCGAGACTGTCAGCCATCAGATGTGGGCAGGCTCGCCGGAGAACAGCTCCACGGGCGCGACATCGGGCGACACCGGCGGCGGGACATACGACAGATCGAGATCCTTCGCGGCCTTGACGTCATCCAGTCGGCGCACCGGCGTGGTGTAGGGCGCGGACTTCATCCAGGCCGGATCGTTGCGCGATTTCGCCAGCAACTCGGCCATCACTTCGACGAACTCGTCGAGCACATCCTTGCTCTCGGTCTCGGTGGGCTCGATCAGCAGGCATTCGGGCACCAGCAGCGGGAAATAATTGGTCGGCGCGTGGATGCCGTAGTCGAGCAGGGACTTGGAGAAGTCCAACGCGGTGATGCCGTTTTCCTTCTTCTGCCGCTGCACCGTCACGATGAACTCGTGCGAGGCGCGGCGCTGCGGATAGGCCAGGTCGAAGCCCTTGTCCCTCAGGCGCACGGCCAGGTAGTTGGCATTGAGCGTGGCGTATTCGCCGACCCGGGTCATGCCTTCGCGGCCGAGTAACCGCGCATAGACATAGGCGCGTATCAGTACGCCGGCATTGCCGCCGAAAGCCGAAAGCTGGCCGATGGTCTGCGGGCACTCGGCGTAGCTGGCCTGCTTGTAATGCGTCGCCTTCCCTGATCACCAGCGGCACCGGCAGGAACGGCTTCAGGCGCTCGCTGACGCCGACGGCGCCGGCGCCCGGACCACCGCCGCCATGCGGGGTGGAAAAGGTCTTGTGCAGGTTCATGTGGATCGCGTCGAAGCCCATGTCGCCCGGACGGACCTTGCCGAGGATCGCGTTGAGGTTGGCGCCGTCGTAATACAGCAGGCCGCCGGCCTCGTGGACGAGTTTGGCGATCTCGACGATGCGTGCGCTCGAACACACCGATGGTGCTCGGGTTGGTCAGCATGATGCCGGCGGTCTTCGGGCCGAGCACGGCTTTCAGCGCCTCGATATCGATGTCGCCTTCGCTGTTGGTCGGGATCTCGCGCACCGTGCAGCCGCACATCACGGCGGTGGCCGGATTGGTGCCGTGCGCGGCGTCGGGCACGATGATTTCCCTGCGCTCGAGGTCGCCGCGCGCCTTGTGATAGGCCATGATCATGGCCACGCCGGCGAACTCGCCCTGCGCGCCGGCCATCGGCGCCAGCGACACGCCGCCCTTCATGCCGGTCACATCGGCCAGGATTTCCTGCAGGTCGTACATGCAGGCCAGGTAGCCCTGGCTCAGTGATTCGGGCGCATACGGGTGGCGGCCGGCGAATCCGTCCATCAGCGCGATCGAGTGGCAGGCGCGCGGGTTGTATTTCATCGTGCACGAACCCAGCGGGTAGAAATTCGTGTCGATCGAGAAATTCTTGCGGCTCAGCTGCGTGTAGTGGCGCACCGCCTGCAACTCGGAGACTTCCGGCAGGCCGACCGGGGTGTCGCGCAGGAACCGTTCGGGCAGCGGTGGGGCGGCGACGGCGTCGGCCAACTGCGCGGTGGCCATGCGGCCGGGCTGGGACTGCTCGAAAATCAGCATGGGCTGGACTCTGGGTGCCGGAACGAACCCGTATTTTGCCACAGACCCGGCCCGGCCAAAGCGAACCGTGCCGGGGCGGTTCAGGAACTGCGGAATTTCATTCGCTGACGGGAAAAATCGCCGTGCCGCGGCTGCCGTCCGGCGTTGATCCAGCCGCGATACATGCCGGGCGTGTTGAACGGCATGGCGATGTTGCCGTCCACGTCGAGCGCGATCGCGCCGCCATCGCCGCCCAGCCGGCGGGACCACGCCATTGACCACTTCCTCGGCCGCCACGGCCAGCGAATCGCCGCGATAGGCCACGCGCGCGCAGATGTCGGAGGCGACCACGGCGCGCAGGTAGAATTCGCCCCAGCCGGTGCCGGACACGCCGCAGCGCTCGTCGGCATAGGTGCCGGCGCCGATGATCGGCGAATCGCCGACGCGGCTGAAGCGCTTGTTGGTCATGCCGCCGGTCGAGGTGGCGGCGGCGATGTGGCCGTGGCAATCGAGCGCAACGGCGCCGACGGTTCCGAAATAGGTGCCCTGCACGGTGTGGCGGGCCTTCGCGCGCCTCAGCGCCTGCGCCTCCGTGCAGCTGCTGCCGGCGGCGATCCGTTCCGAAATAGGCCTGCGACACCCGCTCGATCTCCGGCCGGGTATCGGCGAATTTCTCGGCGCCGGCGTCGGCCAGCATCACGTGCTCGCGAATGCTCCATCACCGCGCGGGCCAGCAGCACCGGGTTCCTGACGGTGCGACACGCCGGCGATGGCGCCGGCGCGGCGGGTGTGGCCTTCCATGATCGAGGCATCCAGTTCGTGGCCGCCGTCGGCATTGAACACCGAGCCCTTGCCGGCGTTGAACAACGGCGAGTCTTCCAGCACGACGAATGCCGGCGATGACCGCATCGAGCGCGGTGCCGCGCGTCGGCCAGGACGCCGTTCCCGGCATCGAGCGCGAGATCGAGCGCGGCGCGAATCGAGTTCGTCCTCGGCGCTGACCGACATGCGGCGAGACCACGCCGGCGCCGCCGTGGATGACGAGTGCGGTCTTGCTGGATTGCGATTGTGCGGGCATGTCGGGAACCAGGTCGGATAAATGGGATGGAATGTGCGCAGGGGATCTGCAGCCGGGTGCGGTGCGCTGCGAATGATAACGGCTCGAGATGTCCGGCCTCAGCCCTGGTGGCGCAGGGCCTCGATCGGATCGAGTTGCGAGGCCTTGTGCGCCGGATAAAAGCCGAAGAACAGGCCGGTCGCCACCGAGCAGACCGGCGGCTAGCGCGACGACTTCCCAGTCCAGTTCCACCGGCAAGCGAACCGAGCTTCGCCGTCAACAAGGCGCCAACGATGCCGATCAGGGTGCCGATCAGGCCGCCGCCGAACGAGATCAGCATCGCCTCGGTCAGGAACTGCCGCTGGATGTCGCGCGGCCCGGCGCCAACCGCCATGCGCAGGCCGATTTCGCGGATCCGTTCGGTAACCGAGACCAGCATGATGTTCATGATGCCGATGCCGCCGACGACCAGCGAGATTCCGGCCACCGCGCCGAGCAGCAGCGACATGATCCGCGTGGTCTGGGTGCGGGTGGCGACGATCTCGGAGATGTTGCGCACGGAGAAATCGTCTTCACCGCCGGCGGGATGCGGTGGCGCTCGCGCAGCAGGGCCTCGACCTCTTCCTGCACATAGGCCAGGTCTTCGCTGCGGGCCACGCCCAGCGCGATCTGCTGCACCGTGCCCGGCGGCAGGCCGGAGGCGCCGGACAGGCGCCGGCGCGCGGTTTCCAGCGGAACCATGACCACGTCATCCTGGTCCTGCCCGAAGCCGCCCTGGCCTTTTTCAGCGAGCACGCCGACCACGCGGAACGGCACCTTGCCGATGCGCATGCTCTGCCCGAGCGGATCCTCGTCGCCGAACAGTTCGCGGCGGATCGTTTCGCCGATCACCACCGACTTGGCTGCCGAGCTGTAATCGCCCGCCTCGCAGCCCCGGACCGCTGGCGAGCTCCCAGCCATTGATCTCGAAGTAGTCCGGCTGCACGCCCTGCCAACTGGTCGACCAGTTGTTCTCGGCAGTACACGAGTTGCGCGTTGCCGCGCATGCCGGCGGCCACATATTGCACCTCGGGAATCTGTTCGCGGATTGCGCATCGCGTCCTGGTCGGTCAAGGTGGCCACGCGTGCCGGCGCCGCCGCGGATGCCGCCGGCGCTGCGGCGCGCCCGAACTGATGTCGAGCCGGTTGGAGCCGAGCCCGGACACCATCTTGTCGATTTCGGCCTGGGTGCCCTGCCCTACCGAAACCATGACGATCACCGCCGCGATGCCGATGATCACGCCGAGCGAAGTCAGCGTGCTGCGCATCCAGTTGCCGCGCAAGGCGAACTACCGCGGTGCGCAAGGTATCGCTCAAGGTCATGCCGCGACTCCCGGAGCGTGCTCGCCGTTCGAACAGCCGGCCATCGCGCATCACGCAGATGCGGTCGGCGTGGCGCGGCGACATCGGCCTCATGGGTGATCAGCACGATGGTGTGGCCCTGCGGCCTGGAGGCGCTTCGAACAATGTCATGATCTCCTCGCCGGTGCGCGAGTCAGCGCGCCGGTGGGCTCGTCGGCAAGGATCAGCGCCGGCTGGTTGATCAGCGCGCGCGCGATCGCCACGCGCTGCTGCTGGCCGCCGGACAGTTCGCCGGGACGATGGTGCAGCGCTCGCCCAGGCCCACCGGACTCCAGCGCGGCGCGCGCGCGATCGGCGCGCTCGGACAAGCGGCACGTCGGCGTAGACGAGCGGCATCATCACGTTGTGCAGCGCGTCCATGCGCGAGCAGCAGGTTGAAGCCCTGGAACACGAAGCCGATCTTGTCCAGGCGCAGGCGCGGCCAGCTGCTCGGCGTCGAGCGTGGCGACATCGACGCCGTCGCACGGTAGCTCCCGCGGTCGGGCGTGTCGAGGCAGCCGATGATGTTCATCAGCGTCGACTTGCCCGAACCCGACGGCGCCCATGATGGCGACGAACTCGCCCTTGGCGATCTCGAGGTTGACACCATCGAGCGCCACGACTTCGCGCCTCGGTGCCCGGCCGAATAGACCTTGCGCAGGTCATGTGTCTGGATCAGCGGCGTGCGCATCATGGGTTCGGGCGGGCGCTGCCGACGATCACCTGCTCGCCTTCGGCCAGCTCGCCGCCGATCAGTTCGGTGCGGCTGCCGTCGGTGGCGCCGATGCGCATCGGTCACCGCCTCCGGCTTGCCGTCGACCAGCGCGTAGATCGTCACGCGCTTGCCGCTGGTCAGGGCGGTGAGTTCGGTGTCCCAGGTCGCCTGCTGGCGCCGGTCCAGGGTGGCGCGGAAGGCGGCGAAATTCTGCTTCATGCGCTCTGCGCAATGCGCTTGCTGCGGTCGCCGCCGCCGGCCGTCGCACCGGACGGAGGCATTGCCGGACGATGGGGTCCGCGGCCGGCGCCCGCACCGCGCGCTGCGCGCATCTGCTGCATCCGCTCGCGCATGGCCTGCAGCGATTGCTCGAAAGACAGCCCGCTGCGCGGCATCAGCTGCAGGCGATCGGCGATCTCGACCAGCGCCTCGCTGGCGCCGCCGCCACTCTGACGCGCCATCGCGCGCGTTGCCCATTCGCGCCGGTCCGCGGCCGGACTCCCGCCCATCGGCGGGCCGCCGACCATGGCGTTGGCGACTTCCGCGGGGCGGAAGCGCAGGGCCGCATTGGGCACGCTGCAGCACGTCCGGCCGGCGGCTGATCTCGATCTCGGCATTGGCGGTCATGCCGGGCAGCAGCGTCTGGTCGGGGTTATCCACCTCGACCACCACCGGATAGGTGATCACGTTGGAAGTGTTGGTCGCGGCCAGGCGCACCTGCTTGACGCGGCCGACGAAACTGCGATCCGGGAAAGCAGTCGACGGTGAAGCGCGCCGGCTGGCCCTCGCGCACCTGGCCGATGTCGGCCTCGTCGATGGCCAGCACGATCTCCATCTTGCGCAGGTCGCCGGCGATCTTGAACAGCACCGGCGTCTGCAGGCTGGCCGCCACCGTCTGGCCGGGCTCGACCGCGCGCAGCAAGACCACGCCGTCGACCGGCGAGCGGATGACGGTTTTCTCGAGATCGAGCCGGGCGCTGTCGACATTGGCCTGCTGCTGGCGACCAGCGCATTGGCCGGCGCGATCCGCGCGCGCGCCTGGTCGCGCGCGGCCAGCGGCCAGGTCGGCGTCGCGTGCGCGAGATCAGCTGGCGCTTGGGCAGGTCGGCCTTGCGGCTGTAATCGAGCTCGGCGTTGCGCGCCACGGCTTGCGCCTCGTCGAGGCTTGCGCGCGCGCTCGCGAGCGCCGCCGATGCCTGCTCGCAGCCGCGCCTGGAAGGTGCTCGGGTCGATGCGGGCGATCACCTGGCCCTTGCGCACGCTGTCGTTGAAATCGACATCGATGCTTTGCAGTATGCCGGAGACCTGCGTGCCGATCTCGACCGTGGCCGTGGCGCTCAGGGTTCCGGTCGCGGAGATCGCCGTGCGGATCTCGCCGCGCTCGACCGGCGCGGTGCGATAGGCCGCATGCGCTTCGTCGCCGCGCGATCCGAAAAACCACCACGCCAGGCCCAATGCCGCTGCCGCAAGGACGATTCGCAGCAACCAGCGGGTTGCAGCCGGGGACTTTGCAGGCGCGGACGACGACATGATTTCTCCTGGAACGGGATTCAGTGGAATGGCCCGGGCTGCAGCCCGGGCCATCGTGCAACAGCCGCAGTCGGCGGCCGGCTTCCCAGAGTGGACTCAGGCCACTGAAGGGAAACTGATGGTAGCGGTTGTGCCCCGGCCGGGCTCGCTTTCGAGCCGGACCGGCCAGCCGTAGCGCTCCGACAGCCGGCGCACGATGGACAGGCCGATGCCCTGGCCCTCCTTGCCGGTCGCCGCGCGCGGAAGAACGGCTCGAACACCCGGGCCAGTTCCTCGGCGTCATGCCGACGCCGGTGTCGTCGATGGCCACGCTGTTCGCCGGACGGTGACCGTCGATCTGTGCCCTGGTCGGTGTAGTGGCAGGCATTGCGCAGCAGGTTGCCGAACAGCACCGAAAAAACCCGCGGAGGCGCGTGCAGTTCCAGCCCGGCTTCGTGCACGAGGCGCAGTTCCACCGGCTTGCCGCTGATCAGCGGCGGCCTTCTCGATTTCCTCGCGCACGACTTCCTCGACCCGGAAGTCCTCTCCGGCAGGCCGGTGTCGCCCTCGCGGGCAAGGATCAGGAAGGCTTCGATCAGCGCCTCCATGTCGCGACCGCGCGCTGGATGCGCCTCAGCGAGCGCTTGCCGACGGCGACAGCGAAGCGTCCTCGGCCATCATGTCGCCGGCCACGCGGATCACGGTCAGCGGCGTGCGCAGCTCATGGGAGGCGTCGCGGGTGAAGTTGTGCTCGCGCTCGACGAAGCTGCCGAGCCGCGAGGCGAAGTCGTGCAACGAGGAGGCCAGCGTCAGCGTTTCGCCCTCGACGTCGGCCGGCAGGTTCTTCTGGTCCAGGGCGCCGCGTCCGGACGTTTGGGGTCCCACTGCCGCACCTGGCTCGCCAGCCAGATCACCGGCGATACCGCGCGCTTCGACGCCCGGTAGGTGGTCCACGCCATGACGTAGATCATCGCCAGCACCAGCGCCAGCGGCGCCAAGCCGAACCAGAACGCGAGCGCGTCGACCTGCTCCTGCTTGAACACCAGGTACAGTCGCTGGCCCTCGGATCCTCGACCAAGACCAGCGAGCTGCCTGCCGTGCGGCAGGCTGTGGTCCAGGTGCGAGCGGCCCGCAGGGCCTCCGGCAGCGCGGCGCGATTTCGCCCGGGCGGGCGAGGTAGCCGTTCATGTTGTAGGTGTCCGGCACCTGGGCGCGTGGGTCGTGCTCGCGCCGCTCCCAGAAATGGCTGGCTTCCTCCTGCAACGCGTGCTGGATCAGCACGTGCTCAACACCGCCGAGGCGCCGTAGACGCCAGCACGGCGGCGAAGCTGATCGCCGCCGGCTGCAGGATGAAGGCGACCCAGAGCTTCCGCGCAGGCCGCTCCGCTCGGTCATGCCCGGGCGTGTTCCAGATCGGCGATCCGGTAGCCGGCGCTCTGCACGGTGTGCAGCAACGGCTTGTCGAACGGTCGGTCGATGACCTTGCGCAGGTTGTACAGGTGGCTGCGCAGGGTGTCGGAATCGGGCAGTCCATCGCCCCAGATTTCGCGCTCGATGTCGCGGCGGGTCACCACGCGCGGCGATTCGCGCATCAGGATGGTCAGCAGGCGCAGGCCGATCGGCGAGAGCTGGAGCTCGTTGCCGGCCCGTGGTCACGCGCAGGGTGGCGGTGTCGAGCACCAGGTCGGCGATGCGCAGCACTTCCGTGCTCACCTGGCGGCGATCGCGGCGGATCAGGGCGCGCACGCGCGCTTCGAGTTCCTGGATCTCGAAGGGCTTCACCAGGTAATCGTCGGCGCCGGCATCGAGGCCGATGACCTTGTCGTCAAGCGTGTCGCGCGCGGTCAGCATCAGCACCGGGGTCGCTTTCTTGGCCTCCTGCGCAGTTGCCGGCAGACTTCGAGGCCGTCCATGCGCGGCAGCATCAGGTCGAGCACGATCACGTCGTAGCTGTTCTCGGTGGCCAGCCGCAGCCCGTCCACGCCATCGCCGGCGTAGTCGACGCCGAAGCCGTTGCGACTCGAGGAATTCGCCGACCATCTCGGACAGGCTGCGGTTGTCTTCGACCAGCAGGATCAGGCCGGAGGTGTCTTCACGCCGCATGGGTCACCTCATCTTGGGGATGCTGTCTTCAGCTTTGTGAAATTAGACCGCCGGGGAGGTGATTCCGGCGTGAAAGGCCTGGCTCCCGGCGCCCAGGCCGGTAGCCGCCGGGTGTGAGGGAGCGCTGCCCTACCCGTCCGCGCGGGTCAGAAGGGGATCTTGCCGGTCAGCATGTCCTTGAACATCACCCAGTCGCCGGCGAAGGAATAGAACGGATATTTGAAGGTGGCCGGCTTGTTCTTCTCGAACACGAAATGTCCCACCCAGGCAAACCCGTAACCGCACAACAAGGCGTAGACAAGCCAGATCGCGCTGCCGCTGCGAACCAGCATGGCCAGGCAACCGAGCACCAGCGAGCTGCCGACGAAATGCAGGCGGCGGCAGGAACGGTTGCCGTGTTCGGCCAGGTAGTAGGGATAGAACTCGCGGAAGCTGGTGAATCGGCCCATGGGTGGCCTCCTTGTTTCTATGGACGTTGCCGGATTTCTCTTCGCAGCTTGACGCGATTCCAGTAGGCGTCCTGTTCGGCCAGCGCAAGGCTCGACAAGTCGACCCCCTCGGCGGCGGCAAGCGCCTCCATGCGCCGGAAGCGGCGCTCGAACTTGGCATTGGCGCGGCGCAGCGCGGCGCCGAAATCGACCTTGCCGTGGCGCGACAGGTTGGCGCAGACGAACAGCACGTCGCCCAACTCGTCTTCCAGTTCGGCATGGCCGGTGCCGGCCGCGAATTCGGCGCGCACTTCGTCGATTTCCTCATGCAGCTTGTCGAACACCGGGTTCACGTCCGGCCAGTCGAAACCAACGCGCGCGGCGCGCTTTTGCAGTTTTACCGCACGCTGCCATTCCGGCAGGCCGCGGGCGATGCCGGCCAGGGCGCTGTGATCGACATCTCCGCCCTTGGCATGCGCGTTCGTCGCGCTTGCCCGCTTCCCAGGCCAGGGTCTGCTCTTCGAGCGCCGGAAACGCACCGCGCCGGCGAACACATGGGGATGCCGGCGAACCATCTTGTCGCAGATCGCCGCGACCACGTCGTCAAAGGCGAACAACCCGGCCTCCTCGGCCATGCGCGCGTGGAAAACAACCTGCAACAGCAAGTCGCCCAACTCGTCCTTGAGGTCGTGCATGTCGCCGCGATCGATCGCATCGGCGACCTCGTAGGCTTCCTCGATGGTGTATGGCGCGATGCTGGCGAAATCCTGCTGCACATCCCATGGACAGCCGTGGACCGGATCGCGCAGGCGCGCCATGATCCGCAGCAGCTCGGCGATGGGCGAGGCGACGACTTCAGCCATCCAGCCAATCCCTCCACGGCAGGGACTCGTCGCCGAGCGGCGAGGAAATCCGGATTGAGCAGCGAGTCCTTGCTGTTGTAGGACAGCGGCTTGCCATCGAGCGTCAGCACGACGCCGCCGGCGGCCTCGAGCACGCACTGGCCCGCGGCCGTATCCCATTCCGAGGTTGGCGCGAAGCGCGGATAGACGTCCAGCGCGGGCCTCGGCCATCCGGCAGAACTTGAGCGACGAACCCATGCTCAGCAGGCTGACCTCGCCCATGCGCTCGATCGCCGCGGCCGTGCGCGTATCCAGGTGCGAACGACTCGCGGCGACATGCAGCGGCGCCGCGGCGGGCCGCCGGGTGGTGACCGGCACGCGACTGCGGCCGTCGCAGATGAAGGCGCCCGCGCCGCGAATGCCGTAGTGGAGTTCGTCCAGCGCCGGCGCGTAGACCACGCCGAACATCGGGCTTGCCGTCCTCGATCAGCGCGATGTTGACGGTGAACTCGCCGTTCTTCTTGACGAATTCGCGGGTGCCGTCGAGCGGATCGACCAGCCAGTAGCGATGCCAGTGCCGTCGCACCGCCCAGTCCACGCCGAGCCGATTCTTCCGAAAGCACCGGGAGTTCGGGCGTGAGCGCGCTCAGGCCGGCGACGATCAGGTGATGCGCCGCCATGTCGGCCGCGGTCAGCGGCGACCGGTCGTCCTTGTGCTCGACTTCGAAGTCCTGCACGTAGACGCGCATGATCGCCGCGCCGGCGTCGCGCGCCAGTTGCAGCACCGGCTCGACCCATTCGGCCTTCATCGGCGCGCGCAACACTTCGCGCACGATGAACAGGCCCGCCAGCGAGCGGCCTTCCGAACAATCCTCGCGCAGGACCAGTTCGTGCAGTGCATCGAGCTTCCAGGGCACCACTTCGAGCTCCTCGGGTTCGTCGCCGGGAAGGCGCTCCGGATACAGGTCCTCGGCCAGCATCAGCTGGATCTCGTGGGTCATGTAGCCGGGCGCGAGGGTAAGCGCGCGCAGGTGGGTCAGCTTGTTGCGCGCCAAAGCCGGTCTCTTCCTTCAATTCGCGATTGGCCGCCTCGAGCATGCCCTCGCCCGCATCCATCCGGCCCTTGGGCAGGCCAAGTTCGTAGCGGTGCACGCCCGCGGCGTATTCGCGGATCAGCAGGACGGTGCCGGGCTCTGGAATCGCGGCGATCATCACGGCGCCATGGCCGCGACTGGAGAGCCGCTCGTACTTGCGCCGCTCGCCGTTGGAGAATTCCAGGTCGATGGTTTCCCGTCGATAGCCGCCGGCATCGGCTTCCTGGCGCGAGTGGATGATGGGCAAGGTGGGCATCAGCCGGCGCTCCGCCGACGTCGCCCTGCGCGACCGCCGTGCGCATGGACAGAAGGGCCGTGGGTCGGGATCATGGGCGCATGCACGAAGATTGAAAACGATGCACGGATGCTAGCAGAGGCCGGGCGGCTTCGGGCGCGCGACCTGGCGGTGCTCTGGCACCCTGCACGCAGATGGCCGAGCATCCGGACACCCTGCCGCTGATCCCGATCCGGCGCGGCCGCGGCGCGTGGCTCGAAGGCGTGGACGGTCGCCGCTACCTGGATGCGGTCAGCTCCTGGTGGACCAACCTGTTCGGACATGGCGAGCCGCGCATCGCCGCGGCGATCGCCCGCCAGGCAGGCGAGCTGGAACACGTCATCTTCGCCGGCTTCTCCCATGAGCCGGGCGTACGCCTGGCCGAAAGCCTGCTGCGCGTCGCGCCGCCGGGACTGGCCCGCGTCTTCTATGCCGACAATGGATCGGCGGCGGTGGAAATCGCGCTGAAGATGAGCTTCCACAGCTTCCTGAATCGCGGCGACGGCCGGCGGCAGAAATTCATCGCCCTGCGCAACGGTTATCACGGCGAGACCATCGGCGCGCTCTCGATGGGCGATATCCCGCTCTATCGGCGCACCTACGCGCCGCTGCTGCTGACGCCGCTGTTCGCTCCCTCGCCCGACGCCTACGACGCCGAGCCGGGCGAGTCGGCCAGGGACTTCGCGCTGCGACGGGCCGATGAACTCGAGGAAATCTTCCGCGCCAACGAAGGCGAGGTTTGCGCGCTGATCCTGGAGCCGCTGGTGCAATGCGCCGGCGGCATGCGCATGCACCACCCGGCCTACCTGGCGCGGGCGCGCGAGATCTGCACCGCGCACGGCGCCCACCTGATCGCCGATGAGATCGCGGTCGGCTTCGGCCGGACCGGCACGCTGTTCGCCTGCGAGCAGGCCGCGGTCAGCCCCGATTTCCTGTGCCTGTCCAAGGGGCTGACCGGCGGCTTCATGCCGATGTCGGCGGTACTGACCACCGCATCGGTCTACGAGGCATTCCTGGACGACAGTCGCGAGCGCGCGTTCCTTCACTCGCACAGCTACACCGGCAACCCGCTGGGCTGCGCGGCGGCGCTGGCTTCGCTCGGGATTTTCGAAAGCGAGCCGGTGCTGGAACGCAATGCCGGCATCGCCCGGCGCATGGCCGATCTGGCGGCGCCGCTGCGGGAACACGCCAACGTGGCCGAGGTCAGGCAGACCGGAATGATCCTCGCCATCGAAATGGTGGCGGACGGCAAGACGCCGGCAGCCGTTCCCGCCGGAGCAACGGCGCGGGCTGCGCGCCTACCGTCACGCGATTGCGCACGGCGTGGTGCTGCGCCCGCTCGGCGACATCCTGTACTGGATGCCGCCGTACTGCATCGACGAGGAAGGCCTGCAGCACCTGGCCGCCGTTACCCTCGGCGCATTGAACGAGGCAACCCGCTGATGCGCACCATCCGCCACTACATCGACACGCCCCTGGCCGCGGGCGGACGCGTGATCCTTCCCGAATCGGCGGTCGCGCACCTGGTGCGCGTGCTGCGCCTGGGCATCGGCGACCGCTTCGCCCTGTTCAACGGCGACGGCTTCGACTATCCGGCGCAGCTGGCTTCGGTTGGCAAGAAGAGCGCGGAGGCCGAACTGCTCGACCGCGTCGAAGTCGCCACCGAGTCGCCGTTGCGCATCACGCTGGCGCAGGGAATCGCCCGGGGCGAGAAGATGGACCTCATCCTGCAGAAGGCGACCGAATTGGGCGTGGCGTGCATCGCGCCGGTGGTCACCGAGCGAACCGAGGTCAAGCTCGACGGCGAACGCGCCGAGAAGAAGATGCTGCACTGGCGCGGCGTGCTGGCCTCGGCCTGCGAACAGTGCGGGCGGGCGCGGCTGCCGAAAATCCTGGAGCCACAGTCCTTGGCCCGTTTCGCCGCAGGCGATGCCAGCAACCGCCGCTTCGTGCTCGATCCAGAATCCGACCGGACGCCGGCCGACCTGGCGATCGGCAAGGAAGAAAGCGTGAGCCTGCTCATCGGCCCGGAGGGTGGACTGTCGGAACGCGACCTGGCCGCTGTGCGCGCCGCGCACTACGAGGGCCTGAAACTGGGACCGCGCATCCTGCGTACCGAAACTGCCGGGCTGGCGGCGATCGCCGCAATGAATGCGCTTTACGGCGATTGGCGCTGAGCGACGCCGGCTCAGCAGCGCGGCGGCAATGCTTCAGGCGGCTTCCTTGAGCGCCTTGTCGATCAGCAATTCCAGGCTCATCAAATCGGGAACCGCGGCGGCATCGTCGTTGAGCATCACCATCGAGTGGATGCCGACCGGTAGTTCCTTGATGCCATGCGATTCGGCGAGCGCCGCGCGGGACACGGTCACCAGGCGGGGGAATCCCTGCGAGAGCATGGCGAAGTAAGGCAATTTCGGATTGCCGCCCAAGCGCCTTGAGCACCACGACCTTGGCGCCGATCTGGCCCTCTTCGTTGGACCAGCCGGCGAAACGCGAGAAGGACAACAGCGGCAGACGCCAGCCGCGCCAGCGGATCTGTCCAAGCATCCAGGCCGGGGCGTTCTCGACCGGCTCCGGATCGGAGAAGGTGATTACCTCGGCGACGCTGGCGTTGGGCAGCAGCAGGCGGCCCTGGTTGACGGTGATCAACACGCCGCGGATGTCACGCTGTGGGGCATTCATTCGAACTCTCCTGAATCAAGGCAACCAGCGCGCGGCAATCTGCCGCGCCAGGCCGAGTGCCGGATAGACCGCGGCGCCCTGGCGCCGCATCGCTTCGGCTGCCGAGGCATCGAAGCAGACTTCCGGGTCCTGCGCCAATACCAGGCCACCTGCATCCTGGACCGAGAGGATCATCGGCACCAGTTGCTCGTCGGCGCCGCTGAGCACGATGATCATGCTTTCACGGGGCGTCAGCGCGGCGATCAGCTGGGACATGGTTCCCGGGGTGAACGACAGGGAATGACCGTTCGCCATGGCGGTCAGGCCGGCGGGCAGCAAGGTCACCTTGCCCGGCTCCGGCACCGCGCCATCCTGGGCAAGGACGACAGGCAGACGGCTGATCTTGGCCAACTGCTCGACCAGCCGCGCGTGTTTGCCGACCTCCAGATGCTGGTAGAGCAGGACCGGCACTTTCAAGGATTCCGGCGAGACTGGAAAGCAGCTGGCGCACGGCGTCCGGGCCGCCGAGCCCGGCCAGGATCGAGCACGGCCCCGAGCGCCTTGGCGGACTCCATGGGCGACGGCATCGTCAACATGGGGCCAGACTCATTTCGGGCGCGCTGGGGCTCGGGGCAAACGCCGGCACGATGTCCGCCACCGGCGGAAGTTCCGGCTCCCCTTCCATCGGCGCCAGGGCCAGGTTGCTGAAATCGAAGTTCACCGAAGCGCGCGCCGGAGCGGAAGCAACCGGCTCTTCGACCGCGACGGTATCGGTCACGTCTGCGCTATCGATCGCCTTCGACTTGGCGCCGATCTGCGTGGCGAAGTCGGGCTCGAGCGCGGCGAATCGCTGGTCGTTCTTCTCGAACGCTTCCAGGTGCGCCGCCAGTTCGGCGACGTCGGCATCCAGGTCGCCGGTGTCCGCCACCTCGTGCTGGTCGCCGAAAGCCGAGAAATCGACCGAGTCGATCATGTCGAGTTCGTCGTACATGGAGTCGACGGCTTCTTCATCGGCCAGGTACGGACCGGCCGGAGTCGGTTGCCTGTCCGGGTGAAGTCCATCTCTTCGAAATCGAGTGCGGAATCGGGAATCCCCGGCATCGGCAGACCACGAGGAGCTGATCGGAATCGAATCGGCGAGTTCGGGAGTGTCGGCCGTGTAATCCTCCAGCCGGGCATCGTCCATGAATTGGGCCGGCGTCGGCGGCGCGCCGGGATCCAGCGCAACGTCGGCGTGGTCCCAGTTGGTCGCGCCGTCCGGCGCCGGAGGCAGTGCCCTCGCTGCCGAGCAACTTGCTGGCCAGGTGTCGCGCCCAGCGATTCAGGTCCCAGCCGTCGAGCCGTGCAGTGACCTCGGCGTCGTCGAACATGACCTCGACGCCGTCGGCCGCCAGCAGTTCGTCGAAACGATCCAGCGCCGCCTCGATCGCCGGCTCGAGGCTGACCAGGTAGACGCTGGGCGACTGCGCGGCGACTTCGGCCCGGATCGAGCTCGGACGGATCGCCTTCGGCCACGATCAGGGCGCCGGCTTCGCCGAGCGCGCGATGGAGTTGGTCGCGGGCCTTGCCTGCGCGCGCCAGCAGTGCGACGCGCACGCCGGCATCAGCCACTTACCGCCTCCACGCCCAGCATCTCGAACACATTGCGCATCAGTTCGGGCTCCTGGTACGGCTTGCCGAGGTAGCGGTCGACGCCGATATCCATCGCGCGCTGGCGATGCTTGTCGCCGGTACGCGAGGTGATCATGATGATCGGCACGTCCTTCAGGCGCGGATCGGACTTCATGTTCTGGGCGACTTCGTAGCCGTCCATGCGCGGCATCTCGATGTCGAGCAGCACCAGGTCGGGAACGCGTTCGGCCATCTTCTCGACCGCATCGACGCCGTCCTTCGCGGTCAGCACTTCCATGTTGTTGCGCTCGAGCACGCGGCCGGTGACCTTGCGCATGGTGATCGAGTCGTCGACCACCATCACCAGCGGGATCGCGACGCGCGACGGCGGCTACCGGCAGCGGGCACCACCGGCGTCGTGCTCGCGGACGATGGCGGTCTGGCGGCGCACCAGCGGCGCGACGTCGAGGATCACCACGACGCGGCCGTCGCCCATGATGGTGGCGCCGAAGATGCCGGGCACCGAGCTGACCTGCGGGCCCACCGGCTTGACCACGATTTCGCGGCTGCCGAGCACCTGGTCGATGCAGGATCGCGGTGCGCAGGTCGCCGGATCGCGCCAGCAGCAGCGGCATCTGCAGGCTGTCCTGGCGCCTTGGCCGGCGCGTGGCCGATCAACTGGCCCGAGGTCGTGGATCGCGTAGTCCTCGCCGGCATAGCTGAAGACGGGCTGTCGGCTGGCCAACTGCTTCTCGAGATCGTCGCGCGCGATGCGGCCGACGCCCTGCACCGAGGCGATCGGCACCGCGAAGCTGGTGTCGCCGATCTTGACGAACACCGCCTGGGTCACCGCGAGCGTGAACGGCAGGCGGATGATGAACTCGCTGCCCTTGCCCTCGCTCCGACTTGATCTGCAGCGTGCCGCCGAGCTGGCGGATTTCGCTGTAGACCACGTCCATGCCGACGCCGCGGCCGGCCAGGCGGCTGACCGTCTCGGCGGTCGAGAAGCCGGTTTCCAGGACGAGGCTGTACAGCGCGTCGTCGGACAGCTCGGCGTCGGCCTTGATCAGGCCGCGCTCGATCGCCTTGTCGCGGATCGCCTGCTTGTCCAGGCCGCGGCCGTCGTCGGTGACCTTGAGCACGACTTCCGAACCTTCGCGCTGTACCGCGATGCGGACGGTGCCTTCCTCGGGCTTGCCGCGGCCTTGCGCCGCTCTTCCGGCAACTCCAGGCCGTGGGCCATGGCGTTGCGCAGCATGTGCTCGAACGGCGCGGTCATGCGCTCGAGGACGTTGCGGTCCATTTCGCCGGAGGCGCCATCGACCTTGAGCTGGACCTGCTTGCCGGTATCGATGGCGGCCTGGCGCAGCACGCGGCGCAGGCGCGGCACCAGCGCATCGAACGGCACCATGCGCGTGCGCATGAGGCCTTCCTGCAGGTCCGAGCTGACTCGCGACTGCTGCAGCAGCAGGGTTTCGTACTGGCGGGTCAGTTCGTCCAGCGCGCCCTGCAGGTTGACCAGGTCGTTGGCCGACTCGTTCAAGCGCGCGCGTCAGCTGCTGCTGGGTTGGAGAAGCGGTCGAGTTCCAGCGGATCGAAGCGCTCGTCGTTGGCTTCGCCCTCGCGCTGGTAGCGCGCGATGATCTGCGCTTCGGTCTCGATCTCCAGGCGGCGCAGCTGCTCGCGCAGTCGCGTCGTGGTCTGGTCGAGTTCGCCGAGGTTGGAGCGGAACGCGCCCAACTGCTGTTCCAGTCGGGCGCGGTAGATGGCGACCTCGCCGGCGTAGTTGACCAGACGGTCGAGCAGGTCGGCGCGGATGCGGACCTGTTCCTGCGGCGCGCGAACGCCGGTGAGCTCGTCTTCGGCGCCCAGTTCGTCCAGCGGAGCCGAAAGTGCTGTCGAGCTTCGCGGCAGCGGTCGGGCGCGCGGCTTGCGGCGAGCCGCGGCCGGAGCCTGCAGTCTCGCCAGCCTCGAGCGTCTTCGAGCGACTGGCCGTGCGAAAGCGCCTCGACCTGGGCGATCAGCCCGGCCGGCAAGGCAATCGGCCTTGCGCTCGCCGATGCGGGCGACCATGCGCGTGCAGGCGGTCGAAGCCGCGCTCGAGCACGACCACGCCGATCGCGTCGAGCGCCTGGCGGCCTTCGGCAACGGACTCGAGCAGCGATTCCATGGCATGGCCGAGCTCGCCGACGGCGTAGATGCCGGCCATGCGCGCGCCGCCCTTCAGCGTGTGCAGGTCGCGCTGCAGATTGACGATCGGTTTCCCGGTCGTCGGCATTGGTCGCGCAACTGGGCCAGCATTCCGTCCGAGTGATCGAGGATGTCGTTGGACTCTTCGAGGAACAGGTCGAGCAGTTCCGTATCGAGATCGGTGAGGTCGAGATCGGCGTCGGGATCGGCCATGTCCTGCGCGACAGGCACGGTCGGCCGGACCGCGCTCAACAGCTCGAAATCCTCGGCGGCCTGGACATTCAGGGCGGCTGCTTCGGCTTCGGCTGCTGCAGCTTCTGCTTCGGCGGCTTCGGCTGCGGCGGCTTCGGCTGCGGCGGCTTCGGCTGCGGCTGCGGCGGCTTCGGCTGCGGCGGCTTCGGCTGCGGCGGCTTCGGCTGCGGCGGCTTCGGCTGCGGCGGCTTCGGCTGCGGCGGCTTCGGCTGCGGCGGCTTCGGCTGCGGCGGCTTCGGCTGCGGCGGCTTCGGCTGCGGCGGCTTCGGCTGCGGCGGCTTCGGCTGCCGCGGCTTCGGCTGCGGCGGCTTCGGCTGCCGCGGCTTCGGCTGCGGCGGCTTCGGCTGCCTCTCGCTCCGCCTCGGCAAGAATTCTCTCCGCCTCGGCCAGCTCGATTGCCTCGATTTCCATCGTGATGGTGGACTCGGGCACCTGCTCGGCATCGCCAGCCAGTTCGCCAGCCCCTGCCCAAGCCGGGACATCGGCAATCATCGGCAAGTCGGCAAATCCGTCAATCTCAACGAACGACTCGACTTCCTGGCCCTTGTCCTCGAGCAGCTCGCCTTCGAACGTGCCGATCGCGGCCTCGCCCAATTCGAATCCGGCCAGTTCGACAGCGAACGGCGAGTCCTGGGGCGATGCTGCCTCTTCTGCGGACAAGAATTCCGCTTCCTGCGCCGGCTCGACGCTGGCCTCAGCGGCTGCGTTGGGGTTGGTCAACGCCTCCAGTTCGGCCAGGCTCATGCCGTAATACTCGTCGTCGGCTTCACCCGGTTCCGGCCCGGACGTCGACTCGGCAGACACTGGCTCCGCTTCAGGGCTGCTCAGCTCCTCGCTGAGAAGCGATTCACCGCTGCCAACGAACGTCTCGGCGCTACCAGGTCCATCTCCATCGATGATCTTCTCGGCCATGATGAAGTCTTCGAGATCGGCGAAATCCTCGGCGACAACAAGCTGATCGGATGTGAACTGGCCAGCGCTGCTCGACTCATTGAGCTCGGCCATGTCGTCGCTGAAGTCAAAATCAGTCTCCGCGGCGGCAGTTGTGCTGGATGATTCCGCGTCGAGTGGCGTGGCGCTCGCGTAGATGTCGGATCGAGCCGCGGTGTCTTCTTCAAGCACTGGCACGAAGGCACCGGTCTCGACCACGATTTCGTCGTAGTTCGAATAGGCGCTGGCTTCGGGCTCCGGCTCCGCGTCGGCCTGTTCGTCGGCCTGCGCCTGCTCGTCAGTGTGCTTGAATTCCTGCGTCGCCTCGACAAGCTCGTCCTCGACTGCGAACTCGGCGAGCTCGCGTTCGAATTCGGACTCGGGCAGCGCTTCGCCAAGCGCGAGCGCGGCAATCTGTTCGCGAGCTTCGCGAAGGAAGTCCGCGATCGAGAGCAGGTCGCTATCCGCGAACTCGGCGTGGGCAACCACCTCTTCCTCAGGTTCAATCTCAAGCTCGGCGGCGGCTTCTGCTGCTGCAGCTTCAGCGGCGGCGGCGGCGGCTTCGGCTTCGGCGGCGGCAGCCTCTGCGGCGGCGGCCTCTGCGGCGGCTTCTGCAGCTGCGGCTTCTGCTGCCGCGGCTTCTGCAGCTGCGGCTTCGGCTGCTGCGGCTTCTGCAGCGGCGGCTTCGGCTGCTGCGGCTTCTGCAGCGGCGGCTTCGGCTGCTGCGGCTTCGGCTGCTGCGGCTTCGGCTGCTGCGGCTTCGGCTGCTGCGGCTTCGGCGGCGGCGGCTTCGGCTGCTGCGGCTTCGGCGGCTGCGGCTTCGGCGGCTGCGGCTTCGGCTGCTGCGGCTTCGGCTGCTGCGGCTTCGGCTGCTGCGGCTTCGGCTGCTGCGGCTTCGGCGGCTGCGGCTTCGGCGGCTGCGGCTTCGGCGGCTGCGGCTTCTGCGGCTGCGGCTTCGGCGTGCTGCGGCTTCGGCGGCTGCGGCTTCGGCTGCTGCGGCTTCGGCTGCTGCGGCTTCGGCTGCTGCGGCTTCTGCTGCTGCGGCTTCAGCGGCTGCGGCTTCTGCTGCGGCGGCTTCTACGGCTGCGGCCTCTGCAGCAGCTGCTGCCATGGCCTCGGATTCGACACCAGATGCCTCTTCCGCTTCCAGTTCAGCCTCGGCCTCGGTGTCCGTGAAAGCTTCCGGCTCGTAGGCCTGGATCAGTTCAACAACCTCAAGCTCGGTCGCACTCGGCGCTTCCTGGACAGCAGGTGGCTCTTCCTCGAAGGACCAGTCCTCTTCGTCCTCGGCCTCGGCTTCGGTCTCGAGGGTTGCCTCGGTCGCGGAATCGAATTCCGGAATGGCGGACGTGTCGGCCGATTCCATCACCACGACTTGCGGCAGGTAGCTGCCCTCCTCGTCGATGTGGACCGGAACGCTGGGCTGCAGGGAGTCCGGCAAGGTGTCGCGCAGGGCATAGGCGCGCGCCGAAAGCTCGTCGAAATGCGGGAGCACCGGACGTGGCCTGTCGATGGCCGCGATCGTGGTGCGGATCGCGCTGACCGCATCGGCGACGAGCGCGACGCCATCGGCGCCGGGCACGGAATGATGGGCAAGCGAGCGCTTGATGAAGCCTTCCAGCGGCGCGGTGACGTCGGTGATCGTCGGCACCTCGGTCATGGCGAACGCGCCGTTCATCGTGTGGATGGAGCGCAGCAGCGGATCCGTTACCGGCTGCGGGCCACGCTCGGCGCAGTCGGCCAACCAGGCATCCACCACTTCCAGATGTCCGGCAACCTCGGGCTTGAGGATTTCAAGAAGCACCGGGTCGATCGAGAATACCGGGCCCGCGTAGCTGTCGCTTCCGGCTTCCTCGGGCGTCGCTTCGGCTTCCTCGGCGACGGTTTCCGCCTCCGGCTCGGCTGCAACGGCTGCTTCGGCAGCGGGCTCGACCACTTGCGGACCGGGCGGGATGTAGCTGACTTCTTCGCCGGCGGTCAGCGATTCCGCGGTTGCCTGCAGGCCATCCAGGTCGGCGTACACCTCTTGTCCCTGCAGCGCGGCGCGCAGCAGCGGCAAGTGATCGAGCGCCAGTTGCACCAGCGCGAATACCTGCGGGCTTGCCGGCCGGCTGCCATCGAGCACGCGATTGAGCAGGCTTTCGACCTTCCAGCTGAATTCGCCCAGCGTCCTGGCGCCGACGAGCCGTCCACTGCCTTTCAGCGTGTGGAATACCCGACGGATCGGACGCAGCAATTCGGCGTTTTCCGGATCGTCGCGCCAGATCGGGAGCAACTGCGCGAGGTTGTCGATTTCCTCCTCGAATTCCTCGAGGAACACTTCACGGATTTCGTCATCGATCTCTTCGCTGCTCGCGCCGTCGAAACCGGGAACGAGGGCTCCGACGCTGCCGATCGCCGGCGACTGGGTCGCCGTGGCTGCGGTCGGTGCAAACTGCTCGGCCGACTCGGTTTCCTCGGGCTGCGCGGGGGCATCGCCGGCGGTCGCAAGCGCGGCGGGCTCGGCAGCCGGCTCGGGGACAGGCGCTTCGACGACCGGCACGGCCGGAGCCCGAACTGCGGCCTGGGGAGCGGCGGAGCGAACCTCGACCGATAGCGGCCAGTAGCCAAGCGAGGTCAGGCTTTGCCGGGCGACTTCAAGAATCTGCTCCCGGTTCGGACGCCGGTCACGCAAGGCTTCGAGGAAATATTCGATGCTGGCCAAGGCATCGGCCAGGCGGTCCATCTGCTGGCCATTGGGCACATGGCGGCGACGAAGGAGTTCGTTGTCGGTGAACTGGCGCACGCCGATCAGGTAGTCGGCGGGAAGGGCCAGGTTCAGCATGCGCAACGCGCCGGAAACCTCGCTGAGCAAGCGCGGCACTTCGGAAAGCTGTGCGTGGTCCCAATGGGTCTCGACGAAAGCCACGAAACATTGCCTGGCCTGCGCGAAGTTGACGATCGCCTCCTTGACCAGCACTTCGAGCAACCTGCGCGACTCATTGCTGGAACTGGCGTCGGAAGACTCCAGCGACTTGCCGTCCTCCTTGCCGAGGCGCTCGACCTGGTCATCCAGGGCGGCTTCCACGTAAAGCAGCGCGCCGGCGATATCGAGCAGGGTCGCCTCGTCGTCCTTGCGCTGGCCCGAGATCACGTCATTGATGGCGCTGCGCTGGTCCTGCACCACCCGGCGCGGCACTTCGAGCCCAAGCATTCCCAGCGTATCGGCGACCCGATCCAGGGCATCGACCTGGGAACCCAGGTCGTTGGGCGAAGCGCCAGGCGTGCGCAGATGCAGATCGAGCGCATCCTTCACGCGCAGCAGGTCTTCCTTGATCGCGACCGCCACCGTCTCGAGCAGCGCGCGATTATTGCCGCTCAGGCTGCCGCGGGCATGCGCCAGTTCGGCTTCGCTGGGCTCGGCGCCGCTCAGTCCGAAGACCTTGCGGATCTCGCCGATGCGGCCGGCATCGGAACCCTCGTGGGCTACGAAATAAAGCAGTTGCTTGGTCAGCTCGATCGGCGGATCGCTGCGGAATACCGCGTCGCCGCCATCGGCCAGCCGCTTGATCTCGCGCTCGACCTTGGCCAAGGCCTGCTTGAGCGGATTGCTGATCGGAAATGCATTCTTGCCCAGCGCGTCGAGCGTGCCCGCCGCCACCCAGAACAATCGGCGCGCCGGTTCGGCCGACGTGATCGGCACCAGTTGCTCGCAGACATCGGTCAGGTCGCGAATCGGTCGAAGCGCTGTTGTCGTCCTTGAGCCAGCGCAGGAGCGCGCCCTGGAACAAGCCGCGCAGGGCCTCGGCGCGGCGGCACAGCTCGGTCTGGTCCAGCGGAACCAGCGGACCCTGCGCCGACGCCGGCAACGGCCGCGACAGGTCCGGCGAGAACAGCACGCTTTCGTTCAAGCCCTTCTCGCCGCGCGATTCGCGCAGCTGGTTGAGCAGGGGCAGCAGCACGATCGGAATGTCGCGGTGTCCGCTCTGCAACCGCTCCAGGTAGTCGGGCAACTGCACGATGCCCTGCATCAGGACCGCATAGGCGTTGTCGCGATTCTCGACCTTGCCGTCGATCAGCGCCCGCGACAGCTGCTCCATTTCCTCGGCAACCATCGCCGCGCCGTAGAGCTCGACCATGCGCAGCGTGCCCTGCACCTGGTGCAACAGGTCGGAGCAGGTCCGCAGCTCGGCCGGGCTCTCGCCTTCCTCGACGTAGTTCTGCAGCGCGTTGCGCGCCTGCCGAAGCGTCTCGTCGAGCTCGGGCTTGACCCAGGTAAGCGTGGTGAAATCGATATTTTCGTGCAGCCTCATGCCGAGGTCCTGTCGTTACGCGAACGCCGGTGAGGGCGGCCGAGTCAAGCCAATGCCAAGTGAATCCGGGCCGATCAGAGCGCGGGCAGTTTGAAGTCAGCCACCGATCGACGAAGGTCGGCGGCGAGCTGAGCGAGGTTTCCGATCGACTCGGCGGTCTGGTTGGCGCCGTGCGAGGTCTGCGTGGTGATCTCCTGAATCACCGACATGGTTGCGGTGATGTTGGTTGCCGCCACGGACTGCTGGCGCGCTGCCGTCGAAATGTTCTGAATGAGGTCTGCCAGGTCGTTCGAGACCTTTTCGATCTCGCCCAGCGCCAGGCCTGCGTCCTCGGCCAGTCGGGCACCGGCCACCACTTCCGCGGTCGTCTGTTCCATCGACTGACACCGCTTCGTTGGTATCGCTTTGAATCGTCTGCACCAGCGTTTCGATTCGCTTGGTCGCGTTCGATGCGCGTTCTGCCAGTCGCTGCACTTCGTCGGCCACCACCGCGAAGCCTCGGCCCGCCTCACCGGCGGATGCCGCCTGAATTGCGGCGTTAAGCGCAAGGATGTTGGTCTGTTCGGCGATGTCGTTGATCAGTTCAACGATCGAGCCGATTTCCTGCGAGCTTTCGCCCAGTCGCTTGATTCGCTTCGAGGTTTCCTGAATCTGGTCACGGATGTTGTCCATGCCCTGGATCGTCTGGCGCACCACTTCGGCGCCCTTTGCCGCGATTTCCACCGATCGATGCGCCACGTCGGCCGACTCGGCCGAGTTGCGCGACACCTGGTCAATGCTGGTCGCCACGTCCTTGATTTGCGCGGACGCCGAGTTGATCTGCTGCGCCTGGTGTTCCGCGGCTTCGGCCAGGTGCATCGCCGTTGCCTGGGTTTCCTGGGCTGCCGCGGCGACCTGCACGGCGGTTTCGTTAATCGTCGACACCAGGGAGCGCAGTGCCTCGATCGCGAAGTTGATGGAGTCCGCGATCGCGCCGGTGATGTCCTCGGTGACCGTCGCCTTGACCGTCAAATCGCCTTCTGCCAGCGAGCCCATTTCATCCAGCAGGCGCAAAATGGCTTCCTGGTTACGCTGGTTCAGCTCTTGCGTGCTGGCCAGTGCGCGGCGTGTCGCGGGCTCGGATGAAGTACAGCAGGCCGACGATGGCGAATACCGCCAGGCCGCCGGAGCCGATTGCCCAGAGGTTGTTCGGGAAGAAGCGCTTCAGGCTCGAACCGAAGGTGCCGAACAGCGCCTGGCTGTCCTCGAGCAGGATGTTGGAATCGCCGGAGATGGTCGCCGACGCCTGCTGCACTTCGAACAGATCGGTGGACGCCTGCAGGATGCTGTCCATTTCCTTCAGCGAGGCGGCGTACAGGGTGTCCACCGCATTGACGGCGTCGAGCGCCGCGGTGCTGGTGACGCGGCTCACGCCGATTTCCTCGTTGCCGTTCTTCAGGCCCGCGAGCACCTGGCCGAACACCACGGAGTCGCGGGAGAGCGCGTCGGCGGCGGTCACGGCGCGGTCGCCACCGGCCAGGATTTCCGTCACGCGGCGTGACATGCGGTCGGCCAGCACGATCTGGCGGTTGGCAAGGTTGATCTGCGAGGCCGGCGCGCCGGCGTCGGACATGGCGCGGACCACTTCGTCGAGTCGTGCGGAGATCTGCGGGATGCGGCCGGTGAAGCTGGCGGCCGTGTCGCTGAGGTTCACGATCTGGTCCTGGCTCTTGATGATGCGGTCGCCGTCCTGCGCCATCTTGGTCCAGATGGTGGTGACCTTCTTCAGCGCGCTGCTGACGCCAGCCTGGTTGACGCTGCCCTCGTAGCCCGGCACCGAATCGCTGCCGACTTTGCCGCCCTTGCGCAGGGCCTTGACCAGTGCGTCGATCTGCGACTTGGTCGACTTGAACTCCTCGAAGGAGTCCGCGTTACCGCCTTCGACCGCCTCTGCGCGAGTATTTCGCCAACTGCTGCGAAAGCACCTGCAACTGCGCTGTCATCGCGCGGGCGCTGTTTTCCTGTCCCGACAGCCGGTTGGCCACGAAGAAATTGGCGCCGAAGATCAGCACGGCTATGGCAAGGATCGCGATCCAGACGCGAAGGCCGTAGCTGGACATCCTGCCGGAGAAGTTGCTGGCGTTAGTACTCATGACTGGACCCACCCTCAAGGAAATAGCTTGTTGACCACACTCAAAGAGTGGCCTGCCTGAATTCCGGCGTGCGCGTCAGCGTCGACATGCTGAACACACCCCAGGACGTGTCGGCCAGTCGATAGGACTGGCTGACGAAATGGCCATAGCGGCCGTCGTGTTCACCGGCCGCGTCGGCCCGGTGCGAATCGTTGAAAGTACGCTGGCCGAACAGTTCATCGATGAGTACTGCAACATTGCCGCCGCTCTGCCGCACGATCAGCACCCGCTGGCCTTCATGAACAACGGTGCGTTCGCCCTCCAGGAATTGCTTGAGGTCGACCACCGGCAACAGGGTGCCGCGCACATTGGCCACGCCGAGCATCCAGGGCTGTGCACCCGGGACCGGCGTGACCGGCGGCAGCGAAAGGATTTCCATGACCTCCTCGAAGGAGGACACGAAGCGGCGCTGGCCAAGGCGGAAGCCGACGCCGCGCCAGTGGCCCGGCGCCTCGATCGATCTCCGGACGACCGGGCACGTGGGCGAGCGAACGCTCCTCGTAGTCGAGCAGGGTGTCGAACGAGGAAGCCTGGCGCTGCTGGTTGGCGTGCTTGGCCATGGCTCGCTCAGGCCATCACGACGAAGTTGCGGATCGCCGAGAGCAGCTCATCGCGGGTGAACGGCTTGGTCAGGTACTGGTCGGAGCCGACGATGCGCCCGCGCGCCTTGTCGAACAGGCCATCCTTGGACGACAGCATGATCACCGGCGTGCCCTTGAACATCTGGTTGTTCTTGATCAGCGCGCAGGTCTGGTACCCGTCGAGGCGCGGCATCATGATGTCGACGAAGATGATCTGCGGCTGGTGATCGGCGATCTTGGCCAGGGCCTCGAAGCCATCGGTAGCGGTGACCACCTCGCAGCCTTCCTTCTTCAGGAGGGTTTCCGCAGTCCTGCGGATGGTCTTCGAATCGTCGATGACCATCACCCTCAAGCCGCTGAGATTGCTTTGTTCCATCTGTCTCCCCAGTGCATGGCCGTGCTTGGCACGCCGACAATCAGGCGTTCGGCCATTAACCTTATATCCCAGCGCAGGGCGAAGGTGTCAATAGCGAAGCAGTACCACACGTGGTTCCGTGACCCCCTGCACGTTGTCCCGGCGGCCCTGCTAGGCTAGTGCGCGAGACTTCCAGATGAGCGAAAAGAGCCATGGCTTTGCAGGTAGCTGTGGTCATGGACCCCATCGGGGCCATCAAGATCGCCAAGGACACCAGTTTCGCCATGTTGCTCGAAGCGCAGCGGCGCGGCCACCACCTGCACTACGTGGCCCCGGGCAGCCTGGGCGTGGCCGATGGGCGAGCCGTGGCGCGCCTGACACCACTGACGGTCGCACGAGCACCCGACCACCTGGTATGCGCTGGCCGACGCCGCCATCCGGCCGCTGGCCGAGATGGACGTGATCCTGATGCGCACCGATCCGCCGGTCGACGCCGAACTACCTGCACGACACGCATCATCCTGGGCATGGCCCAGGCCGACGGCGTGCTGGTGGTCAACGACCCGCGGGGCCTGCGCGACCTGAACGAGAAACTGGCGGCGCTGCTGTTTCCCCAGTGCTGCCCGCCGACCCTGGTGACCCGGGAAGCGGCGCTCCTGCGCGCATTCATCGCCGAGCACGGCCATTGCGTGCTCAAGCCGCTGGACGGCATGGGCGGGCGCTCGATCTTCCAGATCCGCGACGGCGACCCCAACCCAACGTGATCCTGGAGACCCTGACCGACTCCGGCCGGCACCAGGCCATGGCCCAGCGCTACCTGCCGGAGATCCGGGACGGCGACAAGCGCATCCTGCTGATCGACGGCGAGCCGGTGCCCTACTGCCTGGCGCGCATTCCCCAGGGCAACGAATTCCGCGGCAACCTGGCGGCCGGCGGTCGCGGCGAAGGCAGGCCCCTGTCCGATCGCGACCGCTGGATCGCGGCCGAGGTCGGACCGGAAATGCGCCGGCGCGGCATGCTTTTCGTCGGCCTGGACGTGATCGGCGATTACCTGACCGAGGTGAACGTCACCAGCCCGACCTGCGTCCGCGAACTGGACCAGTGGTTCGGGCTGAACATCGCCGGCACCCTGTTCGACGCGATCGAGGCCCGGCGAGCGAACAGGCATTGACGTGAGCGCCACCGTCTCCCCGGCCGGGCCACCGGCCACCCCCCAGGCAGCCGTCCCCTCGCGCAAGATCGGTCCATCCGAGCGCCTGAGCGCCACCCTGGCGCTCTCGCTGATCTCTTTCGGCGTGCTGATCCTTGGCATCGGCTTCAGCCAGGAGGACGCGGCGCCCGTGGTGCCGACCCTGGACGTGATCCTGACCCAGACCTCGACCCCGGAACCGCCCAAGCAGGCCGATTTCATCGCCCAGGCCAGCAACCGCGGCGGCGGCGACCAGGACCGGGCGCAACGTCCGCGGGAGGACCAGGTGGCCCAGGTGCCCAGGCCGCAACCCGGCGTCGCGGCCCAGCCGCTGACCGCGCAGGCGCCGCCGCCCGCGCCGGATCCGCGGCAACGGATGCTGACCACCGTGGCCCAGAGCGAGCGCAGCCTGCCGCTGCCGGAAGAGCAACCCACCAGCGCGCCGCTGCCGCTGCCGACCGGCCGGGAACTGATGCAGCAGAGCGTGGAGATGGCTCGCCTGGCCGCCGAGATCGACCGGCGGCAGGAATTGATGGCCAAGCGGCCCGAAGCGGAAATTCATCTCCGCCAGCACCCAGGAATACGAGTACGCGTCCTACATGCGGGCCTGGGTGCAGAAGGTCGAGCGCGTCGGCAACCTGAACTATCCCGAGCAGGCCCGGCGCCAGGGCGTCAGTGGCCGGCTGATCATGACCGTTTCCGTGGGCCGCGACGGCGAGGTCAAGGGCGTGCTGATCAACACGTCCAGCGGCAAGAAGCTGCTCGACGACGCCGCGGTGAAGGTGGTGCAACTGGCCAGCCCGTTCGCCCCGCTGCCGAAGACGGACGAGGAAGTCGACATCCTCGAGATCACCCGGACCTGGAACTTCAAGAACGGCAACGTCGAAAGCCGCTGACTAGCGGGCGAGCACCGCCTGCAGCACCGCCATGCGCACGGCGACGCCGTTGCTGACCTGGTCCAGGATCACCGCCTGCGGACCGTCGGCGACTTCGTCGGAGATTTCCACGCCGCGGTTCATCGGCCCCGGATGCAGCACGATCGCATCGGGCCGCGCGCGCAGCAGGCGGGCCGGGCTGAGTCCGTAGTCGGCGAAATACTGTTCGAGCGATGGCACCAGGCCCTCCTCCATGCGCTCGCGTTGCAGGCGCAACATCATCACCACATCGACATCGGCCAAGGCCTCGTCCAGATTGGCCAGGACACTGCAACCGCGCAGGACGTCGGCGTCGGGCAGCAACGCGTCGGGCGCGCAAACGCGGATCTGGCCGGCGCCGAGCGTGCGCAGGGCGTGCAGGTCGGAACGGGCGACGCGGGAATGGCGGATATCGCCGACGATCAGGAACTTGAGCCTCGAAAAATCGCGTTCCCTTGCGCTGGCGTACCGTCAGCATGTCCAGCAAGCCCTGGGTCGGGTGCGCGCTGTGGCCGTCGCCGGCGTTGATGAAGGCCGTGCCCGGCCTGGCGCCTGCGGCCAGGGCCGCCACCGCGCCGTTGTCGGCATGGCGCACGATGAAGCAATCCACGCCCATCGCCTCGAGGTTCTTCATGGTGTCGAGCGCGCTCTCGCCCTTCTTGGTCGAGGAGGCGAGCACGTCGAAGGCCAGCGTGTCGGCGCCCAGTCGGACGGCGGCCAACTGGAAGGAACTGCGGGTGCGGGTCGAGGGCTCGAAGAACAGCGTGCACACGGTCCGGCCGGCCAGCCGGGCGCGCAACGCGTTGCCACCGAGCGCCTCGGGGCGCAACGCGTCGGCGGCATCGAGCAGCGACACCAGCGTTGCCTCCGGCAGCCCGTCGAGCGTGAGCAGGTGGCGAAGTCGTCCATCGGGATGCAGTTGGGACACGGGGGCATGGGTCATGTTCGGTTCAATCCAGGGCCAGGGCGATTCGGGATTCGGGTTCGGTCAACCAGCGTTCGAGGATGATCACTGCCGCCAGCGCGTCGAGTTTCGAGGCCTGGTGGCGTTTGCGCGCGCCGCTGGCGCGGCCGGCCGCGAAACGTTGCGCGGCCTCGATCGAACTGGTGCGTTCATCGACCTGCTCCACCGGCAGCCCGTAGCGCTTGCCGATGGCGCGGGCAAAAGCGCGCGCGCGCTTCCGGATCGGCTGCTCGCCACCATCGAGCGTGGCCGGATCGCCGACCACCAGCTTCGCCGGGCGCCATTCCTTGATCCAGCGATCGAGCGCCGGCCAGTCCGGCCCGCCTTCGCGGACGTCCAGCACGCCGATCTCGCGCGCGCTCATCGACACCGTGTTACCCACCGCCACGCCGATGCGCCGGGCACCGACATCGAAGGCGAGCAAAGTCAGGGTTGCAGCGGGCGTCGCTTCCACTAGGCGTGCCCGACCAGGTCGGACAGCTTGGAGACATCGACGCCGATCGAACGGGCGGCCGCCTGCCAGCGCTCTTCCAGCGGCGTATCGAAACAAATCGACTTGTCGGCGGGCACGGTCAGCCAGGCATTCTGCGCGAGCTCTTCTTCCAGCTGCCCCGCGGTCCAGCCGGCGTAACCGAGCGTAACCAGGAAATGCGCCGGGCCGGCGCCCTTGGCGATCTCTTCGAGGATCTCGCGCGAGGTGCTGACCGCGAGATCCTTGCCGAAACGCAGGGTCGAGCCGAAGTCGCGCGGATCGTCGTGCAGCACGAAGCCCCGCTCCGGCTGCACCGGTCCGCCGATCAATACGGCCTGCCGGCCGAGCTGCGCGGAATCCGATTCGATGTCCATCTGCCGCAGCACTTCGGCCAGCGTGAAATCGGACAGGTGGTTGATGACCAGTCCCATCGCGCCGTTTTCGTCATGCTGGCAGATCAGCGTGACGCCGCGCACAAAATGCGGATCGGCCAGCGAAGGCATGGCGATCAGGAAATGGTCGGCCAGGTATTGCGGGGCGTGCATGGGTGCCATTGTATCGTTCCCGCGCACCGCTTGCCGCGCTACTATCGCCCGCTATCCCACCGGAGCCTGCCCATGCATCCCCGCCTGTTGACCGTCGCAATATCCTGCCTGCTGGCAGGCTCCCTGGCTGGCTGCAACCGAGGCGCCGAAGCGCCCGTCGCCACCGCCCCGCCCGCTCCGGCCGCCGCGCCGGCGCCGCTGTCCTACGCCGCCCAGCACCTGAACGACTATGTCAGCGTTCCGCTGACGGCCGACCTGTCCGCCTTCGATGAACAGGACAAGCAGATGATCGCCCTGCTGGTCCAGGCCTGCGACGTGATGAACTCGCTTTTCTGGCAGCAGTCCGTCGCCGACAAGGAAGCGCTGCTGGCCAAGGCCGCCGATCCGGACACCCGGCGCCTGGTGGAACTCAACTACGGCCCCTGGGACCACCTCAACGACTTCGCCCCCTTCGTGGACGGCATCGGCGCGCGGCCGCCGGGCGCCACCTTCTACCCGGTCGACATGACCAAGGAGGAGTTCGAGGCCGCCGATCTGCCGGACAAGATGAGCTGGTACACCGTGCTGCGCCGCGACGACGCCGGCAAGCTGATCACCGTGCCCTTCCACGTGGCCTACCAGGCCGACCTGGAGAAGGCCGCCGCGCTGCTGCGCCAGGCCGCGCCGCTGAGCAAGGACGCCAGCTTCGCCAATTACCTGAAGATGCGCGCCGACGCCCTGCTGTCCGATGACTTCCAGCCCAGCGACCTGGCCTGGATGGACATGAAGACCAACCCGGTCGACATCGTCATCGGTCCGATCGAAACCTATGAGGACCAGTTGTTCGGTTACAAGGCCAGCTACGAAGGCCTGGTGCTGATCAAGGACATCGCCTGGAGCGAACGCCTGGCGCGCTTCGCGAAGTTCCTGCCCGAGATGCAGCGGGGCCTGCCGGTGCCGGCCAAGTACAAGGCCGAACAGCCCGGCTCGGCCGCCGACCTGAACGCCTACAACGCGATCTTCTATGCCGGCAACGCCAACATGGGCGCCAAGACCATCGCCATCAACCTGCCCAACGACGAGCAGGTGCAGCTGAAGAAGGGCACGCGCCGGCTGCAGCTGGAGAACGTCATGCAGGCGAAGTTCGACAAGATCCTGGTGCCGATCGCCAAGGTCCTGATCGCCGAGGACCAGCAGGCCAACATCACCTTCGACGCCTTCTTCGAGGGCACCATGTTCCACGAAGTCGCCCACGGCCTGGGCATCAAGAACACGCTCGACGGCAAGGGCACCGTCACCCAGGCGCTGAAGGAATACGCCAGCAGCTTCGAGGAAGGCAAGGCCGACGTCCTGGGCCTGTACCTGATCACGGCGCTGGCCGAGAAAGGCGAACTGGACAAGGCCAAGCTGAAGGACGACTACGTGACCTTCCTGGCCGGCATCCTGCGCTCGGTGCGCTTCGGCGCCGGCGATGCGCACGGCAAGGCCAACATGGTGCGCTTCCACTTCTTCGAACAGCAGGGCGCCTTCAACCGCGATCCGGCGACCGGCCGCTACCGCGTGGACTTCGACAAGATGCAGGTGGCGATGAACGCGCTGTCGGAGAAACTGATCACCATCCAGGGCGACGGCGACTATGCGGCCGCCAAGGAAATGACCGACACGATGGGCGTGATCAGCCCGGAGCTGGCGGCGGACCTGAAGCGGCTGGAAACGGCGAAGATCCCGGTCGATGTGACCTTCGAACAAGGATTGCAGGTGCTTGGCCTGCAGGCTCCGGCCCCGGCGCCCGCCAACTGACGGCGCCAGCGACGGGATGAAAAAAGCCGGGCATTGCCCGGCTTTTTTCTTGCCGCCCTTCCCCGAACTCAACGAACCTCGGAAATCTCCACGCCGTCCATGCCCTGCGACAGCGTGTGCGCGTCGCCGCCCTGCGCGAGCTTGATCTTCAGGCGCACCTCGTTGGCTGCGAATCGGCGTAGCGCAGGGCGTCCTCGTAGCTGATCTCGCCTGCCTGGTAGAGCTCGAACAGGCTCTGGTCGAAGGTCTTCATGCCGAGGTTGGTCGGATTCCTTCATCACTTCCTTGAGCTTGTGGATCTCGCCGTCGCGGATGTAGTCCTGCACCAACGGCGTGCCGAGCAGGATCTCCATCGCGACCCGGCGGCCCTTGCCGTCCGGGGTCGGGATCAGCTGCTGGGCGACGATGCCCTTGAGGTTCAGCGACAGGTCCATCAGCAGCTGGCTGCGGCGGTCTTCGGGGAAGAAGTTGATCATGCGGTCCATCGCCTGGTTGGCGTTGTTGGCGTGCAGGGTGCACAGCACCAGATGGCCGGTTTCGGCGAAGGCGATGGCGTGGTCCATGCCCTCGCGGGTGCGGACCTCGCCGATCATGATCACGTCGGGCGCCTGGCGCAGGGTGTTGCTCAAGGCGCGTTTCCCAGCTGTCGGTGTCGATGCCGACCTCGCGCTGGGTGATGATGCAACCCTCGTGCTTGTGCACGAACTCGATCGGGTCCTCGATGGTGATGATGTGGCCGGTGGAGTTCATGGTTGCGGTAGCCGATCATGGCCGCCAGCGAGGTCGATTTGCCGGTGCCGGTGGCGCCGACGAACATGATCATGCCGCGCTTGGTCATCGCCAGCGTCTTGATGATCGGCGGCAGGTTCAGCTCTTCGATGGTGGGGATGCGGGTCTCGATCCGGCGCAGCACCATGCCGACCTGGTTGCGCTGGTAGAAGCAGCTGACACGCGGAAGCGGCCGACGCCGGACACGCCGATCGCGAAGTTGCACTCGTGGGTCTTTTCGAATTCCTCGCGCTGCGACGGGCTCATCACGTTCAGCACCAGGTCGCGGCTCTGCTGCGGCGTCAGCGGGCTCTGGGTGATCGGCTGAGATGCTTGCCGTGCACCTTCATGGACGGCGGCACGCCCGCGGTGATGAACAGGTCGGACGCCTTCTTGTGCGCCATCAGCTTGAGGAACGAAGTGAAGTCGATGCTGCTCATGGCCTGGCTCCGAACGGTTAACGGGGGGATTCAACGGGTGGCGGCGCCTGCGGGGAACGAGGCGGGCGCCGGCCCTTGCTGCTCACTCGAACAGACGCTTGTCCTTGGCGTACTCCCGCGCCTGCTGCCTTGCGTGACCAGGCCGCGCTTGACCAGGTCCTGCAGGCACTGGTCGAGGGTCTGCATGCCGACGGCCTGGCCGGTCTGGATCGAGGAATACATCTGCGCCACCTTGTCCTCGCGGATCAGGTTGCGGATGGCCGGGATGCCGACCATGATCTCGTGCGCGGCGATGCGGCCGCCGCCGACTTTCTTCATCAGCGACTGCGAGATCACCGCGCGCAGCGACTCCGACAGCATCGAGCGCACCATCGGCTTTTCGCCGGCCGGGAACACGTCGATGATGCGGTCGATGGTCTTGGCCGCCGAACTGGTGTGCAGGGTGCCGAACACCAGATGGCCGGTTTCCGCGGCGGTCAGCGCCAGGCGGATGGTTTCCAGGTCGCGCAACTCGCCGACCAGGATGTAGTCCGGGTCTTCGCGCAGCGCCGAGCGCAGCGCCTCGTTGAAGCCATGGGTGTCGCGGTGCACCTCGCGCTGGTTGACCAGGCATTTCTGCGAGGTGTGCACGAACTCGATCGGATCCTCGACTGTGAGGATGTGCCGAACTCGTTCTTGTTGATGTGGTCGACCATCGCCGCCAGCGTGGTCGACTTGCCGGAACCGGTCGGGCCGGTCACCAGGATCAGGCCTGCGGCTGGTCGATCAGCTCCGTGAAGATCTTCGGGCAGCCCAGATCTTCCAGGGTCAGGATCTCGGTCGGGATGGTCCGGAACACCGCGCCGGCGCCGCGGTTCTGGTTGAAGGCGTTGACGCGGAAGCGGGCCAGGCCGGGAATCTCGAAGCGAGAAGTCGACTTCGAGGAATTCCTCGTAGTCGCGCCGCTGCTTGTCCGACATGATGTCGTAGATCAGCGCATGCACCTGCTTGTGGTCGAGCGCGGGGATATTGATCCGGCGGACATCGCCATCGACCCGGATCATCGGCGGCAGGCCGGCCGACAGGTGCAGGTCGGAGGCCTTGTTCTTGACCGAAAACGCCAACAGTTCAGCGATATCCATGCGCACTCCTCGCGAATGCGCCGACCTTAGCGATACGTGCGCACGGCGACTACCCGAGGGCAGTATAGCGCTCCCGCACAGTCAACAATGCGCACCCATGATCCCGCCAAGCGCCAAGCTCCAGGAATCGATCCTGCCAGACCATGGCGAACGCGGCGGGCGCCGCCGGGCGGCCGCCGGTGCGGCTGCTGGCGGTGTCGCAAGACCCAGCCGGCGAGCGCCGTGGCGCGCCCTGGCCGCGCCGGGCAGACGCGCCTTCGGCGAGAACTACGTGCAGGAAGGCGCTGGCCAAGATCGCCGAACTCGCCGACCTGCGGTCTCGAATGGCACCTGATCGGCCACCTGCAGTCGAACAAGTGCCGGGAGGTCGCCGAACACTTCGACTGGCTGCAGTCGCTGGACCGGCGCCAAGCTGGTCGAGCCGCTCAGCCGGCATCGGCCGGCCGGACCGGCCGCCCCTGAACGTGCTCATGCAGGTCAACGTCGACGGCGAGGCCAGCAAGTCCGGCTGCGCGCCGGCGCAGATCGCCGGCGCTGGCGCGCGCGGTCGCCGCCGCACCCGCGCCTGCGCCTGCGCGGCCTGATGGCGATTCCGGCACCGACCCCGGACTTCGCGCGGCGGCGCGCAGACCTTCCGGCGCCTGCACGCGCCTGTTCGACGCAACTGCACGGCGAGTTTCCCGGCATCGACACGCTGTCGATGGGCATGAGCGAGGACTTCGAGCTGGCGATCGCCGAAGGCGCGACCATGGTGCGGATCGGATCGGCGCTGTTCGGCCCGCGATCCTGAGCTGCGCGCCTGTTATCCTGTCCGCACGCACCAGGCAGAAAACGATTCATGCAATCCGAGAGCCGATCCAACGCCGCCCGATCTTCGCCAAACCATCGCCTTCATCGGCGGCGGCAACATGGCGCGCAGCCTGATCGGCGGACTGGTCGCGCGCGGCCAGCCGCCGGCGTCGATCCACGTCGCCGAGCCGCACGGCGCCCTTGCGCGAGGCGCTGGCGCGCGACTTCGGCGTGCGGTCCACGCCGACAACCTCAAGCCGGCCGCCGCCGGCTCGGTCTGGGTGTTCGCGGTCAAGCCGCAGGTGCATGCGCCCGGTCTGCGAGGCACTGGCGGCGAAGTCGCGCAGCGCGAACCGACCCCTGCTGATCTCGATCGCCGCCGGCGTCACCAGCCACGCAGCTCGAACGCTGGCTGGGCGGCGCATCTGCCGGTGGTGCGCACGATGCCCAATACGCCGGCGCTGCTCGGCGCCGGCGTGACCGGCCTGTTCGCCAATGCGCGCTGGTCTCGGTGCAGCAGCGCGCATCTCGCCGAACGAGTTGCTGCAGGCCACCGGCCTGACCGTATGGATCGACGACGAAGCGCTGATGGACGCGGTGACCGCGTTGTCCGGCAGCGGCCCGGCCTACGTGTTCCTGCTGGCGGAAGCGATGCAGGAGGCCGGCGAGGCGCAGGGACTGTCGGAAGACGCGGCGCGCACGCTGGCGCTGCAGACGATCTACGGCGCCGCGCTGATGCTGGTCGAATCGCAGGGAGCCGGCCTCGATGCTGCGCCAGCGGGTGACTTCGCCCGGCGGCACCACCCAGGCCGCGATCGAGAGCCTTCGAAGCGGGCGGTTTTCGCGCGCTGGTGGACGCCGCCATCGCCGCGGCGACGCGGCGCGGGCGCGAGCTCTCGGCCGCCAACGAGCCGCCGGAATCATGAGCCTGTTGCTGGTGCGCCATGGCCAGGCCAGCGCCGGCACCGCCAACTACGACCAGCTGTCCGAGCGCGGGAAATTGCAAAGCTCGCGCCTGGGGCAATGGCTGGCGGACGACCGGACATGGCTTCGATGCGGTGGTGGTCGGCACCATGCGCCGCCATCGCCAGACCTATCGATGCGATCGCCGCCGCCTACGCCGAACGCGGACTGGCCTTGCCCGAGCCGAGTCTTCGACAGCGGCTGGGACGAATTCGACCACCATGCGGTGTTCGACGGATTCGCCAGCGCGCATCCACTGCATCCAACGGTCGTGGCGGCCCAGCAGGGCGGGTTGCAGGCGCTCGGGCGCGATGATCCATGCCGCCCTCAGCGCCTGGTCGGAAGACCGCCTCGCCGACGTGCCCGAGAGCTGGAGACCTTCGGCGGACGCGTGAACGATGCCGCCGCAAGGCTGGCGGCGCAGGGCCATCAGAATGCGCTGGTGCTGACTTCCGGCGGCGTCATCTCGCGCCTGGCGCAGGCCGCGCTGGGCGCCTCGGATCGCAGCGCCGTGGACCTCAACCTGTCGCTGCGCAACAGCGGCCTGTGCGAATTCCACGGCCGGCCTTACGGGCTGGCGCTCGGCAGCTGGAACGCCTTGCCGCATCTGCACGATAGCCGCGAGCTTTGGACTTACTATTGATTTCGATACCGCGAGCGCTCGCGGGAGCAGCAACACTTCAGGGAGGATCGGCATGAGCGTCTTGTTCCCGATGTCAGAACGCAGCCGCGGCACTCGATTCCCGGCTGGCCGAATTCATGGCCGCGCACGTCTACCCGGCCGAGGCGGAGTTCGCCGCGTGGGACGAGGATCCCGGCGCGACGCTGGACGATCCCGCCGCTGCTCGAAGACGCTGAAGGCCAAGCGCGCAGGCGGCCGGGCTGTGGAACCTGTTCCTGCCCGAGCCGGCGAGCGCCGGGCTGAGCAACCTCGAGTACGCGCGCCTGGCCGAACGCATGGGCCGCTCGCTGATCGCCTCGGAAATCTTCAATTGCTCGGCGCCCGATACCGGCAACATGGAAGTGCTGCACCACTTCGGCCTCGGCCGAGCAGAAAGCAGCAATGGCTGACGCCGCTGCTGGCCGGCGAGATCCGCTCGGCTTCGCGATGACCGAGCCGGACGTCGCCTCCTCGGACGCCACCAACATCGCCTGCCGATCGTGCGCGACGGCGACGACTACGTGCTCAACGGCCGCAAGTGGTGGACCACCGGCGCCAGCGACCCGCGCTGCCGGATCCTGATCGTGATGGGCGTGACCAATCCCGAGGCCGCCGCGCACCAGCGGCAATCGATGGTGCTGGTGCCGATGGACACGCCGGGCGTGAGCGTCGCCGCGCGCGCTGCGCGTGTTCGGCTTCGACGATGCGCCGCACGGCCACTGCCGAAGTGCGCTTCGACAATGTGCGGGTGCCGGTGGCAAACCTGATCCACGCCGAGGGCAGCGGCTTCGCGATCGCCCAGGCGCGGCTCGGGCCCGGGCCGCATCCACCACTGCATGCGCCTGATCGGCCTGGCCCAACGCGCGCTGGAGATGATGGTCGAGCGCGCCCGCACGCGGGTCGCCTTCGGCGATGCGCTCGGCCGGCACGGCATGGCGCAGGAAGCCATCGCGCTGTCGCGTTGCGAGATCGAACAGGCGCGCCTGCTGACCTTGCAGGCGGCGGCGGCGCTCGACCGAGCTCGGCAACAAGGGCGCCAAGGACCTGATCGGCATGATCAAGATCGTCGCGCCGCGCATGGCCTGCGCGGTGCTCGACCGGGCGATGCAGATCCACGGCGGCGGCGGCCTGTCGCAGGATCATTTCCTCGCGCAGGCCTATGCCGGCGCGCGCTCGTTGCGCCTGGCCGACGGCCCGGACGAAGTGCACATCGCGGCGCTGGCGCGCTCGATGCTGAAGGGCTGATCCGCCTGTCCACCGATCGCGCTGCGTAATCTGCGACGGCGATCCGCGCCCACGGAGACGCCATGACTTTGGAAAGACACCTCGCCCTCGTTTCACCGCCTCGCCGCATCGCCGGCGCTGTCGCCGGTTACCCTGGCCGACAGCCGCGCATGCATCGGCGCTGGACCACCTGCAGGCGCCGAGCGACTGTCGCCGCCGACAACGACAAGGGCGGCCATCGCAGCGCGCTGACTGACCCGCAAGCGATCGCCCAGGTCCGCAAGGCATGCGTTACGACCGCCACAATTGAGCGCGCTCGACCTGCCCGATGTCGCCCTGGCCGCCTACCTCGAGCGGCATGTCGAGGGTTTCGCGGGCCGCGACCAGCAAGTTCAAGGGCGGGCAATCCAATCCGACCTACCTGATCGACGCGGCCAGCGGCAGATACGTGCTGCGCCGCAAGCCGCCCGGCCAGTTGCTGGCGTCGGCGCACGCGGTCGATCGCGAATTCCGCGTATTGCAGGCCCTGCACGGCAGCGCCGTGCCGGTGGCCGAGCCACTGCATCTGTGCAGCGACGAGTCGGTGATCGGCTCGATGTTCTACCTGATGGGGTACATGGACGGCCGCATTTTCTGGGACCCGTCGCTGCCGGAGATCGCGCGCCGACGAACGCGCCGCCTATTTCGACGCGATCATCGCGCACACTGGCGGCATTGCACGGCATCGATGTCGCCGCCGTCGGCCTCGCCGAATACGGCAAGCCGGGAAACTATTTCGCGCGGCAGATCTCGCGCTGGAGCGAGCAGTACCGGGCCAGCGAGACGCAATCGATCCCGGCGATGGATGCGCTGATCGAGCGGCTGCCGGCGCGCTGCCCCGCCGACGACGGCGTGGTCGCGCTGGTGCACGGCGATTTCCGGATCGACAACCTGATGTTCCACCCGGAGCAGCCGCGCATCATCGCGGTGGTCGACTGGGAGCTGTCCACGCTGGGCCATCCGCTGGCCGACCTCGGTTATTTCTGCATGGCGCTGCGCCTGCCGCGCAACCCGGCGCTGCCCGGGCTGGCCGGCCTGGACCGCGCCGTGCTCGGCATTCCGGACGAAGCCACGATCCTGCGCCGCTACACCGAACTGACCGGGCGGCCGATGCCGCGAGGACTGGCCGTTCGTGCTGGCCTTCAGTTTTTTCCGGCTGGCCGCGATCGCCCAGGGCGTGGCCAAGCGCGCCGAGCAAGGCAATGCATCGAGCGAGAAGGCCGCGCAGGCAGGCCAGATGACGGCGCTGCTGGCGCAAACCGGATTGCGCACGCTGGGCTGAGCTAGCGGCGCAGTGCGTTCCACTGCCGGATGTGCCTGGCCAGTTCGCGAACGCCGTCAGTCAACGCGGCGGGCCCGGGCTGCAGGATGATCGGGGATTTGATCTCGAACAACTGCTGGTCGCGGACGGCGGGAATGGCTTGCCAGCCATCGCGCGCGGCGACTTTTTCCGGGCGGAATTTCTTGCCGCACCAGGAACCGAAGATGATTTCCGGCGCGCGCGCGATCACTTCGCTGCCGTCGGCGAGGATGCGGTCGCGGGCGAGGGATTTTTCGGCGCGCTCGGGAAAGATGTCGTCGCCGCCGGCGATGCGCACCAGCTCGGCGACCCACTGGATGCCGCTGATCATCGGCTCGTCCCATTCCTCGAAATAGACGCGCGGACGCTGCGACAACTTCGCGGACTCGCGGACGATGTCGTCCAGGCCTCGCTCCAACTGGTCAGCGTAGTCATTCGCCCTTGCCGCCACGCCGACCAGCGCGCCCAGCCGGCGGATGTAATCGAGGATGCCCTCGACGCTGCGATGATTGCTGATCCAGACTTCCACGCCCTGGCGGATCAGGGCGGCGGCGATGTCGGCCTGGATATCCGAGAAGCCGACCACGAAGTCCGGCCGCAGCTTCATGATCTCGTCGATTTTTGCGCTGGTGAAGGCGCTGACCTTGGGTTTTTCCTTGCGCGCCTGCGGCGGCCTGCACGGTGAAGCCGGAAATGCCGACGATGCGAGCCGATTCGCCCAGGGCGTACAGGGTTTCGGTCGGCTCTTCGGTCAGGCAGACGATGCGCCGCGGCCCGCTCACGTGCGCAGGCGCCGCGATCCCGTCACGGGAACAGCATCCGCTGCTGCCACTTGCCATCGACGCGCTCGAAGCGCTGGCGCTCGTGCAGGCGATAGCGTCGCGCCGTACCAGAATTCGACCAGCTCGGGCACGACCCGGAATCCCGACCAGTGCGGCGGCCGCGGCACTTCCATGCCTTCATAGCGCTTCTCGACTTCGGCGATCCGCGCCTCGAACACTTCCCGCGATTCCAGCGTCTGCGATTGCAGCGAGGCCCAGGCGCCGATCTGGCTCGGCCGCGGCCGCACTGGCGAAATAGGCGTCGGCCTCGGCCGCGCGTGACCGGCTCCACGCTGCCCTCGATCTTCACCTGCACGCCTTCGCGAATCATCTTCCAGTGGAACAGCAGCGCCGCCTGCGGATTGGCGGCAAGCTGCTGGCCCTTGCGGCTGGTGAAGTTGGTGAAGAACACGAAGCCGCGCTCGTCGACGCCCTTCAGCAACACCGTGCGCGCCGAGGGGCGGCCGCCCTTGCCGACGGTGGCCACGGTCATGGCCGTGGGTTCGGGATCGGCCGAGGCCTCGGCCTCCTCGAGCAAGGCGGTGAAGGTCTGCAGGATTTCGGCGCTCAGTACGCTCATGGTTGGATCCTCGCTTTTTAGTATTGTGGCGCGATGGCCTTGCCTTCGCACCACATTCCTCCCGACGGTTTCGCTCCGGCGCTGGTCGAGCGCCTGCTCGACGACGCCCTTGCCAGTTCCGGCGACCCGCCCGTGTACGGCATCACCGGCGTGCAGGGCAGCGGCAAGTCCACGCTCGCCGCGCAACTGGCCAGGGCCGGCCGGAAGCGCGGACTGCGCGTCGCGGTGCTGTCCGTAGACGATTTCTACCTGGGTCGGCGTGAACGCAATGCGCTCGGCCGGCGCGTGCATCCGCTGCTGGCCACGCGCGGACCACCGGGTACGCACGATGTCGCCCTCGCCTGTCGAAGCCTGGATGCGCTGAAAGCTCTCGAAACCGGCGGCAGCGTCGCCCTGCCACGCTTCGACAAGGCCGGAGACCGGCGGCTGCCGCCCTCGCGCTGGCCGCGGGTGCGGGCGCGGCCTGATCTGATCGTATTCGAAGGCTGGTTCCTCAAGGTGCCGCCGGAACCGGAGTCCGCCCTGCACGTTCCGCTCAATACGCTGGAACGGGAGCAGGATCCGGAGGGCATCTGGCGTCGCTACTGCAACCAGGCGCTGGCACGCTACGAACCGTTATGGCAGCGACTGGATCGCCTGCTCTGGCTGCGCGCGCCCGGTTTCGAGGTGGTGCCGCGCTGGCGCGGACAGGCGGAAGCGGAGCTACGCGCTGCCCACCCGGGTCGACGCACGATGACGCCAGACCAGGTCGGTCGTTTCGTGCAGTTGTTCGAACGGGTCAGCCGTCAGGCCGAACGGGCCCTGCCGGCGATCGCCGACAGGACCCTGCTGCTCGATGCGGAACGCCGACCGCAGCTCTAGAAGCCCGCGGCGGGCGTCCGGCGCTTCAAACGAACCGACTCAGTTGACGACGAAGGTCACCCGCAGGTTGACGCGCCACTCGGAGACGGTGCCGTCCGGTCCGGTGACCACCTTGATCTCATTGACCCAGGCGCCCTTGATGTTCTTTACGGTTTCGGCGCATTTCTTGAGGCCCGATTGCACGGCGTCTTCCATGCTCTTGGGGGATGCGGAGTTGACTTCGATGATTTTCGCGAGGGACATGGCTGGATCCTTGATTGTTGTTGGGGGAGGATTGCCGGCCGACTATAGTCCCCGCTCGCTTAACAGCTGCCCATAACCGGAACGGAAATCCGGGTGCTCCGGAATCCAGCCACTGGCGCGCAAACGCGCATTGGAAACCCGGCGACCGCTCTCCGGCTCGCTGGCCGCAGCCACCGCGGGCAGTCCCTCGCGCGCACGGACCCAGGCCTGCACTTCGCACTCCAGGCTCGGCAGGTCGTCGTTGCCCAGGTAAACCGGCTCGGCGCCGCTCGAGGTCGAGCAGGTGCGACAAGGCCGCCGCCGCATCGTCCACGTGGATCCGGTTGGTCCAGCGCGGCCGATCGGCCCGGCCTTCGCGTGCGCGGCGAATCATCATGTCGCGGCCCGGCCCGTAGATTCCCGACAGGCGCAACGCGATGCCGCCGGCGATGCGCGGCCAGCTCGCGTTCGGCTTCGAGCAGCACCCGGCCATTGAAGGCATCGGCGCGCGCCGGCGTCGTCTCGTCCACCCATTCGCCCGCGTCCTCGGCATAGACCGCCGTCGAGGAAACGAAAATGACGCGAGGCACTTCCAGCGCATCGAGCAGGCGGCGCAGGCCGTCGACGTATAGCGCGCGGTAAGCGGCTTCCGTGCGCTGGTCCGGCGCGGCGCAGAACACCAGCGCATCGGGCCGGCGCGGCAGACGGGAAAATCCTTCGCCGGTGGCGAGGTCCACCCGCAAATGGCGGACGCCATCGACGCTGGCGACATCGCGCCGGCGCAGGGCGAGCACATCCTCGCCACGCGCCACGCAACGCAGCGCCAGGCGCGAGCCGAGATCGCCGGCGCCGGCGATGACCACGCTGCGCGGTGACTTCACGCCAGCGCTGATTCGGGAATGCCCATGGTGAAATGCTAGCATCCGCAACATGAATCCCGCGCCAAATCTCGTTCTGGTCGGCCCGATGGGCGCCGGCAAGACCTCCATCGGCAAACGCCTGGCCAAGCGCCTCGGGCTGCGAATTCGTCGATGCCGACCAGCGCCTGGAGCAACTGGTCGGCACGACCGTCTCCTTGATTTTCGAACTCGAGGGCGAGGCCGGATTCCGCGATGCGCGAAGCCCAATTGCTGGGCGAACTGCTGCGCGGCCGCGACCAGGTCATCGCCACCGGCGGCGGCGCCGTGCTCTCGCCGGTCACCCGCGAGTTGCTGAGCGGCACAGTTTCGTGGTCTACATCCGGGTCGGCATCGAGCAACAGCTCGACCGCCTGGCGCGCGACCATACCCGGCCGTTGCTGTCCGGCGGCGACCGGCAGGAAAAGCTCGAAACCCTGGCCGCGATACGCAATCCCCTGTACAAGAAGGTGGCCGACCTGGTGTTCGACTCCGACGGAATGAGCGTGAGCGCTGCCGCCAGCAAGGTATGCGCCCAGGTCCAGGCGCAATGGCGACGCGAGGAAGCCGCATGAGCGAATCGATCCGCGTCGAACTCGGCGAACGGCGCCTATACGGTGCGGATCGGCGACGGCCTGCTCGACCACGGCGGCCTGCGCGAACACGTGCCCGGCCGGCATGCGCTGATAGTCACCGACGCCAACGTCGCGCCCCTGTATCTTTCGCGCGTGCAGGCGGCGTTGCATGGCAAGTCGGTGGAGGCATTCGTGTTGCCACCCGGCGAGCAGGAAAAGACTCTCGAGCCGCTTCGCCCAGGTCATGGGCACGCTGGCCGACATGGGCGCCAGTCGCGACGTGACCGTGATCGCGCTGGGCGGCGGCGTGGTCGGCGACCTCGCCGGCTTCGTCGCGGCCTGCTGGATGCGCGGCGTGCGCTTCGTGCAGTTGCCGACCACCCTGCTGGCGATGGTCGACTCCTCGGTCGGCGGCAAGACCGCCGTGGACCTGCCGAGCGGAAAGAACCTGGTCGGCGCCTTCCACCAGCCGTCGGCGGTGCTGGCCGATACGCAAACCCTGGACACCCTGCCCGATCGCGAACTGCGCGCGGGCCTCGCCGAGGTGGTGAAGTACGGCGCGATCGGCGACGCCGATTTCTTCGCCTGGCTCGAAGCGCACGCGGACGCCTTGCTCGCCCGCGACCCGGCCGCGCTCGGCCACGCGATCGCCGTGAGCTGCCGGCACAAGGCCGGCATCGTGGCCCGCGACGAGACCGAACAGGGCGAACGGATGCTGCTCAACTTCGGCCACACCTTCGGCCATGCGATCGAGACCGAGCAGGGCTATGGCGGGCTGTTGCACGGGGAAGCCGGTGGCGGTCGGCATGGTGCTCGCGGCCAGGCTGTCATCCCGGCTCGGCCTGGCGCCGGACCGCGATGCGCAGCGGCTTGAGGCGCTGGTGACGCGGCTCGGCCTGCCCGCCTCGATCCCGGACGGTCTGTCGGCGCAGGCGTTGCTGGGGCGGATGCGGCTGGACAAGAAGGCGATATCGGGGGTGCTGCGTTTGATCCTCTGGCGTGGGATCGGGGCGGCGGAAGTGGTTGGCGATGTCCCCGATTCGGAGATTCTGCAAGTCTTGGCGTAGGCTTTTCGTCGGGTCTAACAGAGCAGCAACTCCGATCATTTACGCGGCCGCCGGGGTGGGGACCCTTGGCCGCGTCCACTAGAAAACGTCCTGTTTTCAGTGGCCGCCGGCCGCTCCTGCGCATCCTGCGCCGCGGCACTAATGCATCCATGCATGTCGTCCTTGCGTCCTGCACCACTGGCAGGGTCCCCACCCCCGACGACCGTCACGAATGTGTACGCGCACTGGCCGATCAGGCTTTGACTTGGCTTTGTCCCGCCGATCAGATCGAGGGGATGTGGAGGGTCGCTGGGGGTGGGGGCCTGGTCGAGCGGGCCAGGGATGGCAGGAGCGGCTGCCACTAGAAAACAGGATGTTTTCTCGTGGCAGCGACCAGGCCCCCACCCCCGGCGGCCGCTAGTCATCTACGAATGAGAAAACCACTCGGACCGAACGAACAAGCGGCTACAATGGCGCCATATGCGATTACTGCTCCAGCAACGCCCAACCGCCGGCGAAATCCCGAAGTACGTCCAGTTGATCCTGCAGCAGGATCTGCTCGGCGGCTGGTCGCTGCTGCGCGAGACCGGGCAGATCGGCGGCAAGGCCTCGCTCAAGCGCGAACAGTTCCTCGACCAGGACGCCGCCCTGAGCGCCTTCGAGAAAGCACGCGACGCGCAGATCAAGCGCGGTTTCCAGGTGATGTTCGCCCAGGGCGCGAACGCGCCCCAATGAACAGCGAATGGCGCGAGTGCGCCGCAATGAAATCGAAACCGAAGGAACGGACTTGACCGAGAACAACGATCGTTTCCTGCGCGCCCTGCGCCACGAGCCGGTGGACTGCCACGCCGGTATGGCTGATGCGCCAGGCCGGGCGCTACCTGCCCGAATATCGCGCCACCCGCGCCAAGGCCGGCAGCTTCATGGGCCTGGCGACCAATCCGGAGCTGGCCTGCGAGGTGACGCTGCAGCCGCTCGATCGCTTCGAGCTGGATGCGGCGATCCTGTTTTCCGACATCCTCACCATTCCCGATGCGATGGGCCTGGGCCTGACGTTCGCCGAAGGCGAGGGCCCGCGCTTCGCGCGCCCGGTGCGCACCGCCGCCGATATCGCCAAGCTGGCGGTGCCGGACATGGAGAGCGAACTGCGCTACGTGATGGACGCGTTGCGGCTGATCCGTCGCGAGCTGGACGGCCGGGTGCCGCTGATCGGTTTCTCGGGCAGCCCGTGGACGCTGGCCTGCTACATGATCGAAGGCGGCGGCAGCGACAATTTCTCGAAGATCAAGGCGATGGCCTTCAGCGAGCCGGCGCTGCTGCACAAGTTGCTGGACGTCGTAACCGACGCGGTGATCGCCTACCTCAGCGCGCAACGCGCCGCCGGCGCGCAGGCGCTGATGGTGTTCGACACCTGGGGCGGCGTGCTCGCGCCGCATCACTACCGCGAATTCTCGCTGCGCTACCTGACCCGCATCGCCCAGGAATTCCGCGCGGCGAAGGCGCCGAACGCACGCCGCTGATCCTGTTCGGCAAGGGCAACGCGCCCTACCTCGAAGAGCTCGCCGCGAGCGGCGCCGAAGGCGTCGGCGTGGACTGGCTGGTCTCGCTGGGCGAAGCGCGCCGGCGCACCGGCGGCAAGGTGGCGCTGCAGGGCAATCTCGATCCGGCGATGCTGTATGCCTCGCCCGAGGCGATCCGCCGCGAGGTCAAGCGCACGCTGGAAAGTTACGGCCAGGGTTCCGGCCACGTGTTCAATCTGGGCCACGGCCTGTCGCCGGACATGGATCCGGCGCACGTCAAGGTGCTGGTCGATGCCGTGCACGAATTCAGCCGGCCGCTGCATCTCTGATTCGCGGCGCGCCGTCGCTGATTCGCAGCGCGCCAGTTGCTGATCGCGGAACCCTCCTGCGGCGCGCAGCCGGCTACGCGCCGATCGTCGCGGGCTGGCCGCGCGCTTCGGCGAGCACCCGCTCGATCTTCTCCTGCAGCAACTGACTGGTCACCGGCTTGCGCAGGAAGCCGTGCATGCCGGAAGCGAAAGCCAGCGGCTCGGCCTGCGAATCGGCGCGCGCGGTCAATGCGATCAGCACCAGCGCGTGACCCTGGCCGCGAATGATCCGCGCCAGCTCGAAGCCATCGAGCCCGGGCAGGTCGAGATCGAGCAGGGCCAGGTCGAAACGCGAGGCGGCCAGCTCGGACAGCGCCGCCAGGCCCTGCGCTGCGTGGACGGCTTCGTGGCCGAGTGAGTCGAGCAATCCGATGATGACTTCAGCGACGGTGGCGTCGTCTTCGACCACCAGGATGCGCAAGCGATCGGCCTGACGCCGCGCCGTCGCGCCGACGGCGGCCAGCTCGTCGAGCCGCGCCGCGGCAGCGGCAGGTCACGCGGAAGGTGCGTGCCCTGGCCGGGCGGGCTGTGCACGTCGATGCGTCCGCCCATCGCCACCGCCAGCTCCTGGCTGATCGCCAGGCCCAGGCCACTGCCGCCATGGCGATGCGCGGTGCGCAGGCCATCGGCCTGCTCGAAGCGCTGGAACAGCCGCGCCTCCTGCCCGGCGCTCCATGCCCGGACCGGTGTCGCTGACAGTTCGAGCATCAGCCGATGGGCGTCGTCGGCGCTGCGCAACGCGACTTCGCCGCGACTCGGTGAACTTGATCGCGTTGCTGCCCAGGTTGAGCAGGATCTGTCGCACCCGGCCGGCATCGCCGCGCAATGCCGCGTGGCGTTCCGGGCGCGCGTTGCAGCGGAGAACGGCAGTCCCTTGGCTGCGCCACGGCTCGAGCAAGTGGCCACTTCATCGAGCAAGGCATGCAGGTCGAAGCGCCTCGTCGAGCGTCGAGTTTCCGGCTTCGATGCGCGCCAGGTCGAGCGCATCGTTGACCAGTCGCAACAGGTGTTCGCCGGCGCGCTGGATCGCAATCGACCTGCGAGCGTTGCCGCGGCTCCAGCGATGCCGCCCTGGAGCAATTCGGCCATGCCGAGCACGCCGGTCATCGGCGTGCGGATCTCGTGTCCGAGCGTGGCCAGGAAACGGGTCTTCGCCTCCGAACCCTGGTCGCAGAGTTGCCGCTGGTGCTCGCGCAGATGAATCCGCATGCCGGCTGGCGCAGTCGCTGCCGATACTGTCGCGCGGCCAGCCAGAGCAGCAGCAGGGTCGACGCCGACCACAGCGCCAGCGCCCAGCCCGCGCCACCACGGCGCCTCCACCTGCAAGGTGAAATCCGCGCGAGGGCGACCACACGCCGTCGGCATTGCTGGCCGATACTTCCAACCGGTAGCGCCGGGCTCCAGCCGCGAGAATTCGCGCTCGCCCGAGCGCGCCGGCCGCCACCCAGCCGGCATCGTAGCCGTGCAGCCAGAAGCGGTAGCGATGCGCGCCGGATCGGCAAAGCGAAAGCAGGCGCGCGACTGACGTGCAGGTCGCGATCGTCCGGGCGCATGGTCAGCGTTGCGCCGCCATCGGGCAGCGAGCACGACCTGGTCTTCGCGGCGCAGCGTCACCGCATCGAGCGTCAGACACCGGCACATCGCCGTCGTCGTGGATCCGCGCCGGATCGAACAGCAGCAGTCCTTCATTGGTGCTGGCCAGGCCCAGGCCGGTATGGGCAACATCAGCGGCGGCTGCATCTGGAATTCCTGGCTGGGCAGACCATCGCGCACGCCGAACATGCGCAGGCGCCGGCCGACCGGGTCGTAACGCAACAGTCCGCGGGTGGTGGTCAACCACAATCGCGCCGCTGTTGTCGGCAAGCAGGCCGCCCGACTCCACCGCGGGCAGCCCCTGCGCCGGCCCACGCGCAGGAAACGCGTGAGCGCGCGGCCATTCCAGCGATACGATTCCAGCCAGCCCATGCGATGCAGCCACAGCGTGTCGGGCGGTACGAAGGCAAAGCCGATAGATCGAGATCGTCGGGCGCACCGGGCACCTTGTCGAAGCGCGCGCCCGCTGTCGTTCCAGCGCCGCAGGCCCTTGGGGCCGGCGATCCACAGGCTTGCCGTCGGGGCCGGCCGCCAGTTGTTCCTGATCGGGACTGTCGATGCCCTTGCCGTCGAGCGGCGTGAAGCTGTGCACCACCCGGCCATCGCGATCGCGCGCCTGCACGCCGCCGCCATACGATGGCCAGCCAGAGCAGGCCGTCGGCGGTCTCGGTCAATTGTTGCACCGGCGCCCGGCAACAGCGGCTGTTCGCCTTCGCCGATGCGCCAGTGGCGCAAACGGCCGGTGGCCGGATCCAGTCGACTCAAACCTTGCGCATGACCGAGCCAGACACTGCCGTCGCCGCGTTCGAGCACCGACCAGAAACTGCGGTCGGGCAATTCCGATGAAGTGTCCAGCACGTGCTCGATGCGGCCGCTGTCGGGATCCAGGCGATCGATGACGCCACCGGCGCCGACCAGCCAGACCCGGCCGTCGCGAGCGGTTGCCGCACCACGCACACGGCAGCGTCGACAGGCTGCCCTTGCCGAACACCGCGAAATGCCGCCAGCCGGCGGGCAGGCGCAGCAAGCCATCGGACTTGCTGGCGAACCACAGTCCGCCCTCGCCGTCCTCCAGGCTCATCGTCATCGAGCGATCGGCCGATGCGGTCTGCTGCAGGCCATCGACCACGCCATCGCGCTCGCGCACCATGCCGTGGCGCGTGGTGATCCAGCGGGTGCCCTCGCGGTCGCGCAACACCGAAGTCACGACCGGATCGGGCAGGCGCGAACGCCAGGCCGGCTGCTCGATGCGGCCATCGGCCAGGCGATGGTCCAGGCCATGCGCGGTGCCGATCCAGAGGCTGCCGTCGCGCTCGGCGGAAAGGCTGAAGACCACCGCGCCGCTGAGCGAGCCGATCGGCACCGATTCGAATCCGCTGCCGTCCCAGCGCGCCAGCCCCTGGGTGGTGCCCGCCCACAGATCGCCACGACTGTCGACGGCAAGCGCCAGCACATTCTCGGCCGGCAGGCTGCGCGGATCATTGGCCGCGGGCAGGAATCGCGTCAGTCGTTCCTGCGGGTCGAGCCGGTACAGGCCGCCGCCGAAAGTGCCGAACCACAGGCAGCCATCGGGCGTGGCGGTGATCGCCCAGACATCGTCACTGGTGATCAGCGGCATGCGTTGCCCGATTGAAGTGGCGAAAGGCGCGCCTGTCCTTGTCCAGGACGCTCAGGCCCTTGCCCTCCACACCTACCCAGACCCGATTGCCGGCGTCGACGAACACCGTATCCACGAAGTTGCCGGGCAAGCCCACCGCGTCACCCGGTTGATGCCGGTAGATCCGGTAGCCGACGCCGTCATAGCGGGCCAGGCCGTCGCGCGTGGAGATCCACAGATAGCCCTCGCGATCGAGCGCCAGGCCGGTGATCCCGCTCGAGGGCAGTCCATCGGCCACGCCGACCTGGCGAAACTGCGGCGTCTCCGGCAGCGCCATCGCCGACGGCGGCCCGAGCCCGAACAGCACGCACACGAGCAGAAGCCAGATGCGCATGTGTCCTTCCCCAAGGAAATGCCCCCCGAACCCCATACTGGCAACGATGCGTTGCCACGGCAACCACCTGCGGTTCAGCCGTACTGGCTAGAATCAGCGGATGTCCGAACCGCGCCGCCTCCAGCTTGTGTCCCTGCTGCTCCTGGCGGCCGTGCTGGCGCCGATGCCGGCCATGGCGAAAATGGAGGACTTCGAACTCGATCCGGTGCACACGCGCATCGCCTTCCAGGTCAGCCATGCCGGCTTCTCCAATCCGGTCGGCACTTTTTCGGGCACGACCGGCACGCTGAACTTCGACAACGAGGACTGGACCACCGCGCAATTGACCGTGCGCATCCCGATCGCCACGCTCGACCTGGGCGACGCCAACTGGCAGAAGAAGATCCTCGATTCGACCTTCTTCAACTCGGCGAAGTTTCCCGAAGCGAGCTTCGTTTCCAGCAAGGTCGAGCGCACCGGCGAGCACACCGCGCAGGTCACCGGCCAGCTGACGATGCACGGCGCGACCCGCCCGGTCACCCTCGCCGTCACGCTGAACGCACTCAAGCGGCACCCGTTGACCTTCAAGCGAACCGCCGGCTTCTCGGCCACCGCCACGCTCAGCCGCAAGGACTTCGGCATGGACGCGTGGTCTTCACTGGTTGGCGACGAAGTGCGGCTGATCATCGAAGCCGAAGCGGTGCGCGGCGGAAAGAAACCGGATTCGGAATCGGCGCCCGAACCGGACAGCACGCCAGCCCCGCCAACGGAGACCGACGATGCCACTTCGAAATAACCGCGACCAATGGGGCAGCGTGAGCATCGCGCTGCACTGGCTGACGCTGCTGCTGATCATCGGCATGGCCACGGTAGGCCTGCTGATGGTGGAGATGCCCAACGGCCCGGCGAAGATCCAGGTCTACGGGCTGCACAAGAGCTTCGGCCTGACCGTGCTGGGCCTGACCGCGTTGCGCCTGCTGTGGCGACTGGCGATCGGCACGCCGCGACCGGTGCCGGGCACGCCCATGTGGCAGGACGCCATCGCGCGCATGACCCACGGCGCGCTGTACGTGCTGCTGCTGGCGGTGCCGATTTCCGGCTGGTGGTTCAATTCCGCGGCGGGCTTTCCGCTGCGCTGGTTCGGCCTGGTCCATTTGCCCAAGCTCACCACCTTTGATCCGGCGATCAAGGAACTGGCGAAGGAAACGCACGAAAACCTGTTCTGGCTGCTCGCCTGTTTGATCTTCGTTCACGCAGCGGCCGCGCTGTGGCATCACTATCGGCTCAAGGATCGCACCCTGGTGCGGATGCTGCCGTTGCTGAAACAAGGAAACCGGATTTCGTGAGAATGCCCCCGTTGTTGATCCTGTTGCTGGCCCTGTCCGGCAACGCCGTCGCGGCCGACTGGACCGCCCTGCCCGGCTCCACGCTCGGCTTCACCGCCAGTTTCCAGGGCGAAGCCTTCGAGGGCAGCTTCGGGAAGTTCTCCCCGCAGATCAGTTTCGATCCGGCGCATCTGGACAAGAGCCGCTTCGACGTGCGCATTGACCTTGGCACCGCCAACACCAGCAACGAGGAGCGCGACGACATGCTGCGCAGCGCCGAATTCTTCGATTCGCGCAAGCAGCCGCAGGCGCGCTACGTGGCGACGCGGTTCCGCGCCCTGGGCGGCAACCGCTACGTCGCCGACGGCGTGCTCACCCTGCATGGCGCGAGCAAGCCGGTGCCCTTGAGCTTCACCTGGACCGCCGGCGCCAAGCCGGTGCTGGACGGCCAGGCCACGCTGAAGCGACTCGACTTCGCGGTCGGCAGCGGCGACTGGGCCGACACCGAATTGCTGCCGAACGAAGTGAAGGTCAAGACGCGCCTGCTGCTGGCGCCGACCGCGGCAAAAAAGTAAGCGCTCAGCCGCCAATGAACCGACGCACGGCGTCGGCATCGAAGGGCCAGTTCAGCTCGGCGCTCGAATCGTTGCGCCGCAGCACGGGCACCCGCGAACCGTAGCAGTCCTTCCAGCCCGGTATCGCCATCGATCCAGACCGGATCGAAATCGGACACGCCCGCCTTCAACAGCACCTCATAGGCCTCGTCGCAGAGCGGACACTCGTCGCGTTGGAACAATGTCAGGGCCATCGCATCAAGCCTCCATCGCCGGTCGGCTCCCGGCGCGCGCATGGAGGGCTAGAATGGGCATCCCTCCGGAAGCACAGTATATGGCCGTCAGCGTATTCGACCTGTTCAAGATCGGCATCGGACCCTCGTCCTCGCACACCGTCGGGCCGATGCGCGCGGCGGCGCGCTTCGCCAGCAAGCTGGCTCGAGGAAGCCGGCACGCTTGCCGCAGTGCGCGCGGGTCCGGGTGGAACTGTTCGGCTCGCTGGCGCTGACCGGCCGCGGCCACGGCACCGACAAGGCCGTGCTGATGGGACTCGAAGGCGCCTGGCCGAACAGCATCGACCCCGACCTGATCCCGGCCGCGCTCGAGCGCATCCGCCGCGAGAAGAAGATCCGACCTGCTCGGCAGGCACGCGATCGGCTTCGACGAAAAGAGCGACCTGATCTTCAACAAGCGGCAGAAGCTGCCCTTCCACAGCAACGGCATGCGCTTCACCGCCATGGACGCCGACGGCGCGGAGCTGGCCACCCGCGACTACTACTCGGTCGGCGGCGGCTTCGTGGTCAACCAGGACGAGGCGGCCGAGGATCGCATCGTCGCCGACACCACCGCCCTGCCCTATCCCTTCCGCAGCGGCGACGAACTGCTGCAACTGTGCGAGAGCAGCAACCTGACCATCGCCGAGCTGATGATGGAGAACGAACGGGTCTGGCGCAGCGACGAGGAAATCCACGCCGGCCTGCGCGAACTGTGGACGGCCATGCAGGATTGCGTCGCGCGCGGCCTGCGCCACCCGGGCGTGCTGCCGGGCGGGCTGAAGGTCGTGCGCCGCGCGCCGTCGATGTACCACGAACTGTCGTCGCGGCCGGAAGCGGCGATGAAGGATCCGCTGACCGTGCTCGACTGGGTCAACCTGTACGCCTTGGCGGTGAACGAGGAAAACGCCGCCGGCGGCCGCGTGGTCACCGCGCCGACCAATGGCGCGGCCGGCATCATCCCCGCGGTGCTGCACTACTACGACCGCTTCTGCGCCAGCGCCAGCGAGAAAGGCATCCTCGATTTCCTGCTCACCGCCGGCGCCATCGGCATCCTGTACAAGGAGAACGCCTCGATCTCGGGCGCCGAAGTCGGCTGCCAGGGCGAAGTCGGCGTGGCCTGCTCGATGGCCGCCGGCGGGCTGACCGCCGCGCTCGGCGGCAGCCCTGGGCCAGATCGAGAACGCCGCGGAAATCGGCATGGAGCACAACCTCGGCCTGACCTGCGACCCGATCGGCGGCCTGGTGCAGATTCCCTGCATCGAGCGCAACGCCATGGGCGCGGTGAAGGCGATCAACGCCTCGCGCATGGCCCTGCGCGGCGACGGCAAGCACCGGGTGTCGCTGGACAAGGTGATCAAGACCATGCGCGACACCGGCCGCGACATGCAGGACAAGTACAAGGAAACCTCGCGCGGCGGCCTGGCGGTGAACGTGATCGAATGCTGAAGCCGTCACGTTCTGCTGGCGCGCAGTCTGTGGCCCAAGCTTGCGCATCGGCCTTCGCAGCGGCATAAAGGACAGGGGAAAAGGGGACCCACGATGTTGCGGTTCATCCTGTTGATCGGCCTGTACATCCTGGGCACCTGGTATGCGGAGGCATTCATCGCAGGCCCGGACCAGGTCACCTTGTTCTGGCCCTCGGCCGGAATCGCCTTTGGCGCGGTGCTGCGCTATGGCTGGCGCTGGTCCATGTTCATCCCGGTCGCGGTGCTGATCGCCCACCTGACCTTCGTCCACGTGCCGCCGAGCTTCCTGCCGTTCTCCATCCTGAGCAATTTCCTCGGCGCGCTGGCCGGCGTCTACGCCGTGCACCTGAGCTCGGTGCATCCGCGGGTCAGCGTGGCCAGCGGCTTCGGCATGCTGCGCGGCGGCCTGGTGATGGTGGCCGTCTCGGGCGCCATCGGGACATCGGGCCTGATCTATTCGGGCATGGTGCCGATGTCCGGCCTCTGGCCGGCCTTCGTGATGTGGTCGCTGGGCGACCTGCTCGGCATCGTCGCCGTCGCGCCTACGTTGCTGCTGGTGACCGCGCCGGCCTCGAACAATCCCGACCAGCCCGAAGCCGGCGACTACTCCTCCAGCAATGAAAAAACCGCGTGGGTCGGCGCTGCTGGTGCTTTCCTATGCCGCCGTCTACCTGGGCGGCCAGCAGAACAGCGCCTTCGCGCTGGGACTGGTGGCCTTGCCGATGTCCTTGCTGGTGTGGAGCGCGTTGCGCTTCCAGCCGCTGTGGACCACGACGGGAATGACCGTCACCGTCCTGTTCCTGACCTCGCTGACCGGGCTTGGCCTGGCCGGCTTCAGGCCGCCGGCCGATACGCTCGATGCGGCCCTGCTGCTGTGCTTCATGGGCCTGGTCGCAACCGTGCCGCTGGTGCTGGTGGCCTCGATCAACGAGCAACGCGTGGCCACGCGCAAGGTGCTGCGGCGCGCCACCACCGATGCGGCCACCAACCTGCCCAATCGCGCGGCGTTCGAGGAAGCCGTGCAGCGGGCGCTGGCCGGGCAAGGCGAAGGCAGCGCGCTGGCCTACCTGGACCTGGACCACTTCACGCTGATCAACGACACCGCCAGCCACGCCGCCGGCGACGCGCTGATCCACGGCATCGGCTCGCTGCTCAAGGCGCGACTGCGCGCCGGCGACCAGGTGTTCCGGATCGGCGGCGACGAGTTCGCCCTGCTGCTGGCCGGCGATGCCGACACCATGGAGCTGCGCCTGCAACACCTGCAACGCGCCGTGGAAAACTACCGGGTCGGCTGGCAGGACCACGTGCTCAACATCACCGTGAGCATCGGCCTGGTCACGTTCAAGCCGGGCGAAATCGAATACGCCCGCCTGCTCTCGCTGGCCGACGCCGCCTGCTTCACCGCCAAGGAACTGGGCGGCAACCGGGTGGTGCTGGCCAGCCTGAAGCCGGGCGAGATGCACGAGCGCACCCAGGCCATGCGCTGGGCCCTGCGCATCCGCGAGGCGATCGACCGCAACCTGTTCGAGATCGATTGCCAGTCGATCACGCCGCTGCACCCGCCGGTGGCCAGCCCGGGCGCGCAGCCACTGGAAGGCCGCCATTTCGAAGTGCTGCTGCGCATGCGCGATCCGGAGACCGGCGAGCGGCTGGCGCCCGACCACTTCATTCCCGCCGCCGAACGTTTCCAGCTGGGCGTCGCGCTCGACCGGCACGTGGTCAACCTGACCCTGGCGCTGGCTGGAAGTCGCGGCCCGAGGCCGCGCGCCGAAGTGCACACCTGCGCGATCAACCTGACCGCCGCGTCGCTGGTGGACGATGCGCTTCGGACAGTTCCTCTACCAGCGGGTGCGCAACAGCCGCCTGCCGGCCTACAAACTATGCTTCGAGGTCACCGAGACCAGCGCCGTGCGCGATCTCGCCCGCGCCCAGGTGATGATCACCAAGATGCGCTCGCTCGGCTGCGCCTTCGCGCTCGACGATTTCGGCACCGGCTTCTGTTCGTTCAACTACCTGCGCACGCTGGACGTGGATTATTTCAAGATCGACGGCAGCTTCGTGCGCGACCTGGAAAGCTCGCCGCTGTCGATCGCGGTGATCCGCTCGATCACCGACATCGCCCACGTGCTCAACAAGCAGACCATCGCCGAACACACCGAGAACGAAGCCATCCTGCAAGCCTTGCGCGAACTGGGCGTGGATTTCGCCCAGGGCTTCGGCATCCATCGGCCGGAGCCGATCGAGCAATACTTCAAGAACGCGCAGGCGCTGCCCGCAACGCGCTGAATTCCCCGGCGCGGGCCAATGCCGCCTCCAGGTCCGCGACCAGGTCCGGCAAGGCCTCGATACCCACCGACAGTCGCAGCAGGCCATCGCCGATGCCGGCCGCCAGGCGCGCCTCGGCCGTCATCGCCGCGTGGGTCATGGTCGCCGGATGCGCGACCAGGCTCTCGACGCCGCCCAGCGATTCGGCCAGGGTGAAACAGCGCAGGCCATCGAGGAAGGCGCGCACCGCATCCACGCCGCCGTCGAGCTCGACGCTGAGCATGGCGCCGAAACCGCGTTGCTGGCGCGCCGCCAGCGCGTGGCCGGGATGGCTGGCCAGCCCCGGATAGTGCACCGCCGCGACCGCCGGATGCGCCTCGAGCAGCTCGGCCAGCGCCTGCGCGTTTTCCTGGTGCACGCGCAGGCGCGCATCGAGCGTGCGCAAGCCGCGCATCGTCAGGAAGCTGTCGAACGGACTGCCGGTCAGGCCCAGCGCATTGGCCCACCAGGTCAATTGCTCGTGCAACGCGGGCTCCTTGGCCACCACCGCGCCGCCGACCACATCGCTGTGGCCGTTGATGTACTTGGTGGTCGAGTGCAGCACCAGGTCGGCGCCCAACGCGATCGGCGTCTGCAGCGCCGGCGACAGGAAGGTGTTGTCGGCCACCACCAGCGCGCCGACCCGATGCGCGGCCTCGGCGACGAAGCGCAGGTCGGTGATGCGCAGCAGCGGATTCGACGGCGTTTCGATCCAGACCATCTTCGGCGATTGCGCCAGGGCCGCGGCCAGCGCGCGCGGATCGGTCAGGTCGGCCGTGATCAGGGTGAAGTGGTTCTTCCTGGCCAGCGCATTGAACAGGCGCCAGCTGCCGCCGTAGCAATCGTGCGGCACCACCAGCGTGTCGCCCGGCTCGAGCAGGGCCAGCACCAGCGTGATCGCGGCCATGCCGGTCGCCGTGACGACGCCGCCGCAGCCGCCTTCCAGTTCGGCCAGGG